>NZ_JBIBKK010000035.1:0-103729 GCF_042959105.1 Streptomyces sp. NPDC007917
TCCGGTCCGATGCGGAGCAGTAGCCCGATGCTGGTGACTTCGCCGCTGTCGTCGACTCGCACGGGCACGGCCTCGACGTACAGGATCGGCATCTGCGCGCGTGCCTGTTCGAGGTTGTCGGGACTCAGCCAACCCGGTGTGGTTTCGGTCATGTCAGCCATTGCGTGATCGTACTTTCACCGCGCCCTGTTGTGCGTGCGCGCCGTATCCGGCTCTGTGGCGCCGTGGCGAGACAGTCCGCTGGGGGCCCATGGTAAGAAAAGTGTGCCAGGCGAGGCAGGGGAGTGCCGGGGGTGTGGTGTCGCCGGAGCAGACATCCGGCATCGCAGTATCTGGTGCTATGGGGGAGGCCTGGGGGCTTGACCCGGAATCTTGGACACGGGCTATGCGGCTTGGGCCAGGATAGTTGATGTTGTATCGAGTGCTGTCTCGTAGGTGACGGGACTGCGTTGTCGGAGGCTGGAGTGGCGGCGTCGGGTGTTGTAGCGGTGCAGCCAGCGGAACATGTCGAGGCGGGCTTCACGCTCGTCGGCCCAGGCACTGCGGCCCTGGAGAGTTTCCCTCTTGCATGTGGCGTTGAAGGACTCGGCAAGCGCGTTATGTCGGGTCCAGGCTCATCAGCGCCATGTAGATGCACTTGAGGGCGGCGGCCTCGTTGGGGAAGTGTCCGCGGGTGCGGACGGCCTTGCGCATGCAGGCGTTGACGCTCTCGATCTCGTTCGTGCTGCAGATGACCTTGCGTATATCGACGTCGAAGTGGATGGGGGGCGGGGGCTGCGTCCCAAATTGCGCCCGCGCGATGTCGCAGCCAATGAAGCTCAACGGTGGATTCGCCGCACCTCCGAGAGAGCCCACTCGGGCTTCGGGCGTACGAAGGGGAGCAGGTAGACGAGCACGAACCCGCCTACTGCTCCCACTCCGGTGGCCGGCCAAGCCCAGATGCGCCGCGTGTTGATCGCCGAGTCGCACGCCGCAACGCGAGCGTCCACAGCCCGCCCCGGCAGCCCGGCCTGGACGGCGTCATAGGTGACGGCGCTTTCCACGCCTGTGACGGCGGTCCCGCACTTCAGAGGGTCCCCCTCGCTCGCATCGACCTTCACTCCGAGCAGCAACCCGCATAGGCCGCTAAGGAAGAGGGCACCAGCGATGACGTACAGCACCGCGTAAACAGTGCCGTCAATCGTCCGTTCCTCGTTCCAGCCCAGGCGTCTTCTGCTTCCCATAGTTCCGTGCTTACCCCGCCGTGCGACCCGCTACGTCGTCGGCATGGCTGCACATGGTGGGCTCTGCGGCCTTTTCAATCTCGGTTTGAGTAGGTCAGTCCTTCTGTTCCCTGTCGGGTAACGCCTTGCTGGCGTGAAAACATGATCGCGGCGACGGCTCGCCGACTCCGTTGTCTCGTTGGGACTTGAGCCCGTAGGTCAGTCTGGTGCTGAGGCCGCTGCGAGCCTTGCCTTGTTGCCGTAGAGCACTGCGCGATCCTGTTGCCCATTTGCTGTTTGTGCTGGTCGGGGTGTTGATTGTTGCGGCAGGCTGGTCTGGTGGCCGGTCTTTCTCGATCCGGTCACGGAGCGGGAGGGGCCCGTGTCGATGGAGCCGCGGTCGTGGCCGGAGCCGGCGCCGGAGGTGGCACGGGTGGTGCGGGCGAAGTACCCGGGACGTCAGGCGCTGTTGCCGGTCGCGGTGTGAACCGCCCCGGGTTCGACAGAGATCTGGGTGAGCTCGTGCCGCAAGATCGGTATTTCCGCGTTCTTGGCCGCAGAGGAGCGGGACAGCAGGACCAGCCATGCGAAGATCCGTGTGGCGATCAGGTAGACAACTCGTGCCAGCACAAGGATTGATCATGCTGGGCGGACGGGCGCGCCATGGCGTTTCCCTCGGTCAGGCAGGTGAAGCCATTCTGGAGCGCTACGGGTTTCTCAGACGCGTCCGGGTCCGCCTCTTCGCACAGCGCCGAGTTGAGTGCGGTCGAGGCCGGCCTCGGTGAACTTCTGTGCCACCACGCGCAGTACGCGGGCCATGGCCTGGGCGGGCGGGGTCGCGGGGCGGGTCGCGGCGCGGGCGAGCAGGATGCGGCGGGTGGGAGCGGGCACGTCGGAGCCGAAGGGCAGCAGGCGGACGTCGCTGCGGCGGCTGGTGAGGGCGAGTCGGGGGGCGAGGGCGATCCCGAGACCGGCCGCGACCATGGCCTGTGCCTCCTGGTAGTCGTGCGAGGCATAGGCGATACGCGGCTCGAACCCGGCCCGGCGGCAACTGCGGCGCAGAACGTCGGCGACGGGATGGTTGTCGGCGCGGATGATCCACTCCTGATCGGCGAGGTCGCCGAGGCGCAGCGCCGGGCGGGTGCGCAGCGGGGAGTCGGCGGGCACTACCAGCACGGTCGGGTCGTCGAGAAAGTGAGTGACGGCGAGGGCGTCGTCGTCGACGCGGTTCCACTCGTAGTCCCACAGCAGCGCCTGCTCGACCTCGCCCGTGTGCAACATCTCGCGCAACTGGTCGAGGACTCCGGCACGTACCACGATCCGCACGCCGGGGTGACGGTGGCTGAACCGGGTGAGGGCGAGCGGCAGCAGTGAGGCGCTGGCCGTGGGGAAGGAGCCGAGCCTGAGAGTGCCCTGGTCGAGGTCGGCGAAGGACTCCAAATCGGCCTCGGCTGCGCCCAGTTCGCGGCGGATGACCCGGCCCCGCTCGGCCAGGGCGGCGCCCGCGGGGGTGGTGCGGATGCCGCGCGGCAGCCGTTCGATCAAGGGCTGTCCGGCCTCCCGTTCCAGCAGGGACATCTGCTGGGAAGCGGCGGAGGTGGTCATTCCCATAGCCTCCGCGGCGGCGGTGAGCGAGCCGCGCTCGGCGGCCTCGGTGAGCAGCAGCAGACGGCGCACGTTCAGCATGCGAAGACTTTAGCTGAGCTAAACCGTACTGAAGGAATCTGTCATTGTGCCCAAGTCACGCGTCTGCGAAGGTCGTCGCATTCGCCGAGCGGTTCACCGGATCGCGACACGCCCGTAACCGTCCGCCCGGCGCTCTCCCTCCCCATGAGACACAGGAAGAGCCCGAAGCCGTGCACACTCCCGCGACCCTGGTACGTGGCGGCACCAGCAAGTGCTGGTTGTTCAGCCAGGTCCATGTCCCCACCGACCGCAGCGAGTTGGAGAAGCTGCTGGTCGCCGCCTATGGCTCCACCGATCCGGTGGAGCTGGACGGGGTGGGCGGAGCGACACCGACCACCTCCAAGGCCGCCGTCGTCGGCGTCTCACCCGAGCCCGGCGTGGATGTCGACTACCTCTTCGCGCAGGTCGGCATCGGCACCGGCACGGTGGAGTGGACCAGCAACTGCGGCAACTGCGCCACCGGCATCGCCCTGTACGCAGTAGCGAAGGGGCTGGTGCCCGTCATCGGTGACCGCACCCGCGTGGTGATGCGGAACAGCAACACCGGCGCGCTGCTGGAAGGCGTGGTGGACACCACGGGCGGCGTGGTGCACGAGTTCGGCGACCAGACCGTGCCGGGCACCCGGGCCGGCGGCGTGGCGGTCGGCCTCACCTTCCTCCGCCCGGCCGGCGGCACGACGGGCTCGCTGCTGCCCACAGGGCGGGCGGCCGAAGAACTGAGGCTCGGCATCGCGGCGCCGCAGCGGGTGAGCATGGTGGACGCGGGCGCTCCCGTGGTTCTCGTGGACGCGCTCGGCGCCGGTCGCACCGGCGCCGAGACCCCGGACCAGATGCGCGCCGACGTGCCGTGGCTGCGCGCGGTCCGGCACGCGGCCGCACCGCTGATGGGACTCCTCGAGCCGGGGCAAGAGCCCGGCGACGCGGTACCCAAGGTGGGCCTGATCGGCCCCCCGGTGCCGTACACCACCACCCTGGGCGAACCCGTCGCCGCCGAGGACTACGACGTCTCGGTGCGCATGCTCACCATGAACGCCCCCCACCCGGCGATCGGTCTCACCTCCGCCGTCGCCGTCGCGGCCGCGGCCCTGCTGGAGGACTCCGTGGTCTCCCGGGCCGCCGCCGCAGAGCGCGGCGAATGGCTGCGCCTGGGCACCCCCGCCGGTGTCGTGGCGGTCCGCTGCTCGGACGCCCGCGACCGCGTCCCGGAGCGGGTCACCGTGCAGCGGGCCGCCCGGCTGCTCGCCGACGCACGCATCTACGTACCGGAACGGGGAGCACGCAAGGCTTCCTGACCGGGACGCATCTCACCTCGGGCGGCCGGTCCCCAGCCGTCCACACCGGGGTAGCCTCGCGCCCTCGGGGCGCGCACTCCCGTCCCCTTCTGCACCAAGGAACAAAGATGTCTCCTGAAGTGATCTCCATAGGCACGCTGCTGGTGATGTTCGTGATCGGCACCGTACTGCCGATCAACCTGGGCATTCTTGCCTTCGTCGCGACCTTCGCGGTCGGCACTGCCTCGCTCGGCCTCACCGAGGACGAGATCTTCGAAGGCTTTCCGGTGAAGCTGTTCGTCACGATCGTGGGGGTCACGTATCTGTTCTCCGTCGCCCGCCGCAACGGCACCATCGACCTGCTCGTCGCGGCCGGCGTGCGGCTGGTGCGCGGGAAGGTCGCACTCATCCCCTGGGTGCTGTTCCTGGTCGCCGCCCTGCTGACGGCGTTCGGCACGTTCACCCCGGCCGCCGTCGCGATCCTCGCGCCGATCGGCATGAACTTCGCCCACCGCTACAAGCTGAACCCGCTGGTCGTCGGCATGCTGGTGATCAGCGGCGGCCACGCGGGCGCGTTCTCCCCGCTCGCCGTCTCCGGTGCGCTGGTCCTCGGCCTGGTCGACAAGACTGGACTGCACGTGTCTCCCGTCGCGCTGTTCACCGCCAGCTTCGTGATCAACCTGGTGCTGTCACTGCTCACCTACGCGCTGCTGGCCAAGCGTCCTGTTCCTCTGGCCGAAAGAGACGAGGCGACCGGAGACGACGAGGATCTCGCCGCCTCCGGCAGGCCCGACTGGCGGCAGTGGCTGACCCTGGGCTGCCTGCTCGCCCTCGTCGTCGGGGCGCTCGGCTTCCGGCTGGAGATCGGCTTCCTGGCCCTGGTCGCGGGAGCCCTCCTGGCCCTGGTGGACATGAAGCGACAGGAGAAGGCGGTCGACGGCATCAGCTGGTCCACGCTGCTGCTGGTCGCAGGCATGATGACGTACATCGCGATGCTCGAGAAGGCCGGCATCATCGAGGAGATCTCCGAGCACGCCGCGGGCCTGGGCGCCCCGATCGTCGTAGCCCTGCTGCTGTGCTTCACCGTGGCCATCACCTCGGCGTTCGCCTCGTCCACCGCGATCCTCACGGCGATCGTCCCCATCGCCGTGCCACTGCTGCTCTCCAGCCACCTCAACGCAGCCGGGCTGATCGCCGCCCTGGCGGTGTCCACCACGATCGTCGACACCTCCCCCTTCTCCACGAATGGTGCCCTGGTCCTGGCCAACGCCCGTGGCGTCGACGCCCGCCGCTTCTACCGCCAAGTCATCAGCTACACCGGCGGCATCGTCGCCCTCGGCCCCGTCGTCGCCTGGGGTGCCCTGGTCCTGCCCTGGTCATAGAGCACAGGACGGCGACGAAACGCCGGCCGGCCGCTCGGCGCGATGATCGCGCCGAGCGGGTCTCTACGCCTGTCGGCGGACCTGCTGGATGGCCAGTTGACCGGGCAGTTGGTCGACCGGGCCCGCGCGGGCGGGCTCCAGTTGACCACGTCAGGACGGCTTCCCAGCCGGGTGGTGACAGGGTGGGGTCCTGGACTCTGGCTGCGAGGTCTTCGTCCTCGGCGATCCAGATCGGAGCGTGTCGTCGGGTGATCACGACCCTGGAGTTCAGGCAGATCGCCATCATCGCCGATGACATACGCTCCGGCTGGCTCACCACCCACGACGTCAACGTCCGCGACCTCAACTTCACCCGCTACCGCGAGGAGTGCCTGGGCGAAGGAAGAAGCCGAGCGGGAGGGCGGGGCTGACGATGGACGCATGAACGCCAGACCTGTCCGACGCGGTGACCTCGACGGTCTGTCAGCCTGCCAGCCGAGCTTTCCAAATTTCCTCGCTGGGCCATTGCTGGGCCCAGTCAGCGGGGACTTCTGCGTAGTCCCGGTCTGCGGGCTTGGGTGCCTGGACCTCAATCAGGTCTTCAACGACGAAGCCGGCGGACCGAAGCAGACGAAGCATCTCGCCGTGCGGCAGGATGAACTGCACGTGATTCCCCCACTCCAGCCGAGTCAGGCCAAATTGTCCGCGAGACAGAGTGGTGGATGCCGACCCTTCGGGCCGTACGCACAGCGCGAACAGCGGCGAGTAGCGCATGAACACCAGATGGCCTCCAGGAACGAGAAGTCGGGCCGCCTCTGGGATCCACTGATAGGGGTCGCACCACAACGAGGCGCCATACTCGCTGATCGCCAAGTCGAACGTGTTGTCGTCGTAGGGCACCTTCTCAGCCTTGCCCAGGACGAGGGGGAAGTCGATGCCGAATTCCGCCTGCATGGCGCGAGCAGTGGCGAGCTGCTTCTCCGATAGATCGATCCCGATCGGGTGGCCCCCTGCCCTGGCCAGCCAAGCGGATACGTAGGCAGTACCGCAGCCCAGCTCAATGGTGCGCATCCCGGCTATGTCGTGGGGAAGTACGGAGACCTGTGACTCAGGGGTGGCCCACAATCCCCAACGCGGTTCCGCCTGTGACCAGTGATCGCGGGCGAGCGGCTCGTGCCACGCAGCCGCCTCGTCATCCCAATAGCGTCGGTTCTGCTCCACGTGGTCCGCACGGCCGTCATGAGCAATCATGGAGGTATACGATCAAAGATGCTGATGCTCCGGCAAGCGACTTACGACCTCACCAGCCTCCGCCGAGAACGAGTGATTGGCACAAAGGTCGGGTCGCGGAGGCTACAGCAACCTGCACTCCAACATCGTCGAAGCGGACAGACCACCACCGTGACGCTGTGCGACCGAGCCACAAGAAGTGGCCTGGTGCTGCGCTGTCGGGGTGGCGGGAATTGAACCCACGGCTTCTTCGTCCCGAACGAAGAAGCCGTGGCCGCGTCTCGCCTGCCCGGTTCGGCGGTGGCTCCCTCGCCGGGCAAGTGCCCGTCTGCGCTGAGAGCAGTGAAAGCAACCCCTTCGCGGGCGAAGCCAACAGCGGTGCCACCTGGACCAACGACGTCAGCCACGGTGGCCTGGTCCGCAACTACCCCGACCAGACCATGACCATCGACCCCTGTAACCTGCGGCTCCTCTGCCAGAGCAAGTCCCCCATCACACCCGCGATCGCGATGTCGTGCGGTCCGCCGACGCGTAGATGAGCGGTTCAGGGCGTGGGCAACTCCACCCGCTGACTGAAACTCACCGCCTCGAGGAACCCCAGCCGCGTCGGCTGGGGTTCCTCTCTTTCGTGGACCTTCGTCGTGAGTACGGACCGAAGCACTACGACGGCAAGGGGGACCCACCCCTTACCGACCGTGTTGTCAGCCGAGCAAAGCGGCGACGTACGCCCCCTCGCGGACGAAGACGGGAATGCGCTCCAGCGGGGCGTCCACTTCGAGCGTCGTACCGCCCTCCACTCCGTGTCCGGTGACCGGGTCGAGCCAGCGCGCGCCGGACGGCAGATACACTCGGCGGGTCCGCGCGCCCGCCTCGTACACGGGCGCCACCAGTACATCGGGGCCGAGCAGGAACTCGTCGTCCACGTCCCAGGCGCGCTCGTCGTCCGGGAAGTCGAAGAACAGCGGGCGCATCGGCGGGGCGCCGGTGCGGTGGGCGGCCTCGGACAGCGTCCTCAGGTACGGGCGCAGACGCTCGCGCAGTATCAGGTGGTCGCGGAGGATGCCGTACGCCTGCTCCCCGTAGGACCAGACCTCGTTCGGCCCGCCCGTCATGTCTGCCGAGAACGTGGGGTAGTTGGGCTCCCGGTCCCCGTACAGCCGCATGACGGGGCTGAAGGTGCCGTACTGGAACCACCGGATCAGTAGCTCACGGTACGCGGGATCGTCCGGGTCGCCGCCGCCGAAGCCACCGATGTCGGTGTTCCACCAGGGGATGCCGCTCATCGCGACGTTCAGCCCGGCCCTGATCTGGCGTGCGAGGGAGTCGAAGGTGGTGGGGATGTCGCCGGACCACAGGGCGGCCCCGTACCTCAGCCATGGTGGGCGCCGCACCCGGCGGTGCCCCCGCCATCGATGTTCTCCTGGGGCCCTGGGCCGGGCTCAGGGCCCCGGGAGCGGGTTATCCGGCGGTCAGAGCGGTCCACTTCTGGTTGGCGCCGCCGTTGCAGTCCCACAGCTGGAGCTGCGTGCCGTCGGCCGTGGAGGAGCCCGGAACGTCCAGGCAGCGGCCGGAGGCTTGGTTGCGGTAGCCGCCGTTGTAGGGCTGCCAGACCTGGTTGGCGCCGCCGTGACAGGACCAGAGCTGCACCTTGGTGCCGTTGGCGGTGTTCCCGCCGGCGGCGTCGAGGCACTTGCCCATGGAGCGCAGGGTGCCGTCGGTGTAGGCGGACCAGAGCTGGTTGGCTTGGCCGCCGCAGCTCCAGATCTGGACGGCGGTCCCATCGGCGGTGCCGGCGCCGTTGACATCCAGGCACTTGCCGGCGATGCCGGACTCTACGCGTGCGGGGGCGGGGGCGGGGTTCTTCAGCCACCCGGCGCTGTCCGCGGCCTGGATGCCGCGGTGGAAGGCGTCGGCCATCTTCTGGTAGCCCGCGTCGTTGGGGTGCAGGGGGTCGGCCAGGTCGGCCGTGGTCAGGCTGCTCATGTCGACGTAGGCGACGTGTTTGCCCGCGGCCTGTGCGTCGCTGACGATTTGAGGGATGGCCCGGTTGTACGCGCCCCGCCACTGCTCCTCCGAGCTGCTGGTGGACACGACCAGGGAGGCGACGAGGACGGTTGCGTCGGGGACGTCGGCGGTGATCTGGTTGACCAGCGACCTCAGCCGGGCGATGGCGGTGTTGACCTCCGAGGCCCCTTGGAGGTCGTTGGTGCCGATGTGCAGCGTCACGACGTTGGGCCGGTAGCGGGTCAGCGAGGCATCGGCGAGTGCGGCGATCTGGTCGATGCGGTATCCGGAGTGGCCTTCGTTGTCGGGGTCGGACATCGAACCGCCGCGCAACGTACCCACGAAGTCCAGCGGATGGCCGTCCGCCGCAAGCTTGTTCCACAACGAGCTCCGGTAGCCGTTGCCCGTGCTGCTTCCCACGCCCCAGGTGATCGAGTCCCCCAACGGCATGACCCGCAAGGGCGTGTTGGAGGCGGCGGAGGCAGGGGTCACGCCTGCCGCCATCACCCCGAGTGCGGCAGCGACTAGCGAGATCAGGGGGCGAAGCCAAGACCTTCTCATGCAGGCGTCCTCTTCTGCGAGTGAGTGATGGAACAACGGGGCTGATCGCCGTTCGTGTCAGCGACTCGGCCGCTGTGCCCTTCCGTCGGGGTCGGCGGCCGCCTGACGCACTGGCAGAACGGCGTGGATGGGGAGCGTCTTGCGCTGTGAGCGTTGACAAAACCGAGCCTGCCCGGTGAATCCCTCTGTCCCGGCCCTCATGTACCGAGAGGGTCGGCCTGAACCGGCCTCACAAGCGCATCCGTATAGATACCACGATCCGGACCGGGACATCCCATGAATACCCAAGAAATCAGGGATCGGCGGCATGGGGCGCATCCGGTGCTGCTCGTGCCAAGTGCGCTGCATCTGCGGTCTGTTCGCCGCTCTCTCCCTCGCTGGTATCGGCTCGCGAACATCCTATGTCTGGTTGCGCGGGCCGCCGCCATCGCCCAGCGCCCGCTGTGCGAAGTCCGGGATCTCGGTGTACGGGACGGGAGGGACGCCGTGCGTGGTCATCGTCAGGCCGAGCACTCCGCCGCCGCGGGCCAGGGGATGGGCCGTGCCGGCCGGGCGTAACCGAGTTCGCGTGCCGCGATGAACACGCGCTGCCTGGTCGCCTCGGAGAGTCGTCCGGTGCCGTTGAGCGCGTTTGACACCGTGGCCGCGGACACCCGGCCCGTGCGGCCACGGCGCCGAGCGGGGGACGCCGCCGGACACGCCAGCTCTTCATGTGTACCTCAACAGCCCTGTGACTGCGCCTTGCGGCATGCCCTCCCCGTGCTTGGCCGGGGGAAGCCTTCGTGGCCGACTCCCTGTCCGACCTACATCAGTTGTGCGATAAATCGAACAGCGTTCGTGGGGTCGGGCAGAGATTAAGTGGGGGCAGCGGGACGCGTCAATACCTTCGGCATCCGTAGTCCATGGGAGCTGAAAGGCTGGTCAGGGGTGGCGAATATGCGCGCATGGCGTTCGAGGTCTCGGACTCCGTCGCTGCAAGGGCTTTGCGTGTTCCGCACCCGTCATGGCCCCGGAGGAGACCTGGGGCGAGGTGCTCCGCAAGGTACGGCAACCTCTGCCGGATTGACGGACGGTCGTGCGGCTCAGGTGAGGAGCGATGACGCCATACGTCAGAAACATGGGATGAATGGGTGAAACATCGAGGCTACTCCTGTCGGGCATGAGGGCCGATGCTCCCGAGAGTGCAGGCCATTTACGAGCCATTTCCGGCTGGCTGACATTGGACATGGGATGATTACCTCGCGGTAACCATTGACGAGGGCATGCCTGGTGTCTAGTGTCCCGGTGGCACTCCGAACAAGATTCACCAATCAAGCCTGTCGTGGGGAGTGCCGCCGGCCTCGAGACCACCATGATCCTGCCCCTGGTACCCCCCATCAGCAGTTCCAGCGGCCTGCGGTGTGAGGCGGGCGCGCCCGGTGGCTCTCGCTGTGATCCACAAAGGGCAACGCCAACCAGCGATTCCGGGATCAGCGGGGTCAGGCTCTGCCTCGGTGCCTGCGCCCCGGCGGGCCAGCCGCGCTCAGTGAAGGAGAGGCAGGCGATGGGCATGCTCAGGGCATGCAGGGTTCCGTGGTGGGGAGGGGGAAGCGAATGGGGGGTGCTCGCCGCGGTGACCGCCCTGATCGCGGCGCTTCTGGCCGGGTTGGGTGCCGTTGGGACGGCACAGGCGGCCACCGTGGATCCCGACGGCTGGTAGGTGTTGGTCAATCGAGGCAGCGGCAAGGCGCTCGACGTGTCCGGCGCGAGCACGGCCGATGGGGCGGGCCTTGCGCAGTGGACCCGCCATGACGGCGCCAACCAGCGGCTCCAGTTCGTGGACTCGGGCGGCGGCTACTACCGGTTGAAGGCGCAGCACTCCGGCAAGGTGCTGGACGTCCGCAACTACTCCGGCGCCGACCACGCGGACATCGTGCAGTGGAGCGACGCCAATGGCACCAACCAGCAGTTCCGGCTGGCCGACTCGCCGGACGGTTACGTGTGGCTGATCAACCGCAACAGCGGCAAGGCCGTCGAGGTGCAGAACGCCTCCACCGCGGACGGCGCCAAGGTCGTGCAGTTCACCGACTGGGTCGGGGCCAACCAGCAGTGGCAAGTCCGCGTCGGCAGCGGCACCGACGCGCTGCCGTCGACGTTCCGGTGGTCCTCCAGCGGCGTCCTCGCCGGTCCGAAGCCGGACGCCCAGCACCCCGACGTCGTGGCGATCAAGGATTTCTCCATCGTGCGGCACAACAACCAGTGGCTGACCCTCGCCACCACCGCCGGCTGCTTGACCTGTACCGGCCGCTGACGCTCACCTCGGGCACCAGCGCCAGCCCCAGCGCTCTCCGGCAATGGCCCATCAAGAGAATGACATCCGATGTATGGGATCCATTCTTGCCTGCTACCACTTGCTGCCGGTGCGGCGTGCTCATCTAGCTAGGTCATACCGCAACCGAGATGGTCAATGCTGCACGCCTCTAGACATCCGATCTATAGCCCAGCAAAGATGGTGTGCCCTCGGCGAATTCGATGAGGGCGCACTTGCCCCTGCACAAGGCCATCGATGGCTGGGAGAACCTGCAGTGACCCATGCATCCCAACCGCAGCGAAGAAGCATCCTGAAGTTCGGCGGTGCCCTTGCCCTCGCGCCTCTGGTCACTCAGCTGACTGGCGGAACCTCTGCGGGACAGGCCGCCGCCGCGTCGGCGGCCGTCCAGTGGCCGACCCTGTCGCGCAAGGCGCTGAAGTATCAGGTCCCAGCCGTGGACTGGCAGTCGCAGGCCCTGCCGATCGGCAACGGCCGACTCGGCGCCATGCTCTTCGCCGACCCGGACGAGGAGCGCATCCAGTTCAATGAGCAGAGTCTGTGGGGTGGTGTCAACAACTACGACAACGCCCTCGCGGGCAAGCCGGACAGCGCTTTTGACACCAGCATGACCGGCTTCGGCTCGTACCGGAACTTCGGTGACGTCGTCGTGACCTTCGCTCCCCGTACCAAGGTCACGGCCCCAGGAGGCCCGTACCGCACCTCCTCGTCGGAGGGCGTCGACAAGACATACGACGGTAACCCGAGCACCAAGTGGTGCATCGAGGGGCCCGATTCGAAGGTGCAGTGGCAGGTCGAACTCTCCGACCCCATCGAGGTCGCGTCCTACCGTCTGACGAGTGCCAACGATGTGCCGCAGCGCGACCCGCAGGAGTGGACGTTCTCCGGTTCCGTCGACGGCACCACCTGGACCACGCTGGACAGCCGCACGTTGGCGGCGCCCTTCGAGAGCCGTTTCCAGACCAAGGAATTCACCTGTGACCACACCGGGGCCTACCGCTTCTACCGGTTCATCTTTGTCCCCAAGGCAGGGATCACCCACTTCCAGGTGAGCGAGATCGGTCTGTCCGGTGTCGACCTGGGAGGGGCTTCGATGTACCTGTCGTCGCCGAGCGGGCACTCCGAGGGATCCGGTGCCGGCGCCGGGTCCCGGGCCACGGACATCTCGTGTTCGGTGGACCGCGATCCGGCCATGGTGTGGCGGGTCGACGGCGCTGCACCGGCGGTCGTCTGGCAGGCCGATCTGCCCCGCGCGGCCGCCGTCACCTCGTACGCGCTGACGGCGGCCCCGGACCGTCCGCAGGACGACCCCCGGCGATGGGTGCTGGAGGCGTCACAGGACGGGCAGGCCTGGGTGACCCTCGACACGCAGAACCCCGGTGCGCCCTTGGCCGACCGCGGTGAGACCCGGAACTTCCGGATCTCCAACAGCACGGCCTACCGTACGTACCGGCTCACGTTCACCCCCGGCGAGTCGTCCGCCGGCTTCCAGATCGCGGAAGTCGCCCTGGAGGGCCGGGGGTTCGACACACGCACGCAGCGCACCTTCGTCGACTACCAGCGCGCCTTGGACTTCGTCGAGGGTGTCCACGTCACCCGCTTCGGCGCGCCGGGGCGGCGCGTCCTGCGGGAGGCCTTCGCCAGCCGGCCCGCGGACGTCATGGTCTTCCGGTACACGTCGGACAGCGACCGGGGACTCTCCGGAGCCATCTCCCTGACGTCCGGACAACAGGGTGCCCCGACGACCGTCGACGCCGACGCCCGGCGGATCGCCTTCCGCGGTGTCATGGGCAACGGCCTCAAGCACGCGTGCACCGTCCAGGTCGTGCACACCGACGGCGACTTCCGTGCCGACGGGTCGGCGCTCCGGTTCACCGGCTGCACGACCCTGACCCTGCTCCTCGACGCCCGCACCGACTACAAGCTCGACGCCGCCGCCGGGTGGCGCGGAGCCGATCCCGGACCGGTCATCGTCAAGGCGCTCGCCAAGGCGGCTGCCCGGTCCTACGAGGAGCTGCGCGCCGAGCACACCGCCGGGATGCGCGCCCTCATGAACCGCGTCTCCGTGTGCTGGGGCACCTCCGACGACGCCGTCGTCGCCCTGCCGACCAACGCCCGGCTGGCGCGTTACGCGGCCGGCGGGCAGGACCCGACCCTCGAGCAGACGATGTTCGACCTCGGCCGGTACCTGCTGATCAGTTCCTCACGCCCGAAGGGCCTGCCCGCCAACCTCCAGGGTCTGTGGAACGACAGCAACACACCGGCCTGGGCCTCCGACTACCACACCAACATCAACGTCCAGATGAACTACTGGGGAGCCGAGACGACGAACCTGCCGGAGTGCCACGAGGCGCTCGTCGGGTTCATCGAGCAGGTGGCGGAGCCCAGCCGCGTGGCGACCCGCAACGCCTTCGGCGAGGACACGCGCGGCTGGACCGCCCGCACCAGCCAGAGCGTCTTTGGTGGCAACGCGTGGCAGTGGAACACCGTCGCGAGCGCCTGGTACGCCCAACACCTGTACGAACACTGGGCGTTCACCCAGGACATGGTGTACCTCCGTACCGTCGCCTACCCGATGATCAAGGAGATCTGCGAGTTCTGGGAGGACCACCTCAAGGAGCGCGAGGACGGACTGCTCGTGGCGCCGAACGGCTGGTCCCCCGAACACGGGCCGCGCGAGGACGGTGTCATGTACGACCAGCAGATCATCTGGGACCTGTTCCAGAACTACCTCGACTGCGAGGCGGCGCTCGAGGCCGATCCCGCCTACCGGGCCAAGGTCGCGGACATGCAGGCGCGCCTCGCGCCGAACCGGATCGGCCGGTGGGGCCAGCTCCAGGAGTGGCAGGAGGACATCGACAGCCCCACCGACATCCACCGCCACACCTCACACCTCTTCGCGGTCTACCCGGGCCGCCAGATCACCCCCAGGACACCTGACTTCGCGGCCGCCGCCCTCGTCTCGCTCAAGGCACGGTGCGGTGAGAAGGAAGGCGTCCCGTTCACCGCCGCGACAGTGTCGGGCGACAGCCGCCGCTCGTGGACCTGGCCCTGGCGGGCGGCCCTCTTCGCCCGCCTCGGTGACGGGCATCGTGCCCAGATCATGCTGCGCGGACTGCTCACCTACAACACACTGCCGAACATGTTCTGCAACCATCCGCCCTTCCAGATGGACGGCAACTTCGGCATCTCGGCCGCCGTGGCGGAGATGCTCCTACAGAGCCACGACGGCGTCATCCAGCTGCTGCCCGCACTGCCGGACGACTGGAGAGCCAAGGGTTCCTTCACCGGGCTCCGTGCCCGCGGCGGCTACCAGGTCGACTGTGAATGGCGGGACGGGAAGGTCACGTCCTACAAGATCGTGGCCGACCGGGCACGGAATCAGGGGAACATCACCGTGCGGGTGAACGGCGCCGACAAGAAGGTGAAGCCGATCAAGCCCTGACAGCGGCGACACCCCGGACGGCGCGAGCGAGACGACCGTCCGCAAGGGTGTGTTCGAGCTGGAGGCCGGTGAGGAGCTGTTGGGGCGGGTGCGGCGGCCGGGCGGCGGACGCAAGCGGCTTAGCCGCACCGCCATGCGTGGTTGGTGGAGTACCAATGGTCCTTCGGCTGCCCGGCGACCTGGTGGTGGTCGCGGGTAGGGACCAGGGCGCCGTCCACGATCAGCACGGTGTCCTTGCGGAACCGCTTGCGCTGCTGAAGCGCGAGTGACGGGCCGAGGTGATCGATGATCCGGTCAGCGGCCGACTTCGACAACCCGAACAACGGCGCCAGCTGCCGCAGGGTGAGGTTCGTGCGCCAGTACGCGGCGAACCCCGGGGCGTAGAGCCCCCGGGGACGGACCGGGGTCCTGACTGGCGAGGCCGGGAACGCGGAGCGTGTCGCAGCGGGGGCCCTGTTCACCGCTCCTATTCGGGCAGGGCGATGGCCACGGTCTCGTAGCCTGGCGCGGTGACGCGGACGGCTTCGGGCCGGTCGGCGATCACGACGAGCTTGTCGCCGCTCGCCCAGGTCCGGTACCAGTTGTCGGCCTCGGCGGACACGGTGACTTCAGCGTCACCCGGGAACTGCCGGTCGGTGGTGTACGGCTTCACCCCGGTCATCCACGAGGCCGCGCCTTCGAGGGTGCGGACCTGGACGTCGGGGATGCGGCCGGAGGCATCGGGTCCGACGTTGAGCAGCAGCCGGCCGCCGCGGGAGACCACGTCCGCGTAGTGTTTCGCCAGCTCGCGGGGGCTGAGGGTGAGCGATTCGTCCTCGACCCGGTTGTAGCCGAAGGAGGATCCGAGTCCGCGGTTGTGCTCCCAGCCGGTGCCGGTCTCGTGGTCGGCGTGCATCGAGTACTCGCTCGTGCGGTAGTCCCAGACGTCCGCGCCCCAACGGTCGTTCACGATCCCGTCGGGGACCGCGTCGCGGTAGTAGGCGATCAGGTCGATGAGCGAGCCGTCTTCTTTGCCCGCCTCGGGCCATTCGATGTCGTTCCAGAGCACGGAGGGCGCGTAGCGGTCGATCAGGTCCCGGACGTGCGTGGTGGCGTAGGCGGCGTAGGCGGCGTCGTTGGGGCGGAACCGCCAAATGTCGTCAGCTTCCACGATCGGTGGGTTGTCGGTGATCGACCAGTCGAGTCCGCCGGAGTAGTAGACGCCGAAGCGCATCCCCTCCGCACGCACGGCCTCCGCGAGCGGGCCGAGCAGGTCGCGCTTCGGGCCGCGGTCGACGGTGTTGAAGCCCTCGCTGCCGGGGGCGTCCCACAGCGTCACCCCGTCGTGGTGCTTCGTGACGGGCACGACGTAGTCCGCCCCGAGTGCCCGGAACAGCCGCGCCCATGCGGCGGGGTCGTAAGCTTCGGCCCTCCACTGGTCGAGGAAGTCCTCGTAAGGCGCCGACCCGTAGACCTCGGCATGGTGCGCCGCCGCCGGCGACCCTTCGATGCGGATGGTGTTCGCGTACCACTCGGCATAGGAGGAGTGCTTGAACCACCCGCCTTCGGGCTCGGGCTCGCCTGCCACGTGTTCCGGCTCGGCCCAGGCGGGAACCGAGTACGGTCCCCAGTGGATGAAGATGCCGAGGCTCGCTTCCTTCGCCCATCCGGGCATGCTCTCGCGGTGCGTTCCGGTCATGATCGGTTCTCCTTAACGAGGTATTCAGTCCAGTCAGGCCGGACGCGGCTGCCGGCGCCGGCTTTCGGCTTGAGGCCGCCCCACGTCGCGTGGGCGGCCTGCTGTCAGTCGGCGATGTCGCCGTAGATCACGCCGCGTGCTGACAGATAGACGCGGCCAAAGATGTCCGGGTCACCGGTGATGGCGCTTCCGGCGAAGGCCCACTGGTGATCGTCGTCGTTGATGCGGAACCAGCGTTCGCCGCCGTCGGTCGAGCGGAAGATGCCGTCCTGGCCTTCGACCGTGGCCGAGGTGTAGATCGCAGGGTAGCCGGATCGCTCGGCGGCCTTGCCGAAGCCGACAGGGACGCCATGAGCGTGCGGGGGTTCTGGCGGTCGACGGTCACACCGCCGAAGCCGGGGATCGGGCCTTTCGGGTTGTAGTCGGGGGTGATGTCGGTCCATTCGCCGGTCTGGGTCGCCAGCCTCTGGATCTTGCCGCCGTTGCCCGAGGCGGGCGCGCCGTTGTAGGGGCCGGGGTCCCAGCTGCTGACGATGTACAGGTAGCCGTTCATGTTGTCCACGGCGGACTGCTTGGGGATGGTGCGGTTGCCGTCGCAGTCGCCGAGCGCTGCGGCCGCTCCGGGGACGGGCTGCCAGGTCGCGCCGACGACGAAGTTGCCGGGGTTCGGGAAGTTCTCGACCCTCGCCCAGGTGCGGCCGTGGTCGCGGGAGCGCCACAGCCCGTTCCCGCTGGGGGTGCCCAGGTACAGGGTCGCGTTGTCGGACGGGTCGATCGCGAGGCGCTCGCCCATGCTGCGGCCGGGCATGTTGCCGCCCTGCTTGAAGGGGAGTTCGGCGATGCCCCAGGTGTCGCCGTAGTCGTCGGAGTAGAGGATCGCGCCGTTGTTGGGGTCCCAGTCGATGGTGTAAGCGCCGACCGCGGCGTAGACGCGGTTCGGTTCGACCGCATCGGTGGCCATGGAGACCACGTAGTAGTAGCCCCACTTGTTGCGGCCGACCCAGTCGAGCAGCGGCTTCCAGGTCCGGGAGTCCTCCTGCCACCGGTAGCAGCCGGCGACGTCGGTGCGGGCGTAGATCAGGTTCGGCTCGGTCTCGTTGAAGATGATGCCGGTCACGAAGCCGCCGCAGTTGACGACGGCATTCTTCCAGGTGTAGGCGTCCTTGGATTGCCGGCCGGGCTTGGCGAAGGCCGGGACGGGCAGGGCACCGGCCGCGACCGCGCCGACGGAGGCGATGAACGTGCGTCGTCGCATCATGTTCTCCTTTGCGGTGGCGTGGTGAGAAGCGTCTGGGCGCTCTGCCTGTCGCTGCCGAGTTTCTGCGCCGGCTGGAGGTAGCCGGGATCGTCAACGACGACCGGCTGGCGCGGGCCTGGAGGTGATCGCCCCGCATCCCGAGCAGCTCGCCGGCACGGTCGGCGCGCGGGCAATCGCCGAGTTCGGTATCAATGTGAGCAGGTTCCACTGGGATGTGACCAGCATGTCCGTGCACGGTGCCTGTGTGGGGGAGGAGCAGGATGCTCAGTTCCCGGTCATCAAGTACAGGCATCCCAAGGACCGCCGTACCGATCTGAAGCAGATCCAGGCCGGGATCGCGGCCACTGGCGACGGCCGGACCCCTGCACGCCCGCGTCTTCGGCAGCGGGGCGTCTGCCTGGCACTGCTGGTCTTCTGCCTGATCGGACGCCAGGTCAGACAGGCACCGCTGGCCCCGAACCTGAATCGTGGACCTGGGACGTAGGGGCCTGGATGACTGAGTCCGCCCCAGCGAGGTTGACGATGCGCAACCGCCCCTGGGGCGCGTCGCTGAGCGCGGCCACCGGCTGTCTCCTCTGGGTGTGGGGGCGGGGTCTGGAGGTGGAGGCGGGTTTGTGGGGGTACGTTTCAGCCTTGATGGCGCCGATGAGCACGCCCTTCGTGAAGTGCCGCTGGACGAAAGTGGAGAGGACGGCGACGGGCAGCAGCGCGCGGATCATCACGGCGGTCTGTACGGCGAGGCTCGGCACCTGGCCGCTGGCGATCATCTCGGACATGCCGGCGGGCCACTGGCGGCGTACCACGATCTGGTAGGGCACGTTCTGAAGCGGCAGCTTCTCCAACCTCTCCGGCTTGGCCCGGAGCGTGGGTTAGGCATGACGTCAGCGACCCTCCATAGCTCTGCTTCATTGCAAGATCCAAGATCCCCAGATACGTAAGTTGCATGGTCGAAGCGCTTCGACGCTTGGCTGAGGTTAAGAGCCCTCAGCGGAGCGCACAAGCCTTGCGGCGGAAGTTCGAGGGGACCGGCAACGTTACCAACAAGTGCCAGCGGGCGCCCCAAGCCGTTGTCATGTGATCTCTTGACAGAATGAGGACCCTGACTGAATATCGAAGCGCTTCGATGACGGGCGCGGGTCCTCCGCTACTGCGGGGAACACCCACCGCTCCGCGCCGGACACGGTCGCAGCCCCCGGAGACGGCCGCAGTCCCACGATGGAAGGACGTTCCACGGGCCATGGACGAGTTGGCGGACGAGCGGATTGTGCCGGGGACCTCGCTGCGCGTGACGGCGGTCAGCGTCGGCACCTCCTTCCTGGGCGATCCGCCGCGTCCGGACGGGACGCCGGCCGAGGCGGCCGACGCCCTGGCGCGGGCGATGTTCGCGAGCCCGTTCGCCATGATCGACACATCGAACAACTACGCCCAGGGCCGCAGCGAGACCGTCCTCGGAGCCGCCGTCCGGCGCGACGGGCTTCCTGCCGGCAAAGCGATCGTCACCAAGGTCGACGCCGACCCGGACACGGGCGCGCTGGACCGTGACCGAGTCTGGCGGTCGTTCGAGGAGAGCGTCGCGCGTCTGGGGCTTGAGCGCCTGCCGCTGCTCCACCTCCACGACCCCTACACCATCGAGGTCGAGGAGGCGTTCGCGCCCGGCGGGGCCGTGCAAGGGCTGACCGAGCTGCGCGACCAGGGGCTGGCCGGGGCCCTCGGCATCGCATGGGGCCCCGTCTCCCAGATGCGCAAGTACGCCGAGAGCGGCGCGTTCGACGTCCTGCTGACCCACAACCGGTACACGCTCGTGGACCGCCGGGGCGAGGAGCTGATCGACCTGGCGGCCGAACGCGGCATGGGCGTCTTCAACGCCGCGCCCTTCGGCGGCGGCATCCTCGCCGGCAGGAGCGAGACGTACGCCTACGCCCAGGCGGGGCCGGAGCTCCTCGCGTGGGTGGCGCGTGCCCGCGAGCTGTGCGAGCGGTGGGGCATACCGCTGCACGCCGCGGCGCTACAGTTCTCGCTGCGCCACCCGGGCATCGCCTCCACGATCGTGGGTGTCGGCCGCCCTGAGCGGCTGACGCAGCTGGAAGTGCTACAGGCCACCACGATCCCCGAGGAGTTCTGGCCAGAGCTGGCCGCCCTGGGCACGCCGCCATCGACGCTGGAGGACTGACGCCGGCAACGCGACCCGTCGCCGGCGTGGATTCTCCGCGGCCAGCCGCAGCACCAGCTCTTTGACCTGTGCCGTTCAGAAACCCGTCGCTGCTGGTCAGGACGCGTGGCAGTGCTCATTGATGAGCGCCGGGGATGCGCGTGCGGAGTAGGTGCGGCGAAGCGCAGCGACTCGAGGCGCGCTGTCTGCGCGGTGGGGTGAGCGATGACGTAGGTCAGCTCTGTGGATAGCCGATCCTTGTGATGTCCCCCGCGAGGTCGGTCCATCCGGCCAGGGTGTACTCGACGCCGAACCGGCGCCCCACGACCTCGGTGGTCCTCGCCAGAGTCCAGCACTGGTCGCTCCAGCCAGCGGCGACCGGGGCGGTATCCAACACGGCCTCCAACACACGCAGTCCGTCGCCATCTTCGCCTCCAACGTCCCCTCCACCGTGGGCGCCGCCAACTGTTCGAGGATCTGTCCCCGGCCTGACGCCGGCCGGGTGGTGGTCCGCGTGCGGCGCCCGCACCACGATTCGCACACATGATGTCAACGACCCCCTCACCCTCCGTCATGGCCGAATGCGAGACAGGGCGGTTGAGTTGACACGCCCCCGGTCGTCCCGCGCTGGGTCAGCTCTTGGTGGCCTGTGCGATGGATGGAGCGATGCGCAGTGCGTTGGCGCCGATCGTCAGGGCCGGATTGAGCGCGGCCGACGACGGGAAGAACGAGGCATCGGCCACCCAGAGATTCTCGACGTCGTGGCTGCGGCAGGAGGGATCGAGGACGCTCTGCGCGGGATCGTGCCCCGCTACCGCAGTGCCGCACATGTGCGAGTTCGTCTCGATGCCCATGCGCTGGGTGAAGATCAGCGGGTAGCCCGCCTTGCGGACCATCCTGGTGACCCGGCGCACGAGTTCGTGGTGGGGCCAGAGGTTGTTCGGCTTCCAGTCGATGAGGATCCGGTCGCCCTCCACCCGGACCCGGTTCTCGCGCGAGGGGAGATCCTCGGTCGTCAGGTAGATGTCGATGCTCCTGCCCGACATGAACGCCAGGGCCCACATCGGTGCCCACGGACGGGCGGGCTTGAGCATCGGGGCCTGGAGCTTGCCCAGCATCTGGAGATTGCCGAGCGGATACGGCGTTCCCGGGCCCGCCTCGTAGAAATCGTTGAGCCCGAGCGTCTTCTGCCACTTCGTGGGGTTGGGGCGCAGCGGATTGACGCCTACGAAGAACGTGCTGTTGTGCACCATGTAGTTACGGCCCAACAGCAGCGACGAGTTGCCGAGCCCCTTCGGATGCGCGTCGTTGGCCGAACGCAGCAGCAGCGCCGCCGAGTTGACCGCGCCGCCGGCCACGGCAAAGCTCTTGGCGTTGATGCGGAGGGTACGGCCCGCGTGCCGCGCCTCGGCCGCGACGACCTTGCGGCCGTCCGGGGCGGTGATCAACCGGGTGATCTCCGTTCCCGTCATGATCTTCACGCCGTCGTTCAGCGCGGGCAGCAGAATCCTGTTCTCCGCGTCGGACTTCATCCCGGTCTCATCCGGACAACCGTCCGCGGTGGTCACTGCGGCACGGTCGTCCTGAGTGGTCACATTCAGCGCGTTCGGGGTGTGGAACGGGTGCAGCCCCTGCTCGCGCAGCGACCCGGCGAACCTTTCGATCACCGGTTCGTGCTTGAGCGCCGGGTAGGGATAGGGCTGTGAGTGCGGGGGCTCGGTCGGATCCTCACCGGTCTGCCCATGCACCTGGAGCAACTGCTCCATGGTGGTGTAGAAGGGCTCCAGGTCCTCGTACGTGAACGGCCAGGCCCGCGAGACACCGTCGTAGTGTGCCACCTCGGTGAAGTCGCTGTGCCGGAAGCGGGGCAGCATGGCGCCGTAGAAGCGGGTATTGCCGCCGACCCAGTAGTAGACCCCCGGCGCGAACGGCCTTCCCGTGCTGCCGTCGTACCAGTGACCGGCGTTTTTGTACCGGCCCTTGATGTACATCTCGGCCGGCCGTGAGTTCTCGGGCTCGCGGGGGAGGAAAGTGCCGCGCTCGACGACCAGGACCCGATGACCGGAGTCCTTGAGGGCCCAGGCCAGCGTTGCGCCGCCCATGCCGGAGCCGATGATCAGAACATCCGTGTCGATTTCATCTGCGGCTCCGGCGCTTATCAGGGAGTCGGGATGCAGCCCCGTGGGCGTGTAGTCCTGGGGGATCGGGTTAACCATTGAGCTTCCTTCTGGCACTCTCATGCTCGATCGACGGGCGGACGACAGGTCGCCGATTACGACTGAATGAATGCAGCGGCTTTTTCTCCGATCATGATGGCCGGCGCATTCGTGTTTCCCGTCACCAATGTCGGCATGATCGAAGTGTCCGCCACCCGGACATTTTCCAGCCCGAAGACGCGGAGCTCGGGGTCCACAACCTTCCCCATCATGCAGGTTCCTGACGGGTGGTAGAAAGAAAAGGACTGCGCACGAATGTATGCGTCGATGTCCTGATCCCGATCCGACACGGGGGCGAGCCCGGCGTCAGCGGCCGCTCGCAGGTCCGACTCCAGGAGGTCGGTAAGTCGCGATTCACTCGCGATCCGCATGCACAGGCGGATGCCTTCCCGAAGTCGTCGGCGGTCGTCGACGTCATCGAGATAGTTATGGTAAATACGTGGCTTGGCGTAAGGATGTGAATGCCGCAGGCGTACCGACCCTCGACTGGCCGGCCGAGCGACATAGGGACCGAACGAAATTCCGGGCTCGAGCGGTGCGGCGAGACCCTCGTCGCGGACGATACCCAGCGCGGCATGCACCTGGATATCAGGGGCCGGGAGGTCATCACTGGACTTGAAGAAACCGCCGACCTCGTTCCACGCCATCGGCCCGGCGCCTCGCTCACGCAGAAGCTGTTCCTCTTGCGACGTGTCCGGCCCGAGGACGGGTTCGGTGTGACTGAAGAAGCTGATGAAGCAGCCGGCGTGATCCTGCATGTTCCGGCCGACGTCCGGCAGGTCGAGAACGGGAGGAACACCGCCTGCGGTGAGTTCGTCCGCCGGCCCGACACCGGACTGAAGCAGAAGGTGCGGTGTGTTGTAGGCGCCCAGGGACAATACGATCTCGCGGTTGATCCGGATCGTACGGACGGAACCCAGGTGATCGACTTCCAGGGCTTCGGCACGGGCACCGTCGAAGCGGACGCGCAGGGCGATCGTCGATGACAGCACGGTGAGGTTCCGGCGGTCGGCCGCCGGTTCCAGGAACGCCACGGCGCTGCTGCAACGCAGGCCGTTGCGCTGTGTGACCTGGTGATATCCGACGCCTTCCTGCTCCGCCCCGTTGAAGTCCGGATTCGGCTCGTGGCCCGCGTCCTGGGCCGCTTCCACCCAAGCCGTCAGCAACGGGTGGACGGAGATGGGATCGCTGACCGTGAGGGGGCCGCCCACGGCGTGGAAGTCGTCGGCCCCTCGCTGGTTGTCCTCGGACTTCTTGAAGAAGGGCAGCACGTCGGCGTAGCCCCAGCCTGGGTTGCCCAGTCGCTCCCAGGTGTCGTAGTCGTAACGGTGGCCGCGGACGTAGAGCATCGTGTTCATCGAGCTTGTGCCGCCTACCACCCGCCCGCGCGGCAGGTAGGCACGGCGTCCGCCGAGCTGGGGTTCGGGCTCGGTCTCGAAATCCCAGTCGTATGCCGTCTTGAGCTGCTGCGAGAACAGTGCCGGGATCTCGAAAAGGCGGCCCTGGGCAGGGGGCCCCGCTTCGATGAGGGCCACGGTGACATCCGGGTTCTCCGACAGCCGAGCTGCGAGCGCGCAGCCTGCCGAACCGGCACCTACGACCACGTAGTCGTAGTTTTCCGCGATGGTCGTCATATCTGCCTCCCGTGGCAGCCGGGCTTGCCGGGCCGGGGTCATGGGTTACGGGGTTTGGACGCAAATGGGGCTGGGCCAGATGGGGCTCTGGCTCTGCCGGGCTCGGAGCGAGGTGGAGAAAGGCATCACTGGAGCGGTTCCTGGCGAGACAGAGACTAAGCAGCCATGGGCGCGCAGGAATATGCACAAGGTGAGCAATATCCGGTCTTCGAATCGCACAGTATGGGCACGGCAGCCATGGACAGCAGCCGCAGCCATGGAGGGGACATAGCGCTCACCACTGTTGGCCTGGCCCTCACGATCCGGAGCCGCTCTTGGGCCGGATCGCGTGTGACCGTCAGGTTCCGGTGCTTTCAGCCAGGGCGCGGACGCGTTCGGCCGCGCTGTGAAGGGTGCGGGCGAAGGCGGTGTCGCCTTCGGCGGTCTTGATCAGAGCAGCGGTAACGTCGCCGAGGTGTCCGTCCTCAGGGGCGAGCAGGAGGTGTACACCGGCGCGGATGGCGGCCACCGCGGTCTGGGGGGCAGAGCGTCCGCGCAGGGTGGCGGGGGCATCGAGGTCGTCGCTGACGATCAGGCCGTCGAAGCCGAGCTCGCGAAGGAGCGTAACCGCGGTGGGGGAGGTGAGGGCGGGTTCATCGCCGTCGAGTCCGGCGACAGGGGTGGGGCCCATCATGACGGCTTGTGTGCCGGCTTGGACGCAGGCGGCGAACGGGATGAGTGCGCTTTCGGTCCAGCGGCCCTCGGGAACGTGCGCCACCTCCAGGGCGGGATCCGCGGTGACCTCTGGGAAGCCGGGGAAGTGCTTGGTGACGGCTGTGACACCTGCGCGCTGCACGCCGGTGACGAAGGCTGCCGCCAGTTCTCCGATGCGGGCGCCAGGAAGGTCCAGGGTGCGTCCTCGCAGCCAGGGGTTGTCTCCTATGAGGCGGTCGCACACAGGAGACAAAAAAGTGTTGACGCCCAACCGTAGTGCGGCGCGGCCGAGTTCGTGGGCGGCACGCTCCACCTCTGCCGGGTCGGTGTCCGGTCCGAAGACGGGCAGGCCGGGGACGAGGCGGTGCAGCCGCTTGATCCCCCAGGGCTCCTGGTCGACGGCGACGAGCACACTCGCCCCCGCGATGGCGCGCAGACGCGCGGTGAAGTCGATGAACTGCTGCGAGGTCTCGGTCGTCTGTCGCTCTTCGGTCATGACACGAGCGGCGTACTCGGTGCGGGATTCGCCCATGATCACGGAGCGGCAGCCGGAGGCGAGCAGTGAGGCCAAGGAGTCAGGGACGGTGAATCCGTCGAGTGCGGGCAGCAGCACGGCGTGAGCGTCCTGCCCGATGGTGGTGGTCATGATAGGCGAGTCCTTCTTGGGTTCGCGGTGCGGTGCGCGCCGCGCAGGGGCCTCGTCAGGCGGTTTTGACGACAGTGCCGGTGTCTTCGAGCGCGGCTACTTCGTCGGCGGGCGCCGTGGTGTCGGTGACGAGGGTGTGCAGGAGGGTGGCGGGGCCGACGTAGGCGTGGGCGGTGTGGCCGAGCTTGCTGCCGTCAGCGGCGGCGATGATGCGGCGCGTGGAGGCGATGACCGCTTTCTTCACTGCCGCGTCGTCGAGGTCGTAGGCGGTCAGGCCCTCTGTTGCGCTCAGGCCGCAGCAGCCGACGACCGCGGTGTCGAAGCGCAGTGCCGACAGGGAGGCCAGCGTGAGGGGGCCGGTCAGGGCGCCTTCCGCGGCGCGGGGCCGTCCGCCCGGCACCAGCAGCGTGGTCGGACTCGGAGAACTGCTGAGTGCGTGGATGGCCTGCAATGACAGGGGCATCACGGTGATCTGCCGTCCACACAGCAGGCGGGCGACCTCCAGGCAGGTGGTGCCGCTGTCGAGGAGGACGGTCTCCCCGTCGCCGATGAGCGAGGACACCTCGGCTGCGATCCGGCGCTTGGCGTCGATGGCCTCGTGGGCGCGCAGCGCGAAAGGCGGCTCCTCGCCCCTGAGCAGCAGGGTGCGCGCCCCGCCGCGGATGCGTTCGAGGGCGCCTTGCGCGGCCAGAGTGTCGAGGTCGCGCCGGATGGTCATCTCCGATGAACCGGTCAGCTCGGCGAGTTCCTGGACGGTGGCACTGCCCGACTCCTTGACGGCCTGGGCGATCAGCCGGTGACGGCCTGCGTTGCTCATGTCGCGATTAAACACTCCCCGTATTGAACATACAAGCTGTTCGGAACAAGTATTTCCGAACACATAAGTTGTTCGTTACGGGTGGTTGGCGCCCCGGGTCACAAACGAAAACCGCCACAACGTGGGGGAACCCTTATGCCCACCGACATGCCCACCAACCGACGCATCGTGCTGTTCGACCCCTTCGGGGTCATCGCGCCAGGGCGCCTGGTCGCGTGGTCGCTTATGTGCGGTTCCGTGCCCGAGAGCTGGCAGCGGCCATCCACACCTGGCTACCGACCGGTACAGCCTGAGCGGCCCGGCCTCAGGTACGTCGGAGGGCCGGTTTGCGCAGCAGATCGTGTCCTCGTACGGCGAGTTGCAATCGCTGCTGGTTGTCGACTCGGGTGAGGTCCATCCCGAGGATCTTGGAGAGTCTGTTGAGGCGGTGGTAGAGCGTTCGCCGCTGGACGAAGAGAGCATCCGCTGCCCGCACTTTGTTACCGCCGCAGTCCAGGAAGGCCCGTAGGGTCGGCAGAAGCGGGCTCTTCACCAGGGCGTCGTGCTCGAGCAGCGGTCCCAGTTCGTCCTCGACGTAGCGTGTGAGTTCGGGCCCCTCGGCGAGTGCCACCAGCAGACGGAGCGCTCCCAGGTCATCGAAGCGACGAACTTCTGGCGCCGCGGCGGCTGCCGCCACGGAGGCCGCGCTGCGACTCTGCCGTAGTGCCAGTGGCAGTGCCGCCGGTGGCACGATACGGCTGATGCCGCCCCTGACGTCGTGGTCAATCAATGTGGTCTGTATGTGGGTGATATCACTGTCAGCGGAAAGGCCCACGACCGCCGTGTCGAAATCTCCGGTATCGCCGACGACAGCGGGCCACCCGGCATCGTGCAGAAGGCGAGTCAGGGTGTGACCTTTGAAGTGTTTGCTGTCCCCTGCACACGCCGTGACGACGATCAGATCACGCCCACGGAGGTCCAGCCCGAGCGCCAAGGCGAGGCTGACGAATTTCTCTCCGGTGATGTCGCCGAGAAGGAGCCGGCTCAGCAGGGCTGTCTGGCGGTGGGCCGAGCGGGCCCCATGCTCTCTTTCGCTCAGCAGGGTGATCGCTACTGCTGTGGCTGCCCGTTCCAGCGTACGAAGCTCGGTTGGACTCGGCGGTACTGTGCCGTGCAGAAGGTGAAGCCAGCCCCACGCCTCGCCACGGAGGATCACCGGCTGGCGTGCGCAGGGCACGACATCACGGAACGATGCCGCTGGGGCGGTGGGAACCGCGGGCAGCTGGGCCGTGAGGGAGTGATGGCGTTCATGAATGGCCCGGGAGTGCGCACTCCACTGGGTCACAGCCTCATCAGCCTCCGGATCGGCGCCTCCGTAGGCGAGCATCTGGTGGGCCGCGTCTTCCAGCACCACGGCGTGCCCGGTGCGGCGAGCCAGTTCTCGGACCACTCCGACATAGTCCTCGTCGGCGAGCAGCAGATCCATGAACGCCTGGCTGGTGGCCTCTTCGGCGGTCAACTGTTTGATGCGCATTTGGACCAGCACTTCGTGGACCTGGGCTGAGGTCTCCACGAAGGGGATCTCGTCGGCCAGGCCGACAAGGGGGAGGCCGACGGCCTCGGCCTCCTCGATGGCGGCCACGGGCATTGAGTCGAACATGCGGCCGGCGAGCTCGACGACCAGAACGGCGGCGCGGGCATCCGCGAGACGCTGAATGAAGGCGCGCTGCTGGGTGGCTGTGGCTCCCATGCCGAGTCCTGCGGTCAACAGCATTTCTTCCCCGGTGAGAAAGCGATGAATATCCGGGATCTCTCCGGTGTGCACCCAGCGCACAGGGCGGTCCAGATTCTTCTCTCCGGCATAGACGCGCACCTTGGTGCGACTGAACACCTCGAGTTCCAGCGCGGCGCGAATGGTCAGGACTTCAGTCATGTACTGCCTCAGTATGTGCAAGTTTCATGCTCAACGTGGCACAGATTGTGCCTGTCGTCACAGCCTGTTGTTTACCCAGACTTCAGGTCAAGCCCGCAGGCACATCTATCTGCAAGGAGTGCGGAGTGTCCACCACGAGCAAGATCGTGAAGGGTCCCGACACGGTAGAAGCGTCGCGGACCACGAGCCGTCCGGAAATCGTCGACATCGTCGCCGAGGTCATCGCCGACGTACGACAGAACGGCGACACGGCCGTGCGTCGATGGTCGCAGAAGTTCGACGGGTGGAGCCCGGAGTCGTTCCGGCTCGGCCCCGACCGGATCGCTTCCGTGGTCTCCTCTGTCCCCGGGACCGTCCTCGACGATCTGCGCTTCGTCCAGCGCCAGGTCCGCGGCTTCGCACAGGCGCAGCGGGACTCCCTCACCGACTTCGAGGTGGAGACCCTGCCCGGAGTGTTCCTGGGACAGCGCAACATTCCCATCAGCGCGGCCGGCGCGTACGTTCCCGGAGGCCGGTACCCGCTGACCGCGTCGGCCCATATGACCGTCCTGACGGCCAAGGTCGCAGGAGTGGGAAGGGTCGCGGCGACGACCCCGCCGGACCGCGGTACGCCACCCCCCGTGAGCATCGCCGCGATGCACCTGGCCGGCGCCGACGAGATCTACGTCATGGGTGGCGTCCAGGCGGTGGCGGCCCTCGCACTGGGCACCGAGACGATCTCCGCCGTCGACATGCTCGCCGGACCGGGCAACGCCTATGTGGCGGAGGCCAAGCGGCAGCTCTTCGGCGAGGTCGGCATCGACCTGTTCGCCGGCCCGACGGAAGTACTGATCGTCGCCGACGAGACCGCCGACCCGTTCGTGGTGGCGACCGATCTGCTGTCGCAGGCCGAGCACGGACCGGACTCACCAGCGGTGCTGATCACCACCTCGGAAGAGGTGGCCACGCGGACGATCGCGTGCGTGGAGGAACTGCTGCCGGGCCTGCCCACGGGCGAAGTCGCCGGACGGGCGTGGCGCGACCGGGGCGAGGTGATCGTGGTCCCCGACCTCGACGCCGCTTACGAACTCGCCGACCAGTACGCGAGCGAGCATGTGCAGATCCTCACGGCCGAGCCGCGTGAGGCCCTGCACCGGATGCGGAACTACGGCGCGCTGTTCCTCGGGGACAAGACGTGCGTCGCGTACGGCGACAAGGTCATCGGCACCAATCACGTGCTGCCGACGCTGGGGGCGGCCCGCTATACCGGTGGCCTCTGGGTCGGCAAGTACCTCAAGACCGTGACGTACCAGGAGATCCAGGACGCCACCTCCAGTGCCGAACTCGGCGAGGTCTGCGGCAGGGCCTCCCGGATCGAGAACTTCGAGGGCCACGCGCGCTCGGGAGACGTCCGCAGCGCACGCTACGGGTCAGCCCGGCTGGACTGGACCGATCACACCTTCGGCCGGGCCTGACCAGTGCCGGTGGATGAGCGCTTACCCCGGACCGCACCCGCGGTGAGGCACAAGAAGCAGTACCACCACTTCAACCCCCGGAGTACGTCATGTCAGCTACCGAGAACGGGGCACGGACGGTACCGAATACCGCCCTTGCCGGCTCCACGGGCGGGACCGCCGGCCCGACCTCATCAGCCGAGGACGCCGAGCTGCTCGCCGCGTTGGGCTACGAGCAGCGGTTCGACCGCAAGGTCAGCACGTGGGCGAACTTCGCCCTCGGCTTCGTCTATCTCTCGCCCCTCGTGGGGGTCGTCTCCCTCTTCGCGGTCGGACTGTCCACCGCCGGCGGACCGTCCATCTTCTGGATAGCCATCGTCGGCCTCGGGCAGTTCCTGGTGGCCCTGGTCTTCGGCGAGGTCGTCTCGCAGTTCCCGCTCGCCGGCGGCCTCTACCAGTGGGTCCGGCGGCTGTGGAACGGGCGCTACGCCTGGTTCACCGCGTGGACCTACATATGCTGCATCACCATCGGCATCACTAGCACGGCGCTGTTCAGCTCCGACTTCGTGGCCAGTCTCTTCGCCGGCACCGCCGACCGGCCGGGGGTCACCTCGACGCCCGGCCAGCGTCTGCTCATCGCGGTCGCCATCACGGCCGTCTGTCTGGTGTTCAACAGCTTCGGCACCCGGACACTGGCCCTGATCTCGAAGATCGGTCTCGCCGCGGAACTGATCGGCATCATCCTCGTGGGCCTCTACCTGCTCGCCTTCGAGCGGCACAACTCCCTTTCGATGTTCTTCGACAGCGGCGGTATCGACCACAGTGGGAGCTACTTCGGGGCGTTCATGGCCGCATCGCTCGTCGGCCTCTTCCTCTACTACGGATTCGAGGCATGCGGCGAGGTCGCCGAGGAGGTGCCTGACCCCGCGCGCAGCATCCCCCGCGCCATGCAGCTGACCGTGGTCGTCGGAGGGCTGGCGGCGATCTTCGCGTTCGCCGGCTACGCGCTCGCCGCACCGGACCTGCCGTCGATCCTCGCGGGGAAGGACGCCAACCCCATCCCCGCGATCCTGCAGAGTTCGATCGGGACCGTCGGCACCAAGCTGGTGCTGGTCGTAACCCTCACCTCCTTCCTCGCCGGCGTGATGAGCCAGCAGGCCGCAGCGAGCCGTATCGTGTTCTCCTTCGCCCGCGACGACATGTTCCCCGGCGCCCACCTCTTCTCGAAGGTTTCCCGCCGGCACCGTGTCCCGCTGAACTCGCTGGTGGCGGTGAACATCGCGCCGCTCCTGCTGTTCGTCTTCGTCTACTATTCCCCCGACTCCCTCGTGAAGATCGCGGCTTTCCAGGTGCTGGCCGGATACGCGGCCTTCCAAATGGTCGTGCTGGCGGCACTGCGGATGCGGCTCCGGGGTTGGCGCCCCGCCGGGGCGTGGACCCTCGGCCGCTGGGGACTCACGGTCAATGCGGCGGCCCTTGTCTACGGCGTCCTGGCGATGGTCCTGCTGGCCCTCCCCACCGGCGACGCGGACACCCCGTTCGTGGACCGGTGGATCGCATTGATCGGTTTCCTCATCGTCTCGGCGGTGGGACTGGTGTACCTACTGGCGGCGAAACCCGAGCGGAAGTCCACCGCGCCGGAAGGAGACGCGCTGGAGGTGGCGGAACGCCTGCGCAACCGCGCCGCAGGCATCACATCGATGGCAGAAGGGAAGAGCGTATGACCCGCGTTCTGTATCTCTACGGTGGCTGGCCGGGACACAAGCCCTATCAGGTCGCCGAGGAATGGGCGCTCCCGATCTTCAGGGATCTGGGGTTCGAGGTCGATCAGACCAATGACATCTTCGCGCTGGACGCCGATCTCACCGGCTATGACCTGATCGCACTCAACTGGAACAACGCGCTGCTGTCCGAGGGGCTCACCGCCGCCCAGGAGACGAGTCTCCTCGAGGCAGTGGAGGCCGGCACCGGGATCGCCGCCTGGCACGGTGCCGCGGCGGCGTTCCGTACGAGCCTGAAGTACCACTGGCTGATCGGGGGGAGCTTCCTGGAGCACCCGGCCGGAGAAGGGGTGAAGTACCCCTACCAGGTCTCCATCACCGACACCGGCCACGAGATCACCGCGGGAGTTGGCGACTTCCGCGTGGCGTCCGAGCAGTACTACATGTCGGTCGACCCCAATAACCACGTCCTGGCGCAGACCAGCTTCACCGGTGAGCACCTGTCCTGGCTGGAGGGGAAGACCATCCCCCAGGCATGGACCCGGACCTGGGGACGGGGCCGGATCTTCTACAGCGCGGTCGGACACGACCTCGACGACCTGCAGAACCCCGATGTGACCCGGCTGTGCGCCCAGGGTTTCGCCTGGGCCGCCCGCCGGGGCCAGTGACCGCACCAACCGAACCAAGCTGAGTGGGAGCAACCACATGCCCGTCCTCACCGGAGGCCAGATTGTCGCGCGGACCCTGCGCAACTACGGCGTCGACTACGTGGCCGGCATTCCCGGCCACGGCATCTGGTCACTGACCGACGCCTTCCTGGACGACGAATCCAAGATCCCGTTCATCCAGACCTTCCATGAGCAGAGCGCCGTCCACCTCGCCGACGGCTACTACCGCGTCACCGGCCGCCCCCAGGCCGCCGTGACGTCCATCGGCGCGGGCGCCAGCAACACCGTCATCGGCATGGGCACCGCTTTCACCGACTCCACCAGCGTCCTCGTCATCACCGGCGGCCCGCCCACCCATATGCGCGGCCACGGCCTGCTCCAGGAGCTCGACCGCTACACGGCCAACGACTTCCCCAAGGTCGCCGAGGCCGTCAGCAAGCGCCACTGGGTCGTCACCCGCGTCGAGGAACTCCCCTTCGTCCTGCACCGCTGTTTCAACTCCATGCTGACCGGCCGCCCCGGGCCCGTGCACCTCGAAGTGCCCATGGACGTACAGGCCGAGGCCGCGGACGTCGACCTCCACGACCTGGCCCGGCGCATGCCCGTCGGCCGCCCGCACCCCGACCCCGAGGCGGTGGACCGCGCCGTCGACGTGCTCCGCGGGGCCACCCGGCCGGTCATCGTCGTCGGCGGTGGCGCCATCACCTCCGACGCCTCCGACCAGGTCCTGGCCCTGGCCGAGCGCTGGCAGATTCCAGTCGTGACCACCTGGAACGGCAAGAGTGCCTTCCCCGAGGACCACACGCTGTTCGCCGGCAGCGTCGGACAGACCGGCACGATCGTCGGCAACGCGATCGCCAGCTCCGCCGATGTCGTCATCTCCGTCGGCTGCCGCTTCACCGACTGGTCGGCCTCCAGCTACGCCAAGGGCGTCAGCTTCTCCATTCCGCCGGCAAAGCTCATCCACATCGACATCGACCCCCATGAGATCGGCAAGAACTACCCCGCCGAGGTGGGCATCGTCGCCGACGCACAGCGGACCGTGGCCGCGATCGTCGACGCCCTGCCCCAGCAGGGCAGCGACCGCTCCGAATACCTCGCCGAGCTGGCCACCCTCAAGCGGCAGTGGGAGGAGAAGCTCGCCGGCCGCCGCGACAGCGACCGCTTCCCCTTCACCTCGCAGCGCCCGCTCGGCGCCCTGCGCTCCGTTCTTCCCCGCGACGCGATCATCGTCGCCGGCTCGGGCAACACCCAGGGCGCGGTCAAGCAGACCTTCCCGGTGTACTCCCCGCGTACCCACCTCACCTCGGGCGGCTTCTCCTCCATGGGCTGGGCCGTCCCGGCGGCGGTCGGCGCCAAGCTGGGCCGGCCCGACCGTCCCGTGGTGTGCGTCCTGGGCGATGGTGACTTCCTCATGACCGCGCAGGAGATTGCCCTGAGTGTCACCACCGGCGCACCGGTGGTCTTCGTCGTCCAGAACAACGCGGGCTACATGTCGATCCGCGGCGGCCAGCGCAAGCAGACCTCCCGGCACATCGGTACCGAGTTCTCCTATCCCGACGGCACGCCGTACAGCCCCGACTTTGCCGCCATGGGCCGGTCCTACGGCATCGAATCGTGGAAGGTGTCGGACGCCGACTCCCTGGAGGGGACGCTGCGCAAGGCCGTCCAGTCGGGCGAGCCCGCGCTGGTGGAGATCCCGACAGACCGCGACGCCGCCGGTCCCTGGGTGCCCGGCTGGTGGGACTTCCCGGTTCCGGCGTACATCACGGACGAACGGCAGGAGGAGTACCAGCGCACTCGGTCCACCGAGCAGCACCTCTGAGCATCCCTTCCGAACCCGCGGCCGCTGCGTCCTCAGCGGTCGCGGGATTCCGCGCGCACAAGCACTTCGGCCAGCGAGGACGTTCCCAGGCAGGCGTCGCGGGCTGGGCGTCCTGCTCAGCGTCACAGGCGCTATGCCGTGGCCTGCGGAGTCAGCGACTCGGGGTGGAACTGCTCGACGCGGTCGCGCTTGGTGTACATGTTCCAGTAGTGCTCTGCGAGGTCGTCGGGGTCGACGACCGGGAACTGCGGACCGTCGGCCGACTCGAAGGCGGCCTGGGCCGCGGCGGACACCTCGCTGCGGGCGATCAGGGACGCGATGGTCAGGGCGCCGACGTAGATACCCGTGTCAGCCGGCTCGGCGTTGAGGGAGTACAGGTAGTTACGGGTGGCGGACATCACCGGGCCCAGGCCGCTGAGGTGGGGCATCGGCTGCGCCGCTGAGTAGCCCTGAGCCAGCAGGAAGGCACCCTCGCCGCGCTCGCTCCACTCCGGCAGCACAGCTTGGACCACCTCGACCGGGGTGAACAGCAGCAGCGGGGTCAGGCCCTCCAGAGTGGCTCGCGGCACTCGAGCATCCCAAGGTCAACTCCTTGGTCTTCGTGGCCGCCTACGTGCCTGATGAGGGCGAGACCATCGGCATGCTGAGCGACAAGGGCGCCGAGATGCCAGGCCGCGCGGCCTTGCGGTTCGCTGCGGACGGCTGGTCCCACGTGGACCCGGAGCTGTTCGGTGACGCACTCGCCCACGACCTGCCGCCCCGCCTTGCCCGGAGCCTCGCCGCCGTGCAGAAGCCGACCCATGGAGCCTGCCTGGCGGCCCCGGCCTCTACAGGCGCCTGGCACGACCTCCCCTGCGGCTACGTCCTCTCCGCCCACGACCGAATCCTCGATCCCCGACTGCAGCGATGGTTCGCCACACGCGCCAGAGCCGTCGTCACCGAGCTCCCCAGCAGTCATCTCTCGCCACTGTCACATCCCGAGGAAGTGGCCGCGGCAATCTCGGCGATGCTGCAGCCCGACGAAGAGGATTCCGCAAGCTGATCCGAGCTGCGGTGTCGCTGAGGCGGGGGTAGTGGGTGTGTGGGGTGGTGTGGGAGCTGGTGTGCTGGGGGTGGGTTGGTGGGACCGTGCCCTATGTGGTGAGGCGGTCGTGGTTGTGCTCTGGCCTCACCCACGTCCAGCATGTCCATTCCGAGCAGTCGCGAAGCACGGTCCTCGTCGCGCATACTGCCCCCCGCAGCTATGACGAGCAGCCCTCCCTTCGCGTAAACCGAACATTCGGTCAGCACGTGGAAAGGTAAAGCAACTAATGGTCGAGGCTGCTTGTCAGCGCGTTCGCAGACAGGGTCCTCTGAGCCTCGGGGCCGTACGCGGCCAGTCCGACGACGTAGAAGAAGCCGTGAGCACGCGACAGCTGCTCCGGCCGGGTGTAAGTAGGCCAGATCGCCACAACGAAATCGTCGAAGGTGCCCTGCTGGGCGGCCTCCAGAAGTGCCTCGTTGTCACGGGATCGCTGCGCCTTGAGTATGGCGGCCAAGACGCCCGAGAGAGACGAAGCCGCGCAGGGCCGTGGCACCGGCGGCGAGGGCGGCCGTGGTGAGGAAACGCCGACGGTTGAGCGGAAGGTCGGGCAGTGGCATGGGTCGACTCCGTTGTCGGACGGTGAGCACAACTGGGCACAGGGCTGCCACCGGTGCGGGTGCGGTGGTGAACAACAGCGCTTTGCCAGACATGCGGTGGCTGCCTCAGTCGTCGACGGCAGAACCGGACGGCTGAGGCCGGCCCGCCCCGCGGGGACGGACCGGCCTCGAGTGTCTACGGGGTCACGGTCACTCCGGGCGCCATCTCGGCGGTCCCGTTGGTGAGCTTCCCGGAGCCGGTGGCGCCTTCCGAGCTGACGAAGCGCAGCTCGTGGTTCGTGCCCCCCGCGTTGCCGACGGCGAGCAGGAGCGTGGACTGGTTGGCCGCGTAAGCCTTCTGGACGAAGGAGGTGATGTCGACGGTGATGTCGCGGCCGTCGATGGCGTTGTTCTGGTGGGTCCCGCCGCCCTCGGGGACGATGGTCGAACCGAGGGTGAAGGTGGCCGACTTTGCGACGGAGGAGGTCGTGGCGGTGAAGCTCGGCCGGTTCTGCCAGGTCATCGTGTTGATCGGGCAGGACGTGCCGCCGCTGGTGCACGTGGTGTCGCTGACGGGTTGCACGAGGAGTTGGTCGGTGTCAGTCGACGGGACCGACGAATAGCGGTGGCCGACGTACGTGAGATGGAGTGTCGCCTGGCTCGGTGCCTTGGTGAGGCCGCTGAGGGGGAACTGGATGTAGGAGAGCTTTCCGTCTCCGGATCCTGTGGTGTACTGCTCGCCCATCAGGCCGACCCCGGTGTTGCGGGTGATGAGGGTCAGGTCCGCGGAGTTGTTCTTGGTCTGGTCGCCGGTCCACGCACCCACCCAGGTGTCGCCGTTGGTGAGGGCGCCGGCCTTGACGTTCTGGGTCTGGCCGTTCGCGTCCGTGTAGGTGGTGGTCAGCGTGCCGATCCCGCTCGTCGTCAGCGGGAACTGGCTGGTGTATCTGACGAGCTGGCCAGCGACGCGGAGGTTGTTCAGCGTCACGTTCGTGGCGCCGTTCAACGGGCTGCTGTTCGTCTTCTGCTGCGAGAACCACACGTTGTCGAGTTTGAAGGTGCTGATCGGGGTCTTGGCGTACGTGTACGTGGTGCCCGACCCGTCGGGGTTGGGGGCGAGCCCGTAGTTCGCCTGCTCGTCGGCGGTGATGGTCTGGGTGGATCCGTTGCCGCCGTTGAGCCTGATCGGTCCCGACGTGTACCGGGAGGTGTCGAACGAGCTGTTCTTCACCACGATGCTCGAGATGCGCGGGTACGGTTTGGGGCTGTTCTGCGTGAAGATGCCGCCGGCCGGTGCCGACACGGAGTTGAAGTTGTCGAACGTGTAGTTGTTGAGCCGGTATCCGTACGAATTCCATCCGATTCGGATCGAGTTGCCAGCACCGACGGACCAGTTCAGCGTGTTGCTGACCGAGATGTTCTTCGAGTCCTGGTTGTCCCAGTGGTAGGAGTCGAACCCGAGCTCGTCGGCGACGGTGTCGTGGGCGCCGACCGCGTTGACATAGCCCTGGACGTCGGCGCTGGAGGTGCCGAGCTGGAAGTTGTTCCACACGCCGGAGGCCAACGGGGTGAATCCGTCGCTGGGGTTGTAGTGGCCGGAGGCGAACGCGTCGTCGTTGCCGAGGGTGAAGACGCCGTTGGCGGTGATGTCCTGGCCGCTCGCGAAGTCCGTCCCGTCGATCCACGGCTGGCGGTACGGGGTGAGGGCCTTGATGTTGTTGAACGTCACCCTGCTGGCGCTGTGGGTCTCATAGTTCCACTGCTTCGCGTCGCGCACGTAGGTGTCGTTGAACGTGATGTCCGACGAGTGCATGACCATGACGCCGCCCTGGTGCTGGCTGCGGTAGGCGTCGTGCGAGTCACCGATGCTGCGGGCGTTGTAGTTCGCCACGCCGTTGCCGTCGAAGACGCCGCGGCCGTCGAATTCGATGTTGCTCGAGTTGATGATCCCGACCGCCGGCTCGAACGCCTCCATGTACCCCTGGATGCGGTTCTTCAGCAGGGCCCCTTCGTCGGTGTAGATCTTCAGCTTGCCGCCCTTGAGCTTGCTGCCGTCCAGACCGTTGACCAAGAGACCGGACGACACGTACGTGCCGTTCGGGAAGTAGAGCGTGTTGAGCGCCGTGGGGTTGGCTTTGATGGTGTCGATGGCGGCCTGCAGGGCGTACGTGACGTCGTTGGCGGCCATCACCCGCACATTCGGGTACCGCACATTGACGCTGCTCGCGCTCACCAGGCTCCCGGCCGAGGTTTTCTGACCGGCGGGGATGGCGGTGCCGTTGACGGTCTTGCCGGCCATGGAGCTCGTCGTCGCGGCGGGAGCCTTCTGAGCCGCGCTGTTCGGGTGCGCCGCGAGGTACTTCGCGGCGAACTCCTGGAAGTTGAGGACACCGGTCTGCAGGTTGACGCCGGAACCGTCCGGTGCGCTCGTGGTGTTCGGGCGCCGCGCCGGGTCTTCCAGAGGGTCGTTGACGACCGCCAGGTAGGGCTGTCCCGTGGCGTTGGTCGAGTCGCCGTTGACCATCACGATCGCTTGGTTCAACCCGGCGTCGGCTGACATCTGGAACGTCAGGGTGTGCTTGTCCGCGCTCACCGAGACGCTGCTGGACGGGTAGTAGCGGGCCGGATAGATGTTCACCGTGTCGATCGTGGTGCTGGGCAGCGTGACCGTGATCGTCGGTGTCCGGGAGTCCGACGCGAAGCGTGCGATGTCGAAGTTGTGGCCGTTTTGGGTGTACTGGACAGCCTGGACGGGCGTGCCGGCGACTTGCACCTGGTACTTGGTGGACGCCACGTCCGGGGACGTCGTCGTACCGCCTCCCACTCCCGTCGGTGCGTACGTGTGGACGGCGGTGGCGGCGTGTGCGGGGACGACGCCGGTGAGCATGAGGCTCGCCACCGCAATGGTGGCGCCGGCAGCGGCCGCGATGAAGCGCTTCACGCGCGAGCTGCGTCGCGCCGGGGCAGGGTTCGGGTCGGCGTCGCCGCCGGCCGGTCTGATCATGCCTGTCTCTCCTCAGGACGAGACCTTTACAGGTCTGTTCAGGCGCTCGCCGTCTGCTGGAGACGGCGCGGAGCATTCGCGATGCCGCGGCCGTCGGGGCCGTCGGGGTCGAGGGGACCACCACGACGCACCGAGCGGGTGACGCGGGTGAGGTCGAGTGTTGTTTCGCGCGGTGGCCCAGGGTGGCTCCACTGCATTGACCGATCCACGGGATCGGGCGTTGCGGGGACGTTACTGCCGTATTTCCGGAACCGTCAACGCTCCGTGCACATCAAGTCGCGGAAACAGCGGTGACCTGCGACGCCCTCGCCGTGCCTCGTAACGGCTGAATCACGGTCGCTGCGCGAAGCCTTGCCCTGTTGCGACAGTCGCCCTACGCTGACGCCACTTTCGTGGATCGATAAACGTCTCAGGGGGCGTGGCGTACGTGGTGACAATGGCGGAGGTGGCAGCTCGGGCGGGAGTCACCAAGCAGACCGTCTCCAACGTGGTGTCCGGCAAGAAGGTGCGGCCGGAGACCCTGGCGAAGGTGAACAAGGCGATCGCCGAACTCGGCTACAAGCCGAACCTGGTGGCGCGCTCGCTGCGCACCGGCAGCACGTCGACGGTGGGGCTGTTCGTGCCGTCGGTGGCCAACCCGTTCTATTCGGAGGTGGTCGAGGAGGTGGAGAACCTCCTGGTCGGCCACGGATACAACCTGCTGCTCGCCACGACGCGCGACGATCCCGACTACACCCGGGCCCACCTGGAGAACCTCGCCGCGCGCTCGGTGGACGCACTGCTGGTCGCCTGCGACAACGGCGTCTCACAGCAGCTGCCGATGCTCGTCGAGGCCGCCTTCCCGGTCGCGCTGTTCGCCTGGGAGGGGGACCCGCCGACCATGCTGCCGGTGGTGTCCATCGACTACGAGCACGCCGGGTTCCTGGCCGGGCGCTACCTGAGGGATCTCGGCCACCGGAACGTCGCGGTGATCGCCGATCTCCCCGCGCACGAGCCGCGCGTGGTCGGGTTGCGCCGGGCGTTCGCCGACCACGGGCTGGCCATCGACGACCGCAAGGTGTTCCCCTGCACCAGGGACGACGCCGCCGGCGGCTTCGACGCGGGCTGTGCGGCACTGGAGGCGGATCCGGAACTGACGGCGATCTTCGCCACCCACGACATCCTGGCCCTCGGTGCCGTCGAGGCGGTGGTCCGGTCCGGGCGGCGGGTCCCCAGCGACGTCAGCGTCGTCGGCTTCGACGACATCGCCCAGGTCGGTCGGATCCAACCAGCGCTGACCACGGTCACCGTCCCGAAGCGGGAGATGGCCCAGCAGGCCGTCGAGCTGCTGCTGCGCGCCGTCGACTCCGGCCGGCCGCCGACCAACGTTCTCACGCTGCTGCGCCCGACCCTGACCATCCGGGACAGCAGCGCCCCGCCCCGGGCGACCGGATAGCACCGGGCACCGCTCCACCTGCACGTCACCCCATGAGCCGCCGGCACGCTCCTGCCGGGCCGGCCTCCCGCCACCGCTACGAGTCGCGACAGAAGGCACGTCCACTGATGAAAGACCTCGACCCCAACGCCTACGTCGAAGACCGGTCGCCGGGCACCGGACGACTGCGGCCGCGCGCCGCGTTCGCTTCCGACCTGCCCACGATCGCGCTCGACGGCGACTGGAGATTCCGACTGGCGACAGGGCTGGACGACCTCACCGGGGACTTCGCCGCGCCGGACTTCGACGACACCGCCTGGGACCTGCTCGTCGTGCCGTCCTGCTGGCAGATGACCGGCCTGCCCGACGAGCCGCGCTACGGTGCCCCAGCCTATACCAACATCCTCTACCCGTTCCCGGTCGACCCGCCGCGGGTGCCCCGGCAGAACCCGACCGGCGAGTACCGCCGGGAGTTCGACGTTCCGGACGGGTTCCCGGCAGCGGCCTCCGTGCTCCGGTTCGAGGGCGTCGACTCCGCGTTCGCGGTGTGGCTCAACGGGATCCGGCTCGGCGACGGCAAGGGCAGCCGGCTGACGACCGAGTTCGACGTCTCCGGCAGTCTGCGGCCCGGCCGGAACGTGCTCGCGGTCCGCGTGCACCAGTGGTCGTCCGGCAGCTACCTGGAAGACCAGGACATGTGGTGGCTGTCCGGGATCTTCCGGTCGGTGTCCGTGGCAGCCCGCGGTGTCGAGGACTTCTTCGTCCACGCCGCCTACGACCACACCACAGGCCGGGGCACCCTGTCCGTAGACGTCACCGCCCCGACCCGCGTGTCCCTGTCGGTGCCCGAGCTCGGCATATCCGCCGCCGATCCGGCCGGCCCGCACGTGATCGACCGCATTGAGCCCTGGTCGGACGAGCGGCCGCGCCTGTACTCGGGGGAACTGGTTTCCGAGGCCGGGGAGCGGATCGCGCTGCGCATCGGCTTCCGCACGGTGGCCGTCGTGGACGGCGTGCTGACCGCCAACGGCCGGCCGATCTCGCTACGGGGCGTCAACCGCCACGAATGGCACCCTCTGACGGGACGCACCCTGACCGAGGACGCCATGGTGACCGACGTGCTGCTGATGAAGCAGTACAACATCAACGCGGTGCGCACCAGCCACTACCCGCCCGACCACCGTTTCCTGGACCTGTGCGACGAGCACGGGCTGTGGGTGTTCTGCGAGGGCGACCTCGAGACGCACGGCTTCGAGCCGGGCGGCTGGCGGCGCAATCCCAGCGACGACCCCGCGTGGCGCGAGGCGTACCTGGACCGGGCCGCGCGGCTGGTGGAACGCGACAAGAACCACCCCTCGGTCGTCGTCTGGTCGCTGGGGAACGAGTCCGGCACCGGAGCCAACCTGGCCGCCGCGGCCGCGTGGATACGGCAGCGCGACGACAGCCGCCTGATCCACTACGAGGGCGACTACGCGAGCTGCGCGTACGTCGACCTGTACTCCCGCATGTACATCGGTGTGGACGAGCTGGCCGCGGTGGGGCGCGGCCAGGAACCTCCGACAGCTGATCCGATTGACGACGCCCACCGCCGGGCCCTTCCGGCCGTGCTGTGTGAGTACGGGCACGCCATGGGCACCGGCCCCGGCGGCTTGTCCGAGTACCAGCAGGTCATCGACGCGCACCCGCGCCTGGCCGGCGGATTCATCTGGGAGTGGATCGACCACGGGATCCTCCGGCGCACCGGACAGGACGCCCCCCACTCGTTCTACGCCTACGGCGGCGACTTCGGAGAGGAGGTCCACGACGGCAATTTCGTCGCCGACGGGCTGCTCTTCCCGGACCGCACGCCGTCGCCGGGCCTGGTCGAGTACAAGAAGGTCATCGAACCGGTCCGGATCCACGTCGACCCGGCGGCGCGGCGGATCGCCGTGCACAACCTGCACCACGTCCGCGACACCGGCTACCTGGACTTCCAGTGGACCGTCGAGGACGGCGGCGAGCCGGCCGGCTCCGGCGGCCTGACCGTGCCCGCGACCGCACCGGGCGCCACGACAACCGTCGAATGGCCCGCCGACCTCGCCGCCGCGTTCGATTCGGTGCGCAAGAACGGCTCCGGCGACGAGGTGTGGCTGACCGTGACCGCGGTGCTCGCCGCCGACGAGACCTGGGCCGCGGCCGGTCACGAGATCGCCTGGGCCCAGGGGCTGGTCGCGGCTCCGGCCGCCTCGCCCGTCCCCGTCACGCCGGCGCCGGCGATCGCCCACGACGGGGACATCACCCTGGGCCCCGCGCGGTTCGACGCCCGCAGCGGAGTGCTGATCCGGCTCGGCGACCTGGACCTCGACGGGCCCAGGCTGGACATCTGGCGTGCCCCGATCGACAACGACCTGCTCAACGCCTCCGGCGAGCCGCAGATCACCGCTTGGCTCGCCGCCGGACTGAACCGGATGCGCCATGAGGTCCTGAGCGTCGAGCCCGACGCACAAGGACTCACGGTCACCGCCCGGCTCGCCGCCGTCGGGTCCTCCTTCGCGCTCGGCACGGTCTACCGCTGGACGGCCTGCGACGGACCGGACGCGGGCCAGGCCCGGCTCCGGCTGGAATGCGCCGTCACCCCTGACGGCGCATGGTCGGTGCCGCTGCCCCGGCTGGGAATCGCGATGTCGCTGCCCGGCACCGACGCCGAGGTCGAGTGGTTCGGCCTCGGTCCCGGCGAGGCGTACCGCGACTCCCGTACCGCCGCTCGCACAGGCCGCCACCGGTCGACTGTCTCGGCGATGCAGACCCCCTATGTCCGCCCGCAGGAGAACGGCAACCGCCACCAAGTCCGGCGCACCCGGATCACTACCCCGGACGGCACCCTGCTCATCACGGGCGACCCGGTCATCGACCTGACCGTACGTCCTTGGAGCACCGCAGCCCTGGCCGCCGCGGCCCACCAGCACGACCTGGTCGGCGACGGCCGACTCCATCTCCATCTCGACCACGCGCACCACGGCCTCGGCAGCGCGGCCTGCGGGCCGGGTCCGTCAGCATCGCACGTCCTGGCCGCGGTCCCGACGGTGTTCCGCGTGGAGTTCAGCACCGGCCGGTAGGCGGGCCTGGCCGCCCGCCCACCGACAGTCCAGCAAGTCAGTCCCCGTCACGAAGGGTTTCCCTCACATGGACCGCACCACCATACGCACCCGCAGGCTCCTGGCGCTCGCCACCGCGACGGCCGTCGCCTTCGGCGTCGGCGCGTGCAGCAATGACAAGAACGACTCCGCCGAGGGATCGGGCCACAGCGGGCCGGTGAAGATGGAGTTCTGGGGCTGGGCCAAGTACGAGAAGATCGTCGACCAGTGGAACGCCGCCCACCCCGACATCAAGGTCACCTTCAAGAAGATCCCGTCGGGCCCCGCGGGCGGCTACACCCAGATCAGCAACGCGCTCACCGCCGGCAAGGGCCCGTGTCTGGCCCAGATCGAGTACCAGGCCATCCCGTCGATGCTCGTGAAGAACTCGGTCATGGACATCACGCAGTACGCGAGCGACGGCATGGACAAGTACGTCCCGTCGGCCGTCTCCTCCTCCAGCGTCGGCGGCAAGATCTACGGGGTTCCGGTGGACGTCGGCCCGATGGTCCTCTTCTACCGCAAGGACCTGTTCGCCAAGTACGGCATCACCAAGCCGCCGGCCACCTGGGCCGAGTACAAGGCCGCCGCCGAGAAGGTCACCGCCGCCGACCCCGATGTGAAGTTCGGCACCATGCTCGGCGACGCCAACGGTATGGCGGCCTTCACCCTGCAGACCGGCAAGTCCTGGTACTCGGCCAAGGGCGACAGCTGGACCGTCAGCATCGACAACCCCGGCACCCGCAAGGTCGCCTCCTACTGGCAGGACCTGAAGGACAAGGGTCTGGTGTCGAAGACCGGCAACGCCTGGGACCCGCAGTTCAACAAGGCCTCCGAAGCGGGCAAGGTGCTGACGTTCGTCGGCGCGGCCTGGTCCGCCGGCGGTCTGAAGTCGGACCTGAAGGCCCTGTCCGGCAAGTGGAGGGTCGCCCCGATGCCGACCTGGAAGGCCGGCGACGGCAAGAGCGCCAGCAGCGGCGGCTCGGCCACCTCGGTGATGACCGGGTGCAAGACGCCCCGCGAAGCAGTGCAGTTCGCCGATTTTCTGTCCAGTGACCCGCAGGCCGTGAAGGCGGGCATCGAAGGCGGGCTGTACCCGGCGTCGAAGGCCGGACAGGACGACCCGTCACTCACGGGGGGTGACCCGTACTTCGGCGGCCAGAAGGTGGGTGACGTGTACAAGACCTCCGCCGCGCAGGTACCCAGCACCTGGACCAACGGCCCGACCTTCCAGCAGGTCACGACGGACTTCGCCGGAGCCATCGGCAAGGGCACCCTGCCGGACGCGGTCACCAAGGTGCAGACCTCCACGGTCGCCGCGATCAAGAAGCTCGGACTGTCGGTGACCAACTGAGGCAGCGGGACTGCCGCCGCCCCGATGGATTCCCGCGGCCGCCCATGTCCGGCGCCGCGGGGATCCGCTCCCTGACGACGAACCGCCCAGCGAGGTTTCCATGAGCAGTCCCAGCAGCACCCGGACCGCGTCACCACCGCGACCGGCGCCCGCGGCCACCCGCCGCGTCTCCCCCTCCGGTCGGCGGCGGCGCACCGGCCGCCGCAGCGCGCTCACCGCGACGGGTTTCCTGGCGCCGTTCGCGGTGCTCTTCCTGTCCATGATGGTCCTGCCCATCTGTTACGCGATCTACCAGAGCTTCTTCACCGTCCATCGCGCAGGGCTGTTCGGCGGAGCGCAGACCACGGAGTTCGCGGGACTGTCCAACTACGCCGACGCCTTCCGCGATCACGACTTCATGGCGTCGATCGTCCGGGTCGTGCTGCTGGGCTGCGTCCAGGTCCCGGTCATGCTCGGCCTGGCCCTCCTGCTCGCGCTCCTGCTGGACTCCCGCTCGGCCCGGCTGCGGAAGACCTACCGGCTCACGTTCTTCCTGCCCTACGCGCTGCCGGGTGCGATCGCCGCGGTGATGTGGTCCTTCCTCCTGGTGAAAGACCTCTCGCCGTTCACCGGACCGCTGTCCCACCTCGGGATCCACACCGACTTCCTGTCGCCGTCGTGGGTTCCGGTCTCCATCGGGAACATGATCACGTGGGGCTGGACCGGCTACAACATGCTGATCATCTACTCCGCGCTGCAGACGATCCCCGCCGAGGTGACGGAGGCCGCCGCGCTCGACGGCTGCACCGGATGGCGCCTGGCGTGGGCGGTGAAGATCCCGCTGGTGCGCCCCGCGCTGGTGCTGACCACGGTCTTCTCCATCATCGGAACGGCGCAGCTGTACACCGAGCCGGCGGTGCTGGTCGGCGCGCGCATCCCGGGCGTCGACCCGAAGTTCTCCCCGATCATGAACACGACCCTGGGCATGGACGTGGGCGGCCAGAACCTGGCCGCCGCCGAGTCCGTCGTGCTCGCGCTGATCACCCTCGTGCTCTCGTTCGGATTCCTCAAGTACAACCAGCGCAAGGGAGCGATGGCATGAGCGTGATCCCGGCCGTCCGACCGACCCGACCGGCCCGCCGCGGCCCCGAGATCGCGAGCAAGGCCGTCGTCAACGGCGTGCTGGGCCTGATGGCCCTGTACACGCTCATCCCGCTGTGGTGGCTGTTCGTCTCCTCGACCAAGGCCTCGGGCTACATGTACACCGGTACGCCCCTGTGGTTCTCCCACTTCGACCTGGTCACCAACATCAAAAACGTGTTCACCTTCGAGGACGGCATCTTCTCCACCTGGCTCGCCAACAGCGCGCTGTACAGCCTCGTCGGCGCCACCGTCGGTACCCTGCTGTCCGCGATGGCCGGCTACGCGCTGTCCAAGTTCACCTTCCGCGGCCGTGAAAGCGTGTTCAACGTCATCCTCGCCTCGGTGCTCATTCCGGCGCCGATGTTCGCCCTGCCGTTGTTCCTGCTCATGGCCAAGCTCGACATCACCAACTCCTACTGGTCGGTGCTGCTGCCCAGCTGTGTCAGCCCGTTCGGCGTCTACCTGTGCCGGATCTTCGCCGCGGCGTCCGTCCCGGACGAACTGCTGGAGGCCGCACGGCTCGACGGAGCAGGCGAACAGCGCACCTTCTTCCGGATCGTCCTGCCGCTGATGTCCCCGGCGCTGGTGACCGTCTTCCTGTTCCAGTTCGTCGGCATCTGGAACAACTACCTGCTGCCCTCGCTCATGCTCAACACCCCCTCGCTACAGCCCGTCACGGTGGGCCTGGTGCAGTGGCGCGCGGAGTTCGCCAACGGCGTGCCGCCGCTGCTGCCGATCACCGGTGCGTTCCTGTCGCTGATCCCCCTGCTCATCGCCTTCATCAGTCTCCAGCGGTTCTGGCGCAAGGGCCTGACCGCAGGCTCCGTCAAGTAGCGCGTTCGCTGCCCCACCACCCCCATCCTGAACTGCAAAGGACCACTGCATTGCCCCGCGCCCACATCGTTCTCGACAAGCAGGCCGTCATCGCTCCTGTCCGACGCCGCACCTTCGGCTCGTTCGTCGAACACCTCGGCCGTTGCGTGTACACCGGGCTCTACGAGCCGGAACACCCGAGCGCGAACGACGAAGGGTTCCGTATGGACGTCGTCGCGCTCGTCAGGGAGCTCGGCAGCACGACCATCCGCTACCCGGGCGGCAACTTCGTCTCCGGCTTCCGCTGGGAGGACTCGATCGGCCCCCGCGACAAGCGGCCGGTGCGCCGCGACCTCGCCTGGCACTCGCTGGAGTCGAACCAGGTCGGCCTGGACGAGTTCGCCCGCTGGCTCAAGCTCACCGACTCCGAGCTGATGCTCGCGGTGAACCTCGGCACGCGGGGCATCCAGCCCGCCCTGGACCTGCTCGAGTACGCCAACCACCCCTCCGGTACGGCGCTGTCGGACCTGCGTATCGCCAACGGCACGCCGGAGCCGCACAACGTGCGCATGTGGTGCCTCGGCAATGAGATGGACGGGCCGTGGCAGACCGGCTTCCTGTCGGCCGACGACTACGGCAAGCTCGCCGCCCGTACCGCCGGCGCGATGAAGATGGCCGACAAGGACCTCGAACTCGTGGTCTGCGGCTCCTCCGGCTCCTGGATGCCGACCTTCGGCGACTGGGAGCGCACGGTGCTCGAGCACACCTACGACCACGTCGACTACGTCTCCTGCCACGCCTACTACCAGGAGCTCGACGGCGACCTCGGCTCCTTCCTCGCCTCGGCGACCGACATGGACTACTTCATCGACACCGTCGTCGCGACCGCCGACCACGTGGGGTACAAGAAGCGCTCCAAGAAGAAGATCAACATCTCGTTCGACGAGTGGAACGTCTGGTACCAAAAGGAGTTCCATGAGTCCGACGAGGTCAACGACGAGTGGCGGCACGCCCCCCGGCAGCTGGAGGACGTCTACTCGGTGGCGGACGCCGTCGTCGTCGGCAACCTGCTGATGACGCTGCTCAAGCACAGCGACCGCGTCACGTCGGCCTCGCTCGCGCAACTGGTCAACGTGATCGCGCCGATCATGACCGAGCCCGGGGGCCCTGCCTGGCGGCAGACGACCTTCTACCCGTTCTCGATCACCAGCCGGCTTGCCGCCGGTGAGGTGATCCGGCCCGTTGTCGAGGCGCCGACCTACACGACGGAACGCCATGGCGAGGCGTCTGTCGTCGACGCCGTCGCGACCGTCGACGAGGACCGGGCCGCGGTCTTCCTCGTCAACCGCGGGCTTACGCAGGCCACTCAGGTCACGGTCGATGTGCGCAGCCTTGGCTCCTCGCGGGTTCTGGAGGCGGTCACACTCGCCGACCCGGATGCGTATGCGAAGAACACACTCACCGAGCAGAACCGCGTGACCCCGCACGCGAACCCGAGCGCGATCCTGTCCGACGGGCTGCTCAGCATCGAGCTGCCGCCGGTGTCGTGGACCGCAATCGCGCTGGGCTGAGTGCCGCGACGACATGACGGCGGGCCTGGTTCTGCCCAGCGCCGGCCCGCCCCGCGCACCACCGCACTGCCGTAAGGCGGCCGGATCCCCAAGCACGGGCCCGAGTGGCCGGGGACCGCTGGGAGGATGCTCTCCTCTGTCCCGTCTGATGTCCCGTCTGAGCCGCGACGACTGCTCGCCGTCCGTGTCCGCCTGCTCCTGGTCGGGCCCGTGGTCTGCCCGGCCCGTTTCGGGGCACGCGGATGCGGTGCGTCACCTGCCTGGCCTGCGGTGAGGGCGAAGGCGAGGGGCCGTGCACGGCCGTCTGCGGCCAGGTGGACCTTCGTGCTCAGCCCGCCGCGGGAGCGTCCGAGCGCGTGATCGGCGGGCTCATGGAAGTGGACCGCCCCTTTTTGAGTGCTCCGGCAGCGTGCTGGTGGGCCCGGAGGACGTCGGTGGTCGGCCCATCGCCGCCCGCGGACCGGATCCGCCGGCATCAGCGGCTCGATCCGGTCCCACATCGCATCGCTGATCACTCATCGGACGGACACACCCGATCAACCGACCAACCCATTAAAGAGGCACGCGCTAGCCGGTGGCCCGGCGGAACCTCCACTGCTGGTTGGTGCTGCCCCTGTCGGCGTACTGGATCAGCGCGGCGCCGTCGGCCGTGCTGCCGGAGCTGACGTCGAGCACCTTGCCGCTGTTGCGGTTGACCACCTGGAACACACCGCCGGGCAGCGGGCGCAGCTGCCACTGCTGGCTGGCCCGGCCGTCGAGGGTCGCCTGTATGACCCGCGCGCCGTCCGCCGTGGAGGATCCGGCCACGTCGAGCACCTTGCCGCTGTGGACGCAGGTGATGGTGTGGTAGCCGTCGGCCGTGGACTGGAAGGCCCACTGCTGGTTCGTCGCGCCGTTGTCGGTCCACTGGATCACGGCGGCGCCGTCCGCGCCGGACCCACCGGAGACTTCGGCCACCTTGCCGCTGCGCACGCTGACGCATGTGTACGTCCGCGCGGGGGCGATGGTGTACTGCACCGAGTCCACGTCGATGTAACCGGTGCCGCCCGGGTTGTAGGTGTACAGGCCGATCCGGTCGCCGCGGTAGCCGCCCCAGGTGAGCTGGTAGGTGCCCCCGACCTGGGTGAACGTGCTCCCGTCGAGGCTGTAGGAGAAGCGGCTGACCCCGTTCACGTCCCACGTGGTGCGCAGCCACACGGCGTTCTGCGTGATGGCCGCGCCGCTGGTCAGGGTGGCGCCGGCGTTGTGCTCGATCGTGGTGGTGGTCCCAGTGCGTCGGACACCCAGTCCGGCGTAGGTGGCGGCGTAGTGGCACAGCCCGGCGTGCTGGCCGTCGGCGAGGCCGGCCAGTTCGAGGCGGACGGTCACCGTGGCGCCGCCCGCGGTGCGCAGCACTCGTTGGGTGAGGGTGTTGCCCACCTTCATCAGGTTGTCCCCGGCCAGCGGTGCGAACGCCTTCAGCCGCAGATAGCCGGGGCGTTCGGTCAACGACCACTTGTCCGCGCGGGGTTGGTAGTACCACTCCCACTGCGGCTTGAGGCGGGTGTCGGTGAACGAGTCGCTGGTCACGACGGCGGGCAGCGCGTCGACGGGGAGGCCGGGGGTGCCGGCGGCGGGCAACTGGCCCGTCCACGCCATGGTGCCGATGCCGTCCGAGCCCACCGTGCCGATGATCGGCCAGCCGTCCACCCAGGTCACCGGCAGCAGGGACAGCACGCGCCCCTCCCAGCCGCCGTGGCCGTGGTGGGTCACGAAGTACCAGTCGCCGCCCGGGGTCTGCACCAGCCCGCCCTGGTTGGGCTCGCGGTCGACCGAGGTGTTGACGTGCAGCAGCTGCCGGGTCTCGAAGGGGCCGTAGAGGCTGGAGCCGCGGTTCATCATGAGGACCCGGCCCTCGGGCTTCACCTCGCTGAACAGGTGGTAGTAGACACCGTCGATCTTGTACAGCTTGCTGGCCTCGCTGCGCGACGACTGGTGGATCACCGGGGCCGGACCGACCAGCGACTTGCCGTCCGCGGACAGCTTGTACAGGTGGATCTTGTAGTTGTCCGAGTAGTGCGTGGTGACCAGGTAGCCCTGGCCGTCGTCGTCCCAGAACGGGCACACGTCGTTCCAGCCGGAGGTCCGCCACATCGAGTGCAACGGCTCCCAGGGCCCGGTCGGCGACGGGGCCGACGTCATGAAGAAGCCCTCGTCGGGCGTGTTGAAGTACACCCAGTACCGCCCCGCGTGGAAACGGATGGCCCCGGCCCACACGCCACGGCCGTAGCGGTTCATCCGGTCCCAGTTCAGCTCCGGTCCGATGCGGGTGACGTCGTCGACCGAGCCGCCGATCGGGCGCCAGTTGACCAGGTCCTTCGAGTGCAGGACGGCCATGCCGGGTGAGTACCCGAACGTGCTGGTGATGCCGTAGTAGTCGGAGCCGACCCGGATGCAGTCCCAGTCGCTGAGGTCGGCCGGGACGATCGGGTTGGCGTAGGTGCCGTCGCCCTGGTCACCCCAGGTGCCGGCCGGAAACGAGTCTGCCGCCGCCACGCTCGACGGGAGCAGGCCCGGGAGCAGGAGGGCGCCGGTACCGACCGCGGCGAGCCGGCCGAGTTGTCTTCTGGTGAGGTCCACGATGCAGTCCTTGGCTGGAGGTCATCAGGTGCGGGGGCGGTGGGTGGACACTGCGGGGAGAGAGGGAGAACGTGGAAGGGACACGGCCTTCGCGTCGTGCGTGCCGCGTCCCAGCGGGCTGACGCCCCTCACCCGTGCTGTGCGGGGGTGGCGGCATGACGAAGGCACACCCCCGGACGCCTGGGCAACGGGTCCTTTGGGACACGCGAGGACCGAGGAGGGAACGACGGTTGTCGATATATCGAACGGCTATCGGCTTGTCGAACCGATCGACGCCGAAGTTAGAGTCCCGGCCGTACAGAAGTCAACGGATCGTCAGCGCTTTTCCGAGACGTGCGGCGGCCGGGACAGGACGCGCACGGCGCGCCGACGGGCGGCGTCAGCCGAACAGACGGCGCTGGATCTCGCGCCGGTAGTCCTCCAGGGTTCGGTCGAGGTGTGCCGCGGTGGCCTGCGCCGCTTCCTCGGGGCGGCCGTCACGGATGGCCCGGTAGATCGCCTCGTGCTCCTCGACGGCCGCCTCGGTGTTCTCCCCGAACGAGTCGTGGATACCGATGGCGCTGGACTGGCGCTGCAGGCGTCGCGCGTCCCGCACCGCGCTGACGAGGAACGTGTTGTGCGAGGCCGCCGACACGGCCGTGTGAAAGTCCTCGTCCGCCTGGTTGAACACGTCGATCTGGCCGTGGACGAACCCGTGCCGGCACTGCTCCGTGGCGACTTCGATGGTGCGCAGCTCCGAGGGGGTGGCGCGGGTGGCCGCCAGACTACTGGCGGCCATCTCCTGGACCCTGCGGAACTCGAACAGCATCAGTACGTGATCGATGTCGACGGGGCGGAAGAAGCCTCCCCACCGGCTGGTGATGAGCATGCCTTCGTCGTCCGCGACGAACAGACCCCGCCCCTTGTGTGCCCGTACCCGACCCAGCGCCGAAAGGATCTTGACGGCTTCCCGCACCACCGCCCTGCTGGTGTCCAGCGTCCGGGCGAGGTCGATCTCCGTGGGCAGCCGGTCACCCGGCGCCAGTCGCTCCTCGGCGATGTACGCGAGGATCCGCTCCGCCACGATCTCATACCCGGGACGGTAGTCACGCCGCTCGTCCGGGCCGTCCACCCCCGCGAGCGCGGCAGGAGGTGCCTGGACCGGCAGGGCCACTTCGATCGCTGGCGTGTCGTCCATCTGCGCTGCCTCCCGGGTGACTTCTGCCCACGCGACTGATCACGGTGGAGTCGACATCATCGTAGCGCACAGAAGATATAAGTCGTACTCATTCTGACCAAGGTCCATGGCGAGGGCCATGGCCATTCGAGTGTATAAAATGGCCTTTATCGGGCATAGGGGGCGCAAATGCTCGCCCGCCGCAGGAAATCCAGCAAGGGAACGTTGCACGCACCCTTGACGTACCACTCGATAAGGCGGCTAATTTCTTTCCACGCCGATCGCAGCACAGCCGCCTCTTCCGTCTCCGTCGTCCTTCCGGGCCGGCCCGGCGTCGTCCCGGCTCGCGCCACTCGCCCACCCGCTCGCGCCGCCTGCCCCATCTGCTCGGGGCACCCGCACACCCAGTGGAGTCACTCATGACCGTCAACCAGTCCTCGTCCGGCCCGAAGAGAGCCCTCGGCAGGAAGCGAGCGGCATCGCTGGCCGGGTGCGCGGTCACGGTGCTGCTGGCCGTGACGGCCTGTGGCGGCGGCACCGCCGGTACGACCACCAAGGACGGCTTCGCCCAGGTACCCCAGAAGGACGGGGCGTTGACCGTCTGGGTGGACGCGACCCGGATGGACGCCGTGAAGCTGTACCAGAAGCTGCACCCAAAGGTGAAGCTGGACATCGTCAGCTATGACGGCGACGCCAACGGGTCCAACTACCTCCAGACGAAGGTCCAGTTGTTCAACCGCACCGGCAAGGGCTGGCCGGACGTCGTGTTCAGCTCCCAGAACAACGAGACCTCCTGGGCGGTCGACGCGGGCTTCGCCGCTCCGCTCAACAAGGGCCTGATCCCCGAGGCGACCCTGGGGAAGTTCGCCAAGGGGGCCAACGACGTCTGCACGGTCGACGGCACCGTCTACTGTCTGCGCAACGACCTCTCCCAGGCGGTGCTCTGGTACAACGCCCCGCTGATGAAGAAGTTCGGCTACACGGTGCCGACGACGTGGGAGGAGTACCAGAAGCTCGGCACGAAGGTGGCCAAGGAGCATCCGGGCTATCTCGTCGGTGACGCGGGTGACTCCTTCGCCCCCGAGATCTATCTGTGGGCGAGCAAGTGCGGCGCCAACCACATCACCGGCCCCAAGTCCGTGTCGGTGAACACCACCAGCGAGGCCTGCACCAGGATGGCCAAGCTCCTGGACGTACTGATCAAGAACAAGTCCATGTCCATCAGCGGCGTCTTCAGCACCGACTTCGGCAAGAACCAGGCCGACAAGGTCCTGCTCATGCCGGGCCCGGCCTGGTTCGGCGGCGCGGTCTTCAAGGACACCCTCAAGGTCCCCGCCAAGCAGATCGCGGTGGCGCCCATACCGCAGTGGCAGGGCGACAACGCGCCGTCCACCGGCAACGTCGGCGGCGGCACCTGGCTGCTGTCCCAGCACTCCACCCACATCAAGGCGGCCACCGACTTCCTGACGTGGGTCACCACCGACAACGCCTACCAGGGGGAGAAGGCGCCCGGCTTCCCGGCCTACGCGCCGGCGGCCGAGGCATGGCTGAAGGAGCAGGACGCCTCCGGCTACTTCGCCGGCGACCTGAGCGCGCTCTCCGCCGCCTCCTCCCAGGTGTGGCCGGGCTGGGGCTCGGGCCAGTTCAGCCAGGAGGCGATCTGGGCGGCCACCGTCAAGCCGGGGCTGACCCAGGGCAAGACCGTCGAGTCGATGCTGCCGGCCTGGCAGGACTCCATCGTCAAGTACGCCAAGTCCAACGGATACAAGGTCGAGCAGTGACCGTCAGCCACTCCCCGTCCGGCTCCGCCCATCGGCGCCCCCGCGGCACCAACCGGCAGAGCCGGGCCGGCATCGCCTTCGTCGCGGCCTACGTGCTGCTCCTGATCGCGTTCGGCATCCTGCCGACCGGGTACGCCGTCTACTTCGCGTTCACCGACGCCGGGGGCACCTTCACCGGCTTCAGCAACTTCGTCACCACCGCACAGGACTTCCGCTTCATGGACGCCGTCGGCCATGTCGCGCTGTACCTGCTGTTCTGGCTGGTCTCCCTCGTGGTGTTCGTGGTGAGCCTGGCGCTGCTGCTGCACCGCCTCGCCTCGGGCTCCCTCAGCAAGTCACTGCGCTTCCTCTTCTACATCCCCGGAGCGCTCGCCGGCGCCGCGAGTGTGCTGGTGTGGCTGTTCATGCTCGACCCGACGGTGAGCCCGGTCAGTTCGCTCCTGAGCATGCTGGGGTTCGACACCTTCGGCGAGGTGATCGCGCCCGGCAACCTGCCGCTGCTGTTCACGGTCATCGCGTTCTGGACCGGCGCGGGTGGCTGGATCGTCGTCATGTACGGCGCGCTCAACAACATCCCCACCGACGTCATGGAAGCCGCGCGCATCGACGGCGCGGGCGCCTGGCAGACCGCCTGGCACATCCAGATCCCCATGCTCCGCAAGTGGATCGTGTACATGATGATCCTGGCCTTCGCGGGCGGTGCGCAGCTCTTCGTGGAGCCGCAGTTGCTGTCCCTCGCCAGTGTGGGGGTGGCCGGACGGGACTACTCGCTGAACCAGCTGACGTTCGACTTCGCCTTCCAGATGAACAACGTCAACGGAGCCGCCGCGGTCTCGGTGGAGCTCCTGGTCGTCAGTGTGTCGGCCGCCGCCGTCTTCGTCGCACGGTCGGGGTTCTTCGATGCCGACTAGTTCCCCGCGCCGCCTCGTGCCCCGTCTGCTGACCGGCTCCGTCCTGCTCGTCTTCCTGGTGTTCTTCGTGCTGCCGGTGCTGTGGCTCGTCCTCGCGGCGACCAAGACCGATCAGCAACTCGTCCACGGCAACCCGCTCTCCTTCGGCTCCTGGCACACCCTCAAGGCCAACTGGGACGCCCTCACCGCCTTCCAGGACAACGCCGTCCTGCAGTGGCTCGGCAACTCGACGTTGTACGCCCTGATCTCGCTGGTCATCACGCTCTGCGTGGCCATCCCGGCGGGCTACGCGCTGGCCATGACCGAGTTCCGCGGACGGCACACCCTGCTCGTCTCGACCCTGGTCGTGATGCTCATGCCGACCGCCACGCTGGTGGTGCCGCTGTTCCTGGAGATCAACGCGGTGCATCTGATCGGCACGATGTGGTCGATCATCCTGCCGTACTCGTTCTACCCGTTCGGCGTGTATCTGACGTACATCTACTTCACCACCGCGGTACCGAAGGATCTGCTGGCGGCGGCACGCATGGACGGCTGCTCGGAGTTCGGCGTCTTCCGGCACGTCGCGCTGCCGCTGGCCACACCGGTCGTCGCGCTCGTCGGGTTCTTCAGCTTCGTCGCCAACTGGACCAACTACTTCCTGCCCTACGTGATGCTTCCCGAGAGCAGCCAGATGCCCATCCAGGTGGGGGTCGGGACCCTGCTCAGCAATGTGCCGTCCTTCAATCCGGCCGTCGGCACCCTCGCGATCCAGCGGCCGCAGCTGGCCCTGGCGACGCTCGTGGCCATCACACCCGTACTGATCGTCTTCCTCTTCGCCCAGCGCTTCCTGGTCAGCGGGATGCTCGCCGGCGCCACCAAGGAGTAGGCCCGGCCTGCCGTCCCGACCCTGATGCCCGATCCGGCGTCATCCGCCCGACCGTCGTCCCCGGCGAGCACCCCCCGAACGGAGCTCCGTCCCATGCCCTTCACTTCTTCCGGCCCCACCTCGGGTGGGGACACCCCGCCCTCCGGCCCCCCGGTTCCGCCACCGGAGATCCGGGCGGGGGTGCCGCTGCTCGAACCACCTGGCTGGGCCGTGGCCCAGCGGGCCCTGTTCGACCTGCTGGACCACGCCTGGCGGCGCTTCGCCCGCGACTTCACCGGCCCGGACGGGCGGCTGAACTACACCGGGTCGCTGACCACCCGCGACGGTGCGGACGACTTCTACGAGGTGTTCTTCAACTGGCCCCAGCTGTACCTCCTCGGCGGCGCGGACGATCTGCTGCCCGCCGGCGAGAAGCACTGGGAGGGCGTGACCCGGCAGCTCACCGAACTCGGCATGCTGCACGACGAGTTCGAGCGCGGCTACGACTGGTTCCACCAGGGCGAGAGCCTGCTGCTGCTCTACTTCCTGTGCATGGCCGCCCCCGACCGCTGGTCCGAACGGGCGCTGCGCTTCGCCGAGCTGTACGTCGACCCGGCCAAGGGGAACTACGACCCCGAGCACCGTGTCATCACCCGCCCGCACAACGGCAGCGACCCCGACCGCACGGGCCTGTTCGACGGCAACGTGTACCCCTGGCTGCCGAAGGAAGCGGAGACGTACGGCTTCCCGCTGGAGTGGATCCCCGAGGCGGAGGGCGGCCCGTACCCGCTCTCCGCGGATCCGCGGCTCGGCGCGCAGATGCGGGACCGGATGGGTGTCGGCGACACCGCGGTCAACCTCGCCGCGGCCGGGCTGGTGCTCAACGCGTGGATCCTGTCCGGCGAGGACCGCTACCGCGACTGGATCGTCGAGTACGTGGGCGCGTGGCGCGAGCGCACCCGTGCCAACGGTGGCCTCGTCCCGGACAACGCGGGGCCGGACGGTGTCGTGGGCAGCCTGCTGGAGGGCCGCTGGTACGGCGGCCACTACGGCTGGTCCTGGCCGCACGGCTGGCACAGCGTGGGTCACGCGGCCTGTGTGGCGGCGCTCGCTGCGGCCACGGCCACCGGGGACGACGACTACCTCTCCATGGTCGCGACCTCGCTCGACACCCTCATCGGTCACGCCAGGGTGATGCCCCACACCGAGGCGGACTCCAGCCTCCCCTCGAAGTGGGTGGTCGAACTCGGCCCCGACATCCACACCCCGACACCGCACCTTCCGTTCCGGCACAACGACTCGGGCTGGTTCGACTACAACCCGCTCACCCCGCCCGTGCCGGTGGCCCTGTGGCACCACACGGCCTCCGACGCCGACCGCGCCCGGCTGGAGCGGCTGCGCGAGGCCGACGGCATCGACTGGCGCACCGTGCGGCCGTTCCGGGCCAAGGAGGAGTCCGGACACGAGAAGGCGTGGTTCGCGTTCCTCGCCGGCGACGACCCCGGCTACCCCGAGCGGATCCTCGCCGCCGCCCAGGCCCAGGTCCGCCACCGGCTGCGCCGCATCGACCGCTATCGCGACCTGGACGTGCCCGAGGCCGACATCCATGTGTGGCAGCAGTCCAACCCCGTGGTCACCGAAGCCCTCGTCCAGCTGACCTGGGGCGGCCCCCAGGTGCTGTACAACGGCGGCCTGCAGCAGGCCCGGCTGCGCTACCACGATGCCGACGCCCGCCGCGCCGGACTGCCGCCGGATGTGGCCGCGCTGGTCACCTCCATCGACCCGGAGGCGACCACCGTCGAACTGGTGAATCTTTCCCCCGAGGCAGACCGCACGGTGATCGTCCAGGGCGGCGCCTTCGCCGAGCACACCATCACGGCCGTCCGGTACACCACCTGCCGGGACGACGGCTGGATCGGCGACATGTACGACTACGGCCACACCGAGCCGGTCGTCACCGAGGCTGAGCAGGACTGCGCCGGCGCCTTCCTGACCGTCCGGCTGCCCGCCTCCACCCGTATCCGGCTCACCCTGCGCCTCCAGCTGCGCTCCCGCACCCCCAGCTACCGCACCCCGTTCGACACCCCGGCGGGCCCGCCCTCCCAGGGCACGGAAGGAGAACGCGCATGAAGCGCATCGCGCAGACCATCAGGCTCCGCCCCGAGCACCGGGAGGAGTACCTGCGACTCCACGCGGCCGTCTGGCCCGGCGTGGAAGCCGCCCTGCACCGGGCGAACATCCGCAACTACAGCATCTTCCTCCACGGCGACGTGCTGTTCGCCTTCCTCGAGTACCACGGCGACGACTTCGAGGCCGACATGGCCGTCCTGGAAGCCGACGCCGAGACCCGGGAGTGGTGGAAGCTCACCGACCCCTGCCAGGACCCCTGGCCCGACCGGGGCGACTCCCGCCAGTGGACGGAACTGACCGAGATCTGGCACCTCGACCCGCCCGGCGAGGACGCCACCGTCTGACACGGACCGCGCCGGACCGACCCGACTTGGAACCGCCATGACCTCCGCCCCCGTTCTCATCGACGCGCACCACCATCTGTGGGACCTCGAACGGCGCCCGCAGCCCTGGCTCGACGAACCCGACCTGACATCGATCCGCCGCACCCTCACCCCCGACGACCTGCGTTCCACCGCGACCCGCCCCGTCGCGGGCCGTCACCTCCACGGCACGGTGGCCGTGCAGTGCATGCCGGAGGTGCCCGAGACGGAGGACCTGCTCGCCCTCGCGGAGCGGGAGCCGCTGATCGAGGCGGTGGTCGGCTGGGCGGACCTCACATCGCCTGCGATCGGCGAGACGCTCGACCGACTGCTCGCCGGACCGGGCGGCACCTATCTGCGTTCCCTGCGCCACCTCGTCCAGGGCGAGACGGACCCGGCCTGGCTGCAACGCCCTGATGTCGAACGAGGGTTGGCGGCGGCGAGGGACCGCGGGCTCTCCTACGACGTCCTGGTCCGAAGCCACCAGTTCGACCAGGCGATCCGGCTGGCCGAGCGCTTCCCCGACCTGCCCCAGGTGCTGAACCACGCGGGCAAGCCGGACATCGCCGGGCGCGAACTCGCCAAGTGGCGAGAGCAGGTGCGGCGGCTGGCCGCGCACCAGCACGTGGTCTGCAAGCTGTCGGGACTCATCACCGAGGCCGACCACGACAGTTGGACCACCTCTGACATCCGCCCGGTCTGGGACGTCCTGCTCACGTCCTTCGGCCCGGACCGGCTGATGTTCGGCTCCGACTGGCCGGTCGCCAACCTCGCGGGCGGCTGGAACCGCTGGGCCGCCACCGTGGACGAACTGCTCACCGACTGCGCGGAGAGCGAGATCCACGCGCTCCTCGCCGGCACCGCGACCGCCTTCTACCGCCTCCCAGGCCGCGGCTGACGTACGGCGCTCGTGCCGAGAGGACTTTGGAGAAAACGATGACACTCGCCGTCCACTACACGGCCGCCCGCACCCTGGACACCGCTCCCGCACCGAGCGTGGAGCCGGGCCCCGGAGAGGTGGAGCTCGCCCCCGCCTACGTCGGTATCTGCGGCACCGACCTGCACATCTTCCACGGCGACATGGACGCCCGGGTCGCCACGCCCGCCGTCCTCGGGCACGAGATGTCCGGCCGGATCCTCCGGGTCGGTCCGGGCGTGGAGGACTGGGCGCCCGGCGACGCGGTGACCGTGATGCCGCTGCGCTGGGACGGCACCTGCCCCGCCTGCCGGGCCGGTCACCAACACGTCTGCCAGCACCTCGACTTCATCGGCATCGACTCTCCCGGCGCCATGCAGCAGCGCTGGACCGTACCCGCCTCCACCCTGATCCGCCTGCCGGAATCACTCGCACTGGACCGGGCGGCGCTCGTGGAGCCCACCGCGGTGGCCGTCCACGACGTCGGCCGGGCGCAGGTCACTGAGGGCGAGAAGGTCGTGGTCGTCGGCGGCGGGCCGGTCGGGGTGCTGATCGCGCTGGTCACGCAGGCTGCCGGGGCCGAGGTGCGGGTGGTGGAGCTGAGCGCCCACCGGCGTTTGCTGGCCGAGGAGTTGGGGCTGGCCACGTGGGATCCGGCCGCCGACGACATCGGCGCCCTGGTCGGCGCGTGGACCGGCGACGCGGGCGCCGACGTCGCGTTCGAGGTGTCCGGTGCGGCCGGTGGTGTGGACACCGCCGTGGAAGTCCTCGGGGTGCGGGGGCGGCTGTGCCTGGTCGCCATCCACCCCCGGCCCCGCGCGGTGAACCTGCACCGCTTCTTCTGGCGCGAACTCACCCTCGTCGGCGCCCGCCTGTACGACCGCTCCGACTTCGAGAAGGCCGTCGCCCTGGTCGCCGACGGCACCATCCCCGCCGACCGGCTGATCAGCAAGGTCGTCCCCCTCACCCAGGCACCCGCCGCGTTCGCGGCGCTGGAGGGCGGCGGCGACGTGATGAAGATCCTCCTCGACTGCACCGACAACACCACCGACCACGACGACAGCGACCACGCCCATGGAGCCACCGCATGACCCCCTTCGACCTCACCGGGAAACTCGCCGTCGTCACCGGAGCCCGCCGCGGTATCGGCCGGGCCATGGCCCGCGCCCTCGCCGCCGCCGGAGCCGACATCATCGGAGTGAGCGCCTCCCTGGAGGAGTCCGGCAGCGACGTGGAGAAGGACGTCACCGCCGTAGGCCGCACCTTCGAAGCCATCCGCGCCGACTTCGCCGACCCCGACGCCGTCCGCGCCCTCGGCGCCGACCTCGCCGCACGCGAACGCCCCGTGGACATCCTCGTCAACAACGCGGGCACCATCCGCCGCGCCCCGGCCGCCCAGCACAGCGACGCCGACTGGGAGTTGGTGCTCCAGGTCAACCTCAACGCCCAGTTCACCCTCACCCGCGCCGTCGGCGCCACCATGGTCGCCCGCGGCCACGGCAAGGTCATCTTCACCGCCTCCCTGCTCAGCTACCAGGGTGGCATCACCGTCCCCGGCTACACCGCCGCCAAACACGGCATCACCGGACTCACCAAAGCCCTCGCCAACGAATGGGCACCCCACGGCGTCAACGTCAACGCCATCGCCCCCGGCTACATCGCCACCGACAACACCCAGGCCCTGCGCGAGGACCCCACCCGCAACAACGCCATCCTCGACCGCATCCCCGCCGGACGCTGGGGCGACCCCGACGACCTCGCGGGCGCCACCGTCTTCCTCGCCTCCGACGCCGCCGCCTACATCCACGGCACCACCCTGCCCGTCGACGGCGGATGGCTCGGCCGATGAGTGGCGGCCCCGACGCCGCGCCGGTCCACGTCCACGAGGGGGACGTCATGCGACGCCGGAGCGTCGCCCGCACGTCCGTCGAACTCACCGCCCTCGGGTTCGGCGCGTCCGTGATCGGCAACCTGTACCGCACCACCTCGGCGGCCGACGCGTCGGCCGCCGTGGACGCGGCCTGGGACGCGGGCATCCGGTACTTCGACACGGCGCCGCACTACGGCCTCGGGCTCTCCGAACAGCGCCTCGGGGCGGCCCTGCGGCAGCGTCCTCGGGACGAGTACGTCGTCTCCTCCAAGGTGGGCCGGCTCCTCGTCCCCAACGAGCGTCCCCAGGGCGTCGACAGTGAGGGCTTCGTCGTCCGGGACGACCTGCGCCGGCAGTGGGACTTCAGCCGGGACGGCGTGCTCCGCTCCATCGAGGACTCCCTGCGCCGTACCGGCCTCGACCGGTTCGACATCGTCTACGTGCACGACCCCGACGACCACTGGCGGCAGGCCGCCGACGAGGCCCTGCCCGCTCTGGCGGAGCTGCGCGACCAAGGGGTCGTGGGGGCCATCGGCGCCGGCATGAACCAGTCGGCCATGCTCGCCCGTTTCCTGCGGGAGACGGCCGCCGACGTCGTCATGCTCGCCGGGCGCTACACCCTCCTCGACCAGTCGGCGCTGGACGACGTGCTGCCCGCAGCGCGGGGAGCGGGCAAGAGCGTCGTCGCGGTCGGTGTCTTCAACTCCGGGCTGCTCTCACGTCCGTGGCCCGCCGAAGGCATGAAGTACGACTACCGGGACGCCCCACCGGAACTGGTCGCCCGCGCACGGGCGATCGCGGAGGTCTGCGAGGAGCACGGCACCAGCCTTCCCGCCGCCGCCATCGCCTTCCCGACCACCCATCCCAGCACCGTCAACGTCACGCTGGGCATGCGCGACCGCGCACAGGTGACACAGAACGTGGCACTCCAGCGGAGCGCCGTACCCCGGGCGCTCTGGGACGACCTCCGCGACCGGGGGCTGATCAGGCAGGACGTCCCCACCACCGTCGGCGGTGTCCCCTGATGCCGCTGAGGGGCACGCGCGCCCCACGTCCAGTCGCCCTCGACCGACCCGACCGATTACCCGGACCCCGCCGCATCCGTCGCGAGGGAAGCACGTACCCCTGCTTCTGCCACTGAAATGTCTCCCTGTCCGCGAAACCGCACCGACAACACAGCCGGAGCCGCCGCATGAACGCTTTCCCGACCGACGGATCCAGCAGGAGGGGCAGACGATGAAGCCCTTCCCTTCCACCGTCCGCAGGCTGTCGGCCGTGCTGGCGATGGCCCTCTGCGCGACGCCGCTGACCTCCCTCACGCTGTCGACCCCGGCCTCGGCCGCGACCCAGGCGACGTACTACGTCGCCCCCGACGGCAACGACGCCAACGCCGGGACGATCTCCGCGCCGTTCAAGACCCTGCGGCACGCGCGGGACGTCGTACGCACCGTCAACGACGACATGACCGGCGACATCTACGTCTATCTGCGCGGCGGCAACTACCCCGTGAGCAGCACCATCGACTTCACGTCGGCCGACTCCGGGACGAACGGCCACCGTGTCGTCTACGCCGCCTACCAGGACGAGAAGCCGGTGCTGAACGGTGGCGTCCCGGTGACCGGCTGGACCCAGCACAGCGGGAACATCTGGAAGGCCTCGCTGAACCGGGACGACAAGCTCCGCGCGCTCTACGTCAACGGCAAGCGTGCCCAGATGGCCTCGAAGACGATCGACTCGGCCGGATGCTACGGGACCTACACCGTCACGGCCGGCCAGGCCCCCTGGGCCTGGGAGTCGGGGTCGCAGTGCGACGGATCCAAGTACAGCCTCTCCGACCTGCCCGCCGTCGCCGCCAACCAGGACGACGTCGAGATCAAGTCGGCCACGACCTGGACCACGGCCATCGTGGGCGTCCGGCAGATCACCACGAGCTCGGACGGTGCCAACCGCGTGGCCCTGTTCCAGCAGCCGGGTGCGGCCATCGCCCAGGCACCGCCGTACGGCCCGTTCAAAGCCGGCGGCAGTCATACGTTCATGAACGCGTACGAGTTCCTGGACCAGCCGGGCGAGTTCTACTTCGACAAGACGAATCACACGCTGTACTACTACAAGTCCAGCTCCGAGGACATGACCACGGCGAAGGTCTTCGCACCGAACAACGTGTCCACCCTCCTCAAGATCGCCGGCACGTCGACCACCGACCACGCGCGGAACATCACGTTCTCCGGGCTCACGGTCGAGCACTCCGACTGGAACCTGGTCAATGTCGCGGGCTCCGTCTTCCGGCAGGGAACGCAGGGCAACGCCAGCTCGAACGTGTACGCGAGGAAGAACTTCCACGCCTACACCTACCGCAACGTCGACCTGCCGCCGGGCATCATCCAGATCGAGAACGCCGACGGCATCACCCTGCGGCGCAACACGGTGCAGCACACGGGCGCCGACGGAATCACCATGGCCAACGACGTGACCGACTCGCAGCTGACCGGCAACGTCACGAATGACATAGCCGGCTCCGCGATCACCGTGGGGCACCCCCAGCACGTGTACATCGGGGACTACACCTCGACCAACAACGAGAAGTACCCGGTGAACGTCGAGGGGGTCTGCAAGAACATCTCGATCACGAACAACTACCTCTACGACAGCGCGGTGTTGTTCCAGGGCTCCAGCCCCGTGTCGGCGTACTTCGTGGACTCCCTGACCGTGGAGCACAACCGGATCGAGAAGTCCCCGTGGGCGGGCATCACCCTCGGCTGGGGGTGGTGGAACTTCGACGGATCGGAGAACTCGATCCGACCCGGCGTGCCGACCACCACGGCGAAGAACAACACCATCCGCCACAACCAGATCGTCGACACGATGCAGACGCTCGGCGACTCCGCCCCCATCTACACCCTGGGAGCGCAGCCGGGCACCGAGATCAGCGACAACTACATCCAGGGCGTTCCGGCCGGCCACAAGTACGGACTCCACCCCGACGAGGGCTCCGCCTTCATCGACTTCCACGACAACGTGCTCGACGTGGACAAGGACCTCACGTCCACCATCCACTCCGGCACGTGGGGCCGCCAGCACGACCTGAAGATCACCGACACCTACGGCACCGTCAACAAGATCTTCAGCAAGAGCGTCCCGGGCAGCACCATCCAGGACGTGCGCGCCTACGCGGACAACGTGTGGCCGTCGCAGGCGTACGCCATCGCCGTGAACGCGGGCCTGGAGGACGCCTACAAGGACCTCGTCCCCAGCAGCAGAGTGGCCCTGCAGGACTACGCGCTGCCCGCGAGCACGTTCACCGGCAAGGGCGTGTCGTCCGTCCCCGTCCGCAGCATCGGTGACGGGACCAGGACTCTGTGGCTCGCTCCCTCCGGTACGACGACGTTCGCCGTCGGCCCCACCATGACGAAGGCCGCCGGCACCGCGACGGCCATCAGTGTCCCGCCGACGGTCGGCGACTACCGCCTCTACGTCGTGGACGCACAGGGGGACGCCTCGCCCGCGTCAAAGTCGCTCGTACGGCAGCGCTGGGCCTACGTCGACGACAAGGACTCTCCCGTCACCTACTCCACCGGCTGGTCGAACTGGAACGACTCGCAGGACTTCAAGGGGTCCGAGAGGTTCGCGAGCAGGGCGGGCGACTCCGTCCAGTACTCGTTCACCGGGTCGGCCATTCGGTATATCGGCATGAAGCAGCCGAACATGGGCAAGGTCGACGTCTACATCGACGGCACCCTGGCACAGGCGGGCATCGACGCGTACGCCCCGACCGTGACGAAGCAGGTGGTGCTGTTCGAGAAGACGGACCTCGCCGCGGGACCCCACACGATCAAGGTCGTGTGCACCGGCACGAAGAACGCGTCGGCCTCCAACACCGTGTGCGCGCTGGACGCGTTCGCCTCCATCGCCTTCCCCGCGAAGAACGCGTTCTACAAGGTCCTCAACAAGAACGGCGGCAGGGCGATCGACGTCTCGGGCGGATCGACCTCCGCCGGGGCGAACGTCATCCAGTGGAACGACACCGGAGCGCAGAACCAGCGCTGGCGGTGGGTCGCGGTGGGTGACGGCAGCTACGAGATCGTCAACCAGAACAGCGGTCTGCTGCTGGACGTCACCAACGGGTCGGAGGCGGACGGCGCGACCATCGTCCAGCGGGCCGACGACAACGGTGCGAGCCAGCACTGGACGCTGGTCGCCGACGGAAACGGCTACTACAAGATCAAGAATGTGAACAGCGGCAAGCTGCTCGCGGTGTCCAACTCGACGGCGGGCACTCAGCTCGTACAGACGACGGACACGAACGCCGACAGCCAGCTGTGGCGGGCGGTGAACGTGGACTGACCCCCAGCCACCGCGACCCGCGGCGTGCGGTGCGCCGGCGGGTCCGGGGCCGTTGGCGGACGCCGCCGTCACGGCACCTCCTCGGGTTCACGGTCTGTCGGCCCCAGTCGATCACGACCGTCCCCGGGTCACGCCAGCGAGCCCGGCGGCCGGGGGACGGTGATGGCCCCGGCCGCCGGGCGGCGGTTCAACCGTCAGAGGCCCTTAGGAGGGGGGTGACGGCGTCGTGCGTGCGGTTGCGGCGCAGGCGGTCGCGGAGCAGGGCGACGCCCACGACGCCCGGCGGGGGAAGGAGCCGGCGCTGCGCGCGGAGCGCGGGTGGCGCAGGACCGGGGGGATGCTGGCGGGGTCGGGTTCAGGCCGAAGAAGACGAAGAAGATCGCGGCGAACAGGTCCCTCAGTGGAGAGAACAGGGTGTGGGCGCCGTCCGCGACCTTACGTCGCAGCGCCGCCCGCAGTTCCGACGCCGGCCGCCCCGCGGCACCCGCCGCATACGCCGGGCGCCATGACCCGCGCGGCCGCCAGGTGCGGGAGGGCACTGGGCGTCATAGGCTGACCTTCAGGGGGCTGTGCCTTCATGGAACGAGGCACGGCCGGAATCTCCTGGCGGCCATGCGGTGAAGTCCGTGGCAGCGGAGTGAGAGGCCCGTGAACTCTCCGTACACTCTTGCGTTCGACAGCTCTGCCGAGGCCGGGACGAGCAGGCTCGGCGGCAAGTGCGCCGCGCTCATCGTGATGACCCGGGCCGGTGCTCCGGTGCCGCCCGGGTTCGTGGTGACCATGGATGCCTTCGAGGCGCTGCTCGACCGCGGCGGGTTGCGCCGGGCCGTCGACGACGCCCTTGCCGGGCTCGTCGCCGATCCGGGTGCTGTGGCGGCGCGCGGCGCCGAGATCCGCTGCATGGCGATGGACCAGCCCGTGCCCTCACCGGTCGCGTCGGCGGTGACGGCGGCGTACGAGGAGCTCTGCCGGGCCGTAGGCTGCCCGGATGTCGCGGTGGCCGTCCGGTCGAGCGCCGAAGTGGAGGACCTGACCGAGGCGAGCTGCGCCGGTCAGCACGACACGTTCCTGTGGATCCGGGGTGCCGACGCCGTGCTCGGGGCCGTCCGGCGTTGCTGGGCGAGCCTGTGGACCGACCGCGCAATCATCTACCGCGTGGCCCGGGGGCTGCCGCAGAGGGGGCTGCGCATGGCGGTCGCAGTGCAGCAGATGGTCGATGCCCGTACCTCCGGCGCCGCCGTGACCGTCAACCCGGCTGACGGCGACCCTTCGAAAATACGGGTGGAGGCGATCTGGGGACTGGGGCAGCTCATGGTGTCCGGCGAGGTGACCCCGGACGCCTACCTGGTGGACAAGGTACTGCTCAGCACGGTGCGGACGACGGTGTCGCCGAAGCACCAGGAACTGGTTCCCGCCCCCGACGGGCACGGGCTCGCACGGCGGGTAGTCGAGGAGGGCCGTCAGCAGGTCCCCTGCCTGGCTCAGGGGGAGGTCGTGGAGATCGCCCGCCTGGCCAAGACCGCCGAGCGGCAATACGGCTGCCCGCAGGACATCGAGTGGGCCGTCGACAAGCACCCGAACGGCTCCACGGATACGGGCGCCACCGTGAGACTGCTCCAGACGCGGCCCGAGACGGTCTGGAGCAGTCGGCCGAGGACACCTGCCCGGGCCGGCCACGGCGCGGGCGTCTCCAGCATCCTCGACACCCTCCTTCGCCCTGAGAGGTAGCCGATATGCCCCCTCGGCTCGGCCGCCGTCGAAAGACCAGTCCACGCCGAGTCGGCATCGCCCGTCTGCGAGCCCTGTAAGGAGCACGTCAAGATGGCGGTCTCGCGCACAGCCTTCCCGAGCCCCTACGAGATGACCTCCCCCGCGGCCGCGGAGGGGTGGGAACGGCTGTACCCGTACTACATGCTCTTCCAGCCCTGGCGGCGCTCGGCCGAGGAGGAACGCTTCTGGTTCCGCGACAGCCAGCACTGGCCCACCGTGGTCAAGCCGTTCGAGACGGTCGTCACCGAGCTCGCGTTCAAGGGCCTGGGCCAGTTCAACACCCGGCACTTCGCCGTACCGCCCGCGTACGGCGTCATGTTCCGCATCCACCAGGGCTACGTCTACCTGAGCCCGGTGGCCGCGCCGGAAAGCCGCATCCCCGACCGCGTGCCGCAGTTCCTGGAACGCGCCGGCTACTACTACGCGAACTGGGACAGGCTGCTGGAGAACTGGAAGGGCAAGGTCCTCGGCACCATTCGTGAACTGGAGTCGATCAGCTTCAGCGAACTGCCGGAGATCCAGCCGTACGAGGACATCGAAGCGGGGACCGGCCTGGGCGCCGCCGATGCCCTGCTCGGCGGGTACGACCGGCTCCTCGCCCTGTGCCACCGCGCCTGCCAATACCACTTCGAGTTCCTGAACCTCGGCTACGCGGCCTATCTGGACTTCTTCCAGTTCTGCAAGCAACAGTTCCCGGACATCCCGGATCAGGGCGTCGCGGCGATGGTCACGGGCGTGGAGATGGAGCTGTTCCGCCCGGACGACGAGCTCAGGAAACTGGCAAGGCTCGCTGTCGAACTGGGCGTCGACAGCGCACTGACCCTGCCCGACCCCGGCGAGCACACCCTGACCGCCCTCAGCCGCGAGCCGCGGGGCCGCGACTGGCTCGACGCCTGGAACGCCGCCCGCGATCCCTGGTTCAACTTCACCTCGGGCAACGGCCTCTACAGCGACGACCGGTACTGGAGGGACACTCCCTCGCTTCCCCTGGGGTATGTCCGCGACTACATCCTGCGCCTACGGCGGGGTGAGGCCATCGACCGGCGCCTCGCCGAACTCGCCGCCGAGCGTGAGCGGATCACCGGCGAGTACGCGGCGCTGCTCGACTCCCCGGCACGGGCCGACTTCGAGGCGAAACTGGGCCTCGCCCGCCAGGTCTACCCGTATGTGGAGAACCACAACTTCTACATCGAGCACTGGACGCTGGGCGTCTTCTGGCGCAAGGCCAGGGAGCTGTCCGCCCTGCTGCACCGGGCGGGGTTCTGGCCCGAGGCCAACGACATGTTCTACCTCACGCGTGACGAAGTCCGGACCGCGCTGTTCGACCACGCGTCCAGCTGGGCGATCGGCGTTGAGCCGGCCGGCCCCGGTCACTGGCCGGCGGAGGTGGAACGGCGACGCCGGATCGTGGCCGCGCTCGCACGGCAGCACCCGGAACCGGCGCTGAACGAGCCGCCGCGAGCCATCACCGAGCCGTTCAGCGTCATGATGTGGGGCATCACCAGCGAGCGGGTCCGGTCGTGGCTGGCAGCCCCGGGCGACGTGGGTGACCTGGGCGGCCTGAGCGGCATGGCCGCCTCGCCGGGCGTCGCCGACGGCACGGCCCGGGTGATCCGCAGCCCCGACGAGCTGGACCTCCTCCAGGAGGGCGACATCCTGGTCGCTCCGGTCACCGCGCCGAGCTGGGTTCCGGCCTTCGGGAAGGTCCGCGCGGCCGTCACCGACATCGGGGGAGTCATGTCCCACGCCGCCATCGTCTGCCGTGAGTATTCCCTGCCCGCCGTCACCGGGACGGGCTCGGCGTCCACCCGCATCAAGTCCGGCCGTCGCATCCGTGTGGACGGCACGGCCGGCACGGTCACCCTTCTCGACTGACCGGCCCCGTACGACAGGAGACGTCATGACGTTCGACCGGGCGGCCCGCGATCCGCTGCCGACCCTCCCCCTGGCAGCCTCGGAGATTCCCCTGAGCGACCCCCTTCCTCCCACCGTGCCATTGACCGGCGTCCGGCGGGAGATATGGGAGCGCGCCCTCCCTTACCTGGACGTGCGCGACAACGACGCCCATTCGCTGTACGCCTTCGCGCTGGCGGCCGCACTGCTGCACACCCTGCCAGGAGCACGGGAGGACGTCGTGCTGCCCGCCGTCCTCCTGCACGACACCGGCTGGAAGACCGTCGACCCTGCGGACATCCTGCCCGCCATCGCCGGGCGGGCCGGACCTGCCGGGCAGGAGACGATACGCAGGCACGAGTCCGAGGGCGCCGCCATCGCCGCCCGCATCCTCGCCGATGTCGGCTACCCAGCGCGGGACACCGAGCGGATCGTCGCCGTCATCGACGGGCACGACACCCGCAGGGATGCCCTCGACCTGGACGACGCCGTGGTGAAGGACGCCGACAAGCTGTGGCGGCTGACCCCGCACGGCCTGCGGACCGTCGGTGCGTGGTTCGCCCTGGACCCGGACCGGACACTGCGGTTCGTGGCGGCACGTACCTACGACCGGCTGCTCACCGAACCCGCCCGTGCCGTCGGTGCCGCACTCACCGTGCTGGCCCGTACCGATGTCAGCGTGCAGCGAAGCGGCCTGAGCACACCATCACGCAATGAATGACTTATTTCAGTTGATTATGGAAATTTCCGGCGTAAGTCTTGACTGCATGGACGCCTATCCGCCACTCGGAGTGGTCGTGACCGACCGGCAGGGCCTGGTCGTCGGGTGGACGCCCGGAGTGGAACGCCTGCTCGGTTACACCAGCGCCGAGGCCTGCGGCCGGTCCGTGGCGGAGCTGCTGGATGCCCCCGTACTCCCGGGCGGGGAGCCTGCCCGCGGAGGAGGGGCTGCCGAGCACGGTGAGCGGCATCCGGACGTGAGCGTACGCCACAAGGACGGGTACCGGCTGGCCGTGGCCGTCTCCCGCTACCGCCTCGCCCCGGGGGCGGACAGCACCGGAGGAGGACCCGGCACCGTCCTGCTCATCGCCCCGCCGTCCGGGCCGGCGGCGGAACGACTGCGGCAGTCGCTGTCCGGCTGGGTTCTGCAGGACTCGCCCCTGGCCCTGACGGTGTACGACACCGATCTGCGCAGCGTGTGGCAGAGCGCCGCGATGCACCGCCTCAGCGGCCTGCCGGACGAGGAGCGATGCGGACACCGGCTGACGGAGGTCTTCGCCGACCCCGACGCGGTGGAGTGGGAGGAGCGGATGCGGCTGGCCATGGCCACGGGCGAAGAGCAGGTCAGCGAGCTCAAGGGCACCGGCGTGACCGGCCTCGGATCCCGTGTCTTCAGTGTCTCGGCGACGCCGCTGCGGGACGCGGAGGCCCGTACGCTCGGAGTCTGTGCTCTCGTGGGTGATGTGACCGAGAGGCGCCGTGCCCGCGAGCGGCTCTCTCTGCTGAACGACGCGAGCCTGCACATCGGCAGCACCCTCGACATGGTACAGACCGCACGGGAGCTCACCGAGGTGGCCGTACCCAGGTTCACCGACTTCGCCCGCGTGGACCTGCTGGAAGTCATCCTCCAAGGCGACGAACCCCCTCCTGGGCCGCTGGCCGGCCCCGTGCGGCTGCGGCGCATCGCGGAACTGTTCCTGTGCGAGGGGGTCACCACGGCACAGCACACCGTCGGCGAGGCGGACGTCTACCTCGCGAACTCGCCGGCCGCCCTGTGCCTGGCCACCGGCCGGCCGACGCTGTACCGGGACAACACCGCCCCGCCGATCCGAACCTACTACGAGATCGACGCGACCCCCGAGCGGCGGGCGAGGGTCCGGCGGATGGGCCCGCACTCATGGATCATCGTGCCGGTGAAGGCCAGGGGCACGACCCTCGGCGTGGTGTGGTTCACCCGCATGCGGGGGACTCCGGAGAGCTTCGACGAGGACGACCTTCCCCTCGCCGAGGACCTGGTGGCAAGGGCGGCGGTCTGCCTGGACAACGCCCGGCGCTTCACCCGCGAACGCGCCGCGGCTCTCACTCTGCAGCGCAGCCTGCTGCCGCAGCGGATGCCGGAGCAGTCGGCGGTGGAAGCCGCCTTCCGCTACCTCCCCGCAGAACAGCGTTCCGGGGTGGGCGGCGACTGGTTCGACGTGATCCCGCTCTCCGGAGCCAGGGTCGCGCTGGTGGTCGGCGACGTGGTCGGGCACGGCATCCACGCGGCCGCCACGATGGGCCGGCTGCGCGCCGCCGTGCAAACCCTCGCCGATGTCGACCTCGCTCCCGACGAGCTGCTCACCCGCCTCGACGACCTGGTCCTCCGGCTGTCGGCGGAGTCCGGGGCCGACACGGAGCCGCTGGGGGCGGAGGCCGCCGGGGACATCGGGGCCACCTGCCTGTACGCGGTGTACGACCCGGTCTCCAGGCGCTGCTCCATGGCGCTGGCCGGCCACCCGCCGCCCGCCGTCGTCGGTCCGGACGGCACCGCTGAGTTCCTGGACGTCCCCGTGGGACCGCCACTCGGACTGGGCGGGCTGCCGTTCGAATCGATGGACGTCACCCTCCAGGAAGGCAGCCTGCTCGCCCTTTACACCGACGGCTTGATCCATTCCGGCCACCGCGACCTCGGGGAGGGGCTTGAGGCCCTGCGGGAGGCGCTGGCCGTGCCGACGGGCACGCTGGACTCCCTGTGCGACCACGTCGTACACAAGCTGCTGCCCGAGGGCCCCGCCGACGATGCGGCCCTGCTCCTGGTGCGGCCCCGGGCCCTGGACGCGAGCCGGGTCGCCGTGTGGGACGTGGAGGCCGACCCGGCCGCGGTGCCGCGGATCCGGTCGGACGCCGTCCGTGCCCTTGACGAGTGGGGACTGGAAGAGGCCTCGTTCGTCACCGAACTGCTGGTCAGTGAACTGGTCACGAACGCCATCCGGTACGGCGACCCGCCGATCCAGTTGCGGCTCATCCACGACCGCGGGCTGATCTGCGAGGTCTCCGACTCCAGCAGCACCGCACCGCATCTGCGGCGGGCCCGGGTGTTCGACGAGGGCGGTCGGGGGCTGTTGCTGGTCGCGCAGCTCACGGAGCGCTGGGGCACCCGGCAGACGGCGGCCGGCAAGACGATCTGGTGTGAGCAAACCCTGGCCGCGGCCGGCGGCCCGCTCCTCTCCCTGGAGGGAACTGCCGCCATATGACCGCGCCGTACGCGGCGCGCGACGACGACACGGAGGGGCTGGCCCAGATCGCCGAGTTGCTGGAGAAGGTGGCCGACGAGAAGGCCCCACTGCCGGACATCGAGGCGACCCGCAGGCGTCTCAGTCACGGCCTGGACCTGACGAGCCGACTCACGGTCGGCGAGTGGCTGGACATGTGGTCGAGATGCTCCACCCCGCCAACGTCACACGGCGGTTCATCGACCTGTACGAGGAGATCGACCTCCCGCCAGTCCGGCTCCACGACCTCCGCCACGGCGCCGCGACCCTCGCCCACGCGGCCGGTGCCGACCTGAGGGACATCCAGGAGATGCTCGGCCACTCCTCGATCACCATCACGGCCGACACCTGCACGAGCCTGCTTCCCGAGGCGGATCCGGCTATCGCCGAGGCCGCAGCCCGGCTCGTACCGCGCGCCCGCGCCGCCTCCAAGAACGCTGCTCCGGAAGCCCAGGCCGAGGCCGAGGCGGCGGAGGCGAACGTGCCGGACGGTGCTGATCCGTCCGGAGAGATATCGGGGCCTGGCACCCCGTCCGCTCACGCACCGCTCACGCACCGCTCACGCAAACGGCCCCGGACGAGGAGTCCGAGGCCGAGCAGAACCCCGCCCTGGGGGAGAAACCCCAGGTCAGAGGCTAGACCCGGGGCGGTTTCGGTAACCGCATCACACGGTCGCTGCGGATCCGTCCGATCAGCTCGACGGGCAGGTCCTGCAAGACCCAGGCCAGGCGGGTCACGTCGTATCCGGCGTCGGTGACGATGACGATGTCCGGGGCGCCAGGCTGCCACTGGCCCGCGGCGATGAGCCGTTCGACAACGTCACGGAGCTGGGCGGCGGTGACCGCGGTGGCATCGTCGGCCGGCCCGAGGCGGACCGCCTCCAAGATCTGCGTCCAGGACCTGGCGCCCGTCCGGGAGCCGCGGAAGCGGCAGACCGGCCAGCACCTGCCGCAGCCGGCTGGCATCGATCCGGCCTTGGTTGAGGCCGTCGTACATCGCGCCGTGCCCGCGCCGGTGCTCGGGCAACAATGTCAGCTCCACCGCCGTGTGCACCGGACCCGGCGCGCATAACACCGCATCCGCCAGCTCGAACAGCTCGTCGCCTCGCACAGTCGGACACGCATACCACTCGTCCCGAAACCGTGACGCTTCCGCGAACGCTTCTCCCTGGTCAGGTGCAGGCAGCAGACTCACCCTCACGGCCTTCGTCTTGGAAGTGCCTCAGTCGGCGAGCAGGGCGTGTACCCACTGGTCTTCGCGCTGTTCGATGTACTCGGCGTCGCTTCGCCAGGCGTCGCCGTGGCCTGCGGCCCACAGTGTTGCCCAGGGGTGGACACCCCGGGCGGCCTGGTCGCGCAGGAAGTCGTGCATGGAACGCGTACGGCGCCCCAGCAGAGGGACCAGCCGACGGCGTTCGGCTTCATCGAGGCCGTAGGCGTTGGCGAAGACTCGCAGTCGATCTCCCGCGTCGCGGCGTTGCCAGTCAGGATGCGCGGACAACGGGATGAACCCGTGCATGGCATACGCGACGTCCCACAGGCGGGAACCGGGGCCGGCGGTGTCCCAGTCGATGAAGGCCCACTGGGACTCGTCTGCGACCACAAGGTTCCATGGGGCCAGATCGTGATGGGCGATGATGTCGCTGCCCTCGGCGGGGATCAGCACCTGCCAGTGCGCGTCGGGTGGTGGCGTGAAGTCTTGCACTGCATCATGGAAGTCCCGGATCAGTCGTGCCACGCGAGCCAGTCGCCGAGCGGGCTCCACCAGCGAGAACCGGTCGGGCCACACCACATGTCCCGGCACAAAGGTCAGGACTTCGCGCCCCTGGTCGTCAATGCCCAGAGGACGAGGCGCCGCCCGGAATCCCACCTCGTACAGGTGCGTGAGCAAGGCGTGCACTGCGCGAGTCCACGGTCCGGTCGGACGGCGGACGGTATCTCCGACTCGAACGACACCCTCGCTGACGTTGCCGCCGGACAGCGGCTGTTCTTCATCATGCTGCACCGAACCAGTGTGTCTGATCAGGCCGCCGTGATCACCCCGTTAAAGGAGGCGCACCAGGTAGGGGCAGAGGTTAAAGAACAAGCTATGAGCCTGTGAACAAAGCCCCCATCTGCGCAGCGGTGTCTTGCGCGCACGCTCGCGGGTTGCCGGAAAGCCCCGGTCGACCGGCTTGGTTTGCGGTCCGGGATCGTGGTTGCCGACCAGATCACTCCGTTATGGGCAGGCACTCGGCGAGCAGGTCGACGACGTCCCGCCAAGCTCGCTGCGCGTGCTGCGGGTGGTAGCCGACGCCGGGGCGCACGGTGTGGTCGACCGGTGGGTGATGGAAGGCGTGCAAGGCGCCGCCGTAGACCGTGAGGCGCCAGTCGACGCCCGCAGCCTGCATCTCGGCGGTGAATGCGTCCCGTTGCGCGGGCGGCATGATCGGGTCTTCCGACCCGACCCCGGCCCACACTGGGCAGTGAATGCGTGCCGTCTCGCCTGGTCGGCCCGTGGTCAGTGCGTTGACTGTCGCGATCGCGCGCAGGTTGACGCCGTCGCGCCCGAGTTCCAGCGCGATTGCGCCCCCGGTGCCGTAGCCGACGGCGGCGATCCGGTCCGGGTCGGTCCGCGGCTCGGCGCGGAGCACTTCGAGCGCCGCGTGGCCGATGCCTCGCATCCGGTCGGGGTCGGCGAGCAGCGGCATGCAACGGGCCAGCATCTCCTCAGGGTCGCCCAAATAGCGCCCGCCGTGGAGGTCGAAGGCCAGGGCCACGTATCCCAGCTCGGCGAGCGCATCGGCCCGGCGGCGCTCGACGTCGCTGAGCCCCACCCCCTCGGGCCCGACCAGGACCGCGGGCCGGCGGTCGACACCGGCCGGGAGCGCGAGGTGCCCGATCATCGTCAGGCCGTCGGCCGCATATTCGATCGTGCGCGCGGTAACCGTCGTCATGAGCCTGGACTGTAGTGATCGTCGAGCCCGGTCGGGCCGGTGTTCTGCCGCTGGCAGAAAGATCGAGACCGGCGGCCGGCCGTTTGCTCCGCGGTGGCCTGCCGCCCGATCTGTCCTGGCCCGCGCTTCATACTTCCTCCCGGGTAGACAGCGACTTGGGAGTTTTCGATCCGCCCGGCGGTGCCGCTGTACTGGCGCTGGACGCCGACCGTGCCAGTGCCCTTCTTCACATCGCCGGTCTCGTCCACGACCAGCACCGCTTGGTCGTCGTGCAGGTGCTCCACCACGTAGCTGCGTAGGTCGTCGCGGACCTGATCAGCATCCCACTTGGCCCTGCTCAGCAGGTGCTGCATGCGGTCCGGGGTCGTGTCGCCGGCCCACTCGGCGATGGTCCGGCAATTCTTGCGCGGCAGGTCGGACAGCGGTCCAAGCTCCAACTTCCTCATCCGGCGCCGGGGTTCGACCCGGGCGAACCGACCCGCGACCCGGCCCATGAGGTTGTCGAACGCCTCCTGCCAGCGGGCGAGGTTCCCTTGGGGCGCGGCGGTCACCAGTTGGACGCCAGAGGCAGGAGGTTCTCTCACAGGCCCAACTGGTCGCGCATCGCGTCGGCGTCGCGCAGGGCCCAGTGCTCGACGATTCGGCCGTTGCGGACGCGGACCATGTCCATGCTGAGGACCTCGTAGCGTCGGCCGGAGTCCGTGTGGGTGCCCCGGCTGGTGTACCGGTTGACGGAGGTGTCGCCGGAGACGACGTTCTGCTCGATCGTCACCGAGACGTCGTGGAACGCGCTGCCCGCGCTCATCCGCTCCCACTTCTGTCGCCAGGCATCGCGTCCCCGGTGATCGCCTTGGGTGCCTCCCCGGTGGTCGACGACCTCAGGGTCGATTAGTTCCAGAGCGTCTTCGAGCCTGCCTTCCAGGATCTGCGCGTAGCTCTCGACGACACGCCGATGAATCTCTCCAGGTCCCGGGTGCGCGGTGTCTTCTGCCCCCTGCGGCATACGGCATCTCCTCGGGTGGGGATACGTGAGGCAGCAATTGGGGAACTCCCCGTTTGCCGTGTTCGGCTACCGTAACCGGGGAAGTCCCCGATTAACAAGGAGGGTCATGCCATCGCAGAGCGCCGGACCTTCGCCGCGGTCAGAACCCCAGCGTCGTCGTCGCGCGGACGCTCAGCGCAACTACGACCTGCTCGTCGCCGCGGCCAGGGACGTCTTCCACGACCACGGCATAGACGCCCCGCTTGACGACATCGCCCGCCGGGCCGGCGTCGGCAACGCCACGATGTACCGGCACTTCCCGACGCGCCGCGAACTGATCATCGCCGTCTACTCCGAGGAAGTGGCCGAACTCTGCGCCCGGAGCCAGTCCCTACTGGCCGAGGACCCTCCCGGCGACGCCCTCTTCGACTGGCTCCGGGACTTCATCGCACACGTAGCAGCGAAGCGGGAACTGGCACTGTCGATCACCGATGACCGCACCGGTCAGCGCTCCGCGCTGTTCGACCGCTGGCACCACTCGATGCACACAGCCGCGTCCGCACTGCTGACCCGGGCACAAAACGCCGGTGCTGTCCGTGCCGACCTCAACGCATCGGAACTCCTCGCCCTGGCCAACGGGATCGCCCTGACCGCCACCGACGCCACGCAAGCAGAGCGACTCGTCGTCCTGGTCAGACAGGGCACGGACACTTCCTCGACACCGGACGGCAGCATCCGATGAAAGCGGAAAGCGCAACGCCGACTTCCGCTGCGTCCTCGAAACACGCACTCCAGACGTACTCGGCTGACGCCCCGTCAGGTAGCGGGAGCTCGTGACCTCGGGTGCGGCGGTGGTAGTGGCAGCGGCGGGCGGTGGCCCGGTGACGGCGGCGCCAGCGGGACCAGTTCAGTGCGTGGCCGGTGTGCCGCAGGTGCGTCGGTGTGGGGCGGCCAGTTGCCAGGAGCCGCCGGATTTCCGCCACGGTGAGCGGTGCGAGGGCGTCGGAACCGTTTCTGCCGCCCCCCTTTTGGTCCCCGCGGCGGCGGCCATCGCGGCGAGGAAAGCGTGGGCGAGCATGGCCAGGGTGATGTGCCGGTACCAGCCCGGATGCCGGCGGACCTCGTATTGATCGGCGACGGGAGTGGCGGCCGGCGCGTAAGCGAGGTAGTAGGCGATCTCGTCCGGGCGGGCAAGGCTGCGGCGGGCCGGCACCCAGCGGTCGTGGGCGGGCTGGTCACGGTCGAAGTCGTCGATGGCGGGCAGCCGCGCTCGGCCCGGCGCGCTCGAGTGCTGTCTCGGCGGCCTTGCGCGTGGCGAATCCGCTACGGCACAGCGGATGGCGTTTGCCGTCGGCCGAGGGTAGGTCGGCGGCGAACGCCCAGGATCCGTGCCTTGAACCGTCTTGGAGTCGGGGGCAGCTGGCACCGTACTGCCGGCCGTCGGGGCGACGGCAGCCGCAACGCCGGTAGACCCACGCCTCCAGGCTGCCGCTTATCAATTGCTGCCCTGCTGACCACCCGTAAGGTTGTATGCGCGAGCGCCCAGGGCAAAGTCTCCACGGGAAGTGATGTCTTTATGTTCTTGATGTCGGAATTTCTGGAAGTGCTCAATACTGGGGGCGCTGGCCGGTAAACCCCCAGGTCGCGGAGTCTGCTCCCCGCACCCGCGGGGATGGTCCTCAGAGAGCCCCCCAGCCGCCGGAGTACTGGCTTCCCCAACTCGAACGGCGGCGCAAGGCCGTTCGCGGAGATCAGCCGTGAGGGCCGTGCGGCAGGGGCGAGCGACGGCAGGCCATGGCCAAAGAGAACAGGCCGAACATCATCAGGCCGGTGGCGACGACCGCGAGCAGCCAGGGGCCTGCCGGTGTCGCGCGGAACGTGCGCAGGGTGTCGTCCAGCCCTTTCACACGGTCCGGGTCGTAGGCCAGGGCGGCCTGCACCGCGAAGGCCCCCGCGGCGGCGAATACCACGCCGCGGCTGACACCTCCGGCGACGCCGAGCGTCTCGACCGTCCCGCGAGCCTTGGGCGGCAGACCGGCGAGCCCGTGCTTCCGGCGGTCCTTGAACAGGGACGCGCGCACCGCGATCCAACCACCGGCCGCGATCAGGGCGCAGCCGCCCGCAGCCACCAGCCACGGGCCCAGCGGCAGGTGCAGGGCACGGGCGGTGATGTCCTTGGACTGGTGGTCACTGGACTCGCTTCCGCCCGCTCCTTCCCGCCCGTCCACGGCGAAGGAGAGGACGGAGTAGGCGGCGATGGCGTAGAAGACGCAGTGCGCCGCCGCCGCGAGGCGCTTGGTTTTCTTAGTACCGGGGTCTCGCAACGTGGCCCTGGCGAGTTGCCACACCGACATGCCCACCAGGCCGAGCCCCAGCATCCACAGCATCACCTCGCCGAACGGCCGCTCGGCGATCTCCGCCACCGCTCCGCCGCGGTCCGCCTGTTGGGAGGTGCCGCCGAAGGCGACCCGTACCGCGAGCAGGCCGACCATCAGGTAGATGACGCCTCGAGCGCCCATGCCCCAGCGCCCCGCCGTCTCGACCGCCTCGCTGCGCGCTGCCGCGCGCCCGGCCGACCTCGCTCTCGTCGATACGCTCACGGAGACCTCCCGGGTCGATGGACCTCACCCGTCTGCCCCGGTACGGCCGGTGAAAACCCCGGGCTCCCCGGGGCCCGTCGCGCGCTGCCCGCCGCGGGGCCGGTGTGAGCGTGGTATGTCCGGGCAGACGGGATGTGATCTTGATGCCGAGAGGTGAGGGGACACCGCCCATGGCCTACTTCGGGCGTCGACCGCGTGCCGGTCGCCAGTATGTGTTTAGTCTGCGGCATCTGTCCCTCTGCTTCGGGCTGATCGCCATCGTTCTCTGTGGCGCGGGTCTCCTGGTGAAAGTCGCCGCGAGGGAGGCCGAGGACCGTCCCGTTGCGGCCCTGGTGGCGGGGGTGGCTCTGGGTCTGTCGGCGCTCGCCGCCGTCAGGGTAGTGCGGCGCCGCCGTAGCTGTGCCGCGTGGCGCACCGTCGAGGTTCTGCCGGCGCCGGGCGACGCGGCGGCTGTGGACCCCGCCCCGGTGGTGCCGTCGATCGTCGAGGAGCCCGCCTGGGAGGCCGGGGACGAGACTGAGGGCGAGGTCGCGTACGAGGCGATGACCCCAGAGGAGTTCGAGCTGGCGGTCGCGGAGCTGTGTGGACGTGATGGCTGCGAGGATGTCCGCGTCGTCGGCGGAGCGGGTGATCTGGGCGCCGACGTACTCGCCACCGTGCCCGATGGCCGGCGCCTGGTCATCCAGTGCAAGCGCTAAACACCGCCCCCCACAAGGTCGGCTCCCAGGACGTGCAGCGCTTCGGAGGGACGTGCTTCGCCGTGCACGAGGCCCATATCGCCGTAGTGATCACCACGAGTGAATTCACCGAGCCGGCCGTCGACTACGCGGCCGCGTGCGGGATCCGGTGCGTCGACGGGCGGGAGCTCATCGAGTGGGCCCGGCACACCGGCCCCGCGCCGTGGATGAGCTGATCTCCGGTCAGGGCTCGTCGTTCAGCGCGGCGATGTCGGAGAGCGTCACCGGTGCGGCGAGCGGTCGGCGGGCCGGCCCGAGGAGGTCGCTCGCCTCGGGTGACCGTCCGGTGAGAGCCGCCGCCACCTGGGCGGTGGCGAAGCCGCACACCCGGCCCTGCGGGCCAGCATCCTCAGCGTCCGCAGGTCCCGCGCGCCCAACTCGCGGGCCGCGCGGCACAGGTCCGTGGTACGTCACCTCCTCGCAGAGGCAGCCGAGGGCGTGATCGTCCGGTTCGTCCTGCCGGTGTGCCCCCCCTTCCGACCGGTGGCGGCGGCGTGCTGGTGAGCGCGGACGATGGTGGAGTCGATCTGTACGAGCCAGTCGATGTCACCGGCCGCGTCGGCGCGGGCCTGGAGCTGCTGCAGAGCTCCGGTGAAGACACCGTCCAGCGCGTACCCCACCATGATCCACCCACCAGTGATCTTTGAAGACGGACCCTAGTGGGGCGGTTGCGGCGGACGAGCAGGTGGCGGTGTCTGTCGACGCCGATGCGTCGCCAGTCACCCACGATGCCTGCACCCCGGCGTCCAACGCGGCGGCGATCATCTCCCGGGCCAGGCGGGGCTTGGTCGCGAACTGCACAGCGACGACAACCAGAACGCCGCCCAGCCCATACGGTTCTACTCCCTCCAGGTCCGGCTGCCCGTCACGCAGGCGGCGGTCACGGGGTGAAGGGGACCCCCGCGCGGCAGAGCACGTTGGCGTAGAAGGTGTCCTCACCCGTCCGTACGGCGAACTTGACGTTCCGGACCCTGGCCTTGAACTCTTCGTGGTCGACGAGTTCGGGGTCGAGCCCGAAGGAGCGCAGGCCGGTGTGGACGGCGGGGTTGACCTCGCGGACCTTGTCGGTCACCCAGCTGTGCTCGACAACGATCTCGTGGAGCACGGTCTGGACGACGTCCAGGAACGGGGAGTGGCCGTACCGGTAGCCGAGATCCACGACTGGGGTGTCGGGTGCCAGGGGGAGCCCGGCGTCGCTGATCACGAAGGTGTCGGTGTGGCGGAGACCGGCGATCAGCCCGGCCAGCTCGCGATGGATGATGCCGCTGCGTTGCACGGGTTCAGTCCTCTTCGGTAGGGGGAGTGGTGGGGGTGAGGGCGCGCAGTGTGGCCAGGTCGGCGTACTGCTGGGGCGCGCCGGAGACCCGTACGGCCAGGGAGCCCGCGGCGATGCCCAGGCGGGCGGCGTCCAGGAGCGAGTCACCGGCGGCGAGCCGGGCGGCGAGCACCCCGGCGAAGGCGTCACCGGCGCCCGTGGTGTCCACGACGGTCGCGGGGACGGCCGGGAGCGCGGTGGAGACGCCGTCGGCGTCGGTGACGACCGCGCCCGCCTCGCCCAGGGTGGTGACCACGGCCTTGGCACCCCGGGCGCGCAGCGCGTCGTGCGCACTCCGCACGGCCGCGGCCTCCGGCGTACCCTCCGCCCCCTTTGTCGCCAACTGCCCTGACACCAAAGCCTGTTCGTGCTCGTTCACGATGAGCACGTCACAGCGGGCGATCAGGTCGTCGGGGAGTTCGGCGGCGGGGGCGGCGTTGAGGAGGAACCGGCCCCGGCAGGCGTCCGCCGCGCGTCGTACGACGTCCAGCGGGATCTCCAACTGGGCCAGTACGACGGCCGCTTGAGCCCCGAGGCCCTCGGTGGGGTCGCCCTCGGACGGCCACTGGTGGTTGGCCCCGGCGACCACCACGATGGTGTTGTTCCCGGCCGCCGTGGTGATCCACGCGGTACCGGTCTCGGCGCCGGGCACCGTGGTCACCGCCTCGACGTCCACTCCGCCGGCGACCAGCCGGGCACGGGCCCGGTCCGCCTCGGCGTCCTCGCCCACCCGGGCGATCATCGCCGTACGAACGCCTCCGGAGGCCGCCGCAGCCGCCTGGTTGGCGCCCTTGCCGCCGAGGGTGACGTACGCGGTACGGCCGAGGAGGGTCTCGCCGGGGGAGGGGAAGGCGTCGGCGACGACGACATGGTCGATGTTCACCGAGCCGATCACCACGACGAGGGGTGACGTATCCGTCACGGGCTCGGGTACGGGGGCGGATGAGGGACCGGCCTCAGGCATGCGCGTCCCCTTGCACGGCCCCGGTGATCAGCCCGACCAGCTCGTCACCTGTGGTGGCGGAGACGGCCCGCCGCGCGGCGGTCTGGCCTCGGCGCAGTACGTACGCGGTGTCGGCGACCCGGAGCACCTGCGCCATGTCGTGGCTGATCAGCAGCACGGTCACCGACGCCTCGCGGAGCCGGTCGATGAGCTCCTCCACGGCCGCCGTCTCCCGGACGCCCAGCGCTGCGGTCGGCTCGTCCATGATGACCAGGGTGCGGCCCCAGTTGGCCGCGCGGGCGATGGCGATGCACTGCCGCTGACCGCCCGACATCCGCCGCACGGTGCCCCGTACGTTCGGCACGTTCACGTCCAGCCGGGACAGGATGTCGCGGCTCTGGGCGATCATGGACTTCTTGTCCAGCACCCGGAACGGGCCGAAGCCGCTGGTCAGCTCGTGGTTGAGGTAGAGGTTCTGCCAGACCGGGAGGTCCTCGATGAGGCCGAGGGTCTGGTACACCGTCTCGATGCCCAACTGCCGGGCGTCGTCGGGGGAGTGGAACCGGATCTGCTCGCCCCGGAAGCGGATCTCGCCCGCGTCCGGCGGGTGCACACCGGTCAGACAGCGCACCAGCGTGGACTTGCCCGCGCCGTTGTCGCCGAGGAGCGCGGTGACCTCGCCGGGGGCCAGCTTCAGGTCCACGCCCTGGAGCGCGTGGACCGCGCCGAAGGACTTGCGCAGCCCGGTGATCTCCACGAGCGGGGAGACGACTTGACTGGCCGAGGCGGCGCTCTGGCTGGCCGGGGCGGCGGCGGATGTGCCCGTCACACGGGCCGGAGTGTCCGTCATGGCTGGCTTCTCCTACTTCTGGAACCGGGAGATGAAGGCCGCGCCGAGTACGACGGTGCCGACCGCGATGGGCTGGTAGTACTGCGAGATGCCGACCAGGGTGAAACCGTTGATGAGGCTCTGGAGCAGCAACGCGCCGGTCACCGTGCCGAGTACGGAGGCCTTCCCGCCGAACAGGCTGGACCCGCCGAGGACCACCGCCGCGATGGAGCTGAGCAGCAGGTCGGTCTGGAGGCTGGGGTCGGCGCCGCCCGTGCGGGCCACGAACAGCACGGCCGCGACCCCGCAGGCCAGCCCGGAACTCGCGTACGCGATCAGCCGGATACGGTCGACGTGGATGCCCACACCCCGCGCGGCCTCGATGTTGCCGCCGGTCGACAGCAGATAGGTGCCGGTACGGGTGCGGTAGAGAAGGAAGCCCACCAGCGCGGCCACCACGAAGGCCAGTACCCAGAACCAGCGCAGCGGGCCGATGCTGTTGATCGCCAGACCACGCAGGAAGTCCGAGTTCACGGGGACGGTGTTGCCGCTGGTCAGCAGCAGGGTGAGACCGCTGACCACGGAGAGTGAGCCGAGGGTGACGATGAAGTCGGTCATGTTCAGCCGGGCCACCAGCAGACCGTTCACCACGCCCACCGCCAGCCCGGCCAGCAGGGCCAGGCCGACGGAGACGGTCAGTCCCCAGCCACTGCTGTAGGCGTACCCGAGGACCGCCGCCGACCAGGGCAGGTTGGAGCCCACCGAGAGGTCGATACCGGCGACGGTGACCACCAGCTGCTGGCCCATGGCGAGGACCAGCAGGATCGAGGCGGACACCAGCAGGTCGCTGATGTTGGACGTGGTGAGGAAGTCGGGCGTGGCGATGAAGAAGACGAGGAACACCACGCCCAGCCCGATCGGGGCGGCGAACCGTGCCGCCGCCGCGACCGAGAAGTCCAGGCCGGGCCGTCCCGGCGCCTGGGTGTCAGCCATGATCAGCTCACTTCCCGGCCGAGGTGAGCGGGTTGTCGAACGGGACGAACGGCTGCGGGAAGGAGCGGATCGCCTTGTCCACGTTGCTGGAGTCGATCAGGGCGATCGGGGCGACGATCCGGGTGGGCACCTTCTTCTTGGCGACCAGGTTGATGCAGGCCTGCACGGCCAACTGGCCCTCGGCGTACGGGTACTGGGAGATCGTGCCGCTGAGGGTGCCCGCCTTGACCGCCTTCAGCGCGGCGGTGATGCCGTCCACCGAGATGATGGAGACCTTGCCGGTCAGACCGGCGTTGCGGACCGCCTGCGCGGCGCCCAGACCCATGGTGTCGTTGGCGGCGAAGATACCGGTGATCTTCGGGTGGGCCTTGAGGATGGCCTCGGTGACCGTCTGCGCCTTGGCCTGGTCGTAGTCGGCGGGCTGGGTGGCGACAATGTCCAGCTTGCCCGCGACCTTCTCCGAGAAGCCCTTCTGGCGGTTGATGCCGTTCTGCTCACCGGCGATGCCCTGGAGGAGGGCCACCTCGCCCTTGCCGCCCATGAGCTTCAGCAGGGCCTCGCCCGCCTTCTCACCCGCCGACAGGTTGTCCGAGCCGATGAACGAGGCGTACGACACCCCGGCCTGCTTCGAGGCCTTCGCGTCGATCTTGGTGTCCAGGTTGAGGATCGGGATCTTCTTCTGGGCGACCGGGACGAGCGGGGTGATCACGTTGGTGGCGTTGACCGGTACGACGCCGAAGCAGTTGTAGTCCTGGCCCGCGAGGGTGGAGATCTTGGCGTTCTCACCCGTGCTGTCGGTCTCCGACGCGCCCGCCTGGACCTCCACCTTGACACCCTGCTTCTTGCCCTCGGCTATCGCGCCGTCGCGCAGCGCCGCCCAGTAGGGGTTGGTGAAGTCCCGGGTGACGATGGCGATCTTCGCCTCGCCCGACTTGCTACCGCTGCCGGAGCTGTCCCCGCCCCGGCCGCAACCGGCCACCACCAGCAGCATCGTCGCGGCGGCGGCGACAGCGGTGGCGGAACGGACTCTGCGTGCGGTGCGGTTGGCAGTGGCGCCGGAGTTGGCGGTGACGTTGGTGTTCATGGGTGTGCCTTTCGTCGCGTCATTGCGTCAAAGCGGGGTGGGGTGGGGTGGGGTCGGCGCGGGGCGCGGGGCGCGGGGGTCCGGACTCCGAGGCCGGGGGAGGCTGGGTCGGAGTCCGGGAGTCCGGGAGTACGGGAGTCCGGGAGTCCGGGGCCGGGGGCCGGGGGCCGGGTTTGAGGCCGGGGCCAGATGAGCCGGGGGCCGGGGACCGGGGGCCGAGCTTGGGGTCGGGGCCAGGTGAGCCGGGGCCCACGGTGAGGTCGTAGTCCGTCGTACGGGTCAGGCGGGTCGTACGAGTCGTACGGGGTGTAGGCGACGTACGGATCGGGCATTTCGGTGCGAGCCGGGCGCCACAACCGGTCGCCGCTCTAACCGCTCGCCCGCCGTCGCTATAAGCACTCGCCGATCATCGAGTCGCCCCCGGCGGGGTCCGGGCAGCCGCAGGAGCCGCGGGCGATCAGAGTGGTGGGGTGGGTGATGTGCTCTGCCGGGAGGGCGGGGTCGGCGATCTTGGCCAGGAGCCACTCGACGGCCGAGCGGCCCAGCTCGTCGAAGGGCTGCCGCATGGTGGTGAGCGCGGGCACCGTGTACTCGCTGCCGTCGATACCGTCGAAGGCGCAGACCGCCACGTCGTCGGGGACGCGCAGCCCCAGTTCGGCGGCGGCGCGCAGGACGCCGATGGCCTGCTCGTCACTCGCCACGAAGAGCGCGTCCGGATGTCCCGCGTCCGCGAGCATCCGCCGGCCGGCCCGGTACCCGTCGGCCCGTCCGAACGGCACATGCGTCAGCGACGCGCTCCCCGGATCCCGCCCGGCCTCGACGAGGGCCCGGCGCCAGCCCGCGACCCGGTCGACCGTCGGGTGCACGCCCTCCAGCCCGGCGATGCACCCGATCCGCTCCCGGCCGTGACCGAGCAGATGGGAGGTGGCCTGGTACGCACCGCCCTCGTTGTCGGTGAGCACCTGCGTCGCCCCCGGCAGCTCCAGCTCGCGGTCGAGCACCAGCCGGGGCACGGTCGTCTGGTCGGACAGCTCCGCGACCCAACTGTGCGGGCCGTGGATCGGGACCACGATGAGCCCGTCCACCTGCCGGTCGAGCAGGGTCCGGATGTACGTCGCCTCACGGGCGTCGTCACCCATCGCGTTGCCCAGCAGCATCGTGTAGCCGGAGGCGAAGCCGACATCCTCGATGACGCGGGCCAGCTCGGCGAAGAAGGGGTTGGAATTGTCGGGCACGACCAGCCCGAAGGTCATGGTCCGCGAGGTCTTCAGGGACCGGGCCACCACGTTGGGGCGGTAGCCGAGCTCGTCTATCGCCGCGAGGATCCGCTCACGGGTGGCGGGGGCGACCTTGCGGGGGCCGTTGTTGAGGACGTAGCTGACCAGGGCCTCGGAGGTGCCCGCCAGGCGCGCCACGTCGCGGCGAGTTGCCATCAGACCCTCCTTCGGTGCGGGGCTGCGTTTCGTGAGCATCAACTCGTGTTGTCAACACGAGTTGATGCGGTTGCGTTGGATGAATATCGACCCCTGATCCGCTGATGCGCAAGAGGTTGTCCGAAATCCTTTGGTAAAGAGTTCGAAACCCTCCTTTGTGGGTGAAACTCGGGCGGGACCTTGATCATCACCTCGCTGATCACCTGATCATCGCCCTGATCATCGCGGCGGGATGAATCCGCCGCCCCCTGCGTTGGTGTCTTCCTGAGGAGGCTTGGGCGCGCACGCCTTCGGCGGCTTCCACGTGGCGACCAGCGCCGCCCTCTGCTACGCAGGCCCGAAGACCTTGGTGCCGTTGCGCACGGAGGAAAGCAGTGAGTAGTGATCGGTCAGCAGGACTGCGGCGACACAGCCCTGAGTGAGGGCGGAGCCGAGGTTGGCGGCTACCAGGACAGTCCGCCGCGGCAGGCGGTCGGCGGTGGCGCCCCCGACGAGGAGGAAGACGAGCAGCGGCACCATGCGCGCGGCTACCACTACACCGAGGTCGTTAGCCCGGCCCGATGCTGAACGCGGACCCCTTCACCAAGGGCCTGGTCCGGCTCATCGGCTCGACGAAGCACCTCCCCGACCACCTCACACTGCCGCCGATGGGCGGCATGGGCACCACGCTGGAGTCCGAACTCGCCGAGGTCGTGCTGATACCGGACGAGACGGTGCGACACGGCTTGGAGCAGGCGGTGGCTCACAGTTGGAAGGACCACGATCTGACCTGGCTCTCCGGGCGCGACTGGTCGACCCGCACGGCCGAACTGTTCCGCGACGTCTGGCGTGACCACCTCGCCGCCGACTGGCCGCGGCGCCGGGCACTGCTCGAACGCGACGTCACCTACCGTGCTGGCCTACTCGCTGCCTACGGTTGGCCGCGCGCCCTGCAGCAGATGAGCCGACGTAGCGCCCGGGTCGGCACAGACGCGATCCGCTTCAGTGACCGCCCAGGGCCGGACCGCAACGTCGGCGCCAACGGCATGCTCTTCGTCCCGGTCACCAAACAACGCGGCAGTTGGTTGTGCAAAGGGCCGGCAGGCCCACCTGCACTCGTCTATCCGGCACGCGGTACCGGTGAGACGGCCGGCCCGGGCCGCACTGCCCGCGCGCTCGCCCGCTTGCTCGGCCCAGGCCGCGCCACGATTCTGCGTGAACTGGAAAGCCCGGCGCCCAGCAGCGAACTCGCCGCGCAACTGGATCAGTCGCTCGGCACGATCGGCGGTCACCTGGCCGCGCGGGGGAGAGGGGCCCCGCCGTCGACGCCGCCGTGCCGGAGGCCGCGACGAAGCCCACGAGGGTGGGCTACGCGAGGTGCAGCACCGCCCAGCAGGAGCTCCAGAGCCAGCTCGACGCGCTCGCCGAGGCCGCGTGCGACCCGGTGTTCTCCGAAAAGATCAGCACCCGCATCAAGGTGAGGCCAGAGTTCGTCAAGGCGATGGACTTCGCCCGCACCATCAAGAAGGCCGTCCCCCACCGCGGGTCATCCTCACCGTGCCCGAGATGAAGCGCCTCGGACGCGGCGCCGCCGAACTCCTGGCCATCGCCGAGGACCTGCGCCACTACGACATCGAACTCGAACTCCTCACCGGCTCGCGGCCGCGGAGGAGGTCATGCCGGGTACGCGTCGGTGGCGGGCGCGGTGGTGGTGTGGGTGGTCAGCTGTGGGTCGGCGGCCGCGGCGCGGGCGATGTCCACGCAGCGGGCGAAGCGGGTGCCCCGGTCGCGGGCGTGGGCGAGCAGGGCTCTGAGGGCTTCAGCCCGGGCCGGGCGTCCGGTGAGCTCGGGATGGAGCGTGAGCATGAACAGGGCCTGGTGACGGGCGTGGGCGTCGAGTTCGTCGCGCCACATGGCCAGAACGGTGTGCGGGGCCTGGATGACGGAGCCGACGTGGGGGTCCGGGAGGAAGGCGTACTGCTCCCAGTCGTCGAGTGACCAGTGCGGTGGGAGTTCGACGAAGCGGCCGCCCTCTGTGGTGGTCACGTGGTAGGGCCGGTCGCGGCCCATGAGGGAGGAGTCGTACAGGCCGTGTTCGGCGACGAGCCGGCAGGTGGTCTCGTCGGCCTGCCAGTTCGCGGCCTGGAACCCGGCGATGGGGATGCCCTGGGCCGCGAAGACCTCCAGTGCGCGGGTGAAATCGGCGCGTTGCTCGTCGTCGGTCATCTCGACGGGCGGGCGGTGGGCATAGGTGTGATGCGCGACCTCGTGACCGTGTTCCAGGATGGTGGTGGCCAGGCCGGGGTGGTGCTCGGCGACCCAGCCGGGAACGAAGAACGTGGCGGGGACGCCTTCTTCGCCGAGCAGGCGCAGCAGCCTGGGAACGCCGACGTCCACGCCGTACTGCTGGTGCGACATGGTGCTGGTGTGGGTGGCGTAGCGACGTGAGCGGGCCAGGACGGGGGAGTGCGCGTCGACGTCGATGGTCAGTGCGGCGACGGTGTTCCCCTCGTGCCAGGGGGAGGCAGTGCTGTTCACGGGCGGGTTCCTTGCGTGGGGCCGCCCCGCGCCGGCCGGGGAGAGAGCCGGCCCGGGGCGGCGCTGACGGGCTCAGTGCTGGTGGTGCCGCTCTCGCCAGCTCGCGGCGTTGGCGAGCGTGACGGTCGGCATGAGCATGGCGGGGGCGAACGTGGCCGACTCGGCGCCCTTGGCCAGTATGACTGGGTAGTCGGGGCCGGCGAGAGCGGCGCGGCCCAGGGAGATCAGGTCGGCGTGGCCCTCGTCGAGCACGCGCGCCGCCAGAGCGGGGTCGCCCAGGCCGCCGTTGGCGATGACGGGCCGCTCGGTGATACGGCGGGCCAGGGCGGTGAGGGTCTCGCCGGTGTCCAGGGTGGCGCCCTCGGCCCAGCCCTGACCCTCGCCGGCGACGTGGACGTAGGTGGAGCCGGCGTCGGCGACGGCGGTCAAGATGGCGATGGCGTCGGCGGCGCCGCCGGCCCACCGGTGGCGGTGGTCGTTGACCTTGCCCTCGGACAGGCGCACGCCGACCCAGAACGCCGGGTCGGTGATCTGCCGGCGGATCTCGCGGACGACCCGGGCGGTCAGCCGGGCCCGGTTGGCGGTGCTCCCGCCGTACTCGTCGGTGCGGGTGTTCGTGTAGTCGGTGAGGAACTGGTCCAGCAGGTAGCCATTGGCGGAGTGCACCTCGACTCCGGCGAACCCTGCCCGGTGAGCGCGGTCGGCGGCCGTGACGAAGCCCTCAACGACGGTGTCGATGTCGGCGGTGGTCATGGGGTGCGGCACGGGCCAGGGGCCTGAGCCGCCGTAGGCCGGCATCATCTCCCCGAGCGGCTGAACGGGGGAGGGGCCGGCGGTCCGGGTGCTGTGCCGGTTGCCCTGGGAGAGTGCCCCAGCATGCATGAGCTGCATCACGGGCAGGGCTCCGGCGTCGCGTACCGCCCGGGCGACGGTCCGCCACCCCTCCCCCTGCACATCGGAGATGATGCCGGGCTGGTTGAGGTAGCCCTGGCTGTAGTGGGAGTCGGTGTAGACGCCCTCGGTGATGACGACCGCGAAGCCGCCACGGGCGTACTCGGCGTAGTAGTCGGCCATCTGCGGGGTCGGCGTGCCGTCGGGGGTGGCCGACACGCGGGTCATGGGGGCGACGGCCAGCCGGTTGGGCAGGGTGGCGCCGGCCACCTGGACGGGGGTCAGGGCTGGGTGGTCCTGCATGGCGATGTTTGCTCCTCGGAACGCTGATCTGCGGTGATGCGGGTCCGCTGTGGTGTACGTGCTGCGGTCCGGACGTCAGCCGCCGGCCGGGGCGGCGTCGGCGGAGAACACCGTCACCGACAGCGGGGTGGAAGGGCCGGAATTGACCGGGGCGAGGTCCTGCGGGCAGGCGGAGAGCACGATCAGGCAGTCCATGACCGCCTCGAACGTGATCGTGTCGCCCGGCTCGGTGGAGGCGGCGTGCCAGGTCAGCTTGCCCGCGTCCTGCCTGATGTCCATGAAGACGTTGACCGGCTGCGGCACGGTGTCGGTGTATATGCCGTGCGCGGCCAGCGCGTCGACGAGGTTCTGCGCGCAGGACGCGTGGCCGGGCACGCCCAGCGCGCAGTACCGCTCGGGGTCGCAGGCCGGGATGAGCATGTCGTGCCTGCCGGCGGAGGTGTCCTCGACCAGGGTGAGGACGGGACGGCGCCGGGTGGTGACGAACCGCTCGCCAACAGCCGGGAACAGGCGGGCGGTAGCCGCGCGCGTGTGGGCGGCGCTGAGGTGTTCCGCCGGATCGTCGGCGCGGTAGACGAACAGGTCGCCGACCTGGCCGCCCTCCAGGTCGGTAATGCGCATGCGCTGATCTGCGGCGACGTGGAACGCCTCGGCACCGCGTGCGGGGACGGTCAGGGACGCGACGATGGTCGATGTCATGGGGATAACTCCAGCAGGCGAGCCGGGTGGTATCGAGGGAGGAAAGACCACTCTTCCGGGGCTTCGGGGGGTTGATCACACACCGGGGTGATGCTCCGGCGGAGGGACAGCGGCGAGGGGACCCACCGCCGGGGGGAGGTGGGGCGCCAGACAGGCGGCGGCGGCCAGCACCTGCTCGTCCGTGCCGGGCGGGCCGGACAGCAGCAGCCCGGTGGGCAGCCCGCCGACCGGTCCCATCGGCAGGGAGACCCCCGGCAGGTCGTGGCGGCGGCCTCGTGCGCCACCAGTGGCCCGTACCGCTCCAGCAGGGCGTGGACCGAGCTGAGCGCTCCTACCGCGCGGCGTCTGATCTGCACCCCGGCCCGCTCGAGAGCGGTCAGGGTCAGCTCGAACCGGGCCCGTACCGGCGGGTCCAGCGTCTGCGGCAGCGCGCCGTCGGGCACCACCAGCGTCACCTCCGGCGGCCGGACGGGCGCCGGGCGGGCCCGGTCCGGCCGCAAGGCGGCGTCCACGGCCAGCAGCCGGGGCACGGTCTGGGTGATCACCCCGACGGTGTCCAGGGAGGGCGCCAGGGGCAGGACGCCCGCGCGGGGGTGGCGGCCCTGCGACGGCCGCCACCCCACCAGACCGCACAGGGCGGCGGGCACGCGTACCGAGCCGGAGGTGTCGGTGCCGATTCCGATCTCGGCGATGCCCGTCACCACCGCCACAGCCGTGCCGGAGGACGACCCTCCCGGCACCGCGTCGGGCCGGTGCGGATTGCGGGGGCGTGCCGTAGTGCGCGTTCGTGCCCAGCCCGCCGAGGGCGAACTCGGCCAGGTTCACCTTGGCGATGGTGACCGCCCCGGCGGCCGACAGGCGCCGGACCACCGCGGCGTCCCGGACGGCGGCCGGCAGACCGGCCCGGGTGCGGGACCCGGCCGTGGTGACCGTGCCGGCCACGTCGATGTTGTCCTTGTAGACGACCGGCAGCCCGTCCACCGGCCCGGCCGGGCCCCCGAAGCGGTGAACGCGGGCGCCGGCCCTCGCCTCCCGCTGGGCGCGGTCCGCGGTGAGCGTGATGACGGTTTCCCTCGCCTCCGGCATCTGTGCCCGGCGCAGCGCCTCCTCGGCCACGGCCGTCACCGGGCCGGCCGAGCCGCTCATCGTGGACCACCGGCCACCGTCGGCGTGCGGGCCGCCACACGGCGTTCGTGGCGGGCCAACAGATAGTGCAGGCCGCCGGCCACCAGCCCGCCGGCCAGCCAGGAGAAGTCGGTGTTGCCGAGCGCGCGGGCGAGCGGTCCCTGCATGACGGACACCAGCCCGTACTGCCAGCACCAGCCCGCCACGATCCCGGCGCACAGCGCGGCCAGCGCCCGCCAGCGCCACGGCGGCCCGTCCGTCGTGTACAGGGACGCCACATCCACCCGACCCCCGCGCAGGATGAAGAACTCGGTCATCATCACCCCGGCCCAGGGGCTGATCCACACCAGGATCGACACCATCCAGTGGTCGAAGGACCGGGCGAAGGACGGGGACTGCATGAACACCAGGAGCACGCCGGTGGCCACCACCCCCGCCAGCAGCGTCACCTTCCACCGGGCCACCCGCACCCCGACGCTCAGCGCCGCCAGCGCGCAGGAGTACAGGTTCAGGATGTTGGTCGCGACCGGACCGTGCATGATCAGCAGCAGGACCGGCAGGGCCATCACCCCGAAGGCGGCGACCACCAACTGGGACGGGTCTCCGCCTTCACCCGCGCTGGCCAGGCAGGCCCCCAGGGCGGCCAGCCAGACCGTGGGCACGTACATGCCCAGCGCGGTCGCCCAGAACACCCGCCGCCCCGGCACCCCCGGGGCGACGAACCGGGAGTAGTGGGCCGAGTAGGGCACCCAGCTCACTCCCCAGCCGACGCCGATCGCGGTCAGCAGCTGGGTGACCGCGGTGAACGTCTCCCCGCCGCTCTCGGCGCTGTCGCCGCCCCAGCGCACGTCCACCTGCGTCAGCGACAGCACCGTCATCACGGCCATCACCGCCACCGTCGCGGGCTCCGTCCACTTCTCGAACGTCCGGATGGCATAGAACCCGAAGACGGCCAGCCCCAGTTGCAGGGCCATGATCACCCCGGCGACCAGGTACTTGAGCCCGTCACCGCCCTCGATGCCCAGCTTGGCGAGCAGCGTGATCGCCAGGTCCAGGATCACCCAGGTGTTGATACCTACCCAGCCCATCGTCAGCACCCCCTGGATCACCCCGGGGACAACCGCCCCGCGCCGCCCGAACACCGCGCACCCCACGGCGTTCCCGGCTGCGATGACCATCAGGGTTTCCGCCAGGCTCAGTCCCAGGGTTATCCCCAGTGCGCCCAGGACCCAGTTGATCGGCGCCACGTTGGCGCCCACTCAGATCCATCACTGGTCGCGGGCCGACGAGTCCCGTCCGTGCTCGGGGATCGGCTCCACCCCGTGTCCCGAGGATGGGAGAATGCCCACCGTGCTCACCATCAGTGCCCTTGTCGATCTTCCCCGCCTGGGCCTGTCCGTCCTCGTTCCCGGCCCGCCCGGCGCCCTCGACGCCGAGATCGCCTGGCTCCACAACACCGAACTCCCCGATCCCTCCGGCTACATCGGGCGTACCGAGCTTGTCCTGACCAACGGGCTGTGGCTACCGGCGACCCCCGCGGACGAGTTCGTCGCCCACTGCCTCGCCGCCGGCGCCGCCGGAATCGTCTTCGGCCTGCGCGACGTCACACCCCACACCCCTGCCACGCTGACCGACGCCTGCCGGGCGGTCGGCCTCCCGCTGCTCCAGCTGCCTGTCGACGTCCCGTTCACCGCCGTCACCCAGGCCGCCTCCGACATCCGCGCCACGGAACGGCAGACGCCCCTGGCCGCCTCCCTCCACCGCGGCACCGCGTTCACCGACGCCATCTCCGCCGGCACCGGCGCCGACGGCGTCCTGCGCGTGCTGCGCCGTGAGCACGAACTGCCGCTGGCCGTCATCGACCGCACCGGCGCTGTTCTCGCCCACAGCGCGGACGCGGCCCTGAGCGCCGACGCCGCGCACACCGCCGCCACCGCCCTCACGCGCACTCCTCCCCCTATGGAGCTCGCCCTCATCGAGGGCGCCACCGCCACCCTGCTGCCGGTCGGCACCGTCGGCCACCCGGATGCCGCGCTGCTGTGCCTGCGCCCCGCAGCGGACCTGACCGAGCCCCAGCAACAGGCCCTCAGCCAGGCAGCCCACTACCTGGCCATCGAGATCGCCCGCCGACAGGCCGTCAGAGCCAGCGAGGAACGCTTCGCCAGCGAACTGATCGACATGATCGTCTCCGGGGTGGGATCCCCCACCACCATTACCCGTCGCCTGGGCGCGTTCGGTATCGACCCCGAGCAGCCCCTGGCCGCGCTGGCCGTCACCAGCCGTGCCGGCGTCCCCATGACGGACCTCGCCGCCGCCACCCGCACCGCACTCCAGGACCAGGGCGTCCCCGCCGTGGTCGCCACCGGCCACGCCGACGTCGTCGCCGTGTGCACCTGGCGTCGGCCCGCCGAGCCGCTGCCCGCGTGGTGCCGCCGCCTCACCGGTACAGACGCTGCCTGGGACCGCCGGCCGCCACGCCTCCCAGACGGCAGCGTCATCGGCATCGGCGGGCCCGTCGCCGGCCCCGCCCAGCTACGCACCGCCGTGCTCGAAGCCCGCCGCGCGAGCGCCGTCCTCGCCCAGACCAGCCACCACCTCACCGTCGCCCGCCTGATCGATCTCCCCACCTATCACACGCTTCTCAGTCGGGCGGACCCCAGACCCTCCACCAGCTCACCGCCGTCCTCACGGCTCTCCGCGACTATGACGCCACTCACGACGGGCGGCTGGAGAGCACTCTGCGCACCTTCCTGGAACACCAGGCCAGTCCCTCCGCAACCGCCCGGGCCATGCACCTGCACATCAACTCCCTCTACAAGCGTCTCGCCCGCATCACCGAGCTGACCGGTCGCGACACCGCCACCCTCACCGGACGCCTGGACCTCCTGCTGGCCCTCGAAGCCGATGCCCTCACCGCCCCGTGACCGCGGCGGTGGCACACCCCGCTCCCCCGCCCGTCAGGGACAGGCGTTCGGCCAGCAGCTCTGCCGACCGGGCGACCGCGGTTGTGCTCGGCTCGAGCAGGACGGTGGAGTACTTGCGGGCGTCGCCGACGACGATCGCTTTGATCGTTTTGCCGCCTCGGGTGATGATCACGTCGAGCACGGCTTCGCACACCTCAAGCACTGGCGGACCCTCACCAAACTCCGCACCGACCCCGCCCACGCCACCCGTCTCCTGCGCGCCCTGCTCGTCATAACCAACCTCGAAGTCGACCGCTGACTGTCTTCGACGGGTAGGGAGATCTCCTGCAGGAAGTGGAGTCAGCTCCACCGTCGATACACGTGCCAGCTGGATTCGTCGCTGCTGTGTTGATCCGTAGCGTCCACGTCATGACCTTCCTTACCGCTCGTCAACCGCGACGTGGCCTGTTCATCTTCCTCGGCGTCGCCTACATCGGCATGTGGGCGGCCATGTCACCACTCCTGGCGAGTGGTTACCGGCGCGGCGACGCGCGCGAGGAGACCGGTGCGCTGGAGCAGGTGTGTATCGCGGCCGCGATGCTGGCGCCTGCTCTCGCCGCGATCCTCGTCGTCCGCTGTGTCGAGCGCAGCGGCCGGGTGCGGGACACTCTCGCCCTGCGCTGGACGAAGCCATGGGGGCGGACTGCACGGGCCTGCCTGGTGGCTTTCATCGTCCCCGCCGGCCTCACGACGGCTGCTCTCGTCATCGGCGCCTTCGCCGGCCGCTACCCGTTCGGTGGGGTGCACTGGAACGGGCTCGGTGCGTGGGCGGCCGGAGCTGTGCTGAACATGCTGGTGTCGCTTCCGTTGTTCTTCGGTGAGGAACTGGGCTGGCAGGGTTACCTTTTCCCCCGCCTCGTAGGGAACGGTGACCGCCGAAGCCTGATACGGGCGTACGTGGTCACCGGCGCGGCCTTCGCCCTGTGGCACCTGCCCACGCTGCTGATGGGCGGCCAGTACCCGGGGCGGCCCTGGTATGTGTCGGTACCTGCCATGCTGGTGAGTTGCGTCCTTGTCCTGCCGGTCTTCACATGGCTGCGTCTGCGCTCCGGCTCGGTCGTACCCGCCGTCATCGGCCATGCCTTCGTGAGTTCGGTGAGCGTCGGTATGGTCAAGGAGTTCGCTGATTCCAGCGCAGCACTGGATCCCCTGCACATGGGTATGGCCGGATGGCCCGGCTGGATCGTCACAGGCGCGTTCGTCACCTTCCTGGCGCTGACCGGCCGACTCCGGCCATCGTTCTACACGGTCTGAACCCTCCCTCACCTTGCATCGGCCCGCACACTGTAAATGCGTGTTCGGTGGGGCCGGCCCCACCAGGGCCTGGTCACGACGGTACGGGCTGAAAGCCCGGAGACTTCAAGTTGGTGGAGGCTCAAAGTACAGCACATTGACAATCGGGCGAGAAACACCGCAATGACCCTGCTGTGCGAATGTGCTGTGCGCCCATGCGCCCCACCGAAGTGTAAGTACGGGCCAAACACGACGGAATGACGATTCGGCTCAGCGAGCGAATGGACGGTTCGACATCATCGTGCGCACAACCAGTCCAATGCCGACTGGCTCTCATCGTCTGCAGCGCGGAAGATCACCAACCGCTGGTCCGGATCTTCAAGCGGCATAAGCACTTCGAAATGCACTGCGATCACACCGGCGTCAGGATGCCGCATCACCTTGTGCCCGCGGCCATTGACCTTGATGTCCCGCTCAGCCCACAATCGTGCGAACTCCTCGTTACGGGTCATGAATTCGACGATGAGGTCGGTCAATGCCCGATCCTCCGGATGTGCGGCCCACGCACCGCGCAGGTGGGCGATTCCCTCCCGCACGACGCGTTCCCGGTCGACGTAGAACTCGCGTATCTCCGGATGCATCAGGCACAGCCACATCGCATTGCGCTGTGACGGCGGCAGGGTGTCGAAATCCATGAGCAGTCGCGTCATTTCGCGGTTCCAGGCCAGGATGTCATAGCGGTGGTTCATCAGCATGGACGGCAGCGGCGACAGGTCGGCGACCAGCCGGGTCAGCGGCGACGCCGCAGTGGTGGCGGGCTTGTCGGCGTTTCGGGGGCGCTGCTGGGTCAGGTTGAAGAGGTAGGCGCGTTCCACGGGGGCCAGGCGCAGCGCCCGGGCCAGCGCCTCCACCACGTCCGCCGAGGGCCGCAGCCCGCGCCCCTGTTCCAGTCGCACGATGTAGTCGACACTGACCCCGGCCAGTTCAGCGACCTCTTCGCGGCGCAGTCCCGGGGTCCGCCGGGCCTGCCGGCGGGACGGCAGACCGAGATCGCGCGGGTTCAGCCGTTCACGGCGGGTCCGCAGGAACGCGGCCAGCTCCTGTGTGGTGTCCACGGTGTGGGTCGTCATGTTCGTTCCCAACAGCCAGGGTAGGACCGGCGTTCCCAGGAACCTCTTTCCCTTACCCGGGGCTCGCGGCGGTCACAGCCTTGTTCCCGGCAACGGATCACGAGCACAGGAGGACACGATGCCGCTCACCCTCGACACCTACCGGCTGCTGGGCCGCTCCGGGCTGAGGGTCTCACCGCTGGCGCTGGGCGCGGCGACCTTCGGCACCGATTGGGGCTGGGGTGCCGAGCAGGACGAGGCACGGAAGCTGTTTGACCTCTACGTAGAGCGAGGCGGCAACTTCATCGACACCGCCAACACCTACACCAACGGCAGCTCCGAGCGCCTGCTGGGCGAATTCGCCCGCGACAGGCGCGAAACCCTGGTGCTGGCGACGAAATATACGACGCTGCGCCGGCCTGGCGACCCGAATTCCGCGGGCAGTCACCGCAAGAGCCTGTTCGCTTCGGTGGAAGCGAGTCTGCGACAGCTCAATACGGACTACATCGATCTGCTCTACTTGCACGTGTGGGATTTCACGACACCGGTCGAGGAGATCCTGCGGGGCATGGACGATCTGGTCCGGCAGGGCAAGATCTTGTACGTGGCGATCTGTAACGCCCCGGCCTGGCAGGTGTCGCGCATGCAGGCGATCGCCGACCTGCGCGGCTGGTCGCCGCTGGTCGCGCTGCAGATCGAGTACAACCTGATCGAGCGTACCGGGGAACGTGACCTGATTCCCATGGCACGGGAGATGGGACTCGGTGTAATCCCGTATTCCCCCCTGGCCGGCGGGGTGCTCACCGGCAAGTACAGCCGCGACGACCTGACCGCGACGAACGTTGCACCCGACGGCACCCGCAAGAGCTTCAACCTCGCCTTGGGCACACTCACCGAACGAAACCTTGCCATTGCTGATGTCGTGAAGGAGGTCGCCACGGAGCTGGGCCGCACACCCGCCCAGATCGGGCTGGCCTGGACCCTTCGGAACCCGGGCGTGACGGCACCGATCATCGGCGCCCGCACCCCCGCGCAGCTGGAGGACAATCTGGGCGCTCTGGAGGTCGACTTCACCACCTCCCAACTGGCCCGCCTCGACGAGGCCAGCGCGATTGGACTCGGCTTTCCGCACGACATGCTCGCCAGTGATCACATCCGCAATGTGACCGCAGGCGACCTGAAGATCGAAACCCGCCGCTGATACCCGATCGAGCCCCGAGGGCAGCACAGCCGCTGCCCTCGGAGCGATCACCGGCATGGCCCAGGGCCGCTTGCTTGAGTGGATCTTGGTCGTGGTGATCGCTCGGCCTTGCAGTCGCTGATCACCCCGGCCGCCAGGGCCGGGTCCGCCGCAGCTACTTCACCCACAAGGCCATGCAGCGTAGTGATCGAGACGGGCAGGCCGATCCGACCGGCCCGCGCCCGCTGCCTCGGGCGGCCGGCTGCGGGACACCGAGCGCGCCGAGCTGGAGCGGCTGCGGATGTCGAGGTCGTTTAGCTTGTCGGGATCGCCGGAGGTGGCGCCGGTTCCGGATCAAGGTCCGGTCCGGGAGCTCGTGTCTGCAGGTCTGCACCCACCTTTCGCCTGACCCAGCTGGGCCCCGCCCGACCTGGACGCCGAGGCCCGAGAAATCGCGCTCCACGGCTGAGGCGCCGCCGCCACGGTGTCCCTGGCCAGGGACACCGCAGCAGAGAAAAGTCCAAGCGTTCTCGGCTCGGCACCGATCGAGCTCCACTGCCGAGCGGTCGGACCGAGGCGAGGGCAGGACGACCACAAGGTGAGCGCGGTGGCCCACCCCGGACGCCCGCACCGCGGCACCTACCGATTGCCGCAGGTCAGGTGTAGAAGCGGGACAGGCTCTGCATGACGGCCGCGGGCTTCGTGCCGCCGTCCACCTCGATCCTGCCGTCGACGGTGATCTGGACGCCGCCGGGTACGTCCTCGACCGAGGTGAGCCGGGCGACGAGCCGAATGCGGGATCCGGCCTTCACCGGCGCGGGGAAACGCACCTTGTTCAGCCCGTAGTTGACCTTGGTGGTCACACCCTGTACGTCCAGGAGTTGGGTGAAGAGGGGGATGAACAGGGACAAGGTGAGGTAGCCGTGCGCGATCGGCGAGCCGAAGGGGCCCTGAGCCGCTCGCTCCGGGTCGGTGTGGATCCACTGGTGATCGCCGGTGGCGTCGGCGAAGGTGTCGATGCGATCCTGCGTGACCTCGATCCACTCGCTGGTGCCGAGGTCGCTGTCGGCGAGCTTCTTCAGTTCGTCCAAACCGTTGACGGTGATGCTCATGAGCCGGCTTCCTGTTCAGGGGCTGGGGTGCCGTAGCGGTGACGCACGCGGGACTTGAGGATTTTTCCGGAAGCGGTGCGCGGGAGTTTGTCCCCGACCACCACCGACTTGGGGATCTTGTACTTGGCGAGCTGCCCGGACAGTGACGTCAGCACCTCGTCCGGGTCGAGTTCGGTGTCCGCTGCCGGGACGACGACCGCCCGGGGTACCTCGCCCCATGTGTCGTCCGGGACACCGATGACCGCGCACTCGGCGATGCCCGGGTGGGCGAGGAGGAGATCCTCGATCTCGGCGGGATAGATGTTCTCGCCGCCAGAGATGATCACGTCCTTGATCCGGTCGACGATGTACACATAACCGTCTTCGTCGACCCGGGCCGCGTCCCCGCTGCGGAACCAGCCGTCCGTGAGGGCGGCCTCCGTCTCCTCGGGCAGCCCCCAGTAGCCGGACATGACGTGTGGTCCGCGTACCACCACTTCGCCGGTCTCGCCGACGTCGACCGGGGTGAGGTCGGGCCGTATGACCCGTACGTCGCTGAAGAAGTGCGGTACGCCCGCCGAGCCCGCTTTGCCGACGGCGTGTTCGGCGTCCATGAAGAGTGCGCCGGGCGCGGCCTCGGTCATGCCGTAGCCCTGGAGGAAGGTGAGCCCGCGCTCCTGGTAGGCGGCGATGAGCGGGGTCGGCACCGGTGATCCGCCGCAGGTGAGGATGCGGAGCGAGGACAGGTCGGCGTTCGGCCAGCGGGGGTGCCGGGCCACTTGGTCGAACATCGTCGGCACTCCGAACATGAAGGTGATGCCGTGCCGCTCGATCAGGTCGAGGGTCGCGCCCGGGTCGAAGGCCTCCGTCAGGACGCAGGTACCGCCCTTGAGCAGTACTGGCAAAGTCAGCATGTTCAGGCTGGCGGTGTGGAACAACGGGGCGGAGACCAGGGCCCGTTCGTCGGCGATCAGGTCGTGGTCGACCAGGACGTTGACGGCGTTCCAGGTGACGTTGGCGTGGGTGAGCATCGCGCCCTTGGGATGGCCGGTCGTCCCCGAGGTGTACATGATGAGGCAGGTGTCGTCGGGGGTGACCGGTTCGTCGATCGGCTCAGCCGGGGCGGCTGCCAGGGCTTGTTCGTATGCGTCGCCGATCTCGACATGGGTCCGTACGTCGGTGCCGGCCGGCAGTCCGGCAACGAGTCCGGCGTGTGCGGGGCCGTGGATGAGGGCCTTGGCGCCGGAGTCGGCGAGTTGGTAGGCGATCTCGGGTCCGGCGAGGCGGGTGTTGAGGGGGACGAAGACGGCGCCGAGGAGGCCGGCGGCGAACAGGGTCTCGAGATAGGCGGGGTGGTTGGGGCTGAGGTGGGCGACGCGGTCGCCGCGTTCGATGCCTCGGGCGCGCAGGGCGTGGGCGAGGCGGGTGGCGCGTGTGTGCAGGGTGCGGTAGTCGGTCGACTGCTCGCCGTGGATCAGGGCTGTGCGGTGTGGGGTCTTGCGGGCCCGGCGTGCGGGCCACGACCCCAGTCCCTCGTTGCGCATCTGACCACCTCTTACAGTTGCGCCAGCCCGAGCAGGCGGGCCGCGTTTTCCTTGAGGATCTTCGGCTTGACCGTGTCTTTGATGGAGAGCTTCTCGAAGTCGGTCAGCCATCGGTCCGGGGTGAGCACCGGGAAGTCCGAACCGAACAGGACCTTGTCCTTCAGCAGCGTGTTGGCGTACTGCACGAGCTGTGGCGGGAAGTACTTCGGCGACCAGCCGGACAGGTCGATGTACACGCCTGGCTTGTGGGTCGCCACCGCCAGGGCCTCGTCCTGCCAGGGGAATGACGGGTGCGCCAAGACGATCTTCAGCTTCGGGAAGTCGGCGGCCACGTCGTCCACATGGAGCGGGTTGGAGTACTTCAGGCGGATGCCGCCTCCACCGGGAACACCGGCGCCGATGCCGGTCTGGCCGGTGTGGAAGAGCGCGACGGTGCCGGTCTCCTCGATCACCTCGTACAGGCCGTACGCCACCGAGCGGTCGTTGGGGTAGAAGCCCTGGATGCTGGGATGGAACTTGAAGCCCTTCACCCCGTACTGCTCGACCAGCCGCCGGGCCTGCTTCACGCCCGCCTTCCCCCGGAAGGGATCGATGGAGGCGAAGGGGATGAGGACGTCCGCGTTGGCGGCGGCGGCCTCGGCGACCTCCTCGTTCGGGATGGGCTCGGTGCCGGTCGCGGACTCGGCGTCCACCGTGAAGATGACAGCGGCCATCCGGCGCCGGCGGTAATAGGCGGCCGTCTCCTCCACCGTGGGCTTCCGGTTGCCCTCGATCCCGAAGTAGGCGGATGAGGCGTCGTGCAGGTCGTCGTCCAGGGAGGAATGGCCCTTGGAAGACACCTCCGCGTGGGTGTGGACGTCAATGGCGACCAGATTCTGAAGGTCCATCACGCCTCCGGGATCCGCGGCGCGGGGATGCCCACCGTCTGCGGTTCGGCGCCGACCGATGTGGGCCAGGCGTCGGCGAGGGCGTCGGAGGTCCAGCCGCCGTCGGCGTAGGCGGTCCGGATCTCCTGCGGATGCGACCAGAGCGCCACCTTGTCGCCGCCGATGCCGATGCACTGGCCGGTGATGCCGCGGGCGGCGTCGGAGGCCAGGAAGGGGACGAGGGCGGCGCAGTCCTCCGGAGTGCCGAATCCCTCCCCCTTGCGCAGGAAGTCCGGCAGCGGTTCGCCGTTCCTCAGGGCCTCGACATACGGGGCGAAGGCGGGAATGGTCTCGGTCATCGCGGTGGCGGCGACCGGCACGATCGCGTTGACGGTGATGTTCGCGCGGGACAGTTCCATGGACCAGGTGCGGGCCATGGCGGCGATTCCGGCCTTGGCGGCGGCGTAGTTGGTCTGGCCGAAGTTGCCGCGCTGCCCGGCCGGGGAGCCGACGAGGACGAGTGTGCCGCCTTCGCCCTGCTCGCGCATGCGTACGGCGGCGGCGCGGGCGCAGGTGAAGGTGGCTCGGAGATGGGTGGTGATGACGGCGTCGAAGTCCTCGTCGGTCATCTTCCACAGCACCTTGTCGCGCAGGATGCCTGCGTTGCTGACCAGGACGTCGAGCCGGCCGAACTCCTCGACGGCACGGCTCACGAGACGGTCGGCGGCCTCGGCGGCGCCGACCGGGACCACCTCGGCCACGGCGCTGCCGCCGGCCTTGGTGATGGACTTGACGGCCTGTTCGGCCACGGCTTCGTCGACGTCGTTGACGACCACGGACGCGCCGTGGGCGGCGAGGGCGTGTGCGTAGGCGAGGCCGAGGCCCCGTCCGCTGCCGGTGACGACAGCGGCCTTGCCGGTCAGATCGATGGTGGGCACGAGCGGGTCCCTTCGCATGGGGTGCGCCTGTGCGGCGCCGGGATGCGGCTCGAGGTCGAAGCTAAGAGCAATAATTGTCGTCGTCAATAGTTGTTGGTTACCTTCGGGTGCGTCATGCTGGACTCCGCACATGAGTGAGACCAACCCCGCTGGGGAGCCGAGATCGGCGCCCCGGAACCGAGACCTGGGAGCCCGCCATCGCCCGTCAGCACATCGACAACCCGCCCCCCATCGACGCGGACGAACCGTGGATGCGGGCGTTGCACGCGGACACGGGCTATCTGCTGTACCGCCTGGGTCTGCGCTCCGGTCAGTTGTTCAACGCGTTCCTCCAGGAGTCGGGGCTGCGGCTGCGGCACTACGCCGTGCTGCGCTTCCTTGCCACCTGCGAGGGCGCGTTGCAGCGAGAGCTCAGCGCCCGGCTCGGTTACGACCCGAGCGCGATCGTCGGCCTGGTGGACGACCTGGAGAAGCTGGGCTTCGCCGAGCGCCGCCCCGCACCCGACGACCGTCGCAGCCGCATCGTCATCCTCACCGAGGGCGGCCGCGTGTTCCTCCGTGACACCGGTCAGGCAGGTCAGCGTGTGACCGACGAACTGCTCACCCCGCTCGCCCCCGCCGAGCGGGAGACGCTGCACGCGCTCCTGGCGCGCGTTGCCGGGAACAGGCCCGACTGATGCCCCCCGCCGGGTGTCCGGCCGTGACCGCCGCCCGGCCCGCACCCGACCGGGTGCCGCTTGCCGCACGTGCCTGGGCGGCGGCCTCGTAATGTGTGCGTGTGACCGAGCCAGCCCTGCGCCCCCAGTCCCTCCTGCTCAGTTTCCTCGGTGACGAAGTACTGGGCCGCGGGGTGTGCGTGTATACGGGGAGCGTCATCGAGGTGTTCCGGCGCGCGGGAGTCGGAGAGCAGGCCACCCGGTCCACCCTCACCCGCATGGTCGGCCGCGGCCTGCTGAGTCGTCGGCGCGAGGGCCGGCGGACCTACGTCGGCCTGACCGATCGCTCGGAGGCGATCCTCCGTGATGGCGAGCGGCGCATCTGGAAGACGGGCGCGGTCAACCGGGAATGGGACGGCACCTGGACCCTGCTCGGCTTCTCGCTCCCGGAGTCGTGGCAACGCCAGCGGCACGATCTGCGCTCCCAGCTGACCTGGGCGGGCTTCGGCACGCTGTTCAGCGGACTGTGGATCGCGCCAGGCGAGATCGACGTCTCCGGGATCGTGGCCGAGCTGGGCCTGGCCGCGCACGTGAAGGTCTTCCGCGCCCGCGGGGATGCCGGCATGAACATCGCCGAAATGATCAACGATACCTGGGATCTGGGCGGCCTGTGCGCACGGTACCGCGACTTCGACGCGTTCTGGCGGCCGTACGCCTCGGGTGGCGTGGACCTGGCGGGAGAGGACGCCCTCGCGCTGCGCCTCCGGTTGACCACCGAGTGGCTCCAGGTCATCCGCAGTGATCCCCGGTTGCCTGTGCGGCACCTGCCGGCGGACTGGCCCGCCGCCGGGACGGAGGAGACATTCCGCGCGGTCCACGCCCTGTTGGAGATGCCCGTCCGGGACGCGGTGAGCCGGCTGATCGAAACCGTTCCGGCGTAGCCGTCTTTCGCAGATGTCACACCACGGCGCGGCTCCCGCCTCGAGCGAAATTGTGCACAGCCTTGACGGCGGTAAGAAATCGGCCCTACATTCCCCACGCCTTCGTTCAGTGCACTGAGCATTTCCCGGGTTCCCCGCTCCGCAGCCGCCCACAAGGAGCTTCCCAATGCTGATGTCAAGCTGCTGCCGTAACAGGCGATGTGGCTTGGTAACACGCTCCGTCGCGGATCATGGCCCACAGGACAT
>NZ_JBIBKK010000036.1:0-93968 GCF_042959105.1 Streptomyces sp. NPDC007917
GGTACTTCCTCGGGGCAGGCATCGTCTGGTCTCCTCTCCTGAGACCCATCTGACCCGCTGTCACCTCTCCCCGCATCTCGGGGGAACCTCAGACCAGGTGTGCTCCCCTCTCGCCAGGCACCTGCCATCCGCCTTGCATCACCATTGACTGGTCACCCCGACACGCTGCTGGTCTGGCATCGGCGTCTGGTGCGCTGGAAGGCCATGCGCCCAATCCGGCCGCCCTTGCCGGAAGGGAAGGAGAGCTGCGACGGCTTGGTCATCGAGTGGCTGCTGTCACGATCCGTCGCGCCCTGTATCGCTTGGGTATACCGTCCGCGACACTGCGCGACTCCCACCGGGCCCTGTGACCGTTTCAGGCGTACGCGCATCGGTGATGAGTGAGTTTATAATAAACTGGCTCATCATTGGTTGGAGGTGTGTGGTGGACAAGCCGGTGGGGATGTTCGACCGGGATTTCGAGTGGGAGGAGCTGGTCCGCTTCGCCTCCTATGCGGGGGTGGAGGCGACGCTTGGCGTGGTCTCGGGGCGGCGGCGTCAGGGTAAGACGTTCCTGCTGGATGGGGTGTGCCGGGCGGCTGGTGGTTTCTTCTTCGCGGCGAGTGAGGCGACTGAGGCAGAGTCGCTGCGTCAGTTCGGGGCGGCGCTGGCACGGTTTGAAGGGCGTCGGGCGCCTTACCGGTTCGCGCACTGGGAGGAGGCGGTCTCCGAACTGATGGCCCTGACGGGACCCGGCGGTGCGCCCCTGGTGGTGGTACTGGACGAGTTTCCCTTCCTGGCCAAGGCTTCGCCGGAACTGCCCTCGCTGCTGCAGCGGGCCCTGGGCCCACAGGCTCGGCATGAGAGCGGTCCGGTGCGCCTGCTGCTGTGCGGCTCGGCACTGTCGTTCATGGGGAGCCTGCTCGCCGGAACTGCCCCTCTGCGGGGCCGGTCCAGCATGGAGCTGGTGGTGCCGACCCTGGACTTCCGCCAGGCCGCCCGCTTCTGGGAGCAGACCGACGACCCCCGGCTGGCGTTGTTGGTCAACTCCGTGGTCGGCGGCACGCCCGCCTACCGGCGCGAGTTCGTCCTCGGCGACACCCCCGCCGGCTTGGACGACTTCGGCCCGTGGGTGATGCGCAATGTCCTCAATCCGGGGCGCCCGCTGTTCCGGGAAGCCCGCTTCCTGCTGGCCGAGGAGCCCGACCTGCGGGACACCGCCCTCTACCACGGCGTGCTCGCCGCCATCGCCCAGGGCAACCACACCCGCGGCGGCATCGCCGGCTTCCTGGAGCGCAAGTCCACGGACCTCAGCCACGCGCTGACAGTGCTGGAAGACACCGGCATGATCGTCCGCGAGCCGGACGCCTTCCACGGCAAACGCTCCGCCTACCGCATCGCCGAACCCATCCTGACCTTCTACCACGCGCTCATGCGCCCGGAGTGGAGTGATCTGGAGCGTCCCGGCCAGGCAGCCGCCGTATGGGAGCGCTCGCAGGCCACGTTCCGCAGCAAAGTCATCGGCCCCCACTTCGAACAGCTCTGCCGCACCTGGACCCGCTGGTACGCCAGCCCCGACACCCTCGGCGGACAGCGCACCCGCGTGGAATCCGGCACCGTCCCGGACCCGGCCGCCAAGACGAGTCACGAAGTCGACCTGGCAACCTTCGGCCGTGACGAGGACGGCCGCGAGGTCCTGCTGACCATCGGCGAGGCCAAGTGGAACGAGACGATGGGTCTGGGCCACCTGCAACGCCTGGACCGTATCCGCACCCTGCTGCGCGCCCGGGGCGGTGTGCACGCTGAGCGGACCCGGCTGCTGTGCTTCAGCGGCGCCGGCTTCACCAGTGACCTGCGCGATCTCGCCCGTCGAGATCCCACTGTCCAACTCGTCGACCTGGACCGCCTCTACAGCGGAGACTGATCGTCCTCATTTCCTGAGGTGCGGGAGACGGTGCTCGCGTGTCGCCGGATCTCCTCGTGCGTACCGCGGTGAGGGGGATTGAGCTGCCAGGTCGGCCCGCAGTTGTCGGTGTGAGCTCGCGCGCTGGCGCGGCGGTGCGCTTGCCGAAAATATCATCCGCACTGGTGGGGACGGCAAGCACGTAGGGGATTGCGCGGTCGGCCAGGGCGGCCCGCAGGTGTGCGTTGGTGCCGTAGGCGGCATCGGCCACGACAACCGGCGGCCTCATGCCCCAGTCGGCCAGTGTGTCGAGCATGTCCAAAGCCAGTCGCCACTTCTCTCGGTGCGTGGCCTCGGGCGGGATGCGAGTGACGGCCCTGCGGTCGGTGTCCGCCGCCCACTCCTTCGGCAGGAACAGCCGCCATTGCAGGGGGCAGGAGGCAGTGTCGGTGGCAGCGTGGACGCTGACCGCGACCTGGCAGTTCGCCCGTTTCCCCAGGGCCCCGCAGTACTGCGGGGCCACAGCCACCGACATTCTTCCGTCCTTGGGTACCGACACATCGTCGATCACCCAGGCAGTCGGGGTGATGAGCGGCAGCATCCGCTCGCAGATCCGCCGCTGTACCGGCATGGGATCCCAGGTGGACTGGTTCACGAACTGCTGCAGGTTCTGCTCGTTGCCGTCCGGCAGCCGCGAGGCCATCGCCTGGATCGACTTGCGGCGGCCGTCCAGCATCAGTCCCCGCAGGTAGCAGTCGCCCTTGGCCCGCTGGTCCTTCCGCGGCACCGAGGCGAACACATCAGCGACGTATAACGCCAACGTCGCCCGGACTCGGTTCACTTCATGTGCGTCCACACACTCAACATGCTCCTGAACAGACCCGGCAGGAAGACCTAACGGAGTCCTACTAAGAACTCCTAACGAAATGATCTTCGAGGTGGTTGGATTACTCCTGGACCGATGATCTGGGGGTGCGGGGTGGCGCGGCCGAAGCCGTGGGAAGTCGACGACGAGCTGTGGGCGGTGATCGAGTCGCTGCTGCCCAAGGTTGAGCGCCGGACCCGGCACCCCGGGTGCAAGCGGCATCCGGACCGGCTGGTGTTCCAGGGCATCTGTTCGTTCTGTACACCGGGATCGCCTGGGAACACCTGCCGCAGGAACTCGGCTTCGGCTCGGGTATGACCTGCTGGCGCCGCCTGGCCGAGTGGACCGGGGCGGGAGTCTGGCCCCGACAGCACGAGGTCCTCCTCACCAAGCTGCGCAGCGCGAACGCCCTGGACTTCTCCCGGGCGGCCGTCGACGGCTCCCATATCCGCGCGTTAAAGGGGGCTCCAAGACCGGACGAAGCCCCGTTGACCGGGGCAGGACGGGTAGCAAACACCACCTGATCACCGACGCCACCGGCATCCCGCTCGCCGCCACCCTGACCGGCGGCAACCGCAACGACGTCACTCAGCTGATCCCACTGCTCCAGGGGGTGCCGCCGGTGCGAGGCAAGCGCGGCCGGCCCCGGCGCCGCCCGGACGTGGTGCTGGCTGACCGCGGCTACGACCACGACAAGTACCGCCGCCTGGCCTGGGACCTCGGTGTGAAGCCGTTGATCGCCTGCCGCGGCACCGAGCACGGTTCCGGCCTGGGCACCCAACGCTGGGTCGTGGAGCGCGCGTTCGCACACCTGCACTGGTTCCGCCGCCTGCGCATCCGCTGGGAGATACGTGACGACATCCACGAAGCCTTCCTCACCCTCGCATGTGCGCTCATCTGCTGGCGGCGCCTGCGAGCATTGAAATGAGGGCTGAAAAGAAGGTTGAGTCCTACGTCATGAGCCAATACGTCAAGACATTCCACGCCATCGAGATCGGTGACGGCGGCGACGGGCGATGGGCCGAGCACGTCCGGCCGACCATGGTGAGTGCGAAAGACTGGCTGACCGAGGAGGGCCAGACGCCCGGGGGCGCGGCCCGTTCCCGGCGACTGTTCGAGAAGCACATGCCCGAGCTGGTCCCGGCGCTCGACCGGCTCGCCGGCCAACTGGCCTCACCCCACACCAGGACGCTTCTCACCATGGCAGCGGTGCGGCCGTTCTTCTCCGGCTGTACCCAGATCGGCCGTCCGGGCACTCTGCTCAGAAACTACGACTTCGCTCCCGAACATTGCGAAGGCACCATCGTCTCCTCCCACTTCCTCCGCCCTGTGATCGGCATGCAGGAAGCAGGGTGGGGTCTGCTGGACGGCATGAACAACGCCGGCCTCGCGGTATCGCTCACCTTCGGCGGGCGGTTCGTCCACGGGCCGGGCTTCGCCATTCCCCTCGTGCTGCGCTACCTGCTGGAGACCTGCCGGACCGTCGACGAGGCGGTCGGCAGACTGCGGACCATACCCGTCGCCATCCCGCAGAACGTCACCCTCGTCGACCCGAACCGGGCCGTGACGGTCTACGTGGGACCCGACATCCCGTTGACAGAGATGCCGGACTCCTGCGCCGCCAACCATCAGCACCTCCCAGTGCCGGACGAGCAGGAACGAGCCACCCGGACACAAGCCAGGCTGAACGCCGTGCAGGCGGCGGGAGTTGATATCGCAGCGATGCTACGACCGCCGCTGTACCAATACGCGTACGACGAATGGCTGGGGACGGTGTACACGGCCCGGTACCACCCCGCGGAGGGTCGTGTGACGTACCACTGGCTCGGGGAGAGCTGGGAGCAGTCTTTCGTCGGCTTCTCTCCGGGATCCCGCACCGTCACCTTGGGACTTCCGGACGGGAGCGACGACCGCTGACACACGCCCGGCCCGACGGGAGAGACACCCATCCCCATTGTGTTAGGAGTTCTAATCCTGGCCTCAGGTTGATCGGGGACAATGAGCGGCAAAAACATCGACTGGAAGGGGGCGGGCCGGCGTGCGGATCATGATCGCGGACGATGACGTGGCCATCCGTGAGTCGCTGGAGCGGGTGCTCCAGGTCGAGGGTTACGACACCAGCACCGTCGCCAACGGTCTCGCCGTGCTCGACGGGGTCGGTGGGGCCAGCGGTGACACGCTGGATCTGCTGCTCCTCGACGTGATGATGCCCCGCCTCGGCGGGTTGGAGACCTGCCGGCGGTTGCGGGCCGCGGGTCGGGATCTGCCGGTGCTGATGCTGACCGCCCGTGACCAGGTCTCCGACCGGGTCGCGGGGCTGGACGCGGGCGCCGACGACTACCTGCCCAAGCCGTTCGCCACCGAGGAGTTGCTGGCCCGGGTGCGGGCCCTGCTGCGCCGGCGCACACCGACCGACGGGGAGTCGCAGATCCTGTCGTTCGCCGACGTCCGGCTCGATCCCGACAGGTTCGAGGCGTGGCGTGGCGGGCGGCCGCTGCGCCTGACCCGGACCGAGTTCTCCCTCCTGCAGGTCCTCATGTGCAACGCGACCCGGGTCTTGACCCGCGACGCGCTGTTCGAGGCGATCTGGGGCTTCGGCATGAGCTCCACGGCCAACAACCTCCAGGTATACGTGAGCTACCTGCGCCGCAAGATGGAGGCCGAGGGTGAACCGCGATTGATCTACACGCTGCGCGGCCTGGGATACACGTTGCGGGAGACTCCTCCGTGAGCAGGCCCGCCGGCCGGGAACCGCGCCGGCTGACCCGATGGTGGCGCCGGCGGTCCCTGCGGACCAGGCTGACGGTGATCGCGGCGACGGCCATCGCGGTCAGCGTGTTCGTTGCCTTCCAGGTGGCCAGCGAGCTACTGGGCTGGGAGCTGCAGGACACCGCCGAGAATCAGCTGCGCGCCGACTCCCGCGTCCTGGCTACGAACGCGGAGCGCGCCGGTCTGGCGAAGGTCCAGCTACCGTCGTATCCCGGATCCGGTCGGCTGGTGCGGGTCATCCTGCCCGACGGCTCGACCCGGACGCCGGCCGGCCAACCCGCGCTGCCCCCGGTCAGCGAGCACGCCGGGCGTGTGGCGCAGGGCGCGTCGGCCGACCTGATGGAGTCGAACGACAGCGACGAGGACGGCTACCTCATCTACACGCTGCGGGCGGGCGACGGCGCGGTCCAGGTGGCCCGCGTCGCCGACGACAGCCCGATCAACCAGTTCGGGTTGGGCATGCTGCTGATCGGGCTGCTCTGCGTGGTCGGCGGCGCCCTTGTCGGGCGGACCGTGGCGCGGACCGGGCTGGCACCGATCGACCGGCTGACCGCCGCCGCGGTACGTGTCGCGCACACCCGGGATCTCGACGCCGACATCCCGGATGAGGGCGGTGGGGAGATCCGGCGGCTGATCCAGTCGATCAACGACATGCTCGCCGCGCTCCGGAACTCCCGGCGGGCCCAGCGGCTGCTCGCCGAGGACGCCGCCCACGAGCTCAAGACCCCGCTCACCAGCCTGCGCCTCAACGTCGAGCTGCTGATCCGGCTCGATCAGCGCGGCACCCTGGACAGCGCACTGCCGGCGGAGAGCCGGACCCGGCTGCTCAACGATCTCGGCGCCCAGGTGGCCGAGTTGAGCACCCTTGCAGCCGAGCTGACCGACCTGGCGCGCGGTGACGTCAGCGACGAGAGCACCGAGCTGCTCGACTTTGCCGACGTGGTGGTGGCCGCCGCGACCCGTGCGCGTTCCCGCGCGCCCGACATCGAGGTCGCGCTCGACGTGACCTCTGTGTGGGTGAGCGGGCGTCCCGCTGCGCTCGAGCGGGCGGTGCTCAACCTCATCGACAACGCCGGCAAGTGGTCCCCCGCGGACCAGCCGGTACAGGTCCGGCTCCGTGCCGAGGGCGCGTCGGCGGTGCTCGAGGTCGACGACGCCGGGCCGGGCATCGACGCAGCCGACGTACCGCGGGTGTTCGACCGGTTCTACCGTGCCGACAGCGCCCGGGCGTTGCCGGGATCCGGTCTGGGGCTGTCGATCGTGCAGCGGGTCGTCGACGCCCACGGCGGCCGGGCCACCGTCGCCCGTTCCGCACGCGGTGGCGCGCTGCTTCGGGTCGACCTTCCGGCCGCGGCCCCGCCCGCCCCGATCGCGCGGCTCACCGCCGGGGAGGACACCGCGATGCGCTGACCCGCCCCGGCCGCACGGCGCAGGACCAAAGGGCGGCGGCCGTCGGGCCCATGAAAAAATCCGGGACGGGCCTGGGTCCCCGTCCCGGATCTCGTCCGTGCCGCCGCGCTCACCGTTGCAGTGCGGGCTTCTCGTCGTCGGCGAGCGGCTGTTGACCGTCCGGCAGCTCCGTCGCTGGACGGGACAGCCGGCTCGGCCACCAGATCCGGCGGCCGATCAGCAGGGTGAGGGCGGGCACCAGGACCGACCGCACCAGCAGGGCGTCGAGCAGCACGCCGAAGGCGACCAGGAACCCGACCTCGATCAGCATCACCAGCGGAAGTGTGGCGAGCACCGCGAACGTGGCCGCCAGGACCAGGCCTGCCGAGGTGATGACGCCACCGGTGGCCGAGAGGGCTTTGAGCATGCCCTCTCTGGTGCCGAGACGCACGGTCTCCTCCCGGGCCCGGCTGGCCAGGAAGATGTTGTAGTCGACGCCGAGCGCCACCAGGAACAGGAATGCCAGCAGCGGCACCGAATAGTCGACACCCTTGAACCCGAGGATCGTGTCGAAGACGAACACGCTGCCGCCGAAGGCCGCGGCGAATGAGACAATCACAGTGGCCATCAGGACCAGCGGGGCCAGGATCGCGCGCAGCAGCAGCCCGAGGACGATCAGGACGACGGCGAGCACCAGCGGGATCACCAGCTTCTCGTCCCGCTCGGTGGTCACCTCGGTGTCGAGGTTCTCCGCACTCGGCCCGCCGACGATCGCCTCCGCCCCGCGCACCGCGTGCACGGCGGTGCGCACCCGCTTGATCGTGTCGTACTCTGCGACGGTGTCCGGCGCGTCCTTCGGGAACACGGAGATGTTGGCCCAGCCACCGCTGGTCTGCTCCGGGATGGCCAGGGCCACACCGCGAGTGTCCTTGACGATGCCGAGCACCCGCTCCTGGTGCGCCGGCCGCGTGAAGATCGTCATCGGCTGGCCGCCGAGCTCCGGGAAGTGCTGGCGGAGAACGGTGAAGCCGGTGACCGACTCCGGCGCGGACAGGAACTGGTCCTGCTCCCGCAGGGCGCCGGTGTTGCCCGCCAGCCCGAGGGCGAGCATGCCGAGGACTCCGAGCGAGCCGAGCGTCGCCACCCACCGGCGGCGGCTGATGGCGGTGCCGAGCCGTCCCCACAGCCCCGGCTTCTCCTCCACGGCCGTGCTGAACCGCGGGATGGCCGGCCAGAAGATCCGCCTGCCGAGCACCACGAGCACCGCCGGGAACAGCGTCAGCATGGCCACCAGCGCGCACAGGATGCCGGCCGCACCGATCGGGCCCAACCCGCTGGTGCTGTTCAGGTCCGCGACGAGCAGGCAGAGCAGGCCGGCGGCCACGGTGGCCGCGGACGCGACGATGGCCGGCGCCGCGCCGCGTAGCGCATGGACCATCGCGACCCGGACGTTCTCATGGTGGTGCAGTGCCTCCCGATATCGAGCGATGAGCAACAGCGCGTAGTCCGTGCCGACGCCGAATACCAGGATCGTCAGCAGCGCCGAGTTCTGGTCGTTGACCACGATGCCGAAGCCCTTGACGAGCAGGTAGACGGTCGCCATCGCGGTCAGTGCGGCCGCGCCCACGGCCACCAGCGGGATGATCCACAACACCGGGCTGCGGTAGGTGAGGATGAGCAGGAGCGTGACGACGACGATGGTGGTGAGGAGGACCTGCACGTCGATGCCGTCAAAGACGGTATCCATGTCGCCGTCGATCGCGCCCGGGCCGGTCACGTCGAGTTCCAGGCCGGCGGGGCGGTCCTTCGCGGCGTCCCGCAACGGGCCGACGATGTCCTCCGGTGCGCCATAGGCCGTGCTCACCTCGAGGGTGAACATCATCGCCTTGCCGTTGGTGGAGGGGCTCGTCGGTGAGCCCTCGTCGTCCTCGCCGGCCGCCGCCGTCGCCTTCGGCGGGTACCGCTTGGCAAGGGTGTTGTAGTGGCGCTCGACCGTCGCCCGGTCGGCGTCGGTCATGCCGCCGGCGCGGTGGTACACGAAGACGAACGTGTTGTTGTCACCGCCGGGGAGACTGTCGTCCAGCACCGCCACCTTGGTGGACTCGGCACTGGCCGGCAGGGTGTCTACGGCGCTGTCGGTGGTGACCGAGCTCAACTTGCCGCTCAGCGGCACCATGCCCCCGGCCAGCACCAGCCACAAGCCAATCACTAACCACGGCACCCACCGGCCCGCCAACCGACCGGCCGGCGCTTCCCCGGACGGCGCTGAGTTGACTGCCATCACTAGCCTCCTACACACGGGTTGCATCGCTTATCTGGACGCCTACTTCGTACCGAGCGAACCTGAGACGACTGTTAATACGGTGCTCAGGCCGGTTGGCCGAACCATGTGCCCGGCGCACGCACCAGCGTGGTGGCGTCGAGATCCTGCCCGGTGGGCAAGGCCCGGGCGACACAGCCGTCGGGCCGGACGAGCAACGCGTCGGCGTCCACCCGGTCCGTGCGGGCGGTGACGGTGTTGCCCCGTCCGGTCCACGCGGCCGCGGCGTCGCGGACCTCCGCGCGGTCGACGAGGTCGAGCAGGAGCCCACGCCCCTCACACAGCAGGTCCGCCGACCGGGTCACCGCGGTGACGACGTCCGGGTCGGGCCGCTCCAGCGTCAACTTCATGTCCGGGCACAGGGTGCCGACGAGCCGGTGGTCGTCGCCCAGGTCGTACCGGACGTCCATGCCGTCGAGCATGCCGGCGATGTACCGGTGGGCGTCGTCGAGGTCCATCAGGTCGGAGAACATCTCCCACAGCGCCCTCGCCTGTGGGTCGGGTCGCATCAGGGCGATCTGGGCCCGGGTGTTCTGCAGCAGGCGCGCCGCGACCGGATGCCGTTCGGTGGTGTACGTGTCGAGGATGTCCTCGCCGACCCGGCCGCATACCACGGCCGCGAGCTTCCAGCCGAGGTTCGCCGCGTCGACGATACCGACGTTGAGGCCCTGGCCGCCGACCGGCGCGTACACGTGGGCCGCGTCCCCGGCCAGCAGGACCCGGCCGGTCCGGTACGTGGTCTCCTGCCGCGCGGTGTCGATCCAGCGGGTCCCGGACGACATCGTGGTGATCGTGACATCGGTGCCGCCTCACCCGCCGGATGCTGTCCTGCAGCTCCTCGACGGTGAGCGGCTCGACCTGCCGCGGCGGGCCGTCGAACTCCACTGTGGACAGTCGACTCACCCCGAGCCCGGGGTTGAGATCGGTACAGCGGTTAGCAGTTCAAATGATCTTGACGGGGGGTCTGCCGTGGCGGGTCGGCCAGGTAGTCGTCGCCGATTTGGTGGTAGCCCAGCAGTCAGGGGTCGTTGCGTGATCGAGGTTCGTCCGGCTCGCCGGGCTGGTTCGGAGTCGCGTCGGACGTCCCGGTTCGGCCAGAGGGACGCAGTACAGGCACGGTCCCGGTGATCATGTGAGTGTCGAAGTTCCGTGAACACTTGGTGAGTCCGTGCCTGCTCCTGCATCTTCCGCTATGCCCACCGCGCTGGAACAGATGGTCCAGGTTTCCGTGCCGGCCGCCCCGCTGACGGACGCGGTTGCCCTGTCCGGCTTCTTGGGCCCGGTGCCCGATCCGAGAGGTGTTCGCGGGCGCCGCTACCAGCTGTCCGCCCTGGTCACCGCGGCCGCGGCAAGTGTGCTGGCCGGTGCCCGGTCACTCACCGCGATCACCGAGTGGATCACCGATGCTCCTGTCTGGGCCTCTCGGGCCCTCGGCTTCCCCCTGGACCCGCTGACCGGCGCAGTGTCCGTCCCGCATCCCCACACCCTGCGCCGTCTCCTCGTCCGGCTGGACGGTGACGCCCTCGACCAGGCAATCGGAGCCTTCCTCGCCGCCCGCGCCACCCCAACCGGCCCCGGACTGCGAGCAATCGCCGTCGATGGCAAGGCTCTGCGCGGCTCACGCGCCGCCACCACCCCGTACGTGACCCTGCTCGCCGCGATGGACCACGCCGGTCACGTCCTGGCCCAGCGCCAGGTCGCCGACTAGAGCAACGATCGCTGCGACCGGCCGCAGCACCCCTGGGGGCGGCCGGACAGACGGTGTCAGGTCAGGTGACAAGCCACAAGCGGTTCCGGTCAAGGACCGTACGGCGACGCTCGGGGAAGACTACCGAACGTCGAAAGACATGGCGTGGACAAGCTCGGGAGACGGCACCGGATTCCACCTCCTGACCGCTGTGGAGAAAGACGGCCACAGGTGGAGGACCGCCGCTTCGCTGTCGGAGACCGGGTTCGAGACGGATACATGAATCGGGAACGCGTGCGTGACCGAGTCCGGGAAGTACGCCGCCACCGCCTATGCTCCGCGGACGTTCACGAACAACCCGAGATGATGACGCGCAGCGCGTTCACCGACGTCGTCGAACTGGACAGCGGGACGATCACCAAACTGCCCTTCCAGGCGACGCTCGGCTACTTCTCTCCTGGCTGTGGTCAGGGCGATGAGGCGGTGTTCACCGCGCTGACGGACGACTCGGCGAAGAGCGACAAAACCCGACTGGTCACCGTCGACGCCGCGACCGGCAAGGTACAGACGAAGGCCACCGTTCCCGGCCAGGTCACCTCCGCCATCCCCGTCAGTGGCGGCATCGCCGCGGCACGCGGCCACCACATTGTCGAGGTGAACGGTGGCAGAGTGCGTGAGATCGCCACCACAAAGTCGACCCCGTTCCAGCTCAAGGCCGACGATGACGGTGGTGTGATGTCCATCGACCGCCCCCCCGCAACGCCAAAGCTGCCCGCGCGGCGGCGGATGCCACCGCGACTGACGGCCACCGGGGGCGCGGCGGAATGAGAAGAACCCCACCCGTCGCCCCCCCCGCCAGCGCAACTCGCTGCCGACACGACCGTGATCGAGTGCCAGGAGGTCGGGCTCACCTATCCCGGCCCCCGCCCGTCACCGCGCTCCGCCCCTGCGACCTGCGCGTCGAACGGGGCGAGCGCGTCGCGGCCTTGGGGCCCTCCGCTCCGGGAAGTCGACGTTCCCGTGCTGCTGGCCATGGTTTACAACGGCGTTCCACTCACCGAACGCGGCAGGCGGGTTCGCGAGGCCCTGACACGTGTCGGTCTGGGACACCGGATCGACGCGACGCCCCCCTGGTTGTCGGGAGGAGAGCGCCAGCGCGTGGCGATCGCGCGGGCCGTGGCCACCAGGCCCGCGCTGCTGCTGCTGTGCGACGAGCCCACCGGCAACCTCGACAGCGCGACGGCCGCCACCGTGCTGGAGACGCTGGACGAACTGCACGCCGACGGCCTGACCGTGCTCGTCATCACCCATGACTCCACCGTCGCGGCCCGGGCACAGCGCACCCTGACCGCCCGCGACGGTGTTCTGCACGACGGCGCGCTGACCGACCCGTCATCCGACAAGCAGCCCATCGAAGCGGCGGCCGGCAACCGCACCGGAGGCACCGGATGAGCGCCGCGCCGGAACACTCGGGAGAGATGGACACCGTGAGCGCCGTACGACATGGCGGGACTGCCGGGCCGGCACGCTCACCGAGGCCGTTGGTGGCCCGCCGCACGACGCCGGGACCAGGACCGGCGGACGCGGACGCAGGTGGCACCGCCCACGGTCCAGCCGTCCGATCGCACCGTCCCGCCTCGCCCCGCGCGACCTGCTGGCGGAGGCCTTCGCCGGGCTGTTGCAGAAGCCCGCCCGCCCCGCGCTGACCGCGCTGGGCACCGTACCTGGGGTGGATGCGTTCGTCGCGATCCTGGGACTGACCGCGACCGCGTCCTCGCAGATCGACGCCCGCTTCGATCTGCTCACCGCGACCGAGGTGTCCGAAGGGCACTGGCGGCCAGGACGCGGACCTGCCCCCTGCCTTTGGCCACCGGCCTGCTCGCCGGCCTCTATCCGGCCTGGCGCGCCGCCCGTGTCCAGCCCGCCGAAGCCCTCTGCCGCTGAGCCGACGTCCTGCGTCGGGGCGGTCGCGGAGTCCGTACAGACAACTGCTCTCCCAGACCCTGGAGAAGTCTTGAGGCTGAGACGTAGAGCACGAATGCCCATCACCTTCATGGCCGCGGCCCTGGCGGTCACCGGCCTGACACAGACCGGACCCGCCTGGGCGGCGCCGCCGACGGCGTCGGCCACGGCCACGTCCTCTTCGCCGGACCGCGCGAGTGGGGCGGAAGCGAAGTCGGACCCACCGCGCCAGGACGAGTCGTCCAAAGTACTGAAGCCGAACGATGTGCTGCCCGACGGCTGGGAGGGGTCCGCCGACCGGGCGGTGACCGTGGCCGGTGACGGCTCCGGCCTGCCCGTCCTCGTGGCCGCAAGCCATGACGCCTACCAGTGGCGCACGGTCGCCACCCTCTCCGAACCCGGGTTCGGCACCGACCTGTGGATCGGGAACGCCTGCGTGACCGGGTCGGGGGAACGGGCGGTTGTGGTCTATGCGCCCCGGGACTTCACCAACAAGCCCGAGCTGATGGAGCGTGGCGCTCACGGCTGTCGTGGACCTGACAACAGCGAGGTCACGAAGCTCGCGGACACCGTGAGTCTGGCGTACTTCAACCCAGGCTGCGGCACGGGGGAGACCGCCGTGCTCACGCAGGTCGGCGACGAAAGGAGCAACCAGACCCGGCTGCTGACCGTGGACACCACCAAGGCCACCGTCGTCCGCCGACAGACCGAGAAGGTCCAGGTCACCTCGGCGGTCCCCACCGGCGACACGATCGTCGGAGCGGCGGTGGGACGTCTGATCCGCTTCGATCACAACAATCACGCCAGCCAGCTCACCACGACCTCGGGCCCTGCCTTCGATCTGCGCGTGGACGGCCAGGGCGGCGTCAACTTCCTGGACCAGTGGGACGGCAAGGCCCGGGCCCGCCGCACCGCGAACGGCACGACCCGCACGTTCGCACAGGGCACCTCGGGCTCCCTGGGCCTGCAGGCCGGCACGTCCGGACGGGTCTTCCTCACCGGCACCCCCACATCCACTTCGTCGGTGCCGTCCGCCGTCCGGCGCCTGAAGGTCGCGGCGGACGCGACGGTGTCGTCCGCCGGCGCGCTCGCGGTGGACCGGGCGGTGTCCGAGAGCCTGCGCAGCCAGGTCAGCCATCCGTTGGCCGCGACCGCGTGGAATGCGGCGGCATCGGTACAGATCAAGAGCGAGGTTCCGGCGACCGGAAGTAAGGTCTCGTTCACGGTCAATACCGTCGACAGCGGCCAGAAGGCGGCGGGCAAGGCCGCTTCCCCGGCCCTGACCGGCTCGGCCGCCACCACGTCGGCGTCCACCGCCAGGGCGGGGAGCACCGCCAAGACACGGGCGGTCACGACGGCCGGTGACCCGACCTCCACGATCGACAACGACCGCACCCGTTCGCAGCCCCGCAACGACCCCAAGCAGCAGGCGGACCAGCCGACCCCCAACCAGGTCGAGTGGGCCGTCGACATGGCCATCCGAGGTAACCTGACCAGCGCCTACGTGCGCCAGGGCGGATGGCGCACCGCCGCCGGGCTCGGCACGGTCAATCCGCAGGGGATGTTCCCGCTGCCGAGTTTGGAGGGAACCAGCGGCGGACGCATTCCCGCTCAGGTCCTCCTCGGTGTGCTGGCTCAGGAGTCCAACCTGTGGCAGGCCGAGGGCGGGGCCCTGCCTGGCCAGACCAGCTCGACCCTCGCGAGCACCAACGGCTTCTACGGGCATCCGAGCGACCCGGCGACGCCCGAGGACCACTGGCGGATCGACTGGGCGAAGGCGGACTGCGGCTACGGCATCGGTCAGCAGACCGACGGCATGAAGAGCGGTGAGATCGGCGAGTTGCCGGCCGCGCAGCAAAAAGCCATCGCGCTCGACTACACCTCCAACATCGCGGTCGCCGCGCGCACTCAGGCCACCAAGTGGAACGAGTTGCACGACAACGCCATCACGCCGGGCGGTATCAGGCTCAACACTGACGACCCTTCGGCCCCCGAGAACTGGTTCGCGGCGCTGTGGGACTACAACTCCGGCCTCAACTACTACGTCCCGGCCAGCCCGACCGAGTACTGGGGCCTGGGCTACCTGAACAACCCGTCCAACCCCCTCTACCCGCCTGACCGGCACGCCTTTCTCGACAACAACACCTACGCCGACGCCGCACATCCACAGGACTGGTCGTACGCGGAGAAGGTGCTGGGCTGGGCCGCCTGGCCGATCGACACCGGACGCGCTCCGGGAGATCCCCCAAGTCGACTCCGGTGTCCTCACCAAGGACACCACCTTGGTGACACTCACCATCGGTGGCAACAACTACGGCGCCTTCGTCAACGCCGTCACCGACTGCGCGAACATCACGGACTGTGCCGACGACGACTTCTCCCGCAGGTACAAGGCACTCATCAACAAGACGAAGGAGGACATGGACCACACTCTGCGGATCATCGCCGAGCGCGCCCCACACGCCGAGATCCTTTTGGTGGGATACCCGGAAATCCTCAGCCGGACGGTCAAGTGCATCGGATCCGCGTGGATCGACGGCGGCGAGGCCGACGCGCTGGCCACCCTGGCCAACTACATGAACGACGCGCAGGAGGCCGAGGTGGACGAACTGCACGCCGCGGGACTCCACGTGTCGTACGCCAACCCCATCGACCCTTTCGTCGGCCACGGAGGATGCGACAGCGACGAGTGGATCAACAAGATCGTGCTCGGTCCCAACGGGGACGGCGACTTCCACGAAGGCGACCCGCACGCTGTCTGCATCGCCTTCTCCGGCATCGGCCAGACGTGCCTGAGCCGCGAGGCCTTCCACCCGAAACAGGCGGGCACCACCGGATACGCACGCCTGGTGGAAAAACGCCTGACCGACATCGGATACACGGGAACATGACAGGATGATTCCCACCGCACAACAGCGCAACGGCCGGCCGGCCAGGCTTCTTGCCCGGACGGCCGGCTGCGTCGGCGCCGCCGTACTGGTCTGCTTCCTCATCGCCGCGAGTCTGGTGGTCTGGTTCTTCAGCCACATGCAAGATGTCCAACGGAGCCGTGACCGCGACGCACAGGCCGCCGTCATCGCCGGGGCCGAACAACTCAGGATCCGACTCCTCGACGCCAACTCCGACGGCACACTCGCCGGACAGGAAATCGACGTGGCCCTGAACCACAAACCGAGCATCCGCTCCCTCCGGCGGGAAAAGACACGCACCATCCTCATGGTGTGGATCGCCGAATCGGGCTGGGCCCAGTGCTACTCCTACACCGCGCTGCCCACAGGTGCCGTGAGCAGCGCCCCTCTCAAGGCCTGTCCGCCCTCGTCCACCTTGATAAGACCGGGCCCCTGACGGCTCCCTTCCACAGCCCAGAAAGAATAGGTGCCAACGGCGACGACCACACCTTGGCGGACCGCCGACGGCAGGGGGGAAAGATCCGAAGTGGTCACGCACGGGTGCCGCCGGTGGTGGTGGCGGATGCCGGCTATGGCCAGAACGCGGACTTCCGCGCCGGCCTGGCCGGGCGGGGACACGCGTACGTGGTCGGCATCCGCGGCGATATCACCGTCCAGCCGCACGACGCGCACCCCACGGCCCCGGCCTGGTCCGGCAACGGCCGCAGGCCCCAGCCCCGTTACCGGCAGCCACCGGTGACGGTGGCGGAACTGGCAGTGGCCGCCGGACGGGAAGCCTTCCAGGAGGTGACCTGGCGGGAAGGCTCCCGGGGCCCCATGACCTCCCGCTTCCTGACGGTGCGGGTCCGGCCGGCCGGGGTGCGCTCGCGTCGGCTGGCCCAAGCAGCCGCAGTGGCCAGGCACGGCTGGTGGGACGGCGTTCTGCCCGAGGTGCGGCTGCTGGCCGAATGGCCCGACGGCCAGGACGAACCGACCCGGTTCTGGCTGTCCGACCTGCCCGACGACACCCCGATCCCGGAGCTGGTCCGCCTGGCGAAGATCCGCTGGCGCATCGAGCACGATTACCGCGAACTCAAGCACGGCCTGGGCCTGGACCACTTCGAAGGCCGCTCCTGGAGAGGCTGGCACCACCACGCCACCCTGGTCGCCGCCGCCCACGCCTTCCTCACCGAACAGCGGCTCGCCCCAAAAGCCGACACACCCAACTCACCCTCTACCAGACCCTCGACGCCCTCCAGGACCTGCTGAACTGCTGGACCGGCATCTGCACCACCTGCCACCAACCCCTGCCCAGCAGGACCACACCAAGATCAAGACAGACCTAACGGAGTCCTACTAGAACACCTCTCACGCGGCGGACGCCGGGTCGGCGCCCTGGTCTCGGCTCTGTGCGAAGTCTGCTACATCCGGCGGTCAAGGACGTGTGAAGACGGCGCTCAGTGGCTGATGACGACCTTGCCGAAGCGTGGGCCCTTCTCGAAGTGCGCGAACGCCTCTAGGGCCTCCTTGAAGGGGAAGACGCGGTCGATGACGGGCCGGAGCCGGTGCTGGCCGATGGCCTTGTTCATCCGTTCGAAGTCGCTCCGACTGCCGACGCTGATCGACCGGAGGGTCGCCGCGCGACGGAAGAACCGCGTCACGTCCATGTCGCCGCCCGTTGCCAGGTTGCCGACAAGGGCGATCTGGCCGCCCTGGGCGACGGCGTCGATGGACTGGGGGAGCGTTCCGGCGCCGCCGATCTCGACGACGCGGTCGGCGCCGCCGGTGAGTTCCCGTACCCGCGCGCCCCACTCCGGTGTGCTGGTGTAGTCGATGACATCGGATGCGCCAAGAGCGCTGAGGCGTTGGGCCTTGGTGTCGCTGGACGTCGTGGCCAGGACGCGTGCGCCGGCCAGGCGGGCGAACTGTAGCGCGAAGACCGATACGCCGCCCGAGCCCTGGACCAGGAGAGCGTCCCCGGGGCCGACGCCGCTTACGGCCGACCAGGCGGTGAGCGCGGCGCACGGAAGCGTGGCGGCTTCCTCGAAGGACAGTTGGTCCGGCACGGCGACCAGGCTCTGCTCGTCGAGGACGAGGTATTCGGTGAGCCAGCCGTCGCGGTGGGTGCCGCGCAGCTGCCCCCACTCGGGGAACGGGCCGTACAGCCAGGTCGGGTGGAATGTGCCCACGACGCGGTCCCCGATGCGGAAGCGCGAGACTCCCTTCCCGACCGCCTCCACGACGCCCGCGCCGTCGGAGAGCGGGATGCGTCCGGGCGGCACGTCGACGGCGTACCGGCCGGTGACGATAAGCAGATCGCGTGCGTTGAGGGAGCTGGCCTTCACCTGTACGAGCACTTCGCCCGCTGACGGGCTCGGCACCGGGCGCTCCGCCGAGGCGATCAGACCACCGCCAGTTCCCATCTGGAATGTACGCATTATCCACCTTTCGTTCGTATGTTGCCTCCACGATAGGTGCGCTCGGCTGGACGATCTGTATCTTGGCGTCCATAGTTTGGCGCAGATCGTCCAGGGGAGGTCAGGGAGACCCAAGGGAGTGGAGATGGATCCGATCGATGACCTTCTCGCCACGATGAAGATCGAGGACGCGCGATATGTGCGGGTGGACGCCCGTGCGCCCTGGGGAATCTCGTTCCCTCCCCGGCACCTCGCCCGGCTGGTCCTGATCTCCCGTGGTGCGTGCCGGCTCGTCGCGGACACGCTCGCCGGGCCGCAGCGGCTGGAGACGAACGACTGCTTCCTGGTCCGGGCGGGGGTGAGATTCACGCTTCAGGACGAGGCGGGCAGCGAGGTCGTGGACTGCGACGGACTGGTCTCCCGGGTCCCCGGCGACTCGGCGCGGGTCGGGGGCGACGGTGAGCTCACGCAGATCGTCTCCACTCGATTCGCCTTCGACGCCGTGGCGGCAGAACCGCTCTTTGCGCTCCTGCCGCCGGTGTTCCGGCTGAATCTGGACGACGCGTCCAGTCAACTCCTGCGCACCACGTTCGACCTCATCGCGCGGGAGAGCGCGGCGGGCGGGCTCGGTGGTGGCTTCATCGTGAGCCGTCTGTCCGATGTGCTCTTCGTCCAGGCGCTGCGGACCTGCTGTACGGATGTCGGTGGCGGGACCGTCGGCTGGATCGCCGCGCTGCGAGATCCGCGACTGGCGGTTGTCATGGAGGAGTTGCACGCGGACCTGGCCCATCCGTGGACGGTCGACGAACTCGCCCGCACGGCGGGGATGTCACGCTCAGCGTTCGCCGCCCTGTTCAAGGAGAGGACGGGGGACACCCCGCTGGGCTACCTCACAGCATGGCGCATGTACCGGGTCAAGGTCCTGCTCCGCGAGACGCAGCTGAGTGTCCAAGAGATCGCTGTCCGAGTCGGATACGACACCGGCAGCGCGTTGAGCCGTGCCTTTTCAGGCAGGGAGGGCGTCACCCCCGGCGCCTGGCGGAAGCTGACGGGCCACTGACCCGTCACCGTCACCGCCATGGCCTTCCATGCTGCGGGTCTTCCTCGACGAGCCCGCCGCCGGATGCAAGGGCGCCGCACCCGTGTCGAGCTCCCGCCAGCTGATCTCGACCCCGATTCGGGGCGGGCGCGGTTGTTCTACCGGCGTGCCGCCGAGTGCTTCGAGCGGGCCACCACCTGACTGCCGGGCGGCCCGTTCACCTTGCACCAGCTCCGGCACTCCGCGCTCACGCACGCTGCCGAGGACTGCGCGAACACCGCCACCCTGCTGGCCCTGTCCGGACACACCTCGGTCGCCTCGCTGGCCGAATACCTGGGTCTCCCCGCAGGCCCTGGCACGCTGGCAGCAATCGCGGAACCCGGCCGCACGCCGCCGCTGATCAGAGGGTGTGGCGGCGGGGTTCGGCGGAGACGCTGTAGACATTGCCGCCGCCGGGCGCACGGAGTCCGCGCAGCACGTACTGCTCGGTGAGCAGGCCGGCCGCTCGCGCGCTGGCAGCCAGCGCTACCTGAGGAATAGATGTAGATCATGGAACGTTGCCTGGCGCATGACGACTACAAGTATCGACGGCGCGTCCGTCCCGTTGCTCGATGCCGCTCGTACGGCGGCGAAGCAAGCAGCGGTCGAAGCCGCAGCGACCGAGCGAGATCGGCGGATCACCGGCGTGAGTGCCGCCGCTGCTCGGGCTGCGGGCGCGTTCGCCTTGGGCGTCCGCCGATCCGATGGAGGGATCGAGGCCGACCTCAGCACGAGGGTCCGGTTCCTGGCTGAGCTCGGAAGGGGCTGCCCGTCGACGGCCTGGGTCGCGGCCACGAACCTCGAAGCGAAGCGGGTGTTGCAGATCGGATGGATCTGATCGCCGCTGTGCGGGAATGCCGTAGCGCACTGGAGGACTTGCTGGACCTGCACGGATCCTGTCGGGCTCGAAAAGTCATCGCTACTGGTCAAGCGGCGTAGTGGTACTCGTTGATGAGGCCGCCGAGGACGCGTGTGCGCAGGAGTCTGCGTGCGTTGAGGTTGTGCACGGTGATGGGCTGCTGCCCGGCGTCAGGAGGTAGCTGGTCTCGGCTTCGATGAGGGCGGTGTGTGTTGTAGTGCCGCTGGTAGGCGGCAAGGACGTGTTGGGCGTGTGCCTCGTTCGTGATCAGGATGTGGTCGAGGGCTTCGCGCCGGATGCTGCCGATCACCCGTTCACAGTGGGCGTTCATCCGCGGTGCTCATGGCGCACTCTTGATCACGTCTATGCCGTCGGCCTCGAAGACGGCGTCGAAGGACTGTCCGTACTTGCCATCGCGGTCACGTAGCAGGAATCGCAGGGGCTCCATACGCGTGTTCAGGTCGGCGGCTACGTTCCGGGCCTGCTGCACGGCCCATTCCCGGGAGGGATGTGCCGTGACGTTGGAGATATGGAGGCGCCGGGTGCCGTGTTCGAGGAAGGCGAGCGCGTACAGTCTGCGTCCGAACACGGTGTCGAGATGGAAGAAGTCTGCCGCGATGATGCTCTCGGCCTGGTTCGTGAGGAACTCGCGCCAGGTTGGGCCGGTGCGGCGTGGGGCTGGATCGATGCCCGCGGCTGTCAGGATGTTCCATACGGTGGATGCGGCGATCGGGTGCCCCAGGCGAGCCAGCTCGCCCTGGATCCGCCTGTGGCCCCACCTCGTATTTTCCCGGGCCAGTCGCAGTATGAGCTTCCTGAGCGCCGCCCTGGTCGGTGGTCGCCCGGCCGGGGCGCGTCGCGCGCTGTGGTCCCATTTCGCCGCGATGAACCTGCGATGCCACGCCAGCAGGGTGCCGGGCGTGACCGGGAAGACCCCACGCCACCGGCAGCGGGGTATCAGCCCGGACAGCGCAGCCAGCCAGAACCGATCAAAGGGCTCATGCCGGACTCGGCCGTTGATCTGACGCCGCACACCGCGTTCTCGTGCCGCAACACAAGCAACTCCGCGACCTTCGTCGCCTCGCTGCGCAGCAGTACCCGGGGGATGGACAGTAGCTTGCGCACGACCTTGTACATCAGTGAGACGGTCACGCGGACATGCTCTCAGCCGAGGCCGAATACCCGACGTCACCTGCAGCGACGACTTTCCGAGCCCCACAGGGTCCGCTCGCGCACCCACGCCGCTTCCTCGGTCATGTCCCGCTGGGTGGTGTAGTCACGGCAGCTGTTTCGATTTCGGTTGTGGGGTGATCTTGGGTTCGGGCGGGGTTGGCTGAGTGGTGAAGAGGTCGGCCATGGAGGCTTCGGAGAGGTAGCGGCTGTCGAAGACCTGCCATGCGTCGTGGAGTTCGGCCAAGACCGCGGCGGCGAGCCGGTCCAGGGTTGCGGGGTTGGGAAAGACCTGGACGACGTCGGCCCGCCGTTTGATCTCCCGGTTCAGCCGTTCCAGCGGGTTGGTCGACCAGATCTTCTTCCAATGGGCCGACGGGAAGTCCGCGAACGCCGTGATGTCTGGTGCGGCGTCCAGCAGCATCTTCTTGACCTGGGGGAACTGTCGTCCGAGCATGTCGGCGACCACGTCCAGCTGGGTGCGGACGGCCGCGGCGGTGGTCTGCGCGAAGATGGTGCGGATGGTGGCTGCCACCATCTCTCCCGAGCCCTTTTCGATTACCGCGAGGACGTCTGGCACGAAGTGGACGCGGCAGCGTTGCCAGGCTGCGCCGAGGAAGACGGTGCGGATCGCTGCCACCAGCCCGCTGTGGCTGTCGGAGATGACCAGCTGGACGTTCTCCAGGCCGCGGGCCCGCAGCGAGCGCAGGAACTTGGTCCAGAACGGCTTCGACTCGCTGTCGCCGACCATCAGCCCGAGGATCTCTCGGTGCCCGGTGGCGGAGATCCCGGTCGCGATGACCACGGCCTGGGAGGCGATCCGGTGATTGACCCCTGCCTTGCAGTGGGTGGCGTCCAGGAAGACGTAGGGGAAGACGGTGTGATCCAGCGGCCGTTCCTTGAACGCGGTCAGTTCCTCGTCCAGTTCGCCGCAGATCCGGGAGACCTCGGATTTGGAGGTCCCGCTGTCTGCTCCGAGGGTTTGACCAGGCCATCGACCGAGCGGGTCGAGACCCCGTGCACGTATGCCTCCATCACCACGGCGAACAGAGCCCGGTCGATCCTGCGGCGCCGCTCCAGCAGGGAGGGGAAGAACGACCCGGTCCGCAGCTTGGGGATCTTCAGGTCCACGTCGCCGGCCTGGGTGGTCAGCAGGCGTTCGCGGTGTCCGTTGCGCCAGGTCGTGCGCTTGTCGGAGTGCTCGCCCGGGGCGGCACCGATCATGTCGGTGGCCTCGGCCTCGATGAGCTCTGGCAGGATGCGCTCGCACGCCACCCTGATTGCTTCAACTCCCTCGGCCCGACGTAGTGACTCCAGCAGCCGCATCAGCTCAGACTGGGACAAGGCCATCGCGTGTTCCTCCGGTTGAACTGGCCGTTCACCAGGGAGGCTTGCGCGATGGCCTGCCCTTGTTCAGGGAGCATGCATGGTCAGCGGATGCACGCCCCGGGCAGACACCCGCGCGTTCCGGAACGCGGCCCGGCTACACCACTTCATGGGACGCGATCGCTTCCTCGGGCTTGGGAGTGAAGAAGACGTGCATCTCCCGCGCCGACATCAGCCGCTTGAAACGCGGATACGCGGTCCGTTCTATCGAGGTCACGCCGCCGGTCCCCGCCGCGGTCACGAACCCGATCACTTTTTAACCGCTCAAGATCGCCCTATTACCCCTTCCGGCCGTATCTCGGCTGACCCCCCGGTCGCGGGGGTGCGGGTCGCGCGCAGGCGCTGGGCGAGCAGGGCGAGGGCGCAGAGGGCGGCGACCGTCGCCGCGTAGGTGACGAACGTGTCCTGCAGACCGGCGTGCGTGGCGGCGATGCCGGCGATCACGGCCGGGATGCTGAAGGCCAGGTAGGAGATGACGAAGGCGACGGAGAGCAGCTCGCTGCGTTCGGCGGGGCGGGCTATCCGGGCCAGGGTGCCGAAGCTGGCGAGGGCGGAGCCGCCGAAGCCGACGCCCGCGATCGCGGTTCCGAGCGCAGCCGCGGTCAGGGAGTGCTCCTCCACACCGGTCAGGGCGACGGCCGTGCCGACGAGGAGCAGGGTCGCGCTGACGGCGAGGGTTCGTCCGACGGGCCAGCCGCGCAGGGCGAGGGCAGTGACGAAAGCCGGGCCGGTGAGCAGGGTGACCACCAGTCCGCCGACGACGTGGCTGGAGAGGCCGAACAGGCCGACGGCGACGGACGGGCCGAGGGAGAGGTAGAGGCCGCCGAGCGCCCAGCTCGCGATGAGGATCGGGACCAGGCTCAGCAGGTCGGCCCGCAGATGGGGGGCGATCCGCAGGCGGGGCTGGAGCGAGCGGGCGGCGCCGGGGCGGCGCAGCGAGGTCTCGGGCAGGGCCGACAGGAGGGCGCCGGCCACCACGAGGGCGAGGAGCAGCAGCACGTAGACGAGGCGGGTGGGGTGCGGCCCGTACTCGATGAGGAGCCCGCATCCGAGCGAGCCCAGTCCGAGTCCGAAGGTGGGTGCGGTGCCCGTGACGAGGCCCGCCCGGTGCGGGGCGTGCGCGGGGTTGAGGTCGGACAGGGCGGCGCCGAGCGTGGTCATGGCGGCCCCGGTGGCGATGCCCTGGATGAAGCGTGCCGTCAGCAGCAGGCCGACGTTGCCCGCGGTGAGGAACAGGACCATCGAGACCGCTTCGAGGGCGATCGCGGAGAGCAGGACCGGACGGCGGCCGAGGTGGTCGGAGAGGGCGCCGAGGACGAGCAGTGCCCCGATCATGCCGAGCACGTAGACGGCGAAGACCGTGGTAAGGGTGGTGGCGGAGAAGTGCCATTCCTGCTGGTAGACGACATAGAGCGGGGAGGGCGCGCTGGAGGCGGCCATGAACAGCACGAAGACGACCGCGAGGGAGGCGAAGGCGACGGGACGGCTCAGCCGTCGTCGCCTCTCCTCCGGTGGCGCCACCCGGGCGGTGGGCGGCGGGGAGGGCTGGAGGTGGGACGGGGCGGGACCGGACACGACGCGACTCCAAAAGCAGTGATCAATGCGTTTAGGACGCTACCACTAACGCAATGATCAGTGCGATAATTTCCCCATGGCTGACTCGTCGACCCAGGTACGTCCCGGCGGCCGCTCCGCGAAGGTGCGGGCGGCCGTCCACCGTGCCGTCGCAGAACTCCTCGCCGAGGAGGATGCGGAGACCCTGACCCTGCCCGCCGTGGCCGCGCGCGCCGGCGTGCACCCCACCACCTTGTACCGGCGCTGGGGGTCCGCCGCCCAGCTACTCAACGACGTCGCCACCAGCCGCTTCACCGGCGACCTGGTCGTCCCCGACTCCGGCTCCCTCGCCGGCGACCTCCAGCGCTGGCTCGCCGATGTGGCCACCGACGTCGCCGACCCGGACACGCTCGCCCTCATGCGGGCGACCATCGGCTCCGGCCCGGCGGGCGGCTGCGCCTGCGTCGAGGACCGCCACCGCCAGCTCGGCGCGATCATCCAGCGCGAACAGGACCGCCGGGGGACGGCACTCGACGTGGAGACCGCGGCGGACTTCCTCCTCGGCCCGCTCTACTACCGCGCCATTTTCACCCCCGAGCCTGCCTCCGCCGACTGGGCCCGCACACTGGTGTCCACCTATCTGGCGACGCTCCGGACGCCCTGAGCCGCACACGGATCGCGGGGGCGCGGCGTGGCGCACGCACAGGCATCTCGCCTGGGCGGCCCCTTCGGTATCAGGCGCAGTACCTGTGGGGCTCTGTCGCCCGATTCGCGGTGAGGCCCGATTCGATCAGCGTGACCTGAGCATTCAGCGTCAGCGGCCTACCGGTTGGGCCAGGTCGACCGAATCGGGCGACAGAGTCCCACAGGATCTGGGCGAGCAGGCCGCGCAACCGGTTCGTGGTGCGGTTGACCTCACCAGCGAGGTCGTTGTCGTAGCCGGTGAGCATAGTCAGCCCGGCCAGTGCCTCGTCGTCACTGTCCACCGTGCGCAAGGTGTACGGCATGGTGCGGGCGGCGTCCGCGATGACGAACGCGTCACGGGCGTCGGTCTTGGCCTCGCCGGGGTAGAGGTCGGCGGCCCGGCGCATCGACAGTCGTGACGCCGCGACTCCGGCTGGTGTGCTGGCACGCCTTTCCTGGAATGGTTAGGGTTGGCCTTAACGTAAATCGTTAGGGTAGGCCTTAACTAGCTCGGAGGGGTCGGTGGATGGGAGAGATCGGCAAGCCGGGGCGGCTGTTGGACCGTGATCATGAGTGGCGGCTACTGAACGGCTTTCTTGCAGATCCTGCCTCTGAGCTGCGGCTCGCCGTTGTCTCGGGGCGGCGGCGGAACGGGAAGTCGTTCCTGCTGGAGGCGCTCACGGAGGCAGTGGGCGGGCTGTATCTGACCGCAGTGCAGGAGGAAGGTCGAGTGCCCGCGCTGCGCCGGTTCACCGAGGCGATCGCCGCGCACGCGGGGGTGCGGCCTGGCGCGATGCGGTTGGACGACTGGAGCGATGTGCTCACCGCCGCGCTGGAGGTGGTGAACCGAGCGGCCGGGGCGTCACTGATCGTGATCGATGAGCTGCCGTATCTGCTACAGCACTCCCCGGAGATCCCCGGCTTTCTGCAACTGCTCTACGACCAGTCGCAGTCCGGCAGGGCGCCCGGCGGCCGGATCGTACTGTGCGGCTCAGCGATGAGCGTGATGTCCGAGCTGCTGTCCGGTACTAAGCCGCTACGCGGCCGGGCCGTGCTTGACCTGCGCCTGCCCGCCTTCGACTACCGCACCGCCCGCACTCACTGGGGGGTGGGAGACCCGGGCGTGGCGCTGCAGGTCGACGCTGTGCTGGGTGGTGCCCCCGGCTACCGGCCGCTGGCCGCGGGGCCGGCGCCGCAGAGCGAGGCGGAGTTCGGCCCCTGGGTGGAACGCACTCTGCTGGATCCGGGGCGGGCGTTGTACTCGCGGGTGGAGGCCGAGTTCCTCCTGCGCGAGGATCCGCGGATCACTCATCGCACGCTGTACTACGACGTGCTGTCCGCGGTGGCCCGGGGGGCTTCGACGCCTGCGAAGGTCGGGTCGATGCTGGAGCGGTCCCGATCGGCCATGGTCGCCCCGCTCGAGGTACTCGAATCCACCGGATACATCCGTAAGGAGCAGGATCTCCTCAAGGCGCGCCACCCGGTCATCAGCGTGGCGGACCCGGTGATCCGGTTCAATCAGCTGATCACGTTGCCCATGGTGGACCTGGTGGAGCGGCGGCGCGGAGGCCAGGTGTGGCAGTCATCCCGGCCGACATATCATTCAAAGATCCTTGGCCCGCACTTTGAGGAGACCGCGCGCGACTGGGCCCGCTCCTTCGCGCTCGACGAGACGGGTCTGTCTCTCGGTGCGGTCGGTACGGCGGAGATCGCTGACCCGGCCGCCCGGACCAAGCACGAGATCGACGTACTGGCCATGGCCCCCGGCGAGCGCCCGCAGAGCCCCCGAGCGGCAATCGCCCTGATCGGCGAGGCCAAGGCAACTATCCAGCCCCGCGGACTGAAGGACCTTGAGCGCCTGGAACATATCCGGACCCTTCTGGCTGCGCAGGGGCATCGGCCCGATGACGCGGCCTTGGCTCTCTTCTCCCTGCATGGTTTCCGTCAGGACGTCATTGACGCCGCTGCACGCCGCCGCGACGTCCTTCTCGTTGATGTCGGCGCCTTGTACGGGGACGGGCCGGTCCGCGGCCTGCGATGACATGCTTGTGGCGACGCGTACGGTCTGCCTTGACCAGCTGCGACGAGTTTCCGAACCGCACGGGGAGCCTACGGAACTGAGGTGACCAGGCAGAGCCTCGTCCGGCTCCGTATGAGGGTATGCGGCCCTGAGCGGGGTGCTACGGAGCGGTACGGATGATTGAGGAGAGTTGTCGCTGGGCTGGGGGTCAAGGGGTCGCAGGTTCAAATCCTGTCGTCCCGACCAGCATCATCGCAGGTCGGAGGCCGTTTCCGCGGGTAGCGGAGGCGGCCTTAACCGTTTCCGGGCTGGGAGCAATGGGGAGCCCTCTGGGAGCCCTCGTGCTCCCAACTCGCCCACGTGTCAACGGTGCCCGATTCGTCCGTCACCCGATCAGGTAGACCTACCGCGCCGTACCGAGTCCCCACGCGCCGGCGTCAACCAGGGGCCCCGACGTCACCCCATCGATCCGGATGCCCTCTGCATCGAGAGGCATAAGAACCCCTTGTCGGCTCTCGACCCCCTTTCGGGGTGGGAGCGCGGTGTCATGCTCCCCATGCGACAGGGGGGGAAGGCACGGGCTGACGGCCTCGGTCGGCCCGTTTCCGCAGGCAGCCGGGGCTCGGGTGTCCAGGGTGCGAGTTGCCTGCCGCGTCAAGGCGGGGCAAAGCCCCTTGGCGTCCGCGTGCAGATGGGGCACTCCCAGGGCGTGAGCGCCGTATCCGGCTCTACCGCGCTGCGCACCGCCCGCGCTGAAGCACGCGAACACGTCTGGCGATTGGCCGGTGAAGCAGCACCGGACGCAGGCGGGCGGGTGATCGTGGACATCGACGGCGTCCTCGTCCTGGCGCACTCCGAGAAGCAGGACGCCGCCGCGACCTGGAAGAAGACGTTCGGGCACCACCCGCTGATGGGGTTTGTCGACCACGGCCGCGGCGGGTCCGGCGAGCCGGTGGTGGGTCTGCTGAGGCCCGGAAACACGGGCTCGAACACCGCCGCTGACCACATCGAGGCCACCAGGCCGGCCCTGGCCCAGTTGCCGAAACGGTTGCGGTGCTCCAGCCCAGTCCCCGGCCCTGCTCGCGCTGGTGACGGTGGTGCAGTTCACCGAGAACCTCACCGACCGGCAGGCCGCGGACGCGTCACGGGGCCGTCTGTCGTGGAAGTACGCGCTGGGCACAGAGCTGTCCGACGCTGGCTTCGACTTCTCCGCGCTGTCGAGGTTCCGCACCCGGCTGGCTGGTCATGGCCTGGAACGGGCCCTCCTTGACAGGCTCGTCGAGCACTGTCGCGAGGCCGGGCTGATCAAGGCCGGCGGCAAGCAGCGCACCGACTCCACCCACGTGATCAGCGCGGTCCGCGACCTGAACCGCACCGAACCGGCCGGGGAGAGCGTGCGGGCCGCGCTGGAGGCGCTCTGACAACGCTCACCCACCGTCACCGCATCACGAAAATCTTGCAAGAGCCGTGGATGTGCACCACCCCGTACCTATGAGAGTGCACCAACTCTGTGGCGGAGACGGGTCGTGTCCGTGAGCCGACTGCCGCCGGTTCCGGGTGCAGGCAGGGGCGGCCGCGCAGGACCGCCCCTGCCTGCGTTGGATCAGGATGCTTCCGTGACCCGGTTGAAGAGACGGCCGGCGAGGTCGACGCCTGCGACCGCGCCGTTGGCGTCGCGGGAGAAGTAGCCACGCTGCCCCTTGAGACCGCCTTCGGTGACGATGTACTCGTCGCCGTCGGGAAGGAAGCCGATGGCCGCGGCCGGGTAGTCCGGGGGCATTTCCTCGTCAGACGCTTCGCGGATCTCCGGCTTGATCCCGACCGCCAGGGTGAGGCGGGTGCCGTCGTTGGCGATGTCGAGGTTCATGGCGTCGATCTCATAGCGGCCGACGACCTGTTGGGCCTGTCCCTCGTCGTACGGGAGCGGCTCCGCCGTCTTCTCGACGATGCCGAGGTAGTGCTCGAGTGCCCACCGCACGACGGACTGGTTGAAGGGGTAGCCGTCCGGACCCACGTTGGCCAGGGAGACCACCGCGAAGCTGCGCTCGGGCACGATGAGCAGCTCTGCGAACTGGCCGTTGCCCGAGCCGCCGTGGCCGATCCCGTGAAGGCCGTCCAGGTCGTGCAGGAACCAGCAGATGCCGAAGCCGTCGCCGAGCGTGCTGGCGCGCAGCTCGATCGTCCGCTCCCGCATGCGGTACAGCTCTGCGGCGGGCAGCACGCCCTCGCCGTCGCCGAGTTGGAACCGTGCCCAGCGCAGCAGATCGCTCACTGAGGAGGCGAGACCGCCGCCGGGGTTGTCGCCGCGCGCGCCCTCCTTGAACGCTCCCCAGGGCCGGGCGGGGTGCAGTTCGCCGTTGTCGCCGCGGTTGTAGCCCACGGCGAACTTGCGGACCATCACCTCGGACAGGCCGTACACGGTGTCCGCAAGGCCCACCGGCTCCAGGACGAGCGAGGCCATGGCCTGCTCGAAGGGCAGGCCCGTGACCTTCTCGATGATCCGCCCGGCCAGGTTGTAACCGGCCTGGCTGTACGAGGCGCGGGCCCCGGGCGGTGCGATCAGCGGCAGCTGGGGCAGCTTCGCCACGAGCCCGGCCAGGGAGCGGTCGCCCACGCCGTCGTCGATCACGTTCCAGTCCAGGCCCGCGGTGTGGTTGAGCAGGTTCAGGACAGTGATCTGCCCCGCGGCCTGCTCGTCGGCGAGCTTCAGTTCGGGAACGTAGCGCCGCACCGGTGCATCCAGGTCCACCTTCCCTTCGGCGACCAGGCGCATCAGCGCGGTCGCTGTGAAGGTCTTGGATACCGACGCCAGAGGAAACAGCGTCTTCTCGTCGACCGGCAGCGGGTTGCTGAGGCTCGTCACGCCGTGCGAGGCGTAGATCTCCTGGCCGTCCAGGAGCACCCCGACGGCTACACCAGGAACGCCGAGCTCCGTGGCCTGCGCCTTGACGAACTCCGACAGCTTGTCCTGCGGCATTGGTCCCCCTTCGGGCACTTGAACTAAGTACGAGAGGGAGCGTAGGCCGCCACTCGAACAAAGTGCAAGACTTTGCGTGAACTAAGTTCAAGTAGAGTGGTGGCCATGCCGCGAGACACACTGACCGCAGACCGGATCGTCCGTGCGGCCATCGAGCTGCTCGACGACGAGGGACTGGACGGCCTCAACATGCGGAGCCTGGCGAAACGGCTCGGCTCGGCCGCCACGGCCGTCTACTGGCACATCAAGACCAAGGACGACCTGGTCCGACTCGCCAGCGACGCGATCTGGCACGAGGTCGAGCTGCCCGATCTCGACGCCACCGACTGGCGCACGGCCGCCACCGCCCATGCCTCCGGCATACACGCGATGCTCACCCGGCACCCCTGGCTCGTCCAGGCATTCGGCAGCCACCTCCTGCACGGACCCGGCCAGGCCCGGCACAACGACCTCAGCCTCGCCATCTACGAAAAGGCGGGCTTCACGGCCGGCGACGCGGACCGGGCGGCTGCCACCGTGTTCACCTTCGTGCTCGGCAGCGCGCTCGGCCCTGCCGCGCAGGTCTCGCTCAACCGCCGGCTGAGCAAGAACAGCGCAGACGCGGGGCAACTGATGGCCGACGCCATGACACGCGCCACTGAGACCGCCATGCAATTCCCGCGTCTGCGCGAACGCCTCGGGACCCGGGCTGCCACGGAGTATGCCGCGGCGCCCGACAAGACCTTCGCGTTCGGCCTTCAGTCCCTCCTCGACGGTTTCGAGGCCCGCCTCACCGACGACCGCGCCGACCGGCGCGAGTGACCCGCGCCCGGACAACACCCACCCGCCCAGCCCACTCCCCCTTCCCGGCTTCGCGTCGACGCACAAGAAGGGTGAGGTGAGACAGGTCGATCGTGATCACGGCCGGGCAGCGTGGAGACTCCCCGCCGTTCGAACGCAAGGTCGACAACGTTCGCAACCGCAAGAAGCGCGGCTCCCAACGGAGGACGCCCCCGAAGTTCGACAAGATCGACTACCGCGAGCGCCGCGCGGTCGAGTGCGGTATCAACCGCCTCAAGAGGCATCGGGCTGTGGCCACGAGATACGACAAGCTCGCGGTCCGCTACGAGGCAACCGTCATCGCCGCCGCTATCAACGCATGGTTGAACCAGCGTTATCGAGAACGATCCAGTAGCGGCGCTTGACCCCGATTTCGGTGCTGCGCACATCTTCCAGAACGCCGCCGTTGCTCTCGATGGTGCGCGCCGAGCCGACGTTGCCATCGTCACAGGTGAGAAGAACCCGGTCCAGACCGAGCCCCGGCGCCTTGAGCAGGACCGCTCCCAGCGCCCACGTGGCCAGTCCGCGTCTTCTGGCAGAAGGCCGAATGCTGTAGCCGATGTGTCCGCCGCCTTCGAGCAGAAAGGCGTTCAGATAGTGCCGAAGGTCGATGGCCCCCAGGTAGGTCTCGTCGTCGACGATCCACCAGTGGGTGGCGTGGACGCGTCCTTCCCCGACAGGCAGCGACCGGTCTGACTGCTGGCGCAGTCGCTCGACCCATGCGGCGAAGCCTTCCGGGCTGTCAAGGTCATCGTCGGCAACTAGACGCAGGCCAGCGCCATCTTGGTGGGCACCCGGCTGCCACTCATCGCGCGCCGTGAGCCACGAGGAATGCAGTCGTTCCGTGGGGGCGATCAGTTCAGCCATGCGAGCGACGATAACACCCGCACACCCGACGTGATCAGGAACTTTGTATCGGATCGGGCCTCTGGCGTGATCATTGGTCCCAATGCCCCAGTTCCTGAGGAAGAGAATCGGCGTGTTCAGGACATGGAGCGGTTGACTCATCACATCGCCCGGGCTCGAGACGAATGCCCGGCGACATGTCTACAGCGTGGCGCCGCTGAACTAAGCAGAAACTCCGCGGAGTTGGCATCAGGTCGGGGACGACGAGACCGATCCGGTTGAGGCATCATGGTGCTCAGGAGGGAGCACAAGGACTTACCAGACTACCGAAACGCGAAACTCCCACCGATCACGGTCCCTCAAACCGAGCCGCACCCCATGGAGATTGCACGGCCGGTCGCGTCCGACGCGTTGCTGCCGGCGCTGGACCAGACGCGCACAGTCGGGCTGGTGACGCTCCCCGGGGCATTCGTGGGCATGCTCCTGGGCGGGGCGAGTCCGCTCATGGCGGGGGCGTTCAGCTGTTTGTCCTGATCGCACTGATGGCGGTGCAGGCCATTGCCGTTGCTGTGACCGTCGAACTCATCGCTCGTCGCCTTCTGTTCCGTCCTGGGCCGCGGGCCACCTGTCATCCGCGCCGGGCCTCACGCCAGAGGTCTATTCCGCGGGCGAACACCTGTGCTGGAGGGGAACAGCACTCGCGGACATCTGGACGGCTGGGCGAACCTGACCGGCCTCGATGTGGTGGGTGGTGTCGGCATAGGCGGTCACGAGGTCGAGCTCGTGGGTGACGCGGACGAGCGTGAGCCCTTTCTCCGCTCGCAGACGGGTGAGCGGATCCATGATGGCGTCGGTGGTTTCGGGATCCAGTGCGGAGGTGATCTCGTCGCTCAAAGTGCCGTGCCCACGGTATGGCTCTCCTCCAGGCCGAGGACACCGCACAGACCCGGATCGAGCCGCGTCAATGACCCCAGCTCGCCGTAGGCCCGGCGGATCAGCTGGAGGAGGTCACGGCCGGGTAGGCGGACGACCAGGCGCGCTCCGCCGAGGCCGCCGTCATCGGGTGCGGGGTCCTGGTCGGCGTAGGCGGTGCCACCGTGTGCGGTGATGACCTTGCCGACGATGGCGAGGCCGAGGCCCGAACCGCCGGCCTCGCGGGACCGCGCTTCGTCGAGTCGGGTGAAGCGGCCGAAGACCCGCAGCCGGTCTGCGGGCGGGATGCCCGATCTGTCGTCGCTGACGGTGAGTTCGACGGTGCCTCCGCGTTCGCTCAGGGCGACCCGTACCTGCCGGCTGGCGTGGCGGCGGGCGTTGTCCAGCAGGTTGCGTAGACGCAGCGCAGTGCCTCGGCATCGCCCCGCACCCGCCCGCCCGAGACCCTGAAGGGTGTCTTTATTGGCGTACGGTGGTTGACCTGGGGCTTTGTGATCCTCCAAGTATGGGCATGATCAGTGAGTGTGGGTCTGCGACTGCTCTACCTGATCTTCTGCCGACTGCTGGGCTGCCTCCTCCTGCTGGGCCGATCGACCGCCGCGAACAGCGCCGAGATCCTGGCGCTTCGCCATGAGGTCGCCGTGCTGCGCCGGCAGATCAAGCGGCCAAGGCTCTCATGGGCCGATCGTGCCGTGCTCTCCGCCCTCGCCCGCCAGCTGCCGCCCGCCTTGCGTCGTCATCGGCTAGTCACCTCGGGCACGCTGCTGACCCGGCACCGTCGTCTGGTGCGCTGGAAATGGCGCCAGACCCCAAGCGGCCCCGGCCGGCCACCGCTGTCAGAGGAGATTGCGGCGCTCATCCAGCGCTCGGCACGAGAGAATCCGACCTGGGGGGTTACGTCAGGATCCAGGGCGAGCTGCGCCGGCTCGGTCATCGGGTTGCCGCCGCTACGGTCCGGCGCGTCCTGCGCCGCTCCGGTCTACCGCCCGCACCGCAGCGCGCATCCCAGCAGACCTGGCGTTCCTTCCTGCGCTCCCAGGCCAACACGCTGCTCGCCTGCGACTTCATGCACGTGGAGACCGTCCTCCTCAAGCGTCTCTATGTCTTCTTCGTCATGGAGATCGCCACCCGGCGCGTCCATGTCCTGGGCGTCACCGCACGCCCCACGGGCGCATGGGTCACTCAACTCGCCCGCAACCTGCTCATGGATCTCGGCGACAGGGCCGGGTGCTTCCGGTTCCTCATCCGTGACCGGGACAGCAAGTTCACCACCGCGTTCGACGCCGTCTTCGCCGGCAACGGCACAGCCGTCATCCCAACGCCGCCGCAAAGTCCCCGGTCCAACGCGTTCGCCGAACGATGGATACGTACAGCCCGCGCCGAGTGCACCGACCGACTCCTGATCACCGGTGAACGACACCTGCGTACGGTCCTCACCACGTACGCGGAGCACTACAACGCGGGACGGGCCCACCGCAGCCGCGGCCTACGAGCGCCCGACGATGACCCGAACGTCATCCCCCTGCCCGCTGCCGCGGTCAGGCGCCGCCAGGTACGTGGCGGACTGCTCAACGAGTACCACACCATGTCGCCCCGGGTGCCTCACCATCCACAGGAGACGCCCAGCTCAGCACGGCATCAAGCCGCACCCGCTTCTGGCGCTGCTGTTCCTGGGCAGTGAACCCGCCCCCCTGCGCCTATCGCACGGATGGGGCATACCCACGGATCGACAGCTCTCAGCACCTACGCCAAGGCGAGTTCAAGCGGAGTAGATCACACCCGTGGTGGAAACTGAGCGTACGCACTGAACCTCCCCAACCGACTGCTCGTACGCCACACGGTGAGACTGCCAGCGGTGCGGCTCAGCTCCTGTCGTCGCGCACCGCTTGGCGGGCGGTCTCCAGCCAGCGCGTCTTGCTCTCGGCGAAAGCGCGGAAGTCCTTCTCGTGCGAGCGGATGATCTTCCGCTGTATCCGGGTGTCGACCTGACGCCAGACGGAGATCAGACCGGTGCTTTCCTTGCACCGTACGTCCGCTCGCGCGGTGGCGATCTCCTGCGGGGAAGGGCGCGACGATTTCCTCCAACTCGGATCGCCCGTAACACTCAGAGGATCCGCCTGCTCGAAGCCACGGGCCCGCATGCACGCGCTCCACTTACGAATGGCCGCGGTTACCTCGGGGTCGTCCAGCGCTTCGTCGAACGCTTCAGAGACATAGGCGTTGTACTGGGACGTGTCGAACTCGGCACCCTGAAGCAGCGACTCCTGCGCCTTCTTCCAGCATCCGCCGCCTCCCTCACCGTAAGCGGCGCGCCGCACATGGGACGGCAGGTCCCGTCTCTCCTTCCACACCGCTTCACGGCGGTTCATGGCCTGCGTAGGAGGGGGCAGGTGGTAGCCGTAGCGGGCAGCCACCTCGGCTTCGAGCACGCCGTAGCGGCGCCGGTTGGGCGGTTCGGCGGCAGCCTCGGCCGGTGGCGGCAGCGGATTCCAGCCCAGGCCCTGGGCGCGCATGCAGTCGCGGATGAGGAGGTCCTGGGCGTACTCGACGGTATGGATCTGGAACGTGGAGAGCCCGTACGCGTCGAAGGGGAGGATCAGCTCACGTGCCTCTCGCCCCGGCGGGACATCCGCCGCCTTCGCGGAGCGCTGAGGGTCGGATACCGTGGATACGACAGTCACCGCCATGAACGAGCCGACCATGAGCACAGCGGCCGTCGCGACAAGGGCACTTCGTGGGCGGACGGACATGTCGGCGCTTCCCATGGATCGATCGGAGAACTGAGTGCGAGGCGGGCGCCGAGCGAGTCACCACCCGCCTCGACCGGTGATTACTGGAAGACCAGGCAGTCGGCCTTGTTGTCGAAGTTGTTGTTACTGAGGTCGCCGTCCGACGTCCACGGCCGGGACGTGTACTGCGCACCTGAGCAGACGGTGGAACCGCTCGGTGCGCGGTTGGCGTAGAGCACGACGTAGCGGCTGGTGTTGTTGTCCACCGAACTGACCGAGTCGCTCACCGCCCCCTCCGCAGACCCGCCGTCCCACTCGTCGTTCTCGAAGTTTCTGTCGGTCCCGGTGTAGGACTTCTTGTCACCTTTCATTCCGTCGTCGCCGTAGACCCAGAACCGTTCCACCGCGGCGCTGCCTGTTTCGGAGTTGGCGACCGCGGGTGTCCCGCCCCCCAACGTGACGGCTGGTACGGCCACGGCCATGGCGCTGAGCAGCATTGCGAAACGTCGTCGCACAACGGCGTCCTCTCACTTCTGTACCACTGGGAATGTTTTTGGACAGCGGAATTTCTGCACAGCACTGCTGTGTGCGTGGATTTCTTTTCGCGTTCCATCCGTCGAGTGCGCTGATGCTTTTCTTCGACGACTGGATGAGATCAACACTGTCACGAACCTCGTCGAGTTTCCTTGACGGACAGTGGCTGCTTTCTTGACGCAGCCTCTACACGCGATCCGTCCCGTGGCGCGAGGGGGCGGTCGTCCGCCCCAGCACCCCTGGTGTCGAGAAAACGTCTTTGTCGCTCCGACGCCCTCCTTCATGCTGGTCCTGCGCCCTGCGACTGACGACGGGACCTCGTGTGCTGTTCGGGCGTGTGTGCACCGTGCGACGGGGGAGACGACAGTGATCGAGACGGTGTTCCGCACCGACGAAGTGCCCGCGGCCGATCGGTTCGCGGCGTGGCGCGAGCGGTTGGGCAGGACCCACGCCCCTGTGGAGGTCACCAGACGGGACACGTCCGACTACCAGGCGCATCAGCGTGTTGTCGAACTCGGGAACATGATCGTGTCGCCGATGGCCATGCAGCCCGTAGCTGTTCTGCGAACGCCGAAGCTCATCCGGCAGTCCGACCCGGAGCTGTACCACCTGTCGCTGATCACCCACGGGACGGTGGGGTTCACGATGAGCGGCCCGGACGCCACGTACGGCGCTTACGACCTGCGGACCAACGACAGCTCGCGACCGTTCGCGATCCACATGGACGAGCGACAGGACCATGTCGCCTGCGTGGGCGTCGAAGTCCCCAAGGCGTGGCTGCCGCTGCCTGTGCGCCAAGTCGACCGGGTGATTGGCCGCCGGCTGACGGGACAACGTGGGTTCGGTGCACTGCTGTCGAGCTTCCTCACCCAGCTGACAACAAACACCGGCTCTTACACAGCAGCCGATGGCCCGCGGTTGGAGACAGTCCTGGCGGACCTGCTCGCCGCCCTGTTCGCCCACGAACTCGATGCCGAGGACTCACTCGCCCCAGAAACCCATGCTCGCACCATGACGCTGCGGATTCAGTCCTTCATCCGGCAGCGTCTCAGCGACCCCGACCTGACCCCGCCCGCGGTCGCCGCCGCGCACCATATCTCGGTCAGCTACCTGCACCGTCTCTTCCGGATCCACGGTCCGGGAAGCACGGTGGCGGGATTCATCCGGCATCATCGCCTGGAACAAGCCCGACGCGACCTCGGCGACCCGGCGAAACGAGCCTTGCCCATCTGCGATATCGCCGCCCGCTGGGGTTTTGCACACCACGCTGTCTTCACCCGCGCATTCCGCGCGGCCTACGCCCTCGCGCCGAGCGACTACCGCCACCAGACGCAGACGGAACACGGCGTGGCCGCGCTCACCAAGCTCACCAAGCTCACCAAGCCGCAAGACGATGGTCAACATCACCACAACGATGCCGATTCGACAGGGTGACCGGCCGGACGTCTCTGCTTTGCACAGGGGGAGAAATGATGATTGAGACCGTGTTCCGGACCAGTGAGCTTCCCAGAGCCGACAGGTTCGACTGCTGGCACGAGGAGATGGTGAACCTGCACGCACCCATGCGCATCACCAGCGACTACGCAGGTGACTTCTACGCGGACATGCGACTCCTGCAGCTCGGCTCCGTGTGCGTATGGCCGGGAACCGTGCAAACGACGAGATACCAGCGAACCCCGAGGCTGATCCGGCAGAGCGATCCGGAGGCGTATCACCTCACGCTCATGCTCCGGGGAGAAAAGACGCTGGGGCAGGGGAATCAGCAGGGTACGTGCGGCCCCTTGGACATTCAGATCCTCGATACGTCGCGCCCGTACGACGCCCTGGCCTGTGCGTCCGGGCATGAACCGCTCAAGGTCATCGGAATCGAAGTACCCAAGAACATGGTGCCGGTGCCCTTGGATCAGATCGATCGGCTAGTCACTCATCCGTTGTCGGGGCGTGAAGGTTTCGGTGCGCTCCTGGCCGGGTTCGTTACCCAGCTGGCCGGAGGTACTGATTCCTTCCGCTCGTCCGACGGACCTCTCCTGCAAGGCATTCTGATCGATCTGGTGTCCGCGCTGCTCGCGGCCGAACTTGAAGCCGAAAGCCACCTCGCTCCGGAAACCCGGACCCGCACCCTGGCGCTGCAGATTCAGTCCTTCATCCGGAAGCGTCTGGGTGACCCCGATCTCACACCGGCTGGGATCGCCGCCGCGCACCATATCTCGGTCAGCTACCTGCACCGCGTCTTCAAGGTTCACGGCCAAGGAGCCACGGTCACCGGATGGATCCGCCGGCACCGGCTGGAGCAAGCTCGTCGGGACCTCAACGACCCTGGCCAGCGGGCCTTACCCGTACACGAGATCGCGCACCGCTGGGGCTTCACCCACCACGCCGTCTTCACCCGCGCCTTCCGCGCCGCCTACGGCCTCTCCCCTCGCGACTACCGACACCAAGCCTCCGCCTCCCCGCCGTAGGGGCTTCTCTCCCGGACCGGACGCCTCGGCAGGGTGGGCGGTGGCGTGATCACCCGCAGGTGATCGATGCGATCGCGTTCAAGTACCGCACCGGGATGCCGTGGATGGATCTGCCCGAGCGCTTCGCGTCTTGGAAGGAGGCCCGCAACCGGCTGCGGATGTGGGCCGCCGACGGCACCTGGGAAAAGGTCTTCACCGCTTTGCTCGCCCAGGCTGACGCCGAAGGCGACCTCGACTGGGTCGTCGCGATTGACTCCACCGTCGTCCGTGCCCACCAGCACGCGGCCGGGGGCCCGTCCAAAGAGGCCCCGCCCGGCGAGCCGCACGATCACGCCCTCGGCCGGTCCCGCGGCGGGCTGACCACCAAGATTCACCTGGCGGCCGACAGCAGGTGCCGGCCACTGGCGTTCGTCATTACACCCGGCCAGGCCGGTGACGCACCCGCCTTCCCTCAGATCATGGCTCGCTTGCGAGTGCCGAGGCCGATCGGTCGCCCCCGAACGACACCCGAAGCGATCCTGGCCGACAAGGCGTATTCATCCCCCGCGATCCGCTCTCATCTGCGGCAGCGGGGAATCCGGGCGGTGATCCCCCAGCCCTCCGGCCAACTCGCCAACCGCAAGCGGCTCGGCCCGCAGAGGTCTTCGTTAGAGGGCAAGGCAGCGCCCTTGGGCGTCCTTGGGCTGGGAGATCAGCGGGGTGGTCGGGCCGTGCGTGGACAGTGGCGCGCGAAGTGACAAGCTGCTGGGCAAGGTATTGCGGCAAATCTGCTGTTGCAACACGGTGATGGTCGGTTGAGCCTGTCAACTTGTGCCGGGTCGCGGTGGCCCGGCTTCGGTGCGTAATCTCCGCATTCTTGGCGCCAGAGGATTGAGTCATCAGGAACAGCCAGGCGAAGATCCGTGTGACGATCAGGTAGGTAAGCCGCACCAGCACAGGGACTGGTCATGCTGGACAGGCCGAGTGAAGCCATTCTGGAGTAGCTTCTCATGGCCTGCGTTGGTTCGTCTTGACGTTGCCTCTCGGCGCGGGGGGGCAGGGCGTGGCGGTGGAGTATCTATGGTGCGTGGGATCGCCGGTTTGGCTAACCGGCGATCCCACGCTATGTTGCTCCGTCTGCTTGGGCGCCGACGTGCGTTCACGATCCCGACGACGCCTCGAAGTGAGCGGACTTGAAGATCTCGCCAGTGCTCACGGAGTGGAGGGGCGATCGCGACAGATCGATGCGAAGTCGCATGTCGCGCAGGTGTTGCACTAGCTGGTCTTGCGAGGCATGTCGTTGCGGCGCAGCCGGTCTCCGGCTTCGGCACTCTTGTGAAGTTTGCGGTGTTGTGGCCGCATCTCGATGAGCGGCAGCGACGGCTGTTGATGGCCGCGGAGGCCCGGGGGCTGGGGCATGGCGGCATCCGGGCCGTCGCCCGGGCGGCCGCGGTGAGCGAGACGACCGTCCGCAAGGGCGTGTTCGAGCTGGAGGCCGGTGAGGAGCCGTTGGGGCGGGTGCCCCGACCGGGCGGCGGACGCAAGCGGCTTACGGATCTCGACCCGAGGCTGCGACCGTCCCTGCTTGAGCTGGTCGAGCCTGACGAACGCGGAGATCCGATGTCGCCGCTGCGGTGGACAGTGAAGTCCACCCGCACCCTCGGCGAGAGCTGACCCAGGCCGGGCACAAGACCAGTGCCGACACTGTTGCCGGTCTGCTGCGGGAGGAGGGCTTCAGCCTGCAGGCCAACGCCAAGACACTCGAGGGCGGCCAGCATGCGGACCGGGACGCCCAGTTCCGCCACATCAGCGAGCAGGCACGCGAGCATCGAAACGCCGGCCAGCCGGTGATCAGCGTGGACACCAAGAAGAAGGAGCTCGTCGGCGACTTCAAGAACACCGGCTGCCAGTGGCGGCCGACCGGCGAACCCGTTCCCGTTCACATCCACGGCTTCGCCGACCCGCAGCTGGGCAAGGCCGTCCCCTACGGAATCTATGACATGGCGGCGAACACGGGCTGGGTCAACGTCGGCACCGATCACGACACCGCCGCGTTCGCGGTGGAATCCATCCGCCGCTGGAACTTGCCCAGCTCGCCGCCGAGACCGGGCTGACGATCATCGTGTGCCACCTGCCGCCCGGAACATCGAAGTGAAACAAGATCGAGCACCGGCAGTTCTCACACATCACCATGAACTGGCGCGGCCGCCCGCTGACCAGCCACGAAGTCATCGTGAACAGCATCGCGGCAACCACGACCCGCACCGGACTACGCGTGACCGCCCAGCTGGACACCAACACCTATCCCATCGGAATACGAATCGGCGACGCGGGAATGGCCGTCCTTCCGCTGACCCGGCACACATTCCACGGCGACTGGAACTATGTCCTGCACCCCCAGCCAGACCCTGCAATCCCTGCAACCCCGGTCTCGCAGGCACCGATCCGGGAATGGGACCAGGCCCTGCTGTCCGATCCTGCCCTCACAGGGATGAGCCAGCGGCAACTGAGCAAACTCACAGACACTCTGGCCCCCGACGGTGACACCCAGCGGCCGCCCGCCTCGGCTCTCCTTCCGCGAACAGGTCCTGGCCACCGTGCTCCACCTGCGAGTCGCCCTGGCCGCAGAACCCATGGCCGTACTGTTCGGCAGCAGCCGTACCGCCATGCACCGCACCCTCCTCAAGAATCGGAGACTGCTTCAAATCCACAGCATCGCCATCCCGCCCGCGACCACCCCACCCGCGGCTCTCACAGCCTCCAAGCACGGGTCCTCGCCCTGACCTGCGAGACCAACAGCAAGATCAAGACGACGTGTTAATGATCTGCAAGCCCTTAGCCAGAAGCCCGAGGCATGCGTGAGCGGTTCCGCCTCCAAGGGTGAGACGGCGGACCGCCGGGCCCGCACTTGGGCCCGGCGGTCGGATCGCCCGCTACGTCCATACGTCGTAGCTGTTGCAGTTGAAGTTGTAGCCTCCGGCCGACGAGGTGATCTCAAAGCCGAACGCGATCTCGTCGATGCTGACCTGCGGCATTCGGCCCTGGCTCACCAGCCACTGGCAGTGCGCGGTGATGTCCACCCACGAGTCGGTGGTCTGGTTGCGCGCCAGGAAGCTGTGAACGGGGTTTGACCCGTTGCTGCCCTGGTAGTAAGCCCAGGCGCGGCTGCCGAGGTTGACATCGGTGACGTACGAGCCGATCGGGCCGACCTGGCCGTACCACTGCGTCCAGATCATGATCTCGTAGTCGTGGCCGTTGCCCCACACGTCGTAGGTGGTGGCGTAGGCGAGGTTCGAGCCCGAGGGCACGGTGACGTTGTGGTTGCTGGAGACGTTCCCCATGCTCCAGACATCGCGCCCCAGCATGTACCTGGCATGTGGGTAGGACTTGACGCCTCCCGTGTTCGGGTGATCGGCCCAGACGCCCCAGGTCGAGTGGGAGTTCGCCCAGATGGTCTGGGCGCCGGCGCCGCTGCCCCAGACGTGGTTGTGCACCGTGTACGCGCCGTCCCTCCATTCCCCCCACTTGTCGGAGGAGGTCCAGTTGGCGGCATATGCGGGGGTCTGGAGGGCGCCGACGACGCCTGCGGTGGCCAGCGGTACGGTCAGTGCAGCGGTGAGGAGCGATCTGCGTCGCATGAAGGACACGCCTTTCTCGAGAAACTCGGTTTCATCTGTGATCGGTGCGGTGCCCGTCAAGTTGTGGTGCCTGTGACGGTGGTGCCGGTGCGGGTCAGGGTGTAGGTGAGGTTTCGCCGCTCCAGAAGTGGAAGGTGAGCGTCACGGTGGAGTTGTCGGTGACCTCGGCGAAGAAGTCCTGTTTCAGGGTGATCTGGCCGACGGCATAGTTGGGGGTGAAGGTGCGGCCGTATTCCTTGTAGGGGGTCCAGTTGTGTCGAGGGGTTGAAGCGGCTCGTGCCCTGTCGGTGGAGGTGACGTGGGCACGAGCATGGGCGATCGGGGGCTGGGCGGTGATCGCTGGGTCAGCGCACGGGAACGTGCGATGGCGTGGGGTTGTGTGTGTGGGGGGAGGGGAAGCGGCTCATCGTCGCGCTGCGTCATAGGTCAGATGAATGGTCGAAGCGCTTCGATGTGCGCTGAGATTAGGACCCATGGGCGGGTCGCACAACCCCTGCTGCAGACTTCGATGAGCACTTCGACGGTCGTCTCGCAGCTTCGAAGCGCTTCGACAATGGAGGTGCCATGGGCTCTGAACACACCTCGCCCCCGATGCCTGGGTGGCATCGGGGGCGAGGTGCGTGGGGCTCTTCGCCATCCCGCGACGTTCAGCTTCTGGCGTCAGACGGCCGCGGGGATCACAGGGGCGGGTAGGCGTTGTCCATCAGCTCCTGGAACTGCGCGTCGAACCAATGGCCTGACAGCGGGGCGTCCGGCAGCGCGCCGGACATGTGGTTCTGGTTGAGCGGGTTGCCCTCGTAGGTCGAGTCACACATGCGGTCGAAGCCCTTGTCCTCGTCGTTCGGGATCTCCTCGCTGGAGCCGTCCGACTCGCCCGGGGGCTTGATCCACGCGTAGGCGTGGATGCCGGTGGCAGGGGGCGCCTGAACGGTGTCTTTATTGCCGTAGGGTGGTTGACCTGGGCTTTGCGCTCGCCCAAGTATGGGCATGATCAGTGATCGTGGGTCTGTGACTGCTTTACTTGATCTTCTGTCGACTGCTGGGCTGCTTCCTGTCGCTGGGCCGATCGACCGCCGCGAACAACGCCGATATCCTCGCGCTTCGCCATGAGGTGGCTGTGCTTCGCCGGCAGATCAAGCGGCCGCGGCTGTCATGGGCCGATCGTGCCGTGCTCTCCGCTCTCGCCCGGCACCTGCCACCCGCCTTGCGCCGTCGTCGGCTGGTCACTCCGGGCACCCTGCTGACCTGGCACCGCCGTCTGGTGTGCTGGAAATGGCGCCAGACGGCGGTCGGATGCCCACCCGACCGGCGCATGGGTCACCCAGCTCGCCCGCAATCTGCTCACGGACCTCGAGGAGAGGGCTGGCTGCTTCCGGTTCCTCATCCGCCACCGGGACAGCAAGTTCACCGCCGTATTCGACGCCGTCTTCGCCGGCAACGGAACAGCCGTCATCCCGACTCCGCCGCAAAGCCCACGGTCCAACGCGTTCACCGAACGATGGATACGCACAGCTCGCACCGAATGCACCGACCGACCCCTCATCACCGGCGAACGACACCTACGTACGGTCCTGACCACGTACGCCGAGCACTACAACTCCCGGACGAACTCACCGCAGCCTCGACCTACGTGCCCCAGATGACGACCCGCACATCATCCCCCTGCCCGCCGCCACGGTCAGGCGCAAGCAGGTACTCGGCGGGCTGCTCAACGAGTGCCACACCACGCCACCCCGACCGCCTCGCCATCCACAGGAAACGCCCAGCTCAGCAGCCTGATCGGAATCCTGATCGGAATATTGACACCCTTCAGGGTGCCGGTGTCTTGGTCGAGCTCGGTCGGCACGCATTTCGAAGCGAGGTCGGCTGAGTTGGAGTGGCGCAGGAACTGGCCGGGGTTGTTGGCCGACTCGAAGGTCAGGCAGGAGGTGTTGGCCAGGCCGGCGCGGACGATCCAGGGTCCCAGGACCATCCAGTCGGGCAAAGAACAGCGCGGGCCCGGCCGGGCAGGGCAACCCCTGGCTCAAAGGGGCGCTCGGCGAGGCCGCCAACGCCGCCGCGGGCACGGACACCTTCCTCGGCGCCCGATACCGGCGCATCGTCAAACGCCGTGGACACGCCAAAGCCCTGGTCGTCGTCGCCCGCTTGATACTCGTCATCGCCTGGCACCTGATCAACGACCCCGGCGCCTCCTACAAGGAACTCGGCGCCGACTGGCATCAGCGTCACCTCAACCCCGCCCGCAGACCCCGCGACCTCGTCCGCCAGCTCCGAGCCCTCGGCCACCAGGTCACCCTCGAACCCGCGACCGTCTGACCGACCCCATCCCGACATCCGGTCCACAAGCGGCCCGGCCGATGCGGGACCTCAGACGGAGAAGGCGATGCGTGCGAGCCGCACCGTGCCACGCAGTCCGAGGCGGACGCCGTGCACACCGGCCCTCGACCACGGGGGCGCTCACGTGGCGAAGCCGTGGGCCCGGCCGTGCCCGGGGAGAACGTGAGCACTACCAGTAAGGGACCGTCACCCGCGAAGAGATGGACCGACCGTGCCTTCGGGGACCAGAAGTTCGGACCCACCCGGTCGTCGCGGGCGCGCATCACGCGGGTCTCCTTGGAGACGGCCTCGCCGACCAACCGTACGAAATCGGTGTCCCACGTCGCGCCGAGGCCGACAGCCTGGGCGAAGACGGTGGCCTGGTCCATCCAGGCGACGCCGTGCAGGGCCTCCTGGCCGGAACCCGTCGACGCCTATGCGCTCGACGGTGGGCGTGAACTGGTGCAGAGATCCGATCTTTTCGTCGAGAGTGAGCCACGACAGAAGGTCGTCGATGCGCTTCGCGAACGGCAGCTGCGGTCGCGGAACGGCGGTAATGGGTGCGGGTGTGTGCAGACACATAGGATCCCTTGAGATGGAGTCGGATAGTGCTTGCGAAGCGCTTCGCTGCTCGTCAGGGCGCTAGGGGAGTGTCAAGGGATCAACATCGTTGCATTGAGCAGGGCATGCGGGTAAGCCCCTTCTTGCACCTCGAAGGAATCTTGGGAGCGACCCTTGTGCGCCCCCATGCCTTCACTTAACCTCGCAGCAACATCGAAGCGCTTCGACTGGACATCACGTCGCAGTAATGGGATGTCCGCTTCCCGCTCAGCCAGTTCCAGTCACGGCACCGCAGCCGACGACCTCCGCCGGGCACGCAGGTGCGCCATGAAGGGTTGACGCAATGACGACGAACGCCGCCTCCATCTCCTCAGGGCCGAGTCGGAGAAGTTTCCTCGCTTCCACGGCGGTCGCCACCGCCGCGGTGGCCGGCGGGATGCCGCTGCTCACCGCCTGTGGCGGTTCGGACAGCGGTTCACGAGAGGGTGCCACGTCGGGCAAGGCAGCGGACAAGCTGCTCCCGACGTACGTCGCCAGTACGGTCGCCAAGCCGGACCTTCCGCCGAAGAACGGTTCGTCGGCCGGCTACACCGGCAAGATCGACCTCGCGGGCCTCGCCACCTCGGTCCCGGACAAGCTCGGCACCGGCGCCTCCTTCAAGGTCATGTCCCCGTTCTGGGGCACACCGCCGAAGCCCGGGTGCGCCTACTACACGGCGCTCGACGCCGCGGCGGGCACCAAGATCACCTGGCAGAACCAGGACGGCAACACCTACGGTGAGAAGCTTGGCGCCGTTCTCGCCTCCAGCTCCATACCCGACATGGTGGTCGTGCCCAGCTGGGAGCTGGTCGGCAAGATCGCGAGCGCGGTCACCGCGAAGTTCATGGACCTCGGCCCCTACCTGGCGGGCGACAAGGTCAAGAAGTATCCGAACCTGGCCGCGATTCCGTCCGACTCGTGGCGCATGTCCATCTTCGGCGGCGCGCTGCGCGGCATCCCGATACCCACCGCCGCCGCGCCAGGCATCGCGCCCTTCTACCGCAAGGACATCTTCGACAAGAAAGGCTACTCCGTTCCCAAGTCGCCCGACGAGTTCCTCAGCTGGGCCAAGGAGGCCACCAGCGCCAAGGCCAAGGTGTGGGCCTGTAGTGACATGAGGTGGTCGGCGGCGGGCATCTTCGGTGTCCTCCCTGCCGGGCCGCTCGGCTGGAACCTCGGCGACGACGGGAAGCTGACGTACCGCATCGAGCACCCTGAGTACCTCGAACACCTGGAGTGGGTCCGCAAGCTGTTCGACGCGGGCGTGGTCCATCCCGACGACAAGGCCAACACGGGCAACCCCAGCCAGCGGTTCACCGCCGGGCAGACCCTGGTCTACAACGACAACCTATACGGCTGGTACGGGTTGACCGCCGAACAGGCGAAGTCCAACCCCGACTTCGAGATCGAGGGCATGGACTACTTCGGCGCCGACGGTGGCAACCCGACGCTGTACGCCTCCCCGCCCGCCGGCATCTGGTCGATGATCCGCAAGGGCGCATCGAAGGAGACCATCGAGAACGCGCTGGCCGCCGCCAACTTCGCGGCCGCGCCCTACGGTACCAAGGAGCGGATGTTCGTCGACTACGGCGTCGAGGGCACCCACTACACGGTCAAGAACGGCGTCCCGGTCAAGACCGACAAGGGCAACTCCGAGGTGAGCAACACCTGGGGGGGACTGGCGGCCCCGGCTCCCTACACCGCCCACCCCGACTTCCCCGAGGTCGCCCGCAAGCAGGTCGAGTGGCAGCAGCGGCAGGGTGCTTTCCTGAAGAAGACGTCCACCTATGGCATGAACATCGTCGAGCCGGCCCGCTACGCGACCCTCTCCAGCCAGTTCGAGCAGTTGGAGATCGACTTCGTGCGCGGCCACAAGAAGCTGTCCGATGTGCAGCAGGCCATCTCCACCTGGAAGTCCTCCGGTGGCGACAAGCTGCGCGACTGGTACAAGAAGCTTCTCGAGAAGAACGGCAGCGGCAACTGATGTCCTTCACTGCAGGGAGGCAGGCCAACGTCCCCCTGCTCGGCAAGGTCGTCGCCTTCCAGGAATACGACCCGTACGTCTCCAGTAACGGCATCACGGCGATTATGGTGGTTGACCTGGGGCTTTGCGCTCGCCCAAGTGTGGGCATGATCAGTGATTGTGGGTCTGCGACTGCTCTATCTGATCTTCTGCCGCCTGCTGGGCTGCTTCCTGTTGGTGGGCCGGTCGGCCGCCGCGAACAATGCCGAGATCCTTGCCCTTCGTCATGAGGTCGCTGTGGGTCGTCGGCAGGTCCAGCGGCCGCGGCTGTCATGGGCCGATCGTGCCGTGCTCTCCGCTCTCGCCCGGCATCTGCCACCCGTCTTACGTCGCCATCGGCTGGTCACTCCGGGCACCCTGCTGGCCTGGCACCGCCGTCTGGCGCGCTGGAAGTGGCGCCAGACGGCGGTCAGGTCCGGGCGTCCACCATTGCCGGAAGAGACAGTTGCGCTCATCCAGCGCCTGGCGAGAGAAAATCCGACCTGGGGGTATGTCAGGATCCAAGGGGAGTTGCGTCGGCTTGGTGATCGGGTCGCCGCTGCGACGATCCGACGCGTTCTGCGCCGCTTCGGTCTACCGCCCGCACCGCAGCGAGCAAGCCAGCAGACCTGGCGTTCCTTCCTCCGTTCACAGGCTCACACGTTGTTCGCTTGCGATGTGATGCACGTGGAGACCGTCTTCCTCAGACGTCTCTATGTCTTCTTCGTCATGGAGATCAAGACCCGGCGCGTTCACGTCCCGGGTGTCACTGCCCACCCGACCGGCGTATGGGGCACCCAGCTCGCCCGCAACCTGCTGATGGATCTCGAAGAGAGCGCTGCTGGGTGCTTCCGGCTCCTCATCCGGGAGCGGGACAGCAAGTTCACAGCCGTCATCCCGACGCCGCCGCAGAGCCCCCGGTCAAACGCGTTCGCCGAACGATGGATACGCACAGCCCGCGCCGAATGCACCGACCGACTTCTCATCACCGGCGAACGACACCTGCGCACGGTCCTTACCACGTACGCGGAGCACTGCAACGGGGGGCGAGCACACCGCAGCCTCGGGCTACGAGCACCCCACGACGACCCGAACGTCATCCCCCTGCCCGCTGCCGGGGTCAGGCGCCAGCAGGTACTCGGCGGACTGCTCAACGAGTACCACACCATGCCACCCCGGCTACCTCATCATCCACAGGGAAGGCCCAGCTCAGCAGCCTGATTGGAATATTGACACCCTTCAGGGACGTCGACAGGCCCGGCCCGAGTCGACTTCGGGTGTGCAACAAGGGTGTTCACAACGGCGGGCGTCCAGGAACGGCGTAGGGCCCCGTTCTGTACGGTGCGGTGCCATGACGACTAGGCCCTCGGGGGCGGACGAACCAACTACGGCGGCGGGGACGTGACGGCGTACAAGGCACTTGAGGCAGGAGAGCCCCGGCAGGTGGGGCCCTACCGGATCATGGCGCGGCTGGGCTCGGGCGGCATGGGCAGCGTGTACCTGGGACGGTCACGCGGGGGGCGTGTGGCGGCGGTGAAGGTGGTGCGCGCGGATCTGGCCGGCGACCCCCGGTTCCGCAGACGTTTCGCCCGCGAGGTGGCCGCGGCACGGCAGGTGAACGGCGCCTACACCGCGGCGGTGGTCGACGCCGATCCGGCGGCCCAGCCGCCCTGGCTGGCGACCATGTACGTACGGGGAATGCCGCTCAGTGACGCGGTGGCCCGCCACGGCAGCTGGCCGGAGGCTGCGGTCCTGGCCCTCGGGGCCGGGTTGGCCGAGGCGCTCGAAGCCATCCACTGCGCGGGGGTGGTGCACCGGGACCTGAAGCCGTCGAACATCCTTCTGTCGCCGGACGGACCCCGGGTTATCGACTTCGGGATCTCGGTGGTGGAGGACGCCTCGGCGCTGACGCAGACGGGCGCCGTTGTCGGTTCGGCCGGATTCATGTCCCCGGAGCAGGTGCTCGGCCGCCGGGTCGAACCGTCCGGCGACGTCTTCTGCCTGGGATCGGTGCTCACCTTCGCCAGCAGGGGTGAAGGCCCGTTCGGCAGTGGTACGGCCCCCGTACTGTGCTACCGGACTGTCCACGAGGAACCCGATCTCCGCGGGCTCCCGCCGAATCTGGCCGACGTGGTGGCCGCCTGCCTGGCGAAGGACGCCGACCGGCGTCCGACCACGGCGGAGGTCCTGAACCGGCTGGTACGGGCCGCCGAGGGTGAAGGGAGCGGAAGGAGTCCCTTCCGCACGCTTGGGGGCAGCGACTGGGCACCGCCGCCCGTGGCTGCGGCCATCGCGTCCCTGGACGCACCGCCACAGGCTCCGCTCCTTGCCCCGGAATCCCCAGTGGAACACCCGCAGACACTGCCGCTGTCCACGCAGGAAGACGTCCCGCCGCCGATGCCCACGGGCCCACGGCCGGAGGACGCCGAAGGCGGTTCCGCGGGTACGGGACGCAGGCGGTTCCTGACGGGTGCGGTGGCCGCCGCGGCCGTGGCAGGCGGGGGCGTCGGAGCCTGGCAACTTTTCGGCCGGAACGCCGGAACAGGGGGCAAGGCTCCCCGGACGAGCGGATCCCGGCCGGGCCAGGCCCGCTGGACCGCACCCGTCGACTACGCCCAGGCCATCAGACTGGCGCCCCCGCCCGAGAAGGGCACCGGCACACTCCTCTACGCCGACCGCAACCGTCTGGTGGCGGCACGAACCACCGACGGCAAGCCCCTCTGGTCCGCCCCGCTCCAGGGGAAGGGCCTCCCCGCGGCGCAGCTCGGCCCCGAATACGGGGTGTACATCACGGACGTCGTCGCCCACACCGCAATCGTGAACATGGCCCAGTCAGTCGTAGCGATGGACATGACCAGAGGAAAGCTGAAGTGGGGCCGTTCCTTCGACGAGAACCTGGGTATGCAGTTCAGCATATTCAGCGACGAAAGCGCCGTGTACGTGTATCGCTCGGGAACTCTCGACATCCTTTCCCCGTCCACCGGCGCGACGCGGAGGACCATCTCCTCCGGAGGAAACGACGCCCTGGGATGGGCGGTCGACGGCACCGGGAGCGACACCACGGTCTATCTGCCCTACCCCTCGGCACTCCACGCAGTCGACGCCCGCACCGGGACGACACGGTGGCAGTACCCGTCGGGCAACAGTACCACCAATCCGGTCGTGGCCGACGGAACCGTGTTCACCGTTGTCGGCAGCACCCTGGTGGCCCTGGACTCGCGGACGGGTGCACGGCAGTGGACGCGTCCGGTCGAAGAACCCATCAGCAGAATCACTCTCACCGGAGACTTCGTGTGCGTCCAGGGCAGAACCAAGCTGTACGCGGTGGGCGTGCTGTCCGGAGACCCGGCCTGGACGTTCCCTCTCCACGGCGAGGACTACGCGGAAGTCGCACACGTTCCCGAGCTCGGGGTGATCCTCCTGGGCACCCTTCAGAACATTCGAGCCCTGAAGGCACAGACGGGCAGCCCGATATGGCGCTTTCCGCTGATCGAGGAGGATCCGAAGAACGGAAGAATCAAACTGGCGAGCATCGGCGGCGTTACGTATGTCCGCACCGACAGGATCGTCCACGCCCTGGGCACCGCGACGGGCAAGAAGAAATGGGACTTCACCCTGAACGGGCCCGGCAGTGTGGGGACTCTGGTCGCGTCCAAGGACACCGTCTACTTCGGCAACAGCGGGACGCTGTACTCGGTCGCGGCGTAGGACGGGCAGGCAGCACGCCGGACGGGACAGCCGGCCGGGGCGCCGCCGTCGGCGCACACATCGACATCACGATGTACGAGCACCTGCCCACCGCACAGCCGCCGGTCATGGCGGAGGCATACCGCAGACGGCTCCAGGACGCCGGGTTACCGTCCGGCCAGGTGCCCGACCTGGTGCAGATGGGGGAGTCCAGGATGCGCGCGGACGGCCGGGACCGGCCCTGGTCCTCCACCGAGGACACCGACCCTGTGCCGCTCGAAAGGTCATCGCCGCAGGTGAGCGGGATGCGGTCAGTCCGCTGGGATCATGTCCTCCGTGATCGTGTCCTTGTTGTACAAGGTGACCCGGAAGCTGCTGACTGTTCCATCGGTGCTCCTGCGACGCCGGACGGCGAAGGAGGCGGAACTGCTGGTGCTGCGGCACGAGAACGCGGTCCTGCGTCGCCAGTTGGCCGGACCGGTCCGTTATAAGCCTGCCGACCGGTTCTGGTTCGCCGCCCTGTCCGGGCTGATACCCCGGCGCCAGTGGCGCGAGATCTTCCCTGTCACCGCCGGCACCCTGCTTGCCTGGCACCGCAGATTCATCGCCGCAAAGTGGGACTACACCGCGCGCCGGGGCACCGGCCGCTGGCGAGGGAGAATCCGACGTGGGGGCACCGGCGGATCCAAGGGGAACTGGCCCGACTCGGGTATCGAGTCGCCGCCTCGACGGTGTGGGAGATCCTCAACGCGGCCGGCATCGACCCTGCTCCACGTCGCTCACGCCCCACCTGGCGCGAGTTCCTGACCGCGCAAGCGGAGGGCATCATCGCGGCAGACTTCTTTCACATCGACACCGCCCTCGGCAGGCGGTTGTATGCGCTGGTGTTCCTCGAGCACGGCACCCGGCGGCTGCACATCACCGGGGTCACCGCCCGCCCGACACGGGACTGGGCGGCGCAGCAGGCGCGGAATCTCACCGCCGACCTGGGCATACGCATCGAGTCCCTGCACTTCTTGTTACGCGACCGCGATGGCAAGTACAGCGAAGCGTTCGACGCCGTCTTTGCAGCCGAAGAGATGGACATCCTCAAAAGTGCGCCACAGGCTCCCCGGATGAACGCGCATTGCGAACGCATCATCGGCAGCATCCGACGCGAAGCCCTCGACCACGTCCTCATCATGAACGCGTCAGCGCGCCGGTCTGCACGAGTTGATCACGAGACAAGCGATTGATGGGGGCTCAATCGAAAGGGGGCCAGTCGTGCAGGTGGGGGGCTGGGTCTGGGTCGGGATCGGAGTAATAGGCGTAAGGCTCATCTGACATCGGCCCTCCAGTCCACACCTGCATCCCATAGTGGATGGGTTCTGTCGGGTAGTCGAAGGCCGGTTCCCCGTCGGTACGGTGGAGGCTCTCTGATGTTTCCAAGACGTGAAGTTGTTCGCCATGGCGTAGAGGTGGGCCGGGCAGGATTTCAGGTACGGCGGCGTCGAAGGCGTCCCAGTCGATGACGACGTCATCATCGTCCGAAATCTCGATAAACTGCCGCAAATCGATGTGGCCCGTGCAGCGTCCATGCGTGATCAGCCATAGGTCAGCACTCTCGCCCTCTGCGTGGGTCTCTATCTGCCCCTGGATCAGGTTGGGATCTGGGTTGTCGAAGAACAGATCCTGGAGTAGAGCTCGGATGTGCTCGCGCTGCGAGTAGACGAAGAACAAGCTCCAGTCCGTCTGGCCGTTGTACGTCTTCTCCAGGACGTAGGCGCTCTTCGCCTCTGGTGTGTCGCTCATGATCAGCATCTTGCCTGAAGACGGGCCAGGTATCAGGCTGTCTCCGCGTCAAAGGTGAGCACGGCGGTATATGTTGCGGTTGGGTATGTGAAGTCCCCTGGTACTGGGTCTCTCCAATAATCACAGAGCGTTGTCGATCCGAGATCATCAAGACCTACACCTTGCAGTACCGTCGGTGTTCCCCAATCGCGCCTATCTGCGCGGCCTCTTGGAACCTGTTTCGAAGCCCAGGCCGAACCGGTCTCCATTCCGAGTGACGTTCAGTGATGGCCGCTGGATTCCTGCCCATCTGTTACGACATCAGCAGCTACGGAGGCATCCCCATCGGCGCCATCGTCCAGGCCGCCGCGCTCGGCGCCCTGTACCGCTACATCACCGAGCGTCGCGCCCGTAGCACCGAGAGCGGCATCAGCAACGCCTGAACTCCAGACGGTTCCACAAGCCCGATGGGTGCGGCCCACCGCTCAGGCGCCAATCGGCAAGGATGAGGCGTGCGATCGCGGCAGATTGCCTGGCTGGGCTCCGTAGGTGAGACGTGCGGACGAAGCTGCTTTCCTCGGTCAGCCCGGAGTGGCACCATTCCGAGCCAGGCGCCTGGTCATGAGTGTGATGGCAACCCAGGTGATGAGGGTTTCGGAGTGCTGGATAAGGCGTTCGTAGTCCCTCGCGTGGTGGCGGGGCGACACGGCCGTCCTCGCCGACGTCCTGTGGGCAGTGGAATCCTCGACGCGGAGCCGGAGGGGTCGACGGGGCTTGCCGCCTGTCCTGCCCACGTCAGCGGGGCGTCCTTCGCAACGGAGAGGCGCGGCTACCTCTTTAAACTCTCGCAACATCCCTCCGGCTTGACTGCAGGAGCTGGCCCACCTGGGGTCCGCAGAGAGGATTCATCATGCAATTCAGGCGAAGCTGGGGCATCGGTCTGGTCACCGCCGCAGTGCTGATCGGCGGCGGGGCGACGATTGCCAATGCTGCGTCCGGCGCCTCCTCCCACAACGGTGGGGATCAGCCTGCGGTTGTTCTGCCTGGGGGCGACGGCCCAGGCATCTCGGCGGGTGACTCCCAGGCGTACCCCCTGCCCGAGGGGGACCGCCCCGGTACGCCTGCGGGCGACGAGACGTACCGCCCCTGATCTTGCGTTGCTTGAGGCAGCTCGGTGCCGGGGCGGCTGCCCCGGCACTGGGTATGACGGTCTGCGAAGCTATTGCTGGGGCCCGTTACGAAGGGAGAGCTCGGAAGTGGCGCGGGGGACGAGAGGAGCAGGGGCGTGAAAGTCCTTGTGGTCGAGGACGAGCCTCTGCTCGCGAAGGCGCTGCAGATCTGTCTGCAGCGAGACTCGATGACGGTCGACGCGACCGGTGACGGCGGATCAGCTCTGGAGATGCTGGAGCTCAACGACTATGACGCCATGGTTCTCGATCGTGATATCCCGGTCGTGCATGGTGATGAGGTGTGCCGTCGCGCCGTTCATGCGTACCCGCAGGTAGGGGTGCTGATGCTGACCGCCGCTGGTCGGCTGGATGACCGCGTGGAGGGTCTGCGACTCGGTGCTGATGACTACCTGGCCAAGCCTTTCGAGTTTCCTGAGCTCATTGCCCGGCTCCGGGCGATCTCGCGACGTACGGGGCCTCGACTCCCTACGCTGCTCCGGGCCGGTGACCTGAGCCTTGACCCCTTCACCCGCCAGGTCTCTCGCTCCGGCGTCCCGCTGAGCCTGACCAACAAGGAATTCGCCGTCCTCGAGCAGCTCCTGCGCGCAGGCGGCGGAGTGCTGAGTGCCGAGGAACTTCTTGCCAAGGCATGGGACCGGAACGCCGATCCGTTCACCAACTCTCCCCGGGTGGTGATCTCCACCTTGCGTCGCAAGCTCGGCCACCCCTGGCCCATCGAGACCATCGCCGGCGCTGGGTACCGCATCATCACCGAGCAGGCCTCGTGTCCTCAGAAAGATCAGGACTCCGCCCGATGACCTCTCGGCGATTCTCGGTGAAGGCGCGGGTCACTATCGTGTTCGGTGCGTTGCTCACCATCAGTGCCGCCCTGCTCATCGTGCTGGTGGTGGTTCTTATGGCCTACGTGCCGCGGTACACCCTCACCCCGGTCGATGTGACGCTCGTCCCGGGTCAGGCACCGAGTTCGGCCAGGTCCTCCAGTGTTCCAACCACCGTGTCGAGCCCCGCTGATTTCCTGCGCCTCCTGGCCGTCTTCTCCTCTCTCGCCTTTCTCATCGTCATCGTGATCGGTGCCCTGCTCATGCGCATAGCGGTCGGCCGTGCTCTGGCACCCCTCGCCGAAATCGACGCCGCGGCACGCAGCGCAGTCGCGGGCGACCTCAGTTCCCGCGTGGACGCGGATGGCCCGCCCGACGAGGTCACCAGCCTGGCCCGCACGTTCAACGGGATGCTGGCCCGTCTGCAGCGATCTTTCGACACCCAGCGCCAGTTCGCCGCCAACGCCTCGCACGAGCTCCAGACACCGCTCGCGGCCAGCCAGGCGCTTATTGACGTCGCCCTGGGAGACCCGAATCTGGGCCATATGCACGACCTGCTCACTGATCTCCGCCAGCTCAGCACCCGCAGCACACAGACAGTGACGGCACTCCTCGATCTTGCAGCAGCGGAGGACGGCGAACTCAACCGGCAGACGGTCGCGCTGGACGCCGTGATCCAGCAGGTGCTGAGTGAACAACGGCCCCAAGCAGCTGTCGTGGACGTCGAGCTACGACTTACCCCAACCCCTCCGGCCCTGGTCAACGCCGACCCGGTACTCCTGCGACTGATGCTGGACAATCTCGTCAGCAACGCCATCCAGCACAACACGAAGCCGGGAACGGTAGACGTCAGCCTCACGGTCGACGCCGAGCAGGCCCTCTTCAGCATCAGCAACTCCGGACCCGCCCTCTCTCCCGAACAGGCCGCCCAGGTCACCCAGCCGTTCTACCGAGCCGAGGGCCGGACGGTCAGTGTCACCGGCAGAACTGGACGCGGGCTGGGCGCCGCGCTGGTCGCCCACATTGCGGAGCGACACAGCTGGCCCTTGGGCGTGACCGCGCGACCAGCCGGCGGCCTTTTCGTCACTGTGCAAATACCGTGTAGCCCCTGTGGGTGCCGGAAACGGTGTCACCCTATGCGACCTGCGTGTATTCGTGGATGAGGCCGCCGAGTCGATCGCGTCGACGGATGCGAGTGTTGTCTGTGGCGGTGGGTGGCCCGGGGTCGGCGAGTCGGTCCGGCGCCCGTTGTTGGAGGGGTCGGTGCGGCCTGTGTGTGTTGTAGTGCTTCGCGTACTCACTGACGACGAGGCGTAGGTGGCGCTCTCCGGTGATCAGGATGCGGTCGGTCGCCTCACGTTGGCATGATCCGATCCAGCGTTCCGCGATGGCGTTCATCCGGGGTACTCGGGGCAGTGTTGGAAGGACGTGCACGCCGATCGCCTCGAAGACGGCGTCGAAGCTGTCGGTGAAGTAGGCCCCGCGATTCCGGATGAGGAACGTGATCGACTCGGCATGGTCGCCGAGGTCCATGAGGTAGTTCCGTGCTTGCTGGGTGATCCAGGGGCCGGTCGGGTGTCGGGTGATGCCGGCGATGTGCACCCGCCGGGTGCCGTGGTTGATGAAGAACAGCACGAACCAGCGCCGCAGGAAGACCGTATCGATGTGGAACAGATCGGTGGCTACGATCGCGGAGGCCTGGGCTTTGAGGAAAGCGGCCCAGGAGCAGTCCACACGCCGCGGCGACGGGTCGATCCCTGCTTTTGTCGAGGGGCAGCGAACCGGAGCTGCCGGACGACGGCCCGTCTTCCGCGAGGCTCCGCAACGCGTCCTTGCCGGCGAGCAGCAAGGACATGCCGTATGCGGTCACGGCGAGGGCGGCACCGAGCGCGGCCAGGCGCCGCTGGACAGTGCCGGAGGACAGGTCGAGGCGGCCCAGTGCCATGCCCGCGATCACGAACGACATCCACGTGAGCGCCGGGTAGAAGCCGGTGAGCAGCAGATCGAGCACTCCCACCTCGCTGAGGCGGCGGAGCGGGTCGTAGGCGTTGATGCTCTGCTGGATCGGCTCGGTCAGCAGCGAGGTCAGGGCGAACGCCAGCTGCGGTGTGACGAGGGCGAGCGCGGCCGCGATGATCGCGAGGGTCCTGGCACGCAGTCGCACCAGGGGCAGGGCGAGCAGGAAGTAGACGCCGTAGAAGCCGAGGATGATCACTCCCCCGTACTCCATCGCCATCACGGTGCCCAGCGCCAGCAGGACCACGGCGCGGATCGTGATGCGGGCCTTCGCCTGTCGGCCGGCCAGGCCGGTCTTCGGCTCGCGGCGACCGGCGATCAGCATCAGTGAGAGCCCGGCGAGGGAGGCGAACAGGACCGACGAGTGACCGTCCGGCAGGTACCGGATCCAGCTGGCGACGCCGTGTGTGGCCGACAGCGGGGGGCCGATGTGCACGATGTACATGCCGAACACCGCCAGCGCGCGGGCCAGGTCCACCCCGACGAGGCGTCCCATCGAGGGACCCGGTGAGGCGGGTACGGCGGACTCGGGGGAGGTTCGGGGCTGCGGAGGCGAGTTCTCTGGCGGAGCCGGCGTCTCCTGCGGCGGCTGTTTCTGTGTCATACAGAGAACCTCGCGTGGACGTCAGGGGGCGGACCATCCGGCTGCCTTCGGTAACGCCCCCGCCGATCGGCGGGTACCGCCCTGCCGACCGGCGGAGTCTCGTCCCCGGCCGGTCCGGTGCGACCGGGCGGCGGCCTTCTTCAGCCACTCGGCGGGGGTGGACCCGACAGTTGCCGGATGGGCGCGGGGCGGACGGGCTTCCACGCTGAAGGCATGACACACCGTGCGCGACACAACGAGCGCGAGGACTTCCTCGGAACATCGGCCGACGTACCGGGCCGCGACGCCGCCCCTGGCAGGGGCGAATTCCTCGGTCTGACGCCGGCGGCGAGCGCTTTCGTCCTGTTCGTCATCCGCCCCGAGGTAACCGAAGCGTTGGTGCACACCCTCGCCACGGGCACAGTCGGACTCGTCCACTGACCCGGAACATGCTCTCCGAAGCATGCTCACGCCCTGGTGCGCCGGACCGCAGATGCGGTGCCCGGCACACTGCAGACGAAAGGAATGTTGTGAACACCGCATCCGCCCCGACGACGGATGACACGTCCCTGTCCGCCCGCGAGACGGTCAAGGCACTGTGCGCTTATGTCCGGCCGCACCGGTGGGCCGTCGCCCTCGGCCTGCTGTGTGCCCTGGTCGGGGCCGCCGGGGGGCTGCTGCAGCCGCTGGCCACGAAGGCGCTGATGGACCGGCTCGCCTCCGGTGACACCATCACCGGCATCCTGATCGGGCTCACCGTGCTGGTGGTGCTGGGCACGGCGGTCGAGGCGTTCGGTGCGTATGTGCTGGAGCGGACGGCGGAGTCGGTGGTTCTGGCCGCGCGGCGCACCCTGGTGGGACGGCTGCTGCGGCTGCGGATCGCGGAGTGGGCGCGGATCCCGCCGGGTGATCTGATGTCCCGGGTCACCACGGACACCACGCTGCTGCGGGCGGTCAGCAGCCAGGCGGTCGTCTCCGCGGCCACCGGCGCGGTGGCCTTCGTGGCGGCGGTCGTGGTGATGGCGTATCTGGATGTCGTGCTGCTGGGGGTGACGCTCGGCGTGGTCGCGCTGGTCGGCGGGGTCGTCGCGCTGGTGATGCCGAGGATCGCGCGGGCCACCGAGCGGTCGCAGGAGGCGGTCGGGGAGATCTCCGTCGCGCTGGAGTGGGCTCTCGGGGCGTTTCGCACGGTGAAGGCGTCCGGTGCCGAGGAGCGGGAGACCGCCCGGGTGGAGGCGGCGGCGCGGCGGGCGTGGCGGCACGGTGTGAAGAGCGCGAAGTGGGAGGCCGTGGCGGGCTCGGCGGACGAACTCGCCGTACAGCTGGCGTTCCTGGCGGTGCTCGCGGTCGGCGGGGCGCGGGTGGCGTCCGGGGCGATTCCCGTGTCCACCCTCATCGCCTTCCTGCTGTACCTCTTCTACCTGATCGAGCCGGCCTCCAGGCTGATTGACGCCGTGACCTCCTATCAGGAGGGGGCGGCTGCGGTCTCCCGGATCGCGCAGGTGGAACGTCTGGCGACGGAGTCGGCCGACCGTCGGACGGGCGCCCTGCACAGGCAGGGGGCAGCGGTGCCGGGTCCGGCGTCGGTCCGCTTCGAGGACGTGTCCTTCCGTTATCGTGCGGGCCTGCCGTACGTCCATCGGCAGGTGGGCTTCGAGGTTCCGGGCGCCGGGATGACGGCCTTCGTGGGCCCCTCGGGTGCGGGCAAGTCGACGGTCTTCGCTCTCATCGAGCGGTTCTACGAGGCGACCGGCGGCCGGGTCCTGATCGACGGCGAGGACGTACGGGACTGGTCCCTGTCCGAGCTGCGGTCTGCCATCGGCTACGTGGAGCAGGACGCTCCGGTGCTGGCCGGCACGCTGCGGGAGAATCTGGTGTTCGCGGCGCCCGGCGCGACGGACGACGACATCCGCGACGTCCTGGCCCGGACGAGGCTCGACACCCTCGTCGAGCGGGATGATCATGCAGTGACCGGTGTGATCACGGCGTCGGAGCCTTCCTGGATAGCCCCGTTCAGCGGACTGAGCCCGCGACAGTTCGGCAAGCTGATCACGGCGTTGCGTCGCGAAGGCGCGGACCCGGTTCGCAAGGGCCGGCCTGGAGCCTGCCGCTGGAGGTTGGGCCGGCAGGAGGTGGCGTGGCGGCGCGCCCTGCGCGGGTTCGAGCAGTTCTGCAACGGACACCGACCACACCAGGGCATCGCGAACGCCAGACCGCTACAGCCCTTGCCCTCGCCGATCAAGGACCCAGATACGTTAGCCCGCCTCTACATACGTCGACGCGATCGCCTCGGCGGTATCCCCCAGGAGTACCGGAATGCGGCTTGACCTGAACGGATGAGGTTTCCGGCAAGGGCAACCACGAACGAGCGATCATGAACAGAGAGGGAAGGGACCTAACGCCCCTTCAGAGGGTATTACGGGCGCGGAAGGCGCTAGGGCTCACGCCCCGATGGCGTTTGAAGGCGGCGCTGAAACCGAAGGCATCGGCGTAGCCGACAGACTTGGCGATCTGAGCGATGGAGGAGTCGGTGTCGGACAGGAGTGCCTCGGCCTCGTCCATGCGGCATTCGGTGAGGTAGGTCAGTGGCGGGCGACCCATCACCTTGGTGAAGCGTTTGGCGAACAGCGCTCGGGAGACACCGGATTCGGTGGCGAGCGCCTCTACCGTCCATCTCTTGGAGGGCCGGGCGTGGAAGGCTTCGAGAGCGGGGGCGAGGATCGGGTCGGCCAGGCCGCGATACCAGTCGGGGGCTTCCGAGCCCGCCCGGTCGAACCAGGTACGCAGCGTGCACACCAGGGCCCAGTCCAGCAGACGGTCCATCAGAGCCTGGGAGCCGGCCGAGCGCAGGGCGGCGTCGGCGGCGGCCGTCTCCAGCCAGGCGCAGACCTCTGTGCCCTCGTTGATCACGAGTACGGGCGGCAACGCGCGGAGCAGTCGTTCATGGCGATGGCCCGAGGCGCGGTATGCGCCCACGATCAGTGCGGTTGCACCGTCCGGTTTGTTGCCCCAGCGGATGCCGCCGAGGTCTTGGGCAGTGCATTCGGCATCCGCAGCGAAGCACGCGATTTCGTACTCGGCGTGTGGGCGGTCGTGGGTGGCCGGCTGGTCCACGAGGTGAAACGTGTCGGGACTGCGCACGATGGCCGTGTCGCCGACACCGACCGCTTGTTCGGCGCCGTCGGGCAGCAGCAGGATGCCACCGCCCCGCAGCACGCTGACCATCGTGAGCGGGGCGCCGTCGACGAAGCGGATGGTCCAGGGCGCTTCCAGCACGGCGTGGCTGACGACCGAGCCGTCGGCCCGGATGCCACTGAGTAGCGCACTCAAAGGATCCACAGATGCCATCGTAGACGAACTCCTATGTAGCGGAGCGTTTCCCCTATGGATCGTCTAACGGATCACGGGTGTACTGGACTGGTCGAACTGACCGAGACCAGCCAGGAGAAGCCGTGTCGCACCACAGCAGCGTTGCCAGGACCGCCCTTGTGGTCATCGCACACCATCGGGCCGATTCCCTCACCGCGCACACCGCCCGCCGTACCACCGCGCGACTCGAGACCGCCGGATACCACGTCGACCTGCTCGACTTGCACGCCGAAGGGTTCGACCCGCGGATGAACGTGGCGGACCAGCCGGACTGGGGCAACCGGGAGAAGCCGTACTCGGACGAAGTCCAGGCCCATATGCAGCGCGTTCTCGACGCCGATGTCGTCGTCGCCGTGTTCCCCGTGTACTGGCAGAGCGTGCCCGCCCTCCTCAAGGGCTGGATCGATCGCGTGTGGAACTACGGATTCGCCTACGGCCGCAGTAAGCCCCGTCTAGCGGGCAAGCGCATGCTGTGGCTGGGCCTGGCCGGCGCCACCTCCGATGATCCCATCACAGAGGGAATGCGAGCCGTGCTGGAGACCAACCTGAGCGAGGGCATCGCCTATTACTGCGGATTCTCCTACTCCTCCGTCGCCCTGCTCCCCGACGCCGAGGAGCGCCCGCAGCGCATCGATGCCGAGGGCAATCTGCTGGTCGGCGACGCGGTTGCGGGAGCCGAGCGCGAGGCGCAGTATGCAGAGTTCGACCGCCGCGCGCGGAAGGCCGTGGAAGGGTTCCTTGCAGCGGAACTGGCGGCGGCCTGAGGACGGACACAGGCTCCCGCGCTGCCAGGTGCTACTCAGCCCCAGCCTGATCGACACGACGGCCCGCATCGACGAAGCGGCGATGCGGGCCGGACGGGGCTCTTTACCCAGGAGCTGTCCGGGCGATCACTCGTCCCGTTAGAGTGACTCGGCGGAGGGACCCGATGAGTGCTGTGGAGATGAGTCGCGCGGATGCGGTCGCGCTCGTGCAGCGGATCATGGACGCGGGCTACGCCTCAGACGACGAGGTGGACGGCTGGCTGTGCAGGCTCGACAGAGTCCTGGCGTGCCCTTCCGGGCATGTCAGCGACTTGATCTTCTGGCCGCCGGAACGGGAGCTTTCGGCTGATGAGGTGGTCGATCAGGCCTTGGCGTATCAGCCGATCGCTTTATGAGATCGGGGCTCAACTCCGCAGCCAGATGAGCAGAGCGGCGGTGGTTGCGGTGCCGAGGAAGACGTTGTAGGTGCCGAGAAGTACGTCCGTGCAGGTCATGCGGCATGGTGGTACTCGTGGAGGATGCCGCTGAGGCGGTCGCGTCCGCGGACGTGGAGGTGGGCGAGCGTGTCCGGTTGGACGACCGGCGCGGGTAGCGGGCGGAGAGGCGCGGCGTCTTTGAGGGTGTGATGGGGTCTGTGATCGTTGTAGAACTGCTCGTATTCGCGTAGTGCGTGGAGCAGGTGGGTCTCGTTCCATATGAGGGTGCGGTCGAGGAGCTCGGCCCGGCATGACCGTACCCATCGTTCTCTGATGGCGTTCATGCGGGGTATCCGGATGCCGGTCTGGATGACCTTGATGCCCTCGGCCTGCAGGCGATGACGGCAAGGACGTACAGTGTCGCCCCGGTCAGGGTCTTGGTTTCGAAGAAGTCGGTGGCGAGGATGGCGTCGGCCTGCGCGCGTTAGAAGGCCGCCCAGGTTGTGTGTTCCCGTTCGGGCGCGGGCGGGATGCCGTGTTCTTGGAGAATGCTCCACACTGTGGAGGCAGCGACCTTGATACCGAGGGTGGAGAGTTCGCCGTGCACGCGCCGGTAGCCTGTGCCGCTCGAGAAGTCATCGCCGCAGGTGAGCGGGGTGGTCAGTCCGCTGGGGTCATGTTCTCCGTGATCGTGTCCTTGCTGTGCAAGGTGACCCGGAAGCTGCTGACTGTCCCATCGGTGCTCCTGTGTCGCGGGACGGCGAAGGACGCGGAGCTGTTGGTGCTGCGGCACGAGAACGCGGTCCTGCGTCGCCAGTTGGCCGGACCGGTCCGTTATAAGCCTGCCGACCGGTTCTGGTTCGCCGCCCTGTCCGGGCTGATACCCCGGCGCCAGTGGCGCGAGATCTTCCCTGTCACCGCCGGCACCCTGCTTGCCTGGCACCGCAGATTCATCGCCGCGAAGTGGGACTACACCGCGCGTCGGCGTACCGGCCGCCCACCCATCCCGGTAGCGATCAGGACGCTTGTTATGCGGCTGGCCCGGGAGAATCCGAGGTGGGGACATCGGCGGATCCAAGGGGAGTTGACTCGACTCGGGCATCGGATCGCCGCCTCGACGGTGTGAAAGATCCTCAACGCGGCCGGCATCGACCCTGCTCCACGTCGCTCAGGTCCCACCTGGCGCGAGTTCCTGGCCGCGCAAGCCGAGGGCATCATCGTGGCAGACTTCTTCCCCATCGACACCGTGTTCGGCAGGCGGTTGTATGAGCTGGTGTTCCTCGAGCACGGCACCCGGCGGCTGTACATCACCGGGGCCACCGCCTGCCCGACCCGGGACTGGGCGGTGCAGCGGGCGCGGAATCTCGCCTCCGGCCTGGGCATACGCATCGGGTCCCTGCGCTTGTTGTTACGCGACCGCGATGGCAGGTACGGCGAGGCCTTCGACGCTGTCTTCGAGGCTGAGGAGATGGAGATCCTCAACAGTGCGCCACGGGCTCCCCGCATGAACGCGCACTGCGAACGGATTATCGGCAGCATCCGACGCGAAGCCCTCGACCACGTTCTCATCATGGACGACGCCCATGCCCGCCGCGTCCTCGCGGCCTACGAGCGGCACTACCACGAACACCGACCCCACCAGGCCCGCAACCAGCTACCACCCGACGCTCACAAATAACCTGCCGCGGCGCGGCCTGAGCGCGGAGGAACGAGCGCCAGGTCTGCTGAGATGCTCGCTGCGGCGCGGGCGGTAGACCGGAGCGGCGACCGCGTCTTCTGCGGCAAGGACCTGCCGGCACACGCCGAGGCCCTGCCCTCCGTATACGTCGAAGCCTTCTGCGCCCCGCCCTGGAACGAGGACGAGGAGAAGGCGGTCGAGTTCGTCGGCCGCCTGGTGGACGACGTCCGGCGTCCCGGCTTCACCGCGGCGCTCGCCTTCGCCGGGGCGGACGTCGTCGGCTTCACCACCGCCTGGACGACCCTGGCCCCCTTCCCCACCGACCGCTGTTATCCGCAGGCCGCCGCCGGCCTGGGGCCGCCCGCGCCGTCGCCTTCTACCGCCGTCAGGGCTGGACCCAGGCCACGCACCCCTCGCCCGAGGGCACGGGCATCATCGTCTTCCTTGGTCCGCGCCACCCGGCGCGCGCTCTCGCCGCTCTCCCGCTCTGAAATCCGGACCTGCGGAAACGTCGTGTTCACATCAAGAGGAATTGCCGGTAACAACAGCTTCCTAGCGTGACCGGCCATGGGGGGCCGCCGTAACGACTCACGACGGCCCGCGCGACTTCCCCGTCCCGCCGATGACGCCGCTCGGGGCTCCCCACCACATCACAGCACCCGCACCGAGCCCCCATCGGGAGACGTGGCATGAGCACCACCGAGTCACGACAGACGACGCCGGACACGTCGAAGACCGCCGCCGACCAGGCGGTCAAGGAGACACTGGAGGACTACACCCTCCGCTTCGCGCCCCGCAGTTACCGCCGCTGGACCCCCATGGTCGTGGCCACCACGGCACTCGGCGGCATCGCCTACATGGCCGACTTCTCCATCGGCGCCGGTATCGGCCTCGCCCACGGCACCGGCAACGCGCTCGTGGCCATCGCGGTCGCCGCGGTCGTCATCTTCGTCACCGGCTTCCCCCTCGCCTACTACGGCGCCCGCTACAACATCGACCTCGACCTGATCACCCGCGGCTCCGGCTTCGGCTACTACGGCTCGGTCCTCACCAGCGTCATCTTCGCCAGCTTCACCTTCATCTTCTTCGCCCTCGAGGGCTCGATCATGGCCCAGGGCCTCAAGCTCGGCCTCGGACTCCCGCTGTGGCTGGGCTACCTGGTCTCCACGCTCATGGTCATCCCCCTGGTGATCTACGGCATGAAGGCACTCAGCAAGCTCCAGGTCTGGACGACCCCGATCTGGCTGCTGCTGATGGTCGGCCCACTGGTCTACCTGATCGCCACCGACCCCGGCACCGTCGACCGCTTCCTCGCCTACGCCGGCACCGACGGCGACGGCGGTGTCAACACCGCCTCCGTGCTGCTCGGCGCGGGCGTGTGTCTGTCACTCATCGCGCAGATCGGCGAGCAGATCGACTACCTGCGCTTCATGCCGCCCAAGACCGAGGCGAACAAGCGCACCTGGTGGACCGCGGTCATCATGGCCGGTCCCGGCTGGGTGGTGCTCGGCGCCCTGAAGCAGGCCATCGGCGTCTTCCTCGCCGTGTACATCCTGGCCAAGGTCGGCCCGGACGTCGCCCCCGAGCCGATCCAGCAGTTCAAGGGGGCCTTCGACGCGATGATGCCGTCCTGGCTGGTGCTCCCTCTCGCCGTGGCGCTCGTCGTGATCAGCCAGATCAAGATCAACGTGACGAACGCTTATTCCGGTTCGCTGGCGTGGACCAACTCCTTCACCCGCGTCACCAAGCACTACCCCGGCCGCATGGTCTTCGTCCTGGTCAACCTGGGCTTCGCGCTGGCCCTGATGGAGGCCGACATGTTCAGCTTCCTCAACAGCATCCTGGGCTTCTACTCCAACTGCGCCATCGCCTGGGTCGTCACCGTGGCCACCGACATCGGCATCAACAAGTACGTTCTGAAGTTGTCCCCACTCCAGCCGGAATTCCGCCGCGGCATGCTGCACGCCGTCAACCCGGTCGGTGTGGTGGCCTTCGTCGCCGCGTCCGGGCTGTCCATCGCCATGTACTTCCACCTGCTGGGCGACACCCTCCAGCCGTACTCTCCCGTCGCCGCGGCCGTCATCGCTTTCGTCCTCACCCCGCTCATGGCGATCGTCACCAAGGGCCGGTACTACCTGCGCCGCACCGAGGACGGCATCGACGAGCCGCTGCGGGACGCCGACGGCAACCCGAGCGCCGTGACGTACGACTGCCACGTCTGCCGGCAGCCCTATGAACGCCCGGACCTCACCGCCTGCGCCACCCACGACGCCGTGGTCTGCTCCCTGTGCCTCAGCACGGACAAGATCGGCGACCACGTGCTGCCCGCCACCGCGTAGAGCAATCGAGCGGGACCGCCAGACCAATCTCCTTGGCCGGCAAACCCAGGCGCACACTCCGTGATCTCCATCACAACAAGAGCTCGGGAATGGAACACGATGCCTTGGCGTGACGCGACACGACGCCAAGGCTCAACATCCCTATAACGCGACACGACCTGCGGGGGACACGATGTCTGCCGCGACTTGCTCGCACTGGATGAGGAGTCCTCGTTGCGCGGCCCCCCAGCGGCTCCCGTTGCGCGGAGCGCCGGGTCCTCGGCAGCATCGAGCGCCAGGGTGACGGACTGGTCGTGCCAGCCCGCTTTGCGGGCAAGGACAGCTTCTTGGCGGGCCGCCTCGGCGACCGCGATCGGTGCGCCGCCGGCGATGGCGAGCTGCCGGGCGCGGTCACCGGGCAGTGCCGAGACTCCACGTGAGAACCATGCGGCCCATCCTCCGCACCCGCGTCCTGGGCGGGCTGATTAACGAGTACAGGTACACGGCCTGACCAGCCGCGATGAATTTCTGAACGGCACAGGTGCCGAGAGTCTCCTCGCCGGCCATGAAGCCGCTTGGTGCGTACTGTTCAAGATCCGGGAGCAGGGACTCCGCCGTGTCCATGTCGTCGGTCAGTGCTGCGCAGGCGGTCAGGCCCGATACGTAGAGCCTGGTGGCCCTGGTGTGCTGGTGCGTGCGTGCGTGCGTGCGTGCGATGGCGGCGGCTTCCGCGTACCAGCGGCGGGCACTGGGCGGTGCCCGGCCAGCCACTCCGTTCGCGCGATGTAGTAGGCGAGCCACTGGCGCCCGAGGGGCGACGGCGAAGCCTCAAGCGTGTTGAAAGCGCTCAGACAACTCTCGCGAGCCTCACTGATCAGACCGGACTCCGAGAGCGCCGGCGCGAGTGGCGCTCGTGCGCTCCAGGCTTGCCGGTCAGTCGACCGGCGCGGATGACCTTTCCGGTATGTACAGGGGCGTGAGTCAGCCGAGGAGAAGATGCGCGACGTGCAGCGCGGCCAGGACGTATCCGTGTGTGCCGGCGCCGACGATCACGGCGTCGGCGACCGCCGAGATGTAGGAGTGGTGCCTGAATTCCTCGCGCTTATGGACGTTGGTGATGTGGAGTTCGATGGTCGGCAGAGCGACGGCGGCGATCGCGTCCCGGAGTGCGACGGAGGTGTGTGTGAATGCGGCGGGGTTGATGACGATCGCGCCGCATTCGGTGCGCGCGGCATGAATCGCGTCGACCAGCACGCCTTCGTGGTTGCTCTGAACGAAGCGTGCGGTCAGGCCGTGTGCGGACAGAGTCTTGGCCACGGTCTCCTCGACCTCGCGCAGCGTGGTGGAACCGTACTTGTCGGGCTCGCGCACGCCGAGCAGATTGAGGTTGGGGCCGTTGAGGAACAGGATGGTCCGCCCGGCGGCGTTCTCGGTGGTGGCGTCGAACATGTGCAGCTCTTTCATTGGTGCGGGCATGCGGGTCGGGTGGGTAGGGGGATCCCGGTGCGTGAGCCAGAGCAGCCGTGACAGGTGGTGGGGACATCCGCTCGTGCCGGCCAGGCGGTCCGTGACGAACTCGAATGCCTTGCCTGTCCGAAACGCACACAGGCCCGGCTGCTCCGAGCGACCGCGGCCCGTGGCCTGCGCCCCCGGGCCGCACCGCGGTCCACACGGCCGCCCTCCTGCCCGGCGGTTGACCCGCGTCGCGCGCCGGCGATGTCCTTGCCTGCGCTGACGAGGCCGACGCAGACACTTGCACGCTGTCCGGTTCCCCCGTCATGCTTCATCGATGTGTCCCGCTGAACGGAACATTCCTGACTCCGGTGTCGCGCGGGTAGCTGCCGTGCTCGGGGCTTTCGACGCGCTTCACGCCGAGCTGCGGGTGTCGGAGATCGCCCGCCGGGCCGGACTGCCGAAGTCCACGACCTCCCGCCTGGTACGCGACCTCGTCGGCTACGGGTTCCTGGAGCGTGACGAGAACGACGGCGCGCTCCTGCACATGGGAACGCGCCTGTTCGAGTACGGCGAGCTGGCGTCCCGGCACCGCAATCTGCGGGCGATCGCCCTGCCGTACATGGCCGATCTGCGCGAGGCGACCCGGCAGACGGTGCATCTGGCCGTGCTGGACGGCGCCGAGGTGGTCTACGTCGAGATCCTGCGGAGCAAGGACGCCCCGAGGATGGGGTCGCGGGTGGGCGGCCGACTGCCCGCGCATGCCGCGGCCGTGGGCAAGGTACTGCTCGCCTTCGGTGAGGCGGAGACAGTCGACGCGGTCTGCGCTCATGGGCTTGCGCCGGTGGGCCCGCGCACCATCACCGCGCCCGGCCTGTTCCTGCGTGAGCTGGAACGGATCCGGGGAGCGGGAGTCGCGTACGAGAACGAGGAGACCGGCCCCGGGGTGGGGTGTGTCGCGACCGCGATCCTCGGGGCCGACAGCCGGCCCGTCGCGGCGATGTCCATCTCGGGCTGGAGCGGGAGGCTGAACCTGCGCCGGGTGGCTCCCGCAGTGCGCACGGCGGGGCTGGCCGTGAGCCGTGAGCTGCGGGGCCCGAGCCCCTCCATGAGCGAGAGCTGAACAGGCTCCCATGGGGTGTCCGCTGATGGCGTTCCCTTCGTAGCGTCCGGTCCGTGGGGCGTCACGTTACGGGAGGATTGTCCTCTCGGGATGAAGAGCGGGCAAGTCGGATGATCCGCTGAGCGGAACAAGTGTGCGCCGAAAAGGAATCGATCTTGATCCGCTCAGCGGATCACTTGGGTTGCCGGGTGGGACCCGCCGCAACATGCTGCCGGGGGACCGCCCATCATTTGAGGAAAGAGCCGCAGATGGACAAAGCCACGCACCTCGTGGTCGCCAAGGAACTGCTCGCCGCACGGCGCGCCCGCGAGCCGATCGACCCGGTCAGCCGGACCCGCCCCGGGCTTACCGTCGAGGACGCCTACGCGGTCCAGCTCGAGCAGGTGCGCACCTGGACCGAGGACGGGCAGCGCGTCCAAGGACACAAGGTCGGGCTCACCTCGGCGGCCATGCAGCGCCAGCTCGGCGTCGACCAGCCGGATTACGGGCACCTGATGGAGTCCATGTTCCATCTGGAGGGCCTGCCGATCGGACTGGCCGAGTTCATCAGCCCCAAGGTCGAACCGGAGATCGCCTTCGTCCTCAAGCGGCCGCTGACCGGCCCGGGGGTGAACGCCGCGCAGGCGCTGTCGGCGGTCGACTACGTTCTCCCAGCCCTGGAGATCATCGACTCCCGGATCCGGGACTGGAAGATCGGCTTGATCGACACGGTCGCGGACAACGCGTCGGCGGGCGGCGTGGTGCTCGGCAGCCGCCCCGTCCCTGTGGGAGCGGTCGATCTGCGGCTGTCCGGCTGCGTGCTGACCCGCCGCGGCGAGGTCGTCGGCACCGGAGCCGGCGGTGCCGTACTCGGCTCGCCGCTGAACGCCCTGGTGTGGCTGGCCAATACGGTGGGCCGACTCGGCGTCACCCTGGAGCCGGGCCATGTCATCCTGCCCGGCTCTGTCTGCGCCGCCGTGCCGGTGGCCGCCGGTGACTCCGTGACCGCGGCCTTCGGCGGGCTGGGCACCGTCACCGCGCGATTCGGTCACACCACCAAGCAGGGGGAGGACGCATGACCGCCACCGCCGCCATCGTCGGGCCGGGCAACATCGGCACGGACCTGATGGTCAAGTTGCTGCGCAACGAGCACATCGACGTCCGGTACATGGTCGGGGTGGACCCCGCCTCCGACGGCCTGGCCCGTGCCGGGAAGCTCGGCGTCGAAGCCAGCGCCGGAGGCGTGGACTGGCTGCTCAGCCGGCCGGAGCTGCCTGATCTGGTCTTCGAGGCCACATCCGCCAAGGCACATCTGGCCAACGCCGCCCGCTACGCCGAGGCCGGGATCACCGCCATCGACCTGACCCCCGCCGCGACCGGTCCCTTCGTCTGCCCGGTGGTCAACCTCACCGAGCACGGGGCGGCACCGAACGTCAACATGATCACCTGCGGCGGCCAGGCCACCATCCCCATCGTGGCCGCCGTCTCCCGAGTCGTGCCCGTGACGTACGCCGAGATCGTCGCCTCGATCGCCTCCCGCTCGGCCGGCCCCGGTACCCGCGCCAACATCGACGAGTTCACCGAGACCACCTCCCACGCGATCGAGACCGTCGGCGGCGCCGGACGCGGCAAGGCGATCATCATCCTCAACCCTGTCGATCCCCCGATGATCATGCGCGACACGGTGTACTGCGCCATCCCCGCCGACGCCGACCGCGACGCCGTCACCGAGTCCATCCACCGGATGGTCGAGGAGGTACGGGTCTACGTACCCGGCTACCAGATGCGCTCCGAGCCGCAGTTCGACGACCCGCGCCCCGGATGGCAGGGGCAGGCCCGAGTCGCGGTCTTCCTCGAAGTCCGCGGCAACGGCGACTACCTGCCCCCGTGGGCAGGCAACCTCGACATCATGACCGCCGCCGCAGTCCGTGTCGGCGAACTCATCAGCCAGCGAGACAAGGCGGTGACCCGATGACCGCGGATCCCCGGCCGGCCGTACGCATCACCGACACCACGTTGCGCGACGGCAGTCACGCCGTGGCCCACCAGTTCACCGTCGACCAGGTACGGGCCGTGACCCGCGCCCTGGACGACGCGGGCGTCACCGTCATCGAGGTCACCCACGGCGACGGCCTCGCCGGGTCCTCCTTCAACTACGGTTTCTCGCACACCGACGAGATCGAACTCGTCAAGGCGGCCGTCGCCGAAGCCCGCCGGGCCCGCATCGCCGTCCTGCTACTGCCCGGCCTCGGCACCGTCGACGACCTGCGCCGGGCCCACGACGCGGGCGCCGGGATCGTACGGGTGGCGACCCACTGCACCGAGGCGGACGTCTCGATCCAGCACTTCGGGGCCGCGCGCGAACTGGGCATGGAGACCGTCGGGTTCCTGATGCTCTCGCACCGGGTCGGTCCCGAGGCACTGGCGAAACAGGCCAGGATCATGGCCGACGCCGGGTGCCAGTGCGTGTACGTCGTCGACTCCGCGGGCTGGCTGCTGCCCACCGACGTCACCGACCGCGTATCGGCGCTGGCCGCCGAGCTCGGCGACGACGCCCAGATCGGGTTCCACGGCCACCAGAACCTCTCGCTCGGCGTCGCGAACTCGATCGCCGCGTACGAGGCGGGCGCCCGCCAGATCGACGGCAGCCTGTGCGCGCTGGGCGCGGGCGCCGGCAATTCGCCCACCGAACTCCTTGCCACCGTCTTCGAACGGATGCGGGTCCCGATCGGCCTCGACGTGGACGGCGTACTGCGCGCCGCGCACGAGGTGCTCACCCCGCTGATTCCCCGGCTGCCCATCGCGGACCGCCCAGCCATCGAGCAGGGCAGGCACGGCGTCTACTCCTCGTTCCTGCTGCACGCGCAGCGCGCCGCCGACCGTTACGGAGTACCCGCGCACGCCATCCTGCGCGCGGTCGGCGAGGCCGGGTACGTCGGCGGCCAGGAAGACATGATCATCGACGTGGCGATCGACCTCTCCACCCGCGCCACGACCTCGGAAGGCGTACCCGCATGAGCGACTGGACCATCGACCGCGCCGTCACGGAGCTGCTCGGCCGCGAGGCCGACCGCAGGGACGGCGGCCGGATCACCGACGAATGGCCCGGCCTCGACCTGCCGACCGCCTACCAGGTGCAGGACGCGCTGCTGCAGCGCAAGGTCGACTCCGGCGAGAAAGTCGTCGGCGTCAAGCTCGGCCTCACCTCGCGTGCCAAGCAGCAGCGGATGGGCATCGACTCCCCGCTCACCGCCTGGCTCACCGACGCGATGGTGCTCCCGGAGGGCGTCCCGGTGCCGATGGACGAACTCATCCACCCGCGCGTCGAGCCCGAGATCGTCTTCGTCATGGGGGAGCGGCTGGCCGGGCCCGGGGTCACCGCCGCGACCGCGCTCGCCGCCGTCCGCAGCGTGCACGCGGGCTTCGAGGTCATCGACAGCCGCTTCACCGACTTCAAGTTCACCCTCCCCGACGTGGTCGCCGACAACGCCTCGTCCTCCCGCTTCGTCGTCAGCGGCACCAGCCTGCCGCCAGAGGGTCTCGACCTCGCGCTGGAGGGCTGCCTGCTCGGCATCAACGGCGAGATCACCGACTCCGCGACCGGCGCCGCCGTGCAGGGCCACCCCGCCGAGGCACTCGCGCTGGCGGCGAACTCCCTCGGCGAGCGCGGCATCGCCATCGAGCCCGGCTGGATCGTGCTCACCGGCGGCCTCACCGACGCCGTGTTCGTAGAGCCCGGGCGGGAGATCAGCGCCGAGTTCACCCACCTCGGCACCCTGCGAGTGGTCGGAGCCTGAATGCCACTCGTAGAGATCAGCATCGTCGCCGGACGCCCTCCTTCGATGGTCCGCGACCTCATTCACCAGGTGCACGCCGCCGTGCGGGACTCCCTGGACGCACCCGACGGGGCCATCCGGGTCCTCGTGCGCGAGATCCCGCCGGAGCACTGGGCGGCGGGCGACATCACCAAGGCCGAACAGGCCGAACAGGCCGAACAGGAGGCATCCCATGAGCGATGAGCGCCCCGAGAGCGTCGACGACTTCCGGGCGACGTACGAGCGGATGCTGGGCTTCGTCCCCCCGCGCGTGGCCTCCCGTTTCGAGGCGTCAGAGAAGGACAACCCGGAACTGCTGTTGGCGCAGGAACGACTGCGCAACATGATCATGTATCCGGAGACGCTGGACCAGAAGACGGTCCAGCTGGTGCTCTTCGGCATCCTGCACGCCAAACTCAGCGATGCCGCCAAACTGCACGGCCTCGCCGCGCTACGGGCCGGTGCCAGCTGGGACGAGCTGCGCGCCGTCATCGATCTGGCGTTCCTGTTCACCGGGTTCTCCGCGATCAACCGCGGCCCCCAGGTGCTGGCCGACATCGCGGAGCTGGAGAAGAAAGCGAAGGAGAACGAGCGTGACTGAGCCGCTCTACGAACTGGCCCACCTCGGGCACGCCGAACTGCTGACCCCCGTGTACGACCGGAGCCTGGCCTTCTTCACCGAGGTCTACGGCCTCGACCTGGTGCACGAGTCCGGTGGCAGCGCCTATCTGCGCGCCTGGGGCGACCACGACCTGACAACCCTGAAACTGACCGCCGCCGACCGGGCCGGCCTCGGTCATGTCGCCTGGCGCGCGGTGAGCCCGCAGGCCCTGACCCGCCGGGTCGCCGCCCTGGAGGAACGCGGCGTCGAGGGGGAGTGGATCGACGGGGACTTCGGGCACGGGAAGGCGTACTCCTTCATCGCCCCGAGCGGCCAGCGCATGGAGCTCTACTTCGAGACCGAGAAGTACCGTGCCCCGGCGGGCAAGGCCTCCTACCTGCCCAACCAGCCGCAGTCCTCCGTCACCAGGGGCGTGGGCGCGGCACGCATCGACCACATCAACGTCCTCGCGAACGATGTACCGGGCACGCGCGAGGTCATGTGCGAGGCCCTCGGCTTCAAGCTCCGCGAGCACCTGATCCCGCCCGGCCAGCCCGAGGTGGGCGCCTGGCTCAGCCTCATGAACAAGGCCCACGACCTCGCCATCACCCGCGAACCGGTGCCCGGCGTCACCGGGCGGCTGCACCACCTCGCCTACGCCGTCGAGAACCGCGAGGACGTGCTCCGCGCCGCCGACATCTTCTGCGAACTGGGTGTCGAGATCGAGTTCGGCCCCGCCAAGCACTCCCGCACCCAGGGCTTCTTCCTCTACGTCCTGGAACCCGGCGGCAACCGGATCGAGGTGTTCTCCGGCGGCTTCCACATCTTCGCCCCCGACTGGGAGCCGGTCACCTGGACCACCGAGGGCCAGGGGCGCTCCACCGCCTGGGGTCTCGAGGTGCCTGCGAGTTTCCACTCCCACGCCACCCCGGTCCTGCCATGAACCGGGAGTTGACCGCGAGTTTCGTGACCCTGTCCGGCGCGGGCTTCGCCCAGCCCGCCCGGGTGCCGTTCGCGGAACGCTGCCGCGCGGCCGCCGCCGCGGGTTTCACCGGCATCGGCCTGCACACCGACGACTACCGGCTGATGCGGGCCGACGGGGCGAGCGACGCGTCCCTGCGCGCAGTGCTCGGTACGCACGGACTCGCCCTGAACGAGATCGAGTTCCTGAGCGGCTGGGCCGCGGCCGGCGCCGGTGACGCCGGCACCGTCGCCGCTGTCGGCGCGCTCGGCGAGGCGTTCCGGCCGCATCACGTCACAGCGGGCGAGTTCACCGCGGACGAGCTCGACATCGGCGCCGCGGGCGCGCGGCTCCGTACGATCTGCGACGGCGTCGCCGCTTACGGGCTGCGCGTCGCGGTCGAGGCGTTCCCCTGGTCGGGCATGAAGGACGTGGCCACCGCCCGCGCGGTGGTGGAGGCCTCGGGCGCCGCCAACGCCGGGCTGATGATCGACGTCTGGCACTTCTACAACACCCGCTCCAGCCTGGCCGACCTCGACGGTCTGCCGCCCGACCGGATCGTGGCCGTCCAGCTCAACGACGGCTGCGTCGTGGACGGCGACTTCCTCACCGAGGCACGGCAGGGCCGGCTGCTGCCGGGCGACGGCGAGCTGGACATCGCGGGCCTGTTGCTGGGCCTGCACGAACGCGGCTTCCGCGGCCCGTACTGCGTCGAGGTCAACTACCCCGGCTACCGGGACCTCCCGGTCGAGGGGATGGCAGCCCAGGCCTTCACAACGGCGTCCAAGGCCCTGGAGGCGCTTCCCGCACACTGAACCCGGCACGGCCACGATCGGCCCTGTGCACGGCCGAGTGAAGCCCCAGGTTGGTGACCCGGGGCTGTTCGTCCGTCCTCGCATCACGCATAAGGACGCCGGGTGATCTGCACGAGGCTCAGGACGTGGTCCAGGAGAGGAGGCGGCATTCGCGACGGGGGTCGTATACGACCCGGGGCCTGGTCGTCCAGGATCACCGTGGCGCGGTCCCGTGGCTCGCAGCGGGGCCGGTCGCGGCCGTTGGGGAGCCCGCGGGAGCGCCGGTGTGCAGGAAGGCGCCGCTCGGTGCAGCGTAGCGGTGACGGCGAGGTCGGCCGGGCTCATGGGTGTGGCGGGCGGCAGGCCGGCCAGGTTGTCGAAGGCGGGCGGGTCGAGCCGGTGGTTGACGGTCACCATGACCGCGTCGCACACCTCGGCCAGCCATGCGCCGTCATAGAGACTGCCGCTGCCGTGCGGTAACGCGCCGCCGTAGAACCAGAACAGCACCGGCGTGGGCGCTGTCGGCCCCGCCGGGGCCCGGACCTTGAGGGTGAGGCAGTCCTCCTCGCCTTCGGCGTCCTGGCCGGCGGCGCGGAAGGCCGGGGGTGAACTGGACCGCCTGGAGGCCAAAGCGCGCGGCGTCCCCGACCGCTGTCCCGGGCCTGACAGGAGTCGGAGGCCGGAAGCTCAACTCCCCGATGGGCGGCGAGGCGTGGATGTACTCACTTGTTCGTTAGATCTAGCGGCGAGACACCTCCGACGCAAGAGGTGAAGTGTGACGAATAAATTTCGGCCGGATGTCTTGACGCTGGCCGGAAGTGACCCCACAGTCCTCTATTAACTTCCTAGTACGTTAATTGACTGCCATCCCCGCCAGTCATCCGGCAAGTCCGCTCGACACGGCATCCCCGTAGGCGAGTTGTGGCGTCCTCCGCCGCCCTTCGTCCCCCCTGTCCCCGCTGGCCCGGGCGTTCCCGCAACGGGAGCCCTCGCGGTACTCAAAGAGGAGCACACGTGACCGCTCGTTCGCTCGATGACGCCTCGGAATCGAAGACTCCACCCAGTGGGCACCGAAAAGCGGCCTTCGCCGCATGGATCGGCAGCGCCCTGGAGTACTACGACTTCTTCATCTACGGCAGCGCCGCCGCGCTGGTCTTCCCCAAGGTCTTCTTCAACCCGGACGACCCGGCCACCGCGACGCTGATCTCGATGGCGACCTTCGGTGTGGCCTACGCGGCCCGCCCCATCGGCGCCGTCTTCCTCGGGCACTTCGGGGACCGGATCGGCCGCAGGAAGATCATGGTCTTCACCCTCTTCATGATGGGCCTGTCGACCTTCCTGATCGGCTGCTTGCCCACCTACGGCCAGGTCGGCACGCTGGCCCCGGTCCTGCTCGTGGTGCTGCGCTTCCTCCAGGGGCTGTCCGCCGCCGGCGAGCAGTCCAGCGCCAGTTCCCTCACGCTGGAACACGCGCCGGAGAACCAACGCGGCTACTTCACCAGTTTCACCCTCAACGGGACTCAGTTCGGCCTGATCCTCTCCACCCTGATCTTCATCCCGATCGCCTCCCTCCCGGAGAAGCAGTTGCTCACCTGGGGCTGGCGCGTCCCGTTCCTGCTGAGCGCGCTCGTGACCCTGACCGCGTACCTCATCCGGCGCACCCTGCAGGAGGCACCGGCCTTCGAGCAGATCTCGGAACACGCCGAGGTGGCCAAGCTGCCGGTGGTCGAACTCCTCCGGGACCACTGGGCCGACATGCTGCGGGTGGCCTCGGCGGCGCTCATCGCGGCGGTGAGCACGATCGGCGGGGTCTGGGTGCTGTCCTACTCCACCGGCGCCGTCGGCCTCGACCGCACCACCATGCTGTGGGTCAGCGTCTTCGCCAACCTGGTGGCCCTGATCGCGATCCCGCTGTGGGCCAAGCTCTCCGACCGCATCGGCCGCAAGCCCGTCTTCCTCATCGGCTCCATCGGCAGCGCCGTCATGATCTTCGTCTACCTGGGGGCGGTCACCTCGAAGAGCTACCCGCTGATCTTCCTGGCCGGCGCCGCCACCATGGGCCTGGTGTACAGCGCCGCCAACGGCATCTGGCCCTCCCTCTACGCGGAGATGTTCAACACGCGGGTCCGCCTGTCCGGCATGGCCATCAGCACCCAGGTCGGCTTCGCCATCACGGGATTCGCCGTCACCTACGCGACGGAGCTCTCCGGCTCCGACGGCAAGAACTGGGTCGCCGTCGGGATCCTCACCGCCTCGATGTGCGCGGTCAGCTCCATCGCCGTGCTGACCGCCCGAGAGACCTACAACGTGCCCACCGCCGAGCTCGGCATGAAGCCGGGCACGCGCCAGGACCGGGCCGCCGAGCGCGAGTCGGCGGCAGTCTGACCCTGTCCCCGTCCCCGCCGCGCCTGCGGCCCTCCGCCTCGGCACGGACGGCCGCAGGCGCACCGACCTCCCATTGCCGGAAGGAACCCCGCGATCACTGTGACCCCCTCCACCGTGAGTTCCTCCTATCTGACAGGGCTGATCGGCGCCGGTATCGGCCCCTCGCTCAGCCCCGCCCTGCACGAACGGGAAGCGGACCGGCACGGCCTGCGCCTGCTCTACCGCACCATCGACATCGACGAACTGGCGCTGCCGGCCACGGCCGTGGGCGAACTGCTGAGGTCCGCCCGCACCCTGGGATTCGACGGCCTCAACATCACCCACCCCTGCAAACAACTCGTGATCGAGCACCTGGACGAACTCGCGCCCGAGGCCGCGGAGATCGGCGCCGTCAACACCGTCGTCCTCCGGGGCGGGCGCGCCATCGGGCACAACACCGACGGCAGCGGATTCGCCCAGTCCTTCGCGCGCGGACTGCCCGACGTACCGACCGGTTCGGTCGTACAGCTCGGGGCGGGCGGGGCCGGGGCCGCCGTTGCCCACGCGCTGCTCACCGTCGGCGCCGACCGGCTCGTCCTCGTGGACGCCGACCAGACCCGCGCGGCCGCCCTCGCCACCGCTCTCCACCGCACCTTCGGGCCCGGCTGTGCGAGTACCGCGCCGCTGCCGGACCTGGCGGCCCAGCTGGCGCGAGCCGACGGCCTGGTCCACGCCACCCCCACCGGGATGGCGGGCCACCCGGGGCTGCCGTTCCCCGCCGAACTGCTGCACCCACGGCTGTGGGTGGCCGAGGTCGTCTACCGCCCGCTGGAGACCGAACTGCTGCGCACGGCAAGGGCCCTCGGTTGCCGCACCCTCGACGGCGGCGGCATGGCCGTCTTCCAGGCCGCCGACGCCTTCCGGCTGTTCACCGGCTGTGAGCCGCACATCGATCGTATGCTCGATGACCTCGCCGACCTCGTCGGCAGTCCTACCCGGTGAGGAACCTCATGCCAGCTTCCGTCTCCCCGCAGTCACCGACTCCGACAAAGGGACAACCGGCTGCCAGACGTACCCGCGACGCCACACGGACCCGGGCCGAGATCCTAGAGGCCGCGACGGAGGAGTTCGCGCGCATCGGCTATTCCGGCGCCCGCATCGACGACATCGCCGATCGCACCCGGACCACGAAACGCATGATCTACTACTATTTCGGCAGCAAGGAGCAGCTGTTCACGGCCGTGCTGGAGCGGGCGTACGCCAGCATCCGGCACAGCGAACAGGAACTCGGCGTCGAGCATCTCGACCCGGTGTCCGCGATCCGTCGCCTGGCCGGTCTCACCTTCGACCACCACGAGGCGCACCCGGACTTCATGCGCCTCGTCAGCATCGAGAACATCCACCAGGCCGAGCACATCGCCGCCTCACCGACGCTGCGTTCGCTCAACGCCCCGGTGATCGCCATCATCGACCGGATCCTCCGCGCGGGCCGCGAACAGGGAGTCTTCAACGCCCAGGTGGACGCCGTCGACCTGCACATGTTGATCAGCTCGTTCTGTTGCTTCCGGATCACGAACCGCCACACCTTCGGCGCCCTCTTCGGACGAGACCTCATCGCACCGGACCGCCGCGACCACTACCGGACTCTGCTGGGCGACATGGTCATCGCCTACCTCACGACCGGCGAGCAAACCGCCGTCGGGTAGGGGCCCCACTGCCATGGTTGGCCAGTCGTCCCTGCTCAGCACCGTCGGCGTCGGCGTGCGCCCGGTCAGCCCTTTCCGCTCGAGGAGGAATGGCAGTGGGAGTACGACTACTACGACCACACCCGCCACTCGTCTCTGTTGCACCAGACCTACCAGCACGGCTCGGTGCTGCTGGGCAGCGACAGGCCCGGTGAGTACTGGACCCTGGTGGTGACCGGGCCGCAACGCGGTCGGGTGTGGTGGCTCAGGGACGGATGCGCCGCGCCCTATGCCGACACCCCGTCCGATCAGCCTGGGGGCGATTTCCTGCACTGGGTGAGGGACTGGCATGTCGGACAGGGCTGGTGGCGGACCGAGTAGCGCCACCACGCCCAGGTCGCGGTCTCGACCGCTCGAATGGTCGCTCGGCGCCTCGCTGACGCGGCCGATCCGCTGGGAGCTGATCGAGCAGCAGTACGACCAGATGGTCAAGTACACCACCGCGCTCCGCCTCGGCACGGCCGAGGCCGAGCAGGTGCTGCGGCGGTTCACCCGCGGCGGCCCCAAGCACCCCACCTCAGTGACGAGGACCGGCGCGGCCTGACCGCGCTGTTCTGGTCCCACGTCAACCCGTACGGCACCTTCCGCCTGTATATGAACAAGCGCCTCGACCTGGGGACGGCGTCCGCCGTGCCCCGCCCCCGGACCCCGGCGGACGCCGCCGACCGATCGAGCACGCAGATGCGATGAAGGGCTTCCAGGACCTCACCGACCCCTGGATGAACCAAGCCGCATGGCGGGTGCTCGACCTAGTGCGCGCCTACGCGGCCCGCGACCGGGCCGCAAGTGTCGAGAACCTCGCGCACCTGGAGGCGGACCGGCTTGAGTACACCGAGGGCGTGCTCATCACGATGTACAGCAACACAGGAGGTCATGGACTCCATGGAGATCCGCGACCGCATCCACACCATCCATGGCCGTCTACAGCATCGGGCGCTCAGGCGCCTGCCGAAGTGGTTGCTGGCTCAGCCTGAGCTGCCTGGGAGGACGAGGCCGTTTTCGTAGGCGAATACCACGGCTTGGGCGCGGTCACGCAGATGGAGCTTGGCGAACATGCTGCCGATATGGCTTTTCACCGTCGCCTCGGTCACGACCAGGTGCGCGGCGATCTCCGGGTTCGACAGGCCCCTGGCCACTAGGAGGAGGGTCTCCCGTTCCCGGGGGGTGAGAGCGGCCAGCAGCTTGGTGGGGGGCCGGAGCGGTTCGGTGCGGGTGGCGTAGTCCTCGATCAGCCTGCGGGTGATCGACGGCGACAGCAGGGCCTCACCAGCGTGCACGACGCGGATCGCCTCCAGCAGGCGGTCGCGGGAGGCGTCCTTGAGCAGGAAACCCGACGCGCCCGCCCGTAGCGCGCCGAAGACGTATGCGTCCAGGTCATAGGTCGTGAGGATCAGCACCCGGGGCGAGGTTCCGGAGGCGGTCAGCCGGGAGGTGGCCTCGACGCCGTCCATGCGCGGCATGCGGATGTCCATCAGGACCACGTCGGGGCGCAGCGCAGCGGCCTGCTTGAGTGCCTCGTGGCCGTCGCCGGCTTCGCCGACCACTTCGAGGTCGTTCTGGGTCTGGAGGAACAGCCGGAAGCCGGTGCGGATCAGTTCCTGGTCGTCGACGATCAGAAGGCGGATGGTCATGCTGCATCCCCCACGGGGAGCCGGGCGGTCACCAGGAATCCGTCGGCGGTACGGCGGGCGTCCAGGCTGCCGCCTGCCACCGCCGCACGCTCCCGCATCCCGAGGATGCCGTGCCCGCCGGCCGACGGGACCGTGTCGCGGCCGCCGCCGTCGTCTTCGACGTGACGTCCAGCTGCGTCCGGCCGTAGTGGAGCGTCACCGTGACCTGGGTGGGGTCGGTGTGTTTGAGCACGTTGGCCAGCGCCTCCTCGACGATCCGGTAGGCCGACAGCTCAAGGCCACCGGCCAGCGGCCGGACCTCGCCGGTGAACTCCAATCGCACCGGCATCCCGGCTGTCCGGTATCCGGAAACCAGCTCGGCGAGCTGGTCGAGCGACGGCGGCGGTCGCCACTGCGCGCTGTTGTCCGGCGTGCGCAGCAGGCCGAGGATCCGGCGGAGCTCGGCCAGTCCAGGTACAGCTCGCGTGGCTTGCCGCTCATCGGCCAGGCCGCCTCCACTCCCAGCCGCTCCAGCCACGGCCGCTTGTCGGTGACCACATGCGCCAGGCACAGCCCGACCGAGCTCGCCGGCGGCGCTTCCAGCGTCACCACCAGACCCACGACGCACCGGCTGACCACATCGATCGCCGCCGTCAATTACGGGCGGCCGATCGGCATCCGGTGCTGCTCGTCGACCACGGTCACGTCCACCGGCGTGTGGTCGATCTGGACCTGCTCCAGCAGATCGACCACCACAGGCGGCACACCCCCGGCCGGCCGCAACCGGCGGGCCGCCTCGCTGCCCTCCCGCGCGACCGTGGAAGAGATCGGCTCCAGCCGCGCGATCCGCCGCACCACCGACCCACGCGACGGAACCCGCGGTCCACCGAGGCGGCACTGGCGTGCGATCTCCCGGTGAACGGCCGCCACACTCCGGCGCTGCCGCGTCAGGTACCGCCTGCGCAGCACCTCCGCAACGATCGCCTCGACCTCATCCGGCAGCCGCCCACTCCCGCGGCCACCACTGGAACGGCCCGGCAGCAGGTCCGAGACCACCCCCACACCCGCGCGCCACCGCCCCACCAGCACATCCACCTGACGCCGGGATATCGCCAGCATCGCGGCGGCCTCATCCGCATCTGCCAGCCCCACCCTGGCCTTCTCGGCAAGAGGCCCGATCACCTCGGCTTGCCGTACCGCGGCATCCCACACGCCGGCCGGAGCGGTCAGCACCCCACGCTCGGCCACCGGTCCCTCCGCCACCCGGCCCCCTCCGCAAACGCGCACACGACTACGGACCAACCCGACCGTAGTGCAGGCGACTTCGTGACGCGGGAGAGTTCACAGTTCCCTGCACTGCGCGACGAAACCCATGCTCGGGGAGATGCCGGTCGGCTCCTGTGAGCTGGGTGCTGCCGGGATGCTGCTCAGTTGTCCTGGACACGGATTACAGGTATGTGGGTGATGGGGAAGCGCACCGAGCGCGCAATGAAGCACACAGCGGGCACGTCGCGGTGCAGCTCGCGGGCCTTCTCCACCATCGACGTATCGGCGACGGTCGCCTCGGGATGTAGGACGACCTCAGCGATTTGTCCTCCTCCGCCACTCTCATCCATAACCATGACTCCATGGGCATGGTCCACGTAGTCGGTGACGGTGACTCCACCGACCGCACAGAGGTGGAGGTACCACAGCATGTGGCACTGCGCGACGGAGGCCACGAGCAACTCCTCAGGGTTCCACCGCGCCCGGTCGCCGCGGAACGCGGGATCTGAGGAGGCTGCGATCCCGGCCTTGCCATGCGCCAGTACCTCGTGATCTCGGCTGTAGGACCGGTAGCTGGTCGTGCCTGACCCGAGATTGCCCGTCCACTCGACCGTGACGTCGTAGGTGTGCGATGTCGTCACGGGGCCAGCCGGCGAAACCTCGCTGGACACCAGCGCCGCGGGGATGCTCGCAGGCCTCCAGGTGGGTTCGAATCGGAGGATCTCAGCGGTGGCGACCCCGGTGGTGACGAACGGGTCGGAAGCGACGGCGGCCTCGATCGCTGACCGCTCGCCGTTCGCGATGATCAACCCGCCGGTGCGAGGCTCCAGGGGGCCCGCCAAGCGCGCCATCCCCTTGGCAAATACACCGTCAGGGTTGCTGTAGTGGGCATCCTTGAGCGCGTCGATCGTATCTAGCGGCACCTGGTACTTGAGCACAATCACGTACATGCCTCCAGCTAAGGGCAGGCAGTCCGCGCAGCACCAAGACCGGTTCGCAACCTGGCTATAGGCTGGCGCCTATGGGTGCTGATCAGGGTGGGTGAGCTAGACATGGACGGGCTGTCAGGCGTGGACTTGCGACAGCTGCGGTATTTCGCTGCAGTCGCCGAGGCCGGCACCGTCACCGCGGCAGCCCGACGCTTGCACATCGCTCAGCCCAGCCTCAGCCAGCAGATCCGGCTGCTGGAGCGACGCATCGGCACCTCGCTGTTCCGGCGCCTGCCGCAGGGGATGGAACTGACCGAGGGAGGACGGCTCCTGCTGGATGGCGTCAACCGGGCGCTCGGTGCATTGAGTTCGTCGATCGATGCGGCGCGCGCCGTTACGCCGACGGCGACTGTCGGAGTATGCCGGGGTGTGGCGCAATCAGCGCTGGTACAAGCGGAGCAGGCCATGACACGTGGCTGGCGGCTGCGGCTCGCCTACCAGCAGGTCGACTCCCAGCTCCAAGGCGATCTGCTGCGCGCGGGCACACTGGCTTTCGGTATCCTGCGCATGCCCGTGGACGCCTCGGGCCTGGAGTTGCGCACGATCAACGACGAGCCGCTCGGCGTTGTGCTGCACGGCTCGCATCCGCTCGCCGGACGACCGGAACTGGCCTGGCCTGAGCTGTGGGGGCAGCGGTTGCTGTGGTTTCCGTCGGAGCGCGCCCCCGGCTACGCCGACGCCGTCCTCACCCGCCTGCGCGACCACGGTTGGACGCCTGACACAGTTCCCGAGAGTCACAGCAGCCATACGCTTTTCCGCCACCGGCTCATCGGCCAAGACGATCTGGTTGCGCTTCGGACGCGGAGCAGCTCGGTCGGTGATCCAGACCTCGTCTGGCGACCGGTCGGACCGGAGCCCCCGCATGAGCGGCTGGTGCTGGCCGCAGCTGCCCGGACTTCCTGGAGCCGCCAACTGACAGCGGACAGCAAGGACGACTCCGCTCGCACTGTGGCCTGATCGTTTGCCGATGACCCCTGGCTGGCGTTGCCTCCGAGGAGTCCGTGCACAGGGCGGTCGACGACCTGGCATGGCCGCATCACGGACCTGATCCCTTCCACCACACCTGTTGGACAAGGCGATCGGTACACGGACCATCTTGACGTGCGGAAACAGAACTCTTCGTCGAGTGAACAGCCAACCCAGCCCCAGAGAAAATGGTCGCGGCTGGACGCCCTGCCGGACGGGATGGTGGCGTACTGCCGTGCCGGCCTGGACGCCTACCGAGCCGGTGCCCGGCTCGCCGTGCACTTCCAGCTGCCCGGCGACGCCATCGCCTGCGACCCCGATGCCGACCGCCTGCGTCTGGTCGCGGATGCGACCGGTCCGACATGCGGCAGTCGGCCCGACGCCATGGTCGCGACCTTCGCGCAGCGGGCAGTGGCCACGATCACCGAGTGGACCGATACCTCGTGGTCACGCGAGAACAGCCGGGTGTGGCGTATCCGTGGCGCTGGCGGCGGTACCTGGTGAAGGTCAAGTCCGTCGGCCCGGCCGTCGATTTTCTGGCATGCTGCGGTCCCAACACCGTTTCCGGATTCGGTAAGCCATCAGACCCAAGAACCTCCCTCCAAATTCTTCCCGACTGAATCGGGGATACGGCAAACTGAATCGGGGATACGACAAGGCGCCTCATGGCGCACTGCCACCGGTCTGCGACCTGCGAGATTCCGGGCTGGCCCCGTTCAGCGCCCTCGGCGAAGGCGCCGCCGCGGTCCCGGCAGAGCGTGCCGATATGCGGGTGCTGGCGGAGCCAGTCGGCGAAGGTGTCGGCCGTGTGATCGGGCAGGACATCGACAGGACGCCGACTGTCCATGTCGATGAGGATGGCGCCCAAGCGCCGGCCTCGGCGGAAGGCGAACTCGTCGACACCGAGCACACTCAGCTCGGGCACCTCCGGCAGGTCCATGGAACGGATCAGCCGAAGCAGGGTCGGACCGCTCACCGGGGCGGCCAGCCTCTCGGCGAGGCGTTCCACCGGCCTGCCCGCCGAGCGCCAACGCAACCTGCTGCAGCAGGCGCTGGAGCGACACGGTCCGTCGGCCGTACCGGAAAGTGAGGTGCTCGACCTGCTCAGCGAACGTCTTCTTCCCGCAGCCGGCATAGTCGCAGAAGAAGCGCCGGACCTCAAGATAGATCGCGGTCTCCTGCCCGGCGACCGCAGTGTCGGCGAGCCTGCGGCCGTAGCGGCTGTGCACTCGCGCTGACACCGTGCCGCAACCCGGACAGCGGGCCGTCGGTGCGCTGCATATGGCGGAGATCCGTACGGACCTGCCGATCCGGACGACGCCGTTAATCACGACCTGCGTCGGCACACAACGGCTGGCGGATGAGGGTGCAGAGGTCTGCCAGCGGGATGCGGGATGCCTCGTCACAGTGATCGGTTCCGGCGGTGGTCAGGGCCTCGTGGTCGGTGGAACCCGGGTGGTGTGTTGTTGCACCTGCCGTAGCGGCATGTGGTGTCGTTGAGGCACCACAGCACGAAAGGCTCCGTCTGCGATGTACCCCTCCGTCACACCGCCCCGCCAGGTCAAGATCGGCGCTGCTGCCGCCTTCGCCGGGACCACCCCACGCGCTATCCGCCACTACCACCAGATCGGTCTGCTGCCGGAACCCGAGCGCGGTGGAGACGGCCGCCGCCGCTACGGCTACGACGACATGATCCGCCTGTTGTGGATCCGCAGAATGGCGGAGGTCGGCATCAGTCTGCACGACATGCGAGCTGCCTTCGACGAATCCGGGGACATCGAGGAGACCCTGGGCCGGCTGGAGGAATCCCTGGCTGCCCAGGAGGCCGACATCAAACGTCAGCGCGCGGCCGTCGGGCGCCTGCGGGCCGTGGGCAGCCCGCAGGGCCTGCTCTCCGAGCTGGTGACGGATCGGCTCAGCCACCTGCCCCCTGGCGCATTGCGCGCCTCCGACATGGAGGCCCTGCTGGTCACGGAACGGATCTTCGGTCCGCTCGGCTCCGCAATACAGGCCAGCGTGTACATCGTGCTGGCCACCCATCCCGACCTACGGGCCGAGGAGGACCGTCTCGACGAGGCCGAGGCCGCCCTCGACGACGGCGTCGACCCCGATGACCCGCGCGTCGAGGAAATCGCCGTACAGCGATACACCCACCACATGACCCTCGTACAGGCCATCACGGCAGCCGGGCTGGACACGGCCGATGACGAGCTCTTCGAGACCTACGACGCCGACCTGGCAGAGGAGGAGGACACGCAGATGGGCGCCTCGGAGGCGATCACCAAGATGCCCTACGACTTCTCTCCTGCCCGGATGCGCTGCATGGAGCGCGTGGCACAACTCGTCGGCCAAGACGCCTGCGCAGACAGCTGATCGCCTGTGCCCGCCCGGTACCGACCTGGCCGGCATCCCATCGCGTCCACCTGTACGTGACCGGCCACATCAGGAACCGGTCAATTCGAAACCGAGAGTGACAGTTCAACGGGCCGTACATGGGGATCCCGGACTGGCCGCTGACAGTTCTACTCCCCGCACCGGCGGGGATGGTCCATAGCGGAGCGTGTCCAGCGCCTCGGCGCGGCCTGCTCCCCGCACCCGTCGGGATGGCCCTGCGACCGACACGACACCTGTAACCGGGAGACCTGCTCCCACGCGTGGGGATGGCCCGCGGCCGGTGAGCACGGTCGCGTGTGCGTACCGTTGTCTCGACGCCCGCAGAGAAGATCTCGAATTACGGCTGATACCAGAGGAGAGATGTAAAGGCCCCTGTGGTAGGAGGGCCGACATTTGTAGTTGGGCCTGGGACGGATTCGCTTTCGTGGTCAAGGGGCGGAAGAGGGCTGGACGATCGAGCCAGAGGACCTGGCTCACATCTCGCCGTACCTGACTGAGCACATCAACCGCTTCGGCCAGTACAGCACCCACGAGCTCGGCGTTCAGTCCGAGGCGTACGACCCGAAGCTGGACGTCGACTTCACCCAGCTCCGCCGAGAGGACCCGCTGCCGCCGACCTCGGCCAAGCCGCCTGAGCCGGCCTCCGTACCTTCGCCGCTCCGCTGCTGATCAGCCTCGGCGGCGGCAACAGCTGCACACCCCCTTCACCCGTGGCACCGTGCTGTGCCTGCTCGGAGGGGTCTCCCAGGCCAAGGCCCACCGGCCTGCTGACGGCAGGACCGCAGCCTGACCCCGGTGGTCCGAGCTACGAGAAGAGCAAGCGCAGAGAAGTGTCACCTGGTGACCACCGGGTGACCGCTGCTCGCCGGGCGATTCACCGGACCCCGGAGAACGATGGAAGACACCTGAACCGCACGCACCGGAAGGACATGCCATGACCGCCACCGCACCTAAGGCCCCGACTGCACCAGGGGTGTGCTCCTGGTGGGGGATTCCGTACGCCACCGCCGAGCGGTACCGCCGCCCGGTGCTCGTGGACTTCGATCCGGAGCGCCCCTACGACCGCAAGGGTGTCGTCCCGGTCCAGCCGGACAGAGGCGACTGGCTGGAGGCGGACAGCGGGATGGGCGAGGACTGCCTGAACCTGAACGTGTGGGCTCCCGAGGAGCCTGCCGGGGAGGCGCTCCCGGTGGCCGTGTACATCCATGGGGGCGGATTCGAGTACGGCGCCAACACGCAGATCACCTCGAACGCCTCTGGTCTCGCCGCGACGGGGCGCGTGGTGGGCGTGTCGATCAAGCGCGGGCAGTGAAGAGATGGGCTGGTGGCTGGCGAACGACCTCGACCGGTTCAACCGCACACCGTCGAGGCCGTCACCGACGAAGTCGCCGGGTGGCGCCTTCCCCGTTCCCGCGCCCAGAAGATCGTCGGCGCCTACGACCGGGACGGCCGCACTCCGGCCGAGGTCCGCGCCGCGTACCTGAACGACTACACCTTCGCCCTGCCCGCCGCCCGCGGCGCCCTGGCCCACGCCGCTGCCGGCGGAAACGCCCACCTCCTCCCGATCGGGCCCGCCGAGAGCGCACCCGCCGTGCACGGCACCGAAATGTACGCCCTGGTCGGTCAGGAGCAGCCGGGCCGCAGCGCCGAGCAGGCCGAGCGTGACACGCGTATCCGCGACATCGTGCTCGACTTCGCCACCGGCGAGCGGACCCGCCTGTGGCCCGCCGTCATCGACCGGCCCACCTCGGGAAGCGTCGGCAACCTTCCCCTTGAGGCCACCGCGCACTACCAGGCTGTCCTCAACCGGTTCGAAGGCATCGACCGCCCCTGACAGTCAACGGTCAACGGACAGGACCGGCGTGATCAGCCGGGTGCCTGCGCCAGGAGCCCCGCCCGGCCCGACCTTCGCACCCGGGGGGAACGAATACGACAAGGAGCTTGGCATGAGCCGACCCACAGACGCCGACGGTGCCGCACCGGCGACGATGCGGGCCGTCGCCGTCACCCGGCCCGGTGGCCTGGACGCCCTGGAGATCAAGGACGTGCCGGTGCCCGTCCGCAAGCCCGGCTGGGTGCGGATCAAGGTGAAGGCGTTCGGCGTCAACGAGTCCGAGGTGACCACCCGCAAGGGAGAGTCGGACCCGGAGGTCACCTACCCGCGCATCCCCGGCATCGAGGGCGTCGGCGCGATCGACGAGGCCGACGAGGACAGCGGGCTGCACGCGGGACAGCGGGTCGCGACCATGATGGGCGGCATGGGCCGCTCCTACGACGGTGCCTACGCCCAGTACGTGACCGTCCCCGCCGGGCAGGTCATCCCTTCGAGACCAGCCTGCCGTGGGATGTGGTCGGTGCCCTGCCGGAGATGTTCCAGCCCGCGTACGGCTCACTGACCCGTGGCCTGGACCTGAAGGCCGGGCAGGCGCTGCTGATCCGCGGCGGCACCTCCACGGTGGGTCTGAGTGCGGCGACGATGGCCAAGGAGATCGGCGCCACCGTCCTTTCCACCACGTGGCACGCCGACCGCGCCGACGAGCTGCGGGCGATGGGCGTCGACCACCCGGTCGTGGCCGACGGGCGCCTCGCCGAGAAGGTCCGCGACCTCGTGCCGCAGGGCGTCGACGCGGCGCTGGAGCTGGTGGGTTGCACGGTCCTGCCGGATACCTTCGGATGCGTGCGGGTGCACGGCACCGTCTGCGTCACCGGCGCCCTGGCGGGTGGGTGGTCCATCCTCGACTTCACCCCGTTCATGATCCCCAGCGGGGTGCGGCTGACCAGTTACGCGGGCGGGGCCGCCGATCTCCCGGCCGACGTTTTCACCCGGCAGCTCCAGGCCGTCGCCGAAGGGCGCCCCAGGGCCCCGACCGCGAGCGTCCACCACGGCCTGGAACGGGTCCGTGACGCCCAGGCCGGCCTCGAGTCCGGCACCACGCCGGGCAAGCATGTCGTCGTCCTGGGCGGTTGAGAAGCGAGCCCATGGGCCGCCGCCACGTGCCACTCACGGATCGGTCGTGGCGTCGCGGGCCGCGAACGCGGCCGGTGTGAGACCGGTGCGGTCGCGGAAGAAGCGGCCGCCTCGTGAGCTGCCTGCGCAGCACCGCGTTCTCGTGTCGCAGCACAAGCAGTTCCGCGTCCTTGGCCGCGTCCCGACGCAACAGCAACGCTGGGAACGCGAGCAGCTTCCGAGCCACCTGGTACACCACAGAGACGAACACCCGGACAGGGTTCCAGCAGACCGTGATGGAACGCCAGCCCCGCTCCGAGCAGCAGCGATGAGTTTCCGAACGGCACAGGAGCTGCCCCCGGCCCAAGACGGGACCGCGCCCGCTCCTTCCTCCTGGTTCGCAGCGCACGGCTCGAAACCGGTTACGTCAGCGGTATGGCGTTGTAACAGTCTCGGCGGAGGCTCATGGCGCACCTCCGGTCTCCTCAGTAACTCACACCCCCCACGTGACCGGGTTGATCGAACGACCGCTCCCCGGCCGGCGCGCGCCCCGGGGTGCGGATGAGGAGGAATTGATGGCTGCAGAGCAGTCCCCAGGATCCCGCCGTGCCTTCCTGAGATCCGTCGGCGTCGCGGGTGGCGCCGGAGTGCTGTACTCGGCGATGGGCGCACTCGGGCTCGCCCCGGTGCCAGACGTGCGGGCGGAGGGGTACCGGGCGCCCCAGCGAAGCGACTTCGCGCTCACCGGGCGCGGCGGCAAGAAGGTGCTCGTGCTCGGCGGCGGCATAGCCGGCCTGGCGACGGCGTACGAGCTGGGCAAAGCCGGTTACGACTGCCGGATCCTGGAGGCGAAGGACCGCCCCGGGGGCCGCAACTGGACGGTTCGCGGCGGCACGATGCTGACCGATCTCGACGGGCGTACGCAGACGGCGTCGTTCACCGAGGGTCAGTACATGAACGCGGGCCCGGCCCGGCTGCCGCAGTCCCACGTCACTCTCGAGTACTGCCGCGAACTCGGCGTCGAACTGCAGGTGTTCACCAACCAGAACGCCAACGCGTACATCTACCACGAGAGCAGTGCCGCCCTCGCGGGCAAGCCCATGCGCTGGCGCACGGCGAAGGCCGACGTCTACGGCTACATCTCCGAGTTGCTCGCCAAGGCCACCGACCGGGGCGCCCTGGACGCCCAGCTCACCGCGGAGGACAAGGAACGACTGATCGCGTTCCTGCAGAGCTTCGGCGCTATCAAGGGCAAAGCCGACGGCTACGCCTACACCGGCACCGACCGGCGAGGCTACTCCGTCGAGCCGGGCGCGGCCTTCGAGGAGGGCACGGTCCTTAGCCCGGTGCCGACGCTGTCGGACGTCCTCGCCAGCGGCGTGGGGCAGCGCTTCGCCTTCGAACTCGGCTACGACCAGGCCATGCTGATGTTCCAGCCGGTGGGCGGCATGGACGCGATCCCGTACGCCCTGGCCAAGGCGATCGGCCAGAACCGCATCACCTATGGCGCCGAGGTGCTGGAGGTCAAGGACCTGCAGGACGGGGCCGAGGTCACGTACAAGGACGTCGGCGGCCGTACCCGCACCCAGCGCGCCGACTTCGTTGTTGCGGCCATGCCGCCGATGGTCATGGCCCGCCTCAAGCACAACCTGGGGACCGACATCACCGCGGCGCTGAAGTACGCCGTCCCGACCCCCGTCGGCAAGATCGGGCTCGAGTACCGCAGCCGATGGTGGGAGACGGACGAGCACATCTACGGTGGCATCACGCCGACCGACACCGACCTGGCCACGATCTGGTACCCCTCCTACGGCCACCAGGGCCGCCGCGGCACACTCATCGGTTACTACAACTTCGGTGCCAACGCCGTCGCGTACAGCGATCTGCCGCACGCCCAGCGCCTTGCGCGGGCGGTGAGCCGGGGCGTGAAGATCCACGGCGACAAGTACCGGACCGAACTCGATCACTCCTTCAGTGTGGCCTGGCACCGCACGCCTCATATCGAGGCCGGCTGGGTGGGCTGGCCCTCGCAGACCGGTCCTGAGTACAAGCTGCTCAACCAGCCCGCCGGGCACGTCTACTTCGCTGGCGACTGGCTCAGCCATGTCATCGCCTGGCAGCACGGCGCGTTCACCTCGGCCCGCAAGGTCGTGACCGACATCCACGAAAGGGTGATGGCTGCATGAAGCGACGCACGAAAGTTGCGATCGGTACGGCTCTGACTGCCTCGCTCCTCACTGGCGGCACCGCGCTCGCCGAGGGCAGAGGCTGGTGGCCCGGCCCCAAAGAGGTCCGTGTCATGCTGCCCGAGGGCCAGTCCAACCCGGCCATCGCCACCGGAGTGGCGACCGGCGGGGAGGTAGCGATCTACCAGAGCAGCGGCCTTGGCCCGACCGCGCTCAACCCGTCCGCGCCGGCCGGCTCACCCGAGCTCTACACCGACCCGGCCCTCACTCAGGGTGCCACGGGAGTCACGGTCACCGAGGCCCAGGCACTGGTCGTCCTGCGCAACATCAAGGCCAACCTCGAAGCGGTGGGCCTGACCCTGGGCGACGTCATCACCATGAAGTGCTACCTGATGAAACCGCCCGGCGTCGAGACCGCCGACTACGCAGGGTGGAACCGCGCGTACCGACAGTACTTCGCCAATATCGACCTCACCTCGAAGGAGGTCGTCCCGGTCCCGATGGGCACCTCCGCCCCGAAGGCGCCGTTGGTCGCCAACAAGGCCCGGCCCGCGCGTGCCACGATGGAGGTGGCGTCGCTGGCCGTCAAGGGTTGGATGGTGGAGGTCGAGGTCACCGCTGCGTACAAGGCGCGCTGAACGGGCACAGACCCGCGGGGCAACTGCAGCGAGGAGCCGGGCCCGTAACTGGGCCCGGCCCCGAAACGCGTCCGGTCGCATCGCTCGTGTTTTGCGGTTCTGGGTGGTCATGTTCCGGCGGCGGCCCGAGCGGTGAGGACGGCCTGGATTTCTTGGGGTGTTGCCTGGTGAGGGCGTGGGCCGCGAAAACGGTGGGCGATGATGACGCGGCGGAGTTTGGCGGTCATGTCCTCGAAGGAGGGCTGGGTCTTTGTGGTGTACCAGCGGGCCCGGGAACGGTGTTCGGCGGCATGGGTGGGCTGATGGCCGGTGAGTGTGTACCAGAGGATCACCACGGTCAGGGTGAACAGACCGAAGGGCACGTACGTTCGGCTGCGGGCCGGGTGCGGTTGCGGGCCTCGCCGACACCAAGAGTCTGGCGGGCGTCGAAGAAGGCCGTCTCGATCGCCCACCGGGACGCGTAGCGGTCTACGATCTCCTCGGTCGGGCTGGTGAGGTCGGTGGTGACCAGGGCGGCGCCGTAGCCGCGGTCCAGCCCGGTGCCGGGCCCGCAGCGCTCGTCCCAGACCAGGACGACCCGGATCGGCCGGGTGTGGAGGGAGCCGTACCACAGGCAGATACGTTCGGCGAGGAAGACCGGGGACGTGCGTCCGTAGCGGTGGACCTTGATGCGCCGCCACTCCACCAGCCGGGCGAGTTCCGCTGGAGTGCCCAGCCGGGCCCCTTTGGTGCGCGGGCGTCCCTTCTTGCCGGTCCGCGGTGGTGGCAGTTCGTGCAGCACGGAGGTGACCTTCAGCCGGCTGGTCCTGCGGGGTTCCACAACACGGTCACCTGTGATGACCTGCGTTGCTACGCCGCTCGCTCGTATTCGTTGATGAGGCCGCCGAGACGCTGTCGGCGCTTGATCCGCTCGTGGGAAGGGTCGGCGATGGGGTGGTCGGGCCGTGGCGGGTGGAGTTGTTGTCCGCGGTGGGGTCTTCGTCCGTTGTAGTGCTGGATGTACTCGTTCAGCACGGCGCGCAGGTGGCGTCGGCCGAAGATGAGGATCCGGTCGGTGACCTCTGAACGGACGGTGCGTACGAATCTCTCCGCGTACGCATTCGCTTGGGGGCGCCGCGGAGGGATCTTTACGACTTTGATGCCCTCGCTGGCGAGGACCATGTCGAACGACCTGCTGAACTGGCTGGCGCGGTCGCGTATGAGGACATCGAACTCGGATGCGCGGTGGTCGAGGTCCAATCAGGAGACCACGGGCCTGTTGCGTGGTCCAGGGGGCGTCCGGATGGCCGGTCACTCCGAGGACGTGCACGTACCGGGTGCCGAGTTGTGCTGGGACTCCTGCCGGTTGAGCTGGGTGTTGATGCGTCGCCGCAGCAGCTCGTCGGTGAAGTACGAGGAGAGGTAGGCGCTGCGGTCCAGGCGGCCGATCTCCATGATGGCCTTGCCGGTGGGGGTGGGCTTGCCGCCGGGGGCCAGGACGCGCGGCCACGGCCGCCCTGCTGCTCGATCCGCACCGCCGGATTGGCGGCCAGCCCGTTCGCGAACTCGCGGTGGGCGGCGTCCAGGCGGTCGGTCCAAGCCGCGAGGATCTTGTCCGGCTTGGGGTCGAGGTCGAGTTCTTCGCAGACGCGGGAGCGGGCCGTCTCCCACGCGGTGTCGCCCAGCAGCCGGGCGTTGGGGTCGCCCCATTTCGCAGGCCCGGCACGTACACCTCGTGCCGGTGCAGGGCGGTGCGCAGGGCTTCGGTGGAGGCGACGATCAGGGCGCGCTTCTCGACGCTGCCCATGGGCATCGGCGGGGGCGGGAAGACCAGGCGGCGCCAGGCGGAGGTGAGGAACTTCGCCGGTACCTCCCAGCCCTGGATGGGGGGCGCTCGGAGCAGACGCCCCAGTGTTGATGCCCGATGTCCGGGTGGCTAGTGCTGTGACCGGGATGGTCCACGGTGATCGGAAGGCGGCTCGCGGGACGAGCGCACGCGCAACGGCTGGTATTACTGGGGCATGCAGGAAGAGACGGCACGCTCCGCGATCGACACGTTCATCTCCGCGTTTAACGCCTCGGACGACAGCTATGTGACTGCCCTCCTCTCCCAGGCCCTGACCTCAGACGTGGTCTTCTGGGGGCCGTTGGGTCGCAGCGAAGGAATCGCGGCGGTCGAGCGGTTCGTGCTGGACATCCGGCGCCACCCGGCGGGGACCGGCACGATGGTGCGCTGCTCAGCGGTGGACATGCCTGACGAGTGGGCCCGGTACCGGTGGGTCTTCACCACGCCGGATGGAGGCCCCCGCCTGGCGGGAACGGACGTCGTCCATCTGCGGCGGAGCCTCATCGACCAGGTCATCGTTTTTGCGGGGGAGATCGAGCCGTCCGCCTCCTGAGTCGTCCTTCTGTCGCTGTCCTTCTCGTGAACTTGTCCCTTTCGGCACTCCGGGGCTGCGGTTCGCGGTCGGTCAGGCTGCGGCGTTGAGGGGGCGTCCGCCCCAGCGGATGCTGTCCCGCTCGGAAACACGATCCTGGGCGTGGCCTGCGAGCTTCTCCGTCAGAGCCCGCACAGCATCTGGGACGATCCTTCGATGCTGCTGTCCATCGTCACCGCGCTGGCCAGGAACCTGGTCATGCTGCCCACCGCCGTGCTGCGCAGACGCGTGGCCAAGGACGCGGAGGGTTGGCGCTCTGAGGTTCCCCCGAGATGCGGGGAGAGGTGACAGCGGGTCAGATGGGTCTCAGGAGAGGAGACCAGACGATGCCTGCCCCGAGGAAGTACCCG
>NZ_JBIBKK010000037.1:0-93453 GCF_042959105.1 Streptomyces sp. NPDC007917
GTCGGCCCCCTTTTGGGCCCCCCGCCCCCCCCCCGCCCCCCCCCAAAATTCCCCCCCCAACCGCTGGGGGGGGTCCGGTCACCAAAACGCAACCCCCCCCCGACCACACCACCCGCTAGCCCTTGAGCGACGCGATGTCGATCACGAACCGGTACCGCACATCGCTGCTCACGACCCGGTCGTAAGCCTCATTGATCTGGTCGGCCGGGATCACCTCGATCTCCGCGCCGAAGCCGTGCCCCGCGCAGAAGTCCAGCATCTCCTGCGTCTGCCGGATGCCGCCGATCTTCGAGCCCGCCATCGACTTGCGGCCCATGATCAGCGAGAACTGGTTGAACGAGCTCGGGAACTCCGGGCCGCCCACGTGCACCATCGTGCCCTCGCGCTTGAGCAGCGAGAGGTACGCGTCCAGCGGGATGTTCGCCGAGACGGTGTTGATGATGAGGTCGAAGGTGCCCGCCAGCTCGGCGAACGTCGACTCGTCGCTGGTCGCGTAGAAGTGGTCGGCGCCCAGCCGCAGGCCGTCGTCCTTCTTGCGGAGGGACTGGGACAGGACGGTGACCTCCGCGCCCATGGCGTGGGCGATCTTGACGCCCATGTGGCCGAGGCCGCCGAGGCCGACGATGGCGACCTTCTTGCCGGGGCCCGCGTTCCAGTGGTCCAGGGGGGAGTAGAGGGTGATGCCGGCGCACAGCAGCGGGGCGGCGACGTCGAGGGAGAGGCCGTCGGGGATGCGCACCGCGTAGTTCTCGTCGACGACGATGTGCGTGCTGTAGCCGCCGTAGGTGGGGGAGCCGTCGTACTGCTTGCCGTTGTACGTCGGCACCTCGCCCTTGAGGCAGTACTGCTCGTCGCCCGCCAGGCAGTTCTCGCACTCGCGGCAGGAGTCGACGAAGCAGCCGACGCCGACCCGGTCGCCGACGGCGTACTTGGTGACGCCGGAGCCGACCTCGGTGACGATGCCCGCGATCTCATGGCCGGGGACCATCGGGAACTGGGCGCTGCCCCACTCCTCGCGGGCCTGGTGGATGTCGGAGTGGCAGATGCCGGCGTACGCGATCTCGATCAGGATGTCGTGCTCGCCGACCGGGCGGCGCTCGATGGTGATGCGCTCCAGCGGGGCCTTGGGGGCAGGGGCGGCGTAGGCGGTGACGCTGGTGGTCATATCAGTGATCTCCGTGAACGGGGTTTCGGGATATGGAGGAGGAAGGGGAAGAGGGGGAAGAAGAGGACGAGGCGCGGTCGGGGGGCGCGGTCGCGGTCCAGTTCGCGAGTAGCTGCAGCGCCGCCTCGGAGGGTGATCCGGGCTCGACCGTGTAAACGCACATCGCCTGATCGTCATCGCCGGGGAAGGTCACGTTCTCGTAGGCGAGCGTCATGTCCCCGACCACCGGATGGTGGTAGAGCTTGACGCCGTGCGTCTTCTCCCGCACGTTGTGGTCGGCCCACCAGGTACGGAACTCCGGGCTCTTGATCGTCAGCTCGCCGACCAGCTCGGTGAGGCCGGGGTCGTCGGCGTAGCGGCTCGTCTGGAGCCGCAGACTGGCCACCGTCTCCGACGCGTACTTGTCCCACTCGCGGTACAGCTCGCGGGCCGCCGGGTCGAGGAACATGAAGCGGGTCATGTTCCGCTCGCGGTACGGCAGCGCGTCGAAGTCCATGATCAGCGCGCGGGCCAGCCGGTTGGAGGCCAGCACATCGCCTCCGCGCCCGAGCACGAACGCGGGCGAGACCCCCTCCAGCATCTGCAGCATGCGGTACACCCCGGGCCGCACCCGCTGGGGGCGGAGCGGCCGGCGGCGCTGGGCGCGGCGGGGCTTCGGCTTGGCCAGCTCGAAGAGGTACGCACGCTCGGTGTCGTTCAGCTGCAGGGCGCGCGCGACGGCGTCCAGCACCGCCTCCGAGACATTCAGATGGCGGCCCTGTTCCAGCCGGGTGTAGTAGTCGGTGCTGACCCCGGCCAGGTGCGCCAGCTCCTCGCGGCGCAGCCCCGGCACCCGGCGGGGGCCGGGGGTGGTCGCGTTCACGCCCGCGTCCTCAGGGCGCAGCCTCGCCCTGCGGGTCCGCAGGAACTCGCTGAGCTCGGTGTTGCGGTCCATGGCTTCCAGTATTGGCGGCCGAAAAGGCTCGCGGCCGCGTCAACGTAGGTCTGCTGGACCTAGGCGGGCCAGGCCCAGCCGGGGCTGACGGATGTACCCGCTCGTACGGCGGCGTCGCGCCCGCACGGGAGAGTGGTGCCACCCGGGGACGGGTACGGGGCTCGGGCCGGTCTGATAGACCTTGACAACGCGCTCCGTGTTGCACTGCGGCTCTTGTACGGCAGACTGCTTGTCGCCCCCCACCGCGACGCACCGCACAGGCGCGGCGCAGCAGCACAGCACGGCCGAGCAGATACGGGACATCGGAGATCATGAGCGCCCCTACCTCAGGATCCGCGGACGGCACCTCGATTCCTGGCTTTTATCCCGATCCATCCATCCCTGGCTACATCCGTTACTGGAACGGTGCCGCCTGGGTGCCCGGCACCAGTCGGCCCGCGCCGATCGACGGCGAGGCCATGCCCGCGCCGCCGCCCGGGGTGACCCACACGCAGGTCACCGCCCCGGTGCCGGACGAGACCGGGCCCATGTATCTCGACGAGGCCCCTGCCGCGGGCCCTGCCGGTTCTGCCGCGGACAGCGGCGGACGGGCGCTGCCGGAGCTGCGTCCGCGCGGTGAGATGGACGTACGGAGCGGGCCGGGGCCGGATTCGGTGCCGTCGGCCCGGGACGCGGGCGGCGCGGCTCCGGTCGGCATGGACTGGAACGATCCGCAGCGACTGCACGGCACCCGGCCGGAGCCCGCGTCGGCCTGGCAGGCGGACGCGGGCCGGCAGTCCGGTTTCGGCGGGCAGCAGGACCGCCGCGTCTCCTGGGGCTCGAACCCGGGGGAGGCGGGGCCCGGCGGCGGGCCCGGAGGCGCGGCTTCCGGTGGGCCCGTCAGGCCGGGGGTGCCGGACCCGCGCCGGGCCGTCAGCGGACCGGGCAGTTCCGGCGGTCCGGGCGGCTCAGGTGGTCCCGGCGGCTCCGGCGGACACGGCGGTCCCGGCGGGCCCGGGGGCGCTGACGCGCCCGCGTCCGCGCAGGCCCTGCCGCCCGCGCGGCGTGCCCCGGAGCTGCCCCCGGCGCAGCCGGGCCCCGGGGCGGGTGCGCCGGGCGCGGGCGGTGATACGGACGCGCCAGGCGGCGGGCGTACGACAGGCGGGGACGGCACGATCTCCATCCGCGCGGTCCGGCCTGGTCAGGGCGGACCAGGGGCGGGCGGCGGCCAGGCGGCGGGTCCGGCGGTCGGCGGCGCGCCCACGCGGGACGACGGCACGATGACGATCCGCGCCCTCGGGCGCGGCGGACCCAGGCACAGCGGCGGTACGGCGGCGCCGGGCCAACAGGGACCGCAGGGACAGCAGGGGCATCCGGGACAGCAGGGCCAGCAGGGCCAGGCCGGCTGGTCCGGGCAGGCCGGACAGGCCGGACAGCAGCCCGGCGGGACTGCTCCCGGGCAGGGCGCGGGTGCGCTGCCCCCGCAGGGCGGTGTCGTGCTTCCCGGCGGCGGTCCGGCCGCGTCCGGGCGCCCCGGGCCCGCACAGGGCCCGGTCGGGTTGCCCGACGGTGGTCCTGCCGCGCCCGGAGCCCAGCCGCAACCCCGGCCCCAATCCCAGCCCCAGCCTCAACCCCAGCCCCAGCCTCGGCCCCAGCCTCAACCGCAAGCCCAGCCCGGCTGGCAGCAGCAGGTGCGGCAGCTCGTCCAGCAGCCCGCGCCCGGCGCCGCCCCGGGCGTCGGCGCCCCTGGGGGCGCCCCGGGTGGCGCGCCTGAAGGCGTCATTCCGTGGAAGCCCCCCGTCGACAACCCCTTCCAGCAGGCCGCCCAGGCCCAGGGCCGGCCCGCCTCCCTCGGCCGCCGCCTCCTGGCCCGGATCGTCGACTCCGCCGTTCTCCTCGGGGCCGTCGGCGCGGCCGCGTATCCCCTGTGGACCAAGGCGAGCGACCACTTCGACGAGAAGGTGGAGCGCGCCAAGCTGACCGGCGAGACCGTCACCGTCTACTGGCTCGACGGTACGACGGGCGTCTACCTCGGCGTGGTGCTCGGCCTGCTGCTCGTCGTCGGGCTGGTCTACGAGGCGTTCCCGACCGCGAAGTGGGGCGCCACGCTGGGCAAGAAGCTGTGCGGGGTGCGGGTCCTGGACATCGAGGGGCACGACACCCCGTCGTTCGGCGCCGCGCTGCGCCGCTGGTTGGTGTACTCGGTGCTCGGGCTGCTGGTGATCGGCGTCCTCAATGTGCTGTGGTGCCTGTTCGACCGGCCCTGGCGGCAGTGCTGGCACGACAAGGCGGCGCGCACCTTCGTCGCGGGGCGCGGCTGAGCCGCACTCCGGTGCCGGTGCCGGGCGGTGAGGCGTAGGGGCCGTACGGGGCGCTGACTCGTACGGTCCATCCCGGTCGCCCGAACGGAGCGCGCCGGATGCGGTGGCTCCGGCTCCGGGGTCGACTCGGGCCATGAGCACCGACCAGCCGACCCCGGGGCCTGACGAACCCCGGCCCGAGGAACCCCGGCGCGAAGGGCCCCGGCCCGAGGAGCCCCGGCCGAGCGGACCCGGGCCGAGCGGACCCGGGCCGAGCGAGCCGCGGTCCGGGGATCAGCCGGAGGGCGACGCGTTCTCCAAGCAGCAGCCGCCTCCCTCATACGGTTCGCCGTACGGCGGCGAGCACGGCGGTGAGTACGGCACCCCGGACCCGCTCGCGGGCATGCCCCCGCTCGCGAACCGCGGCCGCCGCCTCGTCGCCCGGATCATCGACGCGCTGATCGTGGGCATCCCGGTGGGTCTGGTGATGGCGGTGCTCATCGGCGACTACGACCCGGTGAACAACAACGACGAGGCGACCGCCATGACGGTCGTCTACGCCCTGGTGTACTTCCTCTACGAAGGGCTGATGCTGACCAAGTACGGCCAGACGGTGGGCAAGAAGGTGATGAAGATCCGCGTCGCCCTGCTGGCGAACGGGGAGATCCCCGCCGGTCAGCCGGGCTGGCTGCGCGCCGGTACATACGCCCTGCCCGAGATCGTGCCGTGCTGCGGCTTCGTCTTCTGGCTGATCAATGTGTTGTGGTGCACCTGGGACAAGCCGTACCACCAGTGTCTGCACGACAAGGTGGCCAAGACGGTCGTGGTCGCTGTGCCTTCATGATCGGCGCCGCGAAACCGGCGCCCCCGCACCGCTGCCCCGAAAGCGGTGCCCCCGACCTACCTGCCGCCCGCCCGCTGCTGGTGTAATCGGGGCATGAGCCCGGACCAGCTGTCGTATCCGCAGTACCACCCCCCTGTGGGGATGCCGCCTCCCGCCACCCCCGGTCAGCGCTTCGTCGCCCGGCTCGTCGACACCCTGATTCTCGGCGTCATCTGGACCGTGGCGCTCGCCGCGACCGGCGCGCTCAAGTACGCCTATGACAACCCCGGCAAGCAGGACATGGGCAAGGTGACCCTCGCGCTGGTGATCACCATGGCGGTCTACTTCGTCTACGAGGGCGTGATGCTGGCCCGCAGCGGCCAGACGCTCGGCAAGAAGGCCCTGCGCATTCGTGTGGCGATGCTGTCCGACGGCGATGTGCCGGGCCGTCAGGGCTGGGTGCGGGCCGTGGTGTACGTGCTGCCCGGGATGCTGATCCCGCTGCTGGTGGGCACCGTGTTCTGGCTGGTCAACGTTCTGTGGTGCACCTGGGACCAGCCGCTGCGCCAGTGTCTGCACGACAAGGCGGCCAAGACCGTCGTGGTGGCGGCTTAGCGATACCCGCGGCTCAGAGGCACCAGCGGACTCAGCGGTACCAGCGGGTACCGGGCGGTGTCAGCCGTGGAGCGAGTGCTCGCTGACCCTCGGCTCCACCGTCTCCGCGTGGGCGTGAGCGTGGGCCGGGGTGGGGGCGGGGGTCCGATGCGCGGGGACCGGCACCGCTCGCCGACCGGTCCGCGCCGCCGCCGCACGGCCGGCGCGCGGGGTGCCGGGCATCGGCACCGAGACGGCGACGAGGAGCCCGAGCGCCAGCCCGGCCACGGTGATCACCGCGACCCCCAGGCCCGATTGCGTCTGGGTCAGCAGCAGCATGGCGAAGGTCGAGAAGACGACGGTGGCCGAACCGTAGGCGAACTGGGCAGGAGTCGGACGCGGCATGGCTGGATCCGTCCTCAACATCGACTATGCAGGGGGCATGAGTCACATGGGTGTGCACCGGCAAAATGACTCTACGGTGCTGAATGCCCGAGCGGAAACGCAAGTAAGCGTGACCTGACCCACGGGGCCGTTGCATAGGGGGCGCAGGGGCGCACATGGTCCCGCGCCGTCCCAACTGATGAGATCCGCACGCCCGTTGGTGTCCGGAATCCGGTATAGGTGGGCCGTGAAACGTACTTGTCCCCTCTGTCCAAGTCAAGGTCTGTCTTTTCTCCTGCCACTCCGGTCAAATGTCCCGCACTGGTGTCACTGGGGAGGACTGGAGAAGAGTGAGCAGTCAACGGAGGGCCGTAAGAGCGGCCGCCATCGCCACCGTGGTCGCCGCGCTCGGTACGGCGGGGCTGTCGACGGGCATAGCCCAGGCGGACAACGGATCGTCTACGCGCGTGGAGCGACACGATCCGGCGCCCGCGAAGACCGACGTCGAGCACGACCTGGCCGGGCCTTTCAGCAAGCAGCAGGAGGCACAGCGGCAAGAAGCGCTGCAGCAGGTCATATCCGGGGACGCGAAGGCGGACCGGCGCGGCGCGTCGCAGGTGGTGAAGCTCGGCAAGGGCAAGTACGTGGAGCTGGCCCGGGAGAAGACCGACAAGATCTTCACCATCCTGGTCGAGTTCGGCGACAAGGTCGACGACACCACCATGTACGACCCGGACGGCGCCGACGGCCCCGAGCCGCCGGTGAAGAAGTACGGCGGCACCCCGGGCCCGGCGCACAACACGATCGCCGAACCGGACCGCGCCAACGACAACAGCACGGCCTGGCAGAAGGACTACAACCGCCAGCACTTCCAGGACCTGTACTTCTCCGACGAAAAGGGGAAGGAGTCGCTGAAGAAGTACTACGAGAAGCAGTCCTCGGGCCGCTACTCGGTGGACGGTGAGGTCTCCGACTGGGTCAAGGTCGACTGGAACGAGGCCCGCTACGGCTCCAACTACTGCGGCGACACCAACTGCGCCAACGCCTGGGACCTGATCCGCGACGGCGTCAACCAGTGGGCCAAGGACCAGAAGGCGGCCGGCCGCACCGACGCCGAGATCAAGGCGGACCTGGCCAAGTACGACCAGTGGGACCGCTACGACTACGACGGCGACGGCAACTTCAACGAGCCCGACGGCTACATCGACCACTTCCAGATCGTCCACGCCGGTGAGGACGAGTCGGCGGGCGGCGGCGCGCAGGGCACGGACGCGATCTGGGCCCACCGCTGGTACGCGTACGGCACCGACGCGGGCAACACCGGCCCCGGGAACAACAAGGCCGGCGGCGCGCAGATCGGCGACACCGGCATCTGGGTCGGCGACTACACCATGCAGCCGGAGAACGGCGGGCTCGGCGTCTTCGCCCATGAGTACGGCCATGACCTGGGCCTGCCGGACGAGTACGACACCACCGGCAAGGGCGAGTCGTCCGTGGCCTTCTGGTCGCTGATGTCCTCCGGCTCCTGGCTGGGCACCGGCAAGGACGCGATCGGCGACCTGCCCGGCGACATGAGCGCCTGGGACAAGCTGCAGCTCGGCTGGCTGGACTACGACACGGCGAAGGCCGCCACGAAGTCCCGGCACACCCTCGGGCCGGCCGAGTACAACACCAAGAACCCGCAGGCGCTGGTGGTCCAACTGCCCGACAAGGCCAAGACCACCGAGATCACACAGCCCGCCGAAGGCTCCAAGCAGTGGTGGAGCGGCATGGGCGACGACCTCAAGAACACCCTGACCCGGTCCGTGGACCTGACCGGCAAGTCCAAGGCGAGCCTGGACCTCCAGGGTTGGTGGGACATCGAGGAGAACTACGACTACCTCTACACCGAGGTGTCCACGGACGGCGGCGCCAACTGGACGCCGGTGGACGGCACGGCGGACGGCAAGTCCATCCCGCGCGACGCCGGGGACAAGCCCGCGCTGACCGGGACCTCCGGCGCGTACAAGAAGCTCTCCTTCCCGCTCGACGCCTACGCGGGCAAGAAGATCGATCTGCGCTTCCGCTACCAGACGGACGGCGGCGTCGCCCAGAAGGGATTCGCGGCGGACGCGATCACGCTGACGGCGGACGGCGCGCCCGTGGTGACCGACGGCGCCGAGGGCGACGACAACGGCTGGACCGCGAACGGCTTCTCGCGCATCGGGGCGTCCTTCACCAAGAACTACCCGCAGTACTACATCGCGGAGAACCGCCAGTACGTGTCGTACGACAAGACCCTCAAGACCGGCCCGTACAACTTCGGCTGGCTGAACAGCCGGCCCGACTGGGTCGAGCACTTCCCGTACCAGAACGGTCTGCTGATCTGGCTGTGGGACACCTCGCAGCCGGACAACAACGTCGGCGTCCACCCCGGCTCCGGCCAGATCCTGCCGATCGACGCGCACGCCACCCCGCACACCTGGGCGGACGGCACGCTGATGCGCAACCGCGTCCAGACGTACGACTCGCCCTTCAGCTGGTACCCGACGGACGGCTTCACGCTCCACAAGAACGGCGCCGCGGCGAAGGTCCCGGCAAAGCGGGGCGCACCGGTCTTCGATGACCGTAAGGGGACGTACTGGTACGGATCGAATCCGACGGGTGGGGTGAAGGTTACTGACACCAACACCAAGATCAGCATCCTGAAGGAGCTTCCGGGCGCCTCCACGCTGACCGTCCAGGTCTCCCCGTCCGGTTCCTAGATCAACAGATCTGCCATCGTCGCAGGTCAGAGCGGCATCGGCCGTCGCCCCCTGGCGGGCGGCGGCCGTTCGCGTTTAGATGCCCCTACGACCTTTCTTGCTGACACGACGTCTCACGGGGGACATGGACACATGGCCGATGGAGGATTCACCAAGCTGCCGGGAGGCAGCGTGGTCGTGGCACTGACCCTGCCGCGACCGCTGGGCGAGGGCGGCGTACGGGTGCTCGTGCACGCCGCGAACCGCCAGCGCGCCCTGACCAGGCTGCGCAATCTGGGGCTGCGGGCGGTGTACCTGCGGGGGAACAGCGCGCCGCCGACACCGGACGAGGTGACGGCGGTGCTGCACCATCCGGACGGGCTGGTGTGGCGTACGGCGCCCTACGGGGTCGGGGAGCTGTGGCACCCCATCGCGGCCCTGCTGCGGCCGCCCGCCACGGCGTAGGCCCAAGGCGGGTTTGTAGTGAGTATGAGACAGCGACACGCCGTGACGTCGGCGTGTCGCTGTCTCATACTCACTACAAACGAGCGGGCAAGGGAGCCCCGGTCAAACGACCGGCTTGCCCGAGAGCTCCACGCCCGCCGCACGAAGCTCCTCCAGGGCCCGCTCCGTGGTCGCCTCGGCGACCCCGGCGGTCAGATCCAGCAGGACGTGCGTCGCGAACCCCTCGCGGCGCGCGTCCAGGGCCGTGGCCCGGACACAGTGGTCGGTGGCGATGCCGACCACGTCCACCTCGGTCACGCCGCGCTCGCGCAGCCAGCGCGCCAGCGGCAGGCCGTTCTCATTGGCCCCCTCGAAGCCGCTGTACGCGGCCTCGTACGCGCCCTTGTCGAAGACCGCGTCGATGGCGCCGGAGGCGACGGCGGGGGCGAAGTTCGGGTGGAAGCCGCTGCCCTCGGTGCCCGCCACGCAGTGCGGCGGCCAGGTGCGCTCATAATCCGGGTGGTCGGAGAAGTGGTCCCCGGGGTCGATGTGGTGGTCGCGGGTGGCGACGACATGGCGGTAACCGGGCGTCGCCTCCCCGATGAGATCGGTGATGGCGGCGGCGACATCCGCGCCGCCCTGGACCGCGAGGCTGCCGCCCTCGCAGAAGTCGTTCTGGACGTCGACGACGATCAGTGCCCGGTGCATGGCGTGCGCCTTCCGGCTGGGATCAGAGACGAGGACCGGGAAGCGACTCGGCCCGAAGCTGGTGTGGTGTGCTGAAGAGGTCTGCTGTGCTGGTGAGCTGCTGACTTTGGCGGATGTCACCGAGGGTAGACACTCGGCCAGGTTTGCGGGAGTGGGCCGGGGCCGGACGCCGGACCGGCGGAATCGCGCTCCGGCACGATACGGCGGCCGGGCGCGGGGCCAGGCGCACGCGCCGCACCGGCCGGTGCGCACGCCGTCTCGGCGCGCCGCGTTGCGCCCTGCTGTGCGCCCCATCCGTGCGCCGTTCCCATGCGTCGCGCGGCACCGCGCCGCGCGCCCGCGTACGGGTGCTCGGCGTGTGCGGTTGTTCCACGCGTGGCTGCCCCGCGCGCGGCCGTCCCACGCAAGACCGTCTCCCGCACGATCGTCTCCGCACGGCCGCCCCGGCCCCGGGGCCCCGGTCTTCGGGGACTCACCGCATCGCGTACTCCGTCGGGATGACCGGCTCGCCGCGCGACAGCTGCGTCGCCGACAACGGCAGCCCGGCCCGCGCCTCCACATGCCGCTCCCGCGCCGTGTCCAGCGGCTCGCGGCCCACGACCTCGCCGCCGCGCACCAGCTCGACCAGCAGCTGCCGGTCCTCGAGCCCCGGCGGGACCGCGCCGCCGCCGATCACCTCGGCCTCGGCCACGCCGTCCTCGTCCAGCCGCCGGGCGGCCCACTTGCGGCCGCCGACCGAGGTCTTGGCGCCCATGGACTTCTTCGCCACGGGGCGCAGCGGCGCATCCGGCGCGTCGGAGTCGGCCCGGGCGACCAGCTTGTAGACCATCGCGCAGGTCGGGTGGCCGCTGCCGGTGACCAGCTGGGTGCCGACCCCGTACGCGTCCACGGGCGCGGCCGCGAGCGAGGCGATGGCCCACTCGTCGAGGTCGCTGGTGACCACGATCTTGGTGTTCTTCGCGCCGAGCTCGTCGAGCTGGTGGCGCACCCGGTGGGCGAGCAGCAGCAGGTCCCCGGAGTCGATCCGTACCGCGCCCAGCTCGGTGCCCGCGACCTCGACGGCGGTGCGCACCGCGGTGGCGACGTCGAAGGTGTCGACGAGGAGGGTGGTGTCGCTGCCGAGGGAGTCGACCTGCGCGGTGAAGGCGTCCCGTTCGGTGTCGTGCAGCAGGGTGAAGGCGTGTGCGCTGGTGCCGACGGTGGGGATGCTGTAGCGGAACCCGGCGGCGAGGTCGGAGGTGGAGGAGAAGCCCCCGACGTAGGCGGCGCGGGCGGAGGCGACGGCGGACAGTTCGTGGGTGCGGCGGGCGCCCATCTCGATCAGCGGCCGGCCGGCGGCGGCCACGGACATCCGGGAGGCCGCGGCAGCGACGGCGGAGTCGTGGTTGAGGATGGAGAGGATCACCGTCTCCAGGAGGACGGCCTCGCCGAAACTGCCCTCGACGCGCATGATCGGCGAGCCGGGGAAGTAGACCTCGCCCTCCGGGTAGCCCCAGACGTCGCCGCGGAAGCGGTAGTCGGCGAGCCAGTTGAGCGTGGGCTCGTCCACGATCCGCTGGTCGGCGAGGAAGTCCAGGACGCCGCTGTCGAAGCGGAAGTTCTCCACGGCGTCCAGCACCCGGCCGGTGCCCGCGACGACGCCGTACCGCCGCCCCTCGGGGAGGCGGCGGGTGAAGACCTCGAAGACCGAGCGTCGGTCGGCGGTGCCGGCGCGCAGGGCGGCCTGCAGCATGGTCAGTTCGTACCGGTCGGTGAACAGCGCTGTCGAAGGCACGTCCACCGGCAGTCCGAGGTGAGCGGTGTTCATAGACGATGATGCTACCCCCGATACTCGTCAAAGTGACGATTTCTGGGTGCCGGTTTATGCGACGCGCCATGCCGGGTGGCAGCATGGGGGTGTGAGTGCGACACCGGTGGAGATCGAACGTCCCCAGTCCAGCGAGGCGCCTTCGGCGGTACCCGAGCCCGACGTTCCCTGGGTCACCGTCGTGCACAACGACCCGGTCAATCTCATGAGCTACGTCACATACGTCTTCCAGACGTACTTCGGCTATTCAAAGGACAAGGCGCACCGACTGATGCTGGACGTCCACCACAAGGGTCGCGCGGTCGTGTCGAGCGGCACCCGCGAGGAGATGGAGCGCGACGTGCAGGCGATGCACGGGTACGGACTGTGGGCGACCCTCCAGCAGGACCGCTGATGGCGGGGCACTTCGAGCCGCTGCCCGGCGGCGGGGCCATGGTGGCCCTGGACGATGTGGAGATCTCCATCCTGCGCAGCCTGGCGGTCCAGCTGCTGGAGCTGATCGGGCCCGGTGCGGAGCCGGTGGAGGGGCACGACCCGCTGGACGCGATTTTCGCCGAGGGGCCCACCAAGCCGCCCGCGGACCCGGCGCTGGCCCGGCTCTTCCCGGACGCGTACGGCGGCCCGGGGCAGAAGCTGGGGGCCGACGAGGAGGCCGCGGTGGAGGCCGCTTCGGCCGAGTTCCGCCGCTACACCGAGAACGATCTGCGGGCCCGCAAGCGGGAGGACGCGCTCGCGATGGTGCGCGGCCTGGACGCCCTCACGGATACGGGTACGGGTACGGAAGGGCGTGCGGGAGCCGAGGCCCAGGGTGCCGGGGCGGAGGTGGGGGTGCTGGAGCTGTCGCCCGAGCAGTCCCGGCAGTGGCTCGGCGCGCTGAACGATCTGCGGCTGGCCATCGGCACCCGGCTGGAGGTCACCGACGAGGACGACGGCGGCGAGCTGCTGCGGCTGCCGGATTCCGATCCGCGAAAGCCCATGGTGATGGCGTACTTCTGGCTCGGCGGGCTCCAGGAAACCCTCGTCGAAACCCTGATGCCCTGATCACTGAGTGTTCGTTTAGAGGATGCTCAAGTCCGGATAACGATCGCGTCACCGTCGCCGGGGTTTCTGTTAGCTAAAGCGACTTTTGTCCGCTTCTTCCTGTGGTGTGCCGCACATCTACCCGTGTTGATCAGCGTTGCAGGCGTGGTAAATCTTCAAGATCGCCAGCCCCCCACTGGAAGAAAGGCGAAGGAACCATGACCTCAGCGCGGGTCGATCGACCTGGAGACGACGCTGCCGGCAATGCGGCCGTGGGCACCACTTCCGAAGAGGGCTACGAACGGGGCCTGGGCAGTCGCCAGGTCCAGATGATCGCCATCGGCGGCGCCATCGGCGTCGGGCTCTTCATGAAGGCCGGGGCGAACATCGCCAAGGCCGGGCCCAGCATCATCCTGATGTACGCCCTCGCCGGCGTGGTCATCTTCTTCATCATGCGCGCGCTCGGCGAGCTGCTGCTCTACCGGCCGGTCACCGGCTCCTTCTCGGAGTACGCCCGGGAGTTCCTCGGCCCGTTCTTCGGCTTCGTCACCGGCTGGACGTACTGGCTGATGTGGGTGGTCACCGGCATGGCCGAACTCACCGCGGCCGCCATCTACATCCACTTCTGGTTCCCGTCGATCCCGCAGTGGGTCAGCGCCCTGGTCTTCCTGGTGGTGCTGTTCGGGGTCAACCTGATCTCGGTGAAGATCTTCGGCGAGGTCGAGTTCTGGTTCTCGATGGTCAAGGTCACCGCGATCATCGGCATGATCGTGATCGGTCTCGGCGTGCTCACCCTCGGCTTCTCCGACGCCGGTGACACCGCCTCCGTCTCCAACCTCTGGTCGCACCACGGCGTCTTCCCGAACGGTATCGGCGACAGCCTGATGACCCTCCAGGGCGTGATGTTCGCCTACCTGGCCGTCGAACTGGTCGGCGTCACCGCGGGCGAGTCCGAGGACCCGGAGAAGACCCTCCCCAAGGCGATCAACACCCTGCCCTGGCGCATCCTCATCTTCTATGTGGGCGCCCTGCTGGTCCTGCTCTCCGTCGTCAAGTGGACCGAGTTCTCGGCGGGCGAGAGCCCCTTCGTCCACGCCTTCTCGGTGATCGGCATCCCCTTCGCCGCGGGCATCGTCAACTTCGTGGTGCTCACCGCCGCCCTGTCGTCCTGCAACTCCGGTATGTACTCCACCGGCCGGATGCTGCGCGACCTGGCCGCCAACGGCGAGGCCCCGACCGCGCTGGGCAAGCTCAGCGCCCGTAAGACCCCGGCCGTCGGCATCACCCTGTCCGTCGCCCTCATGGGCATCGGCGTGATCCTGAACTACCTGGTTCCGGAGAAGGCCTTCGAGTACGTCACCTCGGTCGCCACCGCCGCGGGCATCTGGGCCTGGGCGATGATCCTGGTCAGCCACATCCGCTACCGCGGCGCGGTGCGCGCCGGCCGGCTCCGGGCCTCGTCCTTCCCGGCCCCCGGCGGCGCGGTTTTCAGCTGGGTCGCGCTGATCTTCCTGATCTTCGTCACCGGCCTGATCGCGTACGACAAGGACGCCCGGATCTCGCTGTACGTCGGCGCCGGCTGGGCCGTGTGCCTGGCCATCGGCTGGGCGGTCCTCAAGAGCCGCGGCCCGCAGGCGGCCGACGCGGCCCCGGAGCGGGAGTACATCGCGAAGTAACGGCCGCGCCGTCTCGCTGGGCGGGCTCCGGATCTCAGGGTCCGGAGCCCGCCTCTTTGCGCGCGTCTTATTCTTTGGCCATGCTGACCATCACGCAGGCCCTCCATGACCAGATCGTCGCGCACGCCCGCGCCGACCACCCCGACGAGGCGTGCGGCGTGATCGCCGGTCCGGCCGGAAGCGGCCGCCCCGAGCGGTTCATACCGATGCTCAACGCGGCCCGCTCGCCCACGTTCTACGAGTTCGACTCGACCGACCTGCTCAAGCTCTACCGCGAGATGGACGACCGGGACGAGGAACCCGTGGTCATCTACCACTCGCACACCGCCACCGAGGCCTACCCGTCCCGCACCGACATCTCGTACGCCAACGAGCCCGGCGCGCACTACGTCCTGGTCTCCACCGCCGAGTGCGGCAACGACGAGGGCCCGTTCCAGTTCCGGTCGTTCCGGATCGTGGACGGCGAGGTCACCGAGGAAGACGTCAAGATCGTCGAGGCGTACTGAAGGCGTGCCGAAGGGCGCGAAAACCCCGGGACGACGTCGGCGTCTCGCATACTGGCCGTCGCCCGCCCGGATCGTGGGACGGCTCTCCGGGGGCGGGACGGGGAATCGATACGATGACTCCATGGTTGTCGATGATGTGAGCGAGAAGACGCCGGGCATGCTGCTCGTGGCGCGCCTCCACGTCGACCTGTGCCGGCTCGCCAGCGCGATCTGTCCGCGTCCGGCCGCCGCCTGAGCGCCGCGGAGTCACGCCCCACGCCCGCGGGCCCGTGCGCACCGACCCTCCCCCCGGACGCCGTCCGGGAGGGCCCTGAATCCCCGCCCTCCGACAGGAGCCCACACATGGCCATCGAGGTCCGCATCCCGACCATCCTCCGCACCTACACCGACGGCCAGAAGGCGGTCGAGGGCAGCGGGAACACGATCGCCGAGCTCTTCGCCGACCTTGAGACCCGGCACACCGGGATCCAGGAGCGCCTGGTCAACGACGGCGAGCTGCGCCGCTTCGTCAACGTGTACCTGAACGACGAGGACGTCCGCTTCCTCGACGGCGTGGCCACCAAGCTCTCCGACGGCGACAGCGTGACGATCCTCCCGGCCGTCGCGGGCGGCGGGGTCTGATGCGGTACGACAGCCCTCTGGCAGCGGTCGGCAACACGCCGCTCGTCAGGCTGCCGCGGCTCTCGCCCTCCGCCGACGTGCGGATCTGGGCGAAGCTTGAGGACCGCAACCCGACCGGCTCGATCAAGGACCGCCCCGCGCTCCACATGATCGAACAGGCCGAGAAGGACGGCCGGCTGACCCCGGGCAGCACCATCCTGGAGCCGACCTCCGGCAACACCGGCATCTCGCTCGCCATGGCGGCCAAGCTCAAGGGCTACCGCATCGTCTGCGTCATGCCGGAGAACACCAGCGAGGAGCGGCGCCAGCTGCTCGCCATGTGGGGCGCGGAGATCATCTCCTCGCCCGCCGCCGGGGGCTCCAACACCGCCGTACGGGTCGCCAAGGAACTTAAGTCCGAGCACCCCGACTGGGTGATGCTCTACCAGTACGGCAACGCGGACAACGCGGGCGCCCACTACGCCACCACCGGCCCGGAGATCCTGGCCGACCTGCCGTCGATCACCCACTTCGTCGCCGGGCTCGGCACGACCGGCACCCTGATGGGCGTCGGCCGCTATCTGCGCGAGCACGTCCCCGGGGTCCAGATCGTCGCCGCCGAGCCGCGCTACGACGACGTGGTCTACGGACTGCGCAACCTCGACGAGGGCTTCGTCCCCGAGCTCTACGACGAGACCGTGCTGACCACCCGCTTCTCGGTCGGCTCCGAGGACGCGGTGGCCCGCACCCGGCAACTCCTCGCCGAGGAGGGCATCTTCGCCGGCGTCTCGACGGGGGCCGCGCTGCACGCCGCGCTCGGTGTCGCCCGCAAGGCGGTGCAGGCCGGGGAGAGCGCCGATGTGGTCTTCGTCGTCGCCGACGGCGGCTGGAAGTACCTGTCGACGGGCGTCTACACCGCCGCCACCACGGAGGAGGCCATCGCCACGCTGCACGGCCAGCTCTGGGCGTAGCCCGGCGCCGGGAGTGTCACACGGCCGGGGTTCGGGGCTGTGGGGACGTGCGGGGCGGACTGGGGCCGCCGGGGGCCGAGTTCCCGGCCGTCCTGGTGATTCCGCCCACAACGTGGGCCTGTAGAGGAGCGACCAGGGCTTTAGCGCTTTACGCTCGTGGGCACCGCATGACCCCACGCACCCGCCCATGGCCTTCGGCATGGGGACCCCTTGAGGAGGTTCCTGCTTCATGAAGCTCACCGTCGTCGGATGCTCAGGGTCGTTCCCGTCCGCGGAATCGGCCTGCTCGAGCTACCTCGTAGAGGCCGACGGCTACAGGCTGCTGCTCGACATGGGCAATGGCGCCCTCGGCGAGCTGCAGCGCCACTGCGGTCTCTACGACCTCGACTCCGTGTTCCTCTCCCATCTGCACCCCGATCACTGCATCGACATGTGCGCGTACTTCGTCGCCCGCTACTACCGGCACGACGGCGGCCGCGCCGAGGCGATCCCCGTCTACGGCCCCGAGGGCACCGAGCGCCGGCTGGTCCGGGCGTACGAGGACGTGCCCGACGAGAAGTCCATGCAGGAGGTCTTCGACTTCCGCACGCTGACCCCGGGCACCTTCACCCTCGGCCCCTTCACGATCCGCACCGCCCGGGTCTGCCACCCCGTGGAGGCCTTCGGCTTCCGCATCGAGCACGGGGGGCGCTCACTGGTCTACTCCGGCGACACCGGCCCGTGCGAGGCGCTGGTGGAGCTCGCCCGGGGCGCCGATCTGTTCCTGTGCGAGGCGGCGTTCACCCACGGCAAGGAAGACATCCCCGAGCTGCACCTGAACGGGCGGCAGGCGGGGGAGCACGCGCGCCGCGCCGGGGTCGGCACCCTGGTGCTGACGCATATCCCGCCGTGGACGGACCCGCAGATCAACCAGCGGGACGCCCAGGCCGTTTTCGGCGGGCCGGTGGAGCTGGCGAAGGCGGGAGCGGTCTACGAGCTTTGAGAGCGGTGGCCGTCGTACGTGACGAGGCCCCCGGAACCGAAGGACCGGTTCCGGGGGCCTCGGCGCCGCTTGGGCAGAGCTTCTACGCCTTGGTGAGGTCTTCGACCTCCTCCTCGGGCTCTCGGCCCGGGGTGGGAAGGTCGAACTTGACGATCGCGAAGCGGAAGATCACGTAGTAGACCGCCGCGAAGGCCAGTCCGACCGGGATGATCAGCCATGGCTTGGTGGCCTTGCCCCAGTTGAGCGCGTAGTCGATGAAGCCCGCGGAGAAGTTGAAGCCCGCGTGCACGCCCAGGGCCCAGGTGATCGCCATGGACGCGGCGGTCAGCAGCGCGTGGATCACGTACAGCAGCGGCGCGATGAACATGAACGAGAACTCGATCGGCTCGGTCACCCCGGTGACGAACGAGGTCAGCGCCAGCGAGACCATCATGCCCAGCACGGCCTTGCGGCGCTCGGGGCGGGCGGTATGGGCCATGGCCAGGGCGGCGGCCGGAAGGCCGAACATCATGATCGGGAAGAAGCCGGACATGAACATCCCGGCGGTCGGGTCGCCCGCCAGGAAGCGGTTGTAGTCGCCGTGGACGACCTGGCCGGCCGCGTTGGTGAAGTCGCCGAGCTGGAACCAGGCCACGGTGTTCACGAACTGGTGCATGCCGATGGGGATCAGCGCGCGGTTGACGGCGCCGAAGAGCGCCGAGCCCGCGGAGCCCAGGCCCGTCATCCACTCACCGAAACTGCCGATGCCCTCGCCTATGGGCTCCCAGACCAGGCCGAAGAAGACGCCCACCGCGATCCCGACGAAGGCCATCATGATCGGCACCAGCCGGCGGCCGTTGAAGAAGCCGAGCCAGTCCACCAGCCGGGTGCGGTGGAAGCGCTGCCACAGCACCGCGGTCAGCAGCCCCATGACGATGCCGCCGAGCACCCCGGGGTCGTTGTACTTGGCCGGGATGTCCTGGCCCTTCTGGATGACCGCGTCGGCGACCGGGAACGCCTCCAGCACCTTGCTGTAGACCAGGAACCCGACCACGGCGGCCAGCGCGGTGGAGCCGTCCGACTTCTTGGCGAACCCGATGGCCACGCCCACGCAGAACAGCAGCGGCAGGGCGCCGGTGAGCGCGCCGCCGGCGTTGCTGAACACGGCGGCGACCTTGTCCCAGCCGAGGCCGTCGGCGCCGAAGACGTCGGGCTCGCCGAGCCGCACCATGATGCCGGCGGCGGGCAGGACCGCGATGGGCAGCTGCAGGCTGCGGCCGACCTTCTGGAGCCCCTGGAACAAACCGGCGCGCCGCTTCCTGGCGGGCGCGGCCGTAGCGGTGGCCGTACTCATCGGATTCCTCCTGGTGAGGCGGGCGCTCGGGGGAGAGGGGACGGCCCGCGCATGGTCTACACCACAGTGGTGTAGACCTGTTTTTAACACGTAAGGGCGGGATAACGGAATCTATCGTTCCGCTATGGTCTGAACCACTGGAGGGTGGCGTGGTACGGCTGTGGTGGCGGACATGGTCGAGCGAACCCGGACTAAACGTGGTTAACGTATGACAACCCGCACGAGACAACAGGAGTGGACATGGCCAGCAAGGCTGAGAAGATCGTCGCCGGGCTCGGCGGTATCGACAACATCATCGAGGTCGAGGGCTGCATCACCCGGCTCCGCACCGAGGTCAAGGACGCGGCCCTCGTCGACGAGGCCCTGCTCAAGGCCGCCGGCGCGCATGGCGTGGTGAAGATGGGCACCGCCATCCAGGTCGTCATCGGCACCGACGCGGACCCCGTGGCCGCCGAGATCGAAGACCTGATGTGAGCGGCCGGGCTGTGTGAGCGGTCGAGCTGATGTATGAGCAGCCGACCTGATAAGAGCGACTGAACCGCCCCTGGCATTGCCGATAGGCTCGACCCATGTCTCGTATCGACGGCCGTACGCCCGACCAGCTCCGCCCCGTGACCATCGAACGCGGATGGAGCAAGCACGCCGAGGGCTCCGTCCTCGTCTCCTTCGGCGGCACCCGCGTGCTGTGCACGGCCAGCTTCACTGAGGGCGTGCCGCGCTGGCGCAAGGGCAGCGGCGAGGGCTGGGTCACCGCCGAGTACGCCATGCTGCCGCGTGCCACCAACACCCGCGGCGACCGCGAGTCCGTCCGCGGCAAGATCGGCGGCCGTACGCACGAGATCTCCCGCCTGATCGGCCGCTCGCTGCGCGCCGTCATCGACTACAAGGCGCTCGGCGAGAACACCGTCGTCCTGGACTGCGACGTCCTCCAGGCCGACGGCGGCACCCGCACCGCCGCCATCACCGGCGCGTATGTGGCCCTCGCCGACGCCCTGACCTGGGGCCAGGGCAAGAAGCTCATCAAGGCCGGCCGTCAGCCGCTGACCGGGACCGTCTCGGCCGTCAGCGTCGGCATCGTCGGCGGCATCCCGATGCTCGACCTGTGCTACGAGGAGGACGTGCGCGCCGAGACCGACATGAACGTCGTCTGCACGGGCGACGGCCGCTTCGTCGAGGTCCAGGGCACGGCCGAGGGCGAGCCCTTCGCGCGCGAGGAGTTGAACGGGCTGCTCGACCTGGCCGTCGCGGGCTGCGGCGAACTGGCCGAGATCCAGCGCGCGGCGCTCGCCGGCGAGCTGTGACGGGCGCGCGGGAGCGCGCCGGGGGAACATCCAAAAGCAACCTGTCGGCGGCTGGTGGCGTGTAGTCAGGTACCGAGACTCGGGTAGTGAGATCGGGACTTGAGATTCGGTGCCGGGCGCGCGCGAAGCCGTGCGCCCGCCGCCACCAGGGGAGGGGACCCGTCCATGACGCCGCGCCAAAGCAGCTTCGACCGCTTCGACCGCTCCGGCCGTTACCGCCGTACGACCGCGTTCGCCGCTCTCGTCGCCGTCGCCGCCGTCGCCATGCCGCTCACCGCGGGCTGCAGCGCGGTCGAGAAGGCGATCGACTGCGCACAGCTCGCCGTGGACATCACGACCGACGTGGACAACCTCCAGGACGCGGTGGGCGGCGCCGTGGACAACCCGCAGGACGCCGACAACGTCCTCGACGCCCTCGACAAGAACATCGACAAGGTCAAGGACAGGACCGACAACGCGGATGTCGGCAAGGCCGTCGACCACCTCCAAAAGGCCGTGGACAACGTCCAGACCGCCATCGACAAGGGCCAGGACCCCGACCTGACCCCCGTCAAGGACGCGGCCGGCGAGCTGACCAAGGTCTGCAGCCCCTGAGGCCACCGTCGATAATCAGGACCCATGAAGCGCCTGATCCTCGCCACCCGCAACACCTACAAGATCGTCGAGCTGCGGTCGATCCTGAACGACGCCGGCCTCGACGTCGAACTCGTGGGTGCCGACGCCTATCCGGAGGTCCCCGACGTCAAGGAGACAGGGGTGACCTTCGCCGAGAACGCCCTCCTCAAGGCCCATGCCCTGGCCCGGGCCACCGGCCACCCCGCCGTCGCCGACGACTCCGGGCTGTGCGTCGACGTCCTCGGCGGCGCGCCCGGCATCTTCTCGGCCCGCTGGTCGGGCCGCCACGGCGACGACCGGGCCAACCTCGAGCTGCTGCTCGCCCAACTCGCCGACGTCCCCGACGAACACCGCGCCGCCCACTTCGCCTGCGCCGCCGCCCTCGCCCTCCCCGACGGCACCGAACGCGTCGTCACCGGCCGCCTGCCCGGCACCCTCCGCCGCGAACCCACGGGCGGCGGCGGCTTCGGCTACGACCCCATCCTCCAGCCGGACGGCGAAACCCGTACGTGTGCGGAGCTGACGCCGGAGGAGAAGAACGCGATCAGCCACCGGGGGAAGGCGTTCCGGGCGCTGGCGCCGTTGGTGCGGGATCTGCTGGGGTGAGCGACGCCGAAGGCGCGGCACCCGTCTGGTGCCGCGCCTTTCACGGTGGGCCCGGTGGGACTCGAACCCACGACACACCGGACCTAAACCGGCGCCCTCTGGCCAGCTGGGGTACGGGCCCGTCGGCGGGAGTCTACTGCGTGTCGAATCGCTGACGCCAAGTGGCGGTGCGCTGTCGCCCGCGGCCCGAGAACGTCCCGGTTTGGCTGTGGCAGGACGGACAGAGATACCGCAGGTTCGCGAGGCGGTTGTCCCATCGATCCCCGTTGATGTGGTCTATCTCCAGGACGAGGCGTCGGCCCTGCCATGTGTCTCCCGTCCCGCACTCGTCGCAGAGTCGAGGCACGGCACTCTCGTCGAGCGCGCGCCTCAGCAGTGAGGTCTTCGTGCGTGCGGCTCCAGGATCGAGCTTCTGAAGGATCGCGGCGGCGGGCTTGCGGTTGAGGGAAGGGCGCCCGCGTTGGTGGCCCTGGCCGACGAAGTGAGCGGTGGAGATCCCGTACGCTGCGATGCTCCGCTGCACCAGAGCGCGGCCCGCGCCACCGTTGGAGAGTTCCAGAATGCGCATCACCCCGGCCAAGCTGTGCGATTCGGCGACGGCCCTCCGCAGCGCGTCCTGGGGAAGCAGTTGCTTCGTCCCATTCCCTCGCCTGCCAACGAAGTGAGCAATGCTGATTCCGAACTGATCCAGCTTCTTCTGGATATGGCTGTACGCGCTGTCGTAGGGCGGGATCCCCATGTGCGCGAGCATTTCCCGGATGCTGGTGCTGTGCGCAGCGGCTTCTTCGAGGCGGTCTTTCGAGTAGACCATTCGAGGGCGCTCCGGTAACGGTTCCTCGCGGAAATGCGTGGTATCGATGCCGTAATGGTCGAGGCGGTTGCGCAGATACCGGCGAGTTCCGCTGCCCAGGGGCGCGCCAAGCCTGCGCATCATGTCCACAAGACTGCGTGATTCGGCAGCGCTCCGGGCCAACACTTCCCGGGTGTACTTGACGCGCCGATTCATGTGGCGCTTCGCTGCTTGCGACCGCGGTATGTATCCGTCACCGCGTGGCAGTTGGGGCACAGAAGCCTCAGATTATTCGGGCGATTGTCCCACCAGTCGCCGCTGATGTGGTCGACCTCGTGACGCAGCGGCTTGCCGTTCCACTCCGGGCCTGTGCCGCACATCGCACACATCTCCGGAACACCACGCAGGATGAGTTCCTCGCGCAGTCGTTTGCCGGAGACCCTTCCATCTGATGGCGATCCCAGGACCAGACGCTCTCTCACCGGTTTCCTGGGACGTCGAGGGGAGCGTGCCGAAAAGTGCGACGTGTCGAGACCAAGGGCGGCGATGCGGCGACCGATGTGGGCTTGATTGCCGCCCACAGGGCTGATGCCCAGACGGCGAACGACTTCGGCCACGCTGGTCGAACATGCGACGACTTCGCGGAGCCGTGATTCGCTGTGGCGCTCCCGCGGCGTGCGGAGATGCGAGGCGTCGATGCCCGCCTCGGCGAATTTGCGGCGGAGGTAGCTTCTGCTGCCGACAGTTGGCTCGCCGCCGCACAGCCGTATGGCCTCATCGATGGTCTTCGAGGTGCGCGCGGCTTCCGAAAGCAGCGCAGGCGTATATCTGCTGGGCATGGCCCCCCTCCCCGTGCGACCACATGTCGCACCATCGCACTGAGTAACGATTTCGTCGCCACAGGGTTACTGCCCGCCTCCTCCCACCCCGACATGGCCAACCGACGACCGGCCGACGGCGGGCGCTCAGAGGGGCACCAGCCGTCCACCGCGGCCTTGCAGGCGGAGCGCGGCCAAGGTGGCGCACGTCAGTGCTACGGCCAGCAGTACGCAGCAGGCCGTCGTCACGGTGCGCGCGTCGTTGGCGAGGGCGGCACGCAGGCCGCGGGCGGCCCAGTAGCCGGGGGAGAGCGGGGCTGCCTGTGCGACCCAGTGCGGCAGGGCGCTGAGTGGGACGAGCGCGCCGCCGATGCTGCTCAGCAGCATGCCGCCGATGTCGTACGCGGCCGAGAGTTCACCCATGCTCCGGACCAGTACGCCGAGCAGCGCACCCAGGGCCAGCAGGGCGCAGGTCCAGCTGAGCAGTACGCCCAGCAGCGGGAGCGGATGGGGAACGCTCATCCCGAGGGCGTACGCGCCGAAGCCGACGATCAGCAGCTGCTGGGCGAGCAGGGCCGCGAAGACGGGCACGGCCTTGCCGACCAGCAGCTCCGCGGGATGGAGGGGCGTGCCGCGCAGCCGGTCCCAGGTGCGGCCGAGCCGTTCGGTGAGAATCGCGCTCCCGGAGATGCTGAGCGCGAGCAGCGAGAATGTGACCAGTGTGCCCACGACCGCCTGTTCGGTGCCCGCCGTTTGGCCCTGTGTGCCCAGGTAGAGAGGGCGCAGTAGAGTGACGAAGACGAGCGGCAGAATCATCCGGCTCAGCAGTGGGCCCGGTTCACGCAGCATCAGCAGCAGGTTGTGGCGGATCAGGACGCCCGTACGGAGGGCGGATTCACGCGGTGTCGTCATGGCTTGCCCCGTCCTCCCGTGGGGCCGCGGCTTCGAGGGAGCGGTAGAGGTCGTCCAGGCTGGGGTGGTGCACCTCGACGGAGACGGGCGTGCGGCCGGAGGCGAGCAGGGCCGCGAGGTCGGCGCCGGGATCCGTCGTCGGCAGCCGCAGTTCGGGTTCGGCCGGGTCGGCGAAGGCCACCCTGAGCTCGCCGGGCAGTTGGCGGGTGAGCTCGCTCTGGGTCCCGCGCGCGATGACGCGCCCGGCGCGGGCGAGTGCCAGAGTGGCGTCGAGATCGACGAGTTCCGGCAGGTAATGGGTGGTGTAGAGGATGGCGGCGCCGGCTTCGGCGCGGGTTTTGACGGCGGTCAGCAGGGCGGAACGGGATTCCGGGTCGGCACCGGCGGTCACCTCGTCCAGCAGCAGCAACGGCGGTGAGGCGACCATGGCGGTGGCCACCTGTGCGCGCCGACGCTGTCCGCCGGAGAGGGTGCCGACGAGCCGGTCCGCGAGCGCGGTCAGCCGCAGCTCGTCCAAGACGCGGGCGATCTCGGTGTCCCGGCGCCGCCCGCGCAGCCCGGCCAGACCGGCGAACAGCCGCAAGTTCTCCCGGATGGTGACGCGGTGGTACAGCGCCAACTCCTGGGGGGCCACGCCGAGCAGCCGGCGCGCGGCCCGGCCGGCCCGCAGCGCGTCATGTCCGCCGATGTGCAGCCGGCCCGCGTCGGGGCGCACCAGGCCGGTGATGATTTCGACGAAAGTGGTCTTGCCCGCGCCGTTGTGACCGATCAGGCCCACGATTTCGCCGGGCGCGACCTCGAGGTCGAAGCCGTCGAGGGCCCGGCGCGGGCCGTATCGCTTCACTATGCCTTCCGCGATGAGCATCCTTCCCCCTGTGGCGTCTACGGCGTATACGTCTACACCGTATACGTCGGCGCCCGCTCGTGTCTACGGCGTATACGTCTACGCTGTACACCTATGGGTGGCAGGCGGGAAGAGATTCTGGACGCGGCACTGGCGATCGCCGACGAGCAGGGCCTCGAAGCGGTCTCGATGCGCGCGGTGGCCGATCGCGTCGGAGTGACACCGATGGCGCTGTACCGGCATGTCAGCGACAAGGCGGCGCTGTTGGACGGCATCGCCGGACGTCTGCTCGCCTCGCTCCTGCCGCCGGACGAAAGGGAAGTTCGGGCCGGCGAAGGCGAAGGGCGGGCCGCTGAACCGCGGGCCTGGGACGAACGGCTCAGGGGTCTCGCGTACGCCTGCCGGGAGGTGGCCCGGCGTCACCCCTGGGTGGCGCATCTGCTCTTCTCGCGGCCCGCCGTCACACCGGACGCCGTGCGCGCGGTGGACGTCATCTACACCGCGCTCGTCGACGCCGGGGTCCCGGATCGCGAAGTGCCCCGGCTGGAGCGCCTGATCAGCACCTTTGTGATCGGGTTCGCGGCCTCCGAGGCCTCGGGCCGCTTCGCCCCCGGCACTCTGGATCCGCGCGGCCGCCGTGGTCGGCTCCCGGAGGGCGAACTGCCCGGCCACGGCAGGCTCGCGCCGTGGTTGGACCTGCCCGTCGACCTGGACGCCGAGTTCGAGGCCGACTTGGAGGACATCCGGAGGCTCGTCGAGGTGGTCGCGCGGCGAGCGGAGTGAGGGGGCGGTGTCAGCGGGGGCGGCGTCAGGACTTGATGAAGTCGAGGATGTCGGCGTTGAGCTGATCCTTGTGGGTGATGTAGAGGCCGTGCCCGGCGGCCGGGTACTCCTTGTAGACGGCGCCGGGGATCAGCGCCGCGGTGCGGCGGCCGGTCACCTCGGCCGGCGCGGAGAAGTCCGCGTCGCCGTGCACCACCAGGGTCGGGATGGTGAGCCCGCGCAGCTGCTCGCGGTTGTCGGCGTGGAAGACCGTCTGCTGGACCTGCAGCGTGGCCCAGGGGGAGGCGGACAGGCACATCCGGAGCTTCCAGTCGATCATGGCGGGGGAGGCTTCGGTGCCCAACTGGGTGGCGAAGTAGGCCTGTGACTGGGTGGCGAGCCACTTGGGGCGGTCGGTGCGGAGGGCGGTGAGCAGCCCGTCAAGGGCGGCCTCGGGGATGCCCTCGGGGTTGTCGTCGGTCTGCTTGAGGAACGGCAGCATGGCGCCGACGAACACGGCGCGCTCGACGCGGTCCTCGCCGTGGCGGCCGAGGTAGCGGGCCACCTCGGCGCCGCCGAGCGAGTGGGCGACGAAGGTCACGTCGCGCAGGTCGAGATGGTCGAGGAACGCGGCGAGGTCGTCGGCCAGGGTGTCGATGTCGTAGCCGGCCGAGGGGCGGTCGGAGCGGCCGTGGCCGCGCCGGTCGAACGAGAGGCAGCGGAAGCCCTGCTCGACGAAGAACGGGATCTGGTACTCCCACATCTCGGTGTTGAGCATGGAGCTGGTGACGAAGACGATCGGGCGGCCCTGTCCGTAGTCCTCGTAGGCCAGGCGGGTCCCGTCGGCGGTCGCAAAGAACATCTCGGCTCCTCGGCTTGATCATCTTGATCGTCGTTTCGACGTGTTCAGGATGTCCGAGCCGCCGAGGAGGGTCGATTACGTGCCGGGTAATGCAGTGGTGCGGGACGGCGCTGCGGGGCCCGGCCCCGCAGCGCCGGTACGTCAGAGGCCCAGATCCTTGATGATCTTGGCGACGTGGCCCGTGGCGCGGACGTTGTACAGGGCGCGCTCGACCTTGCCCTGTTCGTCGACGACGACCGTGGAGCGGATCACGCCGGTGACCGTCTTGCCGTACATCTTCTTCTCGCCGAAGGCGCCGTACGCCTGCAGGGTCTCCTTCTCGGGGTCGCCGAGGAGGGTGACCTTCAGGCTCTCCTTGTCGCGGAACTTCGCCAGCTTCTCGGGCTTGTCCGGGGAGATGCCGACCACGTCGTACCCGTGCTGGGCGAGGAGGTCGAGGTTGTCGGTGAAGTCGCAGGCCTGCTTGGTGCAGCCGGGGGTGAGGGCTGCCGGGTAGAAGTAGACGATCACCTTGCGGCCGGCGTAGTCGGCGAGCGAGACAGACGTGCCGTCCGCGTCGGGGAGGGTGAAGGCGGGGGCGGTGTCACCGGGCTGCAGGCGCTCGCTCATGGTGGGTCTCCTCGGGGCACGGGTGCGTGGCGCGGGTGTGTACGTACCCGACATTAGCCAGGTTCCCGATCGGGGGTGCTGTGGGGCGTCGGCCAGGGGGAACTGACACACTGTCCATCACCGGATCATCGAGATTGACGGAGGCAGCGCGGTGTCGGAGGCCAGGACCCCTGCGCAGATCGAGGCGGACATCGCCCGCAGGCGGCAGCAGCTCGCCGTGACGCTCGACGAGATCGGGGTGCGGATGCATCCCAGGACGATCGTCGGGGACGCGAAGGCGAAGGCGGTGTCGGCGGTGGACCGGACGGCGGGGCGGGCCTATGTCTCCGTGAACCGCGCGGTCACCGGCGTACGGGCGCAGTTCGTGTCCGAGGAGGGGGCGCCGCGGCTGGAACGGATCATTCCGGTGGCGCTCGTGGTGGTGGGCCTCGCCGGGCTGTACGCGATGTCGTCGCGGCGTCGCCGCCCGTAGCGGGCGGGGGCGGCCCGGGGGCGTTCGGGCGGGCTGTGTCCGGCCTGTGCCTCCGGCGCGCCGCCGGGCCAGGTACGGTCAAGGGCGTGAGTACGAACACCTCCCATGACAAGCTGCCCATCCGGATGCTGCACGACCGGGTGCTGGTCCGAACCGACATCCCGGAGGGCGAGCGGCGCTCGACCGGCGGCATCGTGATCCCGGCGACCGCGGCGGTCGGCAGGCGGCTGGCCTGGGCCGAGGTGGTGGCGGTCGGGCAGAACGTGCGGACCGTGGAGCCGGGGGACCGGGTGCTCTACGACCCGGAGGACCGGGCCGAGGTCGAGGTCCGGGGCGTCGCGTACGTACTGATGCGGGAGCGCGATCTGCACGCGGTCGCGGCCGAGCGGCTGGAGGGGTCCGAGGACTCCACGGGGCTGTATCTGTAGGCGGAATCCCCGGTCGGAGTTCCTGCCGGAGTTTCTGGTCGGCGTTTCTGGTCGCAGCTTCTGGTCGGGGTCTCAGCTCCGGGCGGATCTTCAGGGCCGTATACGCGAGGGTGGTGACCTTGGTCACCACCCTGCGTGTTTCAGCCGCCCGCCCCGGGGCCTCCAGGGTCTCCGGGGCCGCCCTGGTCACCGGGGCCGCCGGGGTCGGCCGTCGTCGGATTCGCCGTCGGGACGCCCGTCGGCGGGGTGTACGTCGGCTGGGTCGTCGGAGCCGTCGGCGGGGTGAGGGTGGGCGGGGTGGGGTCGGGGGCCGGGCTGGTCGGATCGGTCGGAAGTGTGGTCGGCGGGGTGGTGACCTGCGGCGGGGTGGTGGTGGCCGGGTCGGTCGGGAGCGTCGGGGTGACGCTGCCGTCCTCCGGGTTCAGGTCGAACTGGGCCGGGGTGCGTCCCTGGAGCGCGGCGGCGGTGTACGCGGCCCAGATCTCCGTGGGATAGCCGCCGCCGTTGACGCGGGGCAGCCCGGTCGCCCCGTACAGCGACTTCTGCGCCCCGGTGGTGGAGTCCTGGCCCATCACGGCCACGACCGTGGCCAGGTCCGGGGTGTATCCGGCGAACCAGGCCGCCTTGTCGTCCTCCGCGGTGCCGGTCTTGCCCGCCGCGGGGTGCCCGGCGGCCTGGGCCGCGGTGGCGGTGCCGCCGTCCACCACGCTCTGCAGGACCGTGGTGGTGGTGTCGGCGGCGGCGCGCGGGACGGCCTGGTCGGTCTTGGGTGACGGGAGGCTGATCTTCGCGCCGCCCTTGGTGATCTTCGTGACCAGGGAGTACGGGGTGCGGACGCCGTGGTTGGCGAGGGTCGCGTACGCCTCGGTCATGTCCAGCACGCTGGCGGTGGCGGGGCCGAGGGCGATGGAGGGGGAGGCGGTCAGGTCGGGGGTGTCCTTGGGGATGCCGAGGGCGATCGCGGTCTGCTTGACCTTCTCGGGGCCGACGTCCTGCGCCATCTGGGCGTAGACCGAGTTCACCGAATTGTCGGTGGCCGTGGTGACGTCGATGGCGCCGTAGTCGACGTCGTCCTCGTTGGCCGGGGCGTATCCGGTGGGCCCGTCGGCCCCCACGACCTCGCGCTTGTTGGTGCCGTCGTAGATCGTGTCCGGGGTGATCGGCAGCCCGCCCTGGGTGGTGGAGCCGTTCTGCAGCGCCGAGGTGAGCACGAGCGGCTTGAAGGTGGACCCGACCTGGTAGTCGGTGCGGGTCGCGTTGTTGACGAACTGCTTGGTGTAGTCGATGCCGCCGTAGAGGGCGACCACCCTCCCGCTCCTGGGGTCGATCGAGGCGCCGCCCGCCCGGACGTACTTGTCGACCTTGCGGGATTTGCTGAGCTTGCTCATCAGCTTGTCGCGGACCGCGGCGACGAAGGCGTCCTGCTTCTTGCGGTCGATGGTGGTGGTGATCCGGTAGCCGCCGCGGGCCAGGGTCTGCTCGTCGATGATGCCGTTCCTGGTGAGGTACGCCTCGACGGCCTCGACCAGATATCCGCGCTGCCCGGACATGCCCGACTGCGCGGCGCCCTTGACGGGGGCCGGGAAGGTCATCCTGTCGCGGGCGGTCTTGGTCAGCCAGCCCTTCTTGACCATGCCGTCCAGGACGTAGTTCCAGCGGGCCAGCGCCCGGTCCTTGTTCTGCGGATGGCTGACGACGTCGTAGGCGTTCGGGGCGTTGAGCAGGGTCGCCAGATAGGCGCCCTCGCCGACTCCGAGGGCCTTGACGTCCTTGCCGTAGTAGGCCTGGGCGGCGGCCTGGATGCCGTAGGCGTTGCGCCCGAAGTAGCTGGTGTTCAGATAGCCCTCGAGGATGTCGTCCTTGCTCACCTCCCGGTCCAGCTTGATCGAGATGAAGAACTCCTTCACCTTCCGGGAGACGGTCTGCTCCTGGTCCAGGTAGTAGTTCTTCACGTACTGCTGGGTGATCGTGGAGCCGGACTGCTTGCCCTTGCCGGTGGCGGTGTTCCACGCGGCGCGGATCATCGCCTCGGGGTTGATCGCCGACTCGGAGTAGAAGTCCCGGTCCTCGGCCGCGAGCACCGCGTGCTGGGTGTCCTTGGGCACCTGGCTGAGCGGTACGTTCTCCCGGTTGACCTTGCCCTCGCGGGCGAGCGGGGTGCCGTCGGAGTAGAGGAAGACATTGCTCTGGGCGACGGCAATGTCCTTGGCGGCGGGGATGTCGACGAGCAGATAGCCGGTGACCAGGCCGCCCGCGACGAGCAGCACGATCACCAGGAAGCCGCTGAGCACCATTCGCCAGGTGGGGAGCAGACGGCGCCAGCCGGTGCGCTTGGGACGGCCCTTTCTGCCCTTGGGGCGGGCGGCCCTGCCGTCGTTGGTGGTGCTGTTGGTGCTGGTGACGTCCGGGCCGCCCATGCCGCCGTCGATCAGTTGGGGCTCGTCGCTCATGTCCTTTGAGACTCCTCGGCCGCCGTCGAGGGTTGCGCCGCGGCGGAATCGTGCACGGTCGGGCGATTGGCCTGGTACGCCCCAGAAAACACTGTCGCATCATCCGTTCCGGACCGGAGCCTCGGCCCACACCTGTGACACCTCTGTGACCGGCGGAATGGACGATTTCCGCCTTCCGATCGGGTGGTGTTCCGCGCTCCGTTCGGGCGAATAACGCCTCGCCCTCCGTCCTCCCGCGCCGCTAGGCTCCTGAGTTTTGGTGCCGGGCGGAAGGAGAGGGGCGGTCACATGCGGCGCGGTCAGCTGCGGCGCGGTCACCTGAGGCTGTACGGGGCCGTCGCGACGAGCGGCTTCAGGCGCTATGCGACATATCGGGTCGCCACCGCGGCCGGGGTGTTCACCAACACGGTCTTCGGCTTCATCGTCGCCTACACCTATATCGCCCTGTGGGACCAGCGGCCCCACCTGGGCGGCTACGACCTCTCCCAGGCGCTGACCTTCGTCTGGCTCGGTCAGGCGCTGCTCGCGACCATGGCGCTGATGGGCGGGGGCTTCCAGGAGGAGCTGCAGGAGCGGATCCGCTCCGGCGATATCGCCATCGATCTCTACCGCCCGGTGGATCTGCAGCTGTGGTGGCTGGCCGGGGACCTCGGCCGGGCCGCCTTCCAGCTGCTGGGGCGTGGGATCGTGCCCATGGTCTTCGGCTCGCTGGCCTTCGAACTGGTCCTGCCGGGCTCCGCGCTGACCTGGATCTGGTTCCTGCTGTCGCTCGTCCTCGGGGCGTGTGTCGGCTTCGCGGTGCACTATCTGGTCGGGCTCACGGCGTTCTGGCTGCTCGACAGCTCGGGGATCTCCATGATGAGCAGTCTGCTGGCCCTGTTCTTCTCCGGGATGATCCTTCCGCTGAACGTCTTCCCGGGGGCGCTGGGCGAGGTGGCGCGGCTGCTGCCGTGGGCGGCGATGCTGCAGGTGCCCGCGGATGTCTTCCTCGGGGTCCACCGCGGGCTCGGGATTCTGCGGGCGCTGGCCTTCCAGGCGGGGTGGGCGGTCGTGCTGTTCGCGGCGGGGCGGGCGCTGCAGTCCGTCGCGACGCGGAAGGTGGTGGTGCAGGGTGGCTGAGCCGCTTGGTTCCCGCGCGTACGCCAAGCCGCTTCGCTCCCGGGCGTACGCCGAGCCGCTTCGTTCCCGCGCGTACCACGGGCTGCGCGCCTATCTGCTGATCATCGCGATGTGGGTGCGCTCGACGATGGCGTACCGCACCTCGTTCCTGATCATGACGATCGGGAACTTCCTGGCCACCGGGCTCGACTTCGTCGTGATCGCGCTGATGTTCTCGCACGTCGGCACGTTGGGCGGGTTCAGCCTGTCCGAGGTCGCCTTTCTCTACGGCACCACCAGCACCGCCTTCGGCCTGATGGACATGACCTTGGGCAGTATGAACCGCGTCGGCCGCCGGGTCCGCGACGGGACGATGGACACCCTGCTGGTGCGGCCCGTGCCGATCCTCGCGCAGGTGGCCGCCGACCGTTTCGCGCTGCGCAGGCTGGGCCGGATCAGCCAGGGGCTGCTGCTGCTCGTCTGGTCGCTGATCCGACTGGACATCGACTGGACGGTGGACCGGGTGCTGCTGGTGCCGGTGATGCTGCTGAGCGGGGGAGCGATCTTCGGGGCGATGTTCGTGGCCGGCGGGGCGTTCCAGTTCTGGGCGAACGACGCCTCAGAGGTGCAGAACTCCTTCACCTACGGCGGCAACACCCTGCTGCAGTACCCGCCGACGGTCTTCGCGGAGGACCTGCTGCGCGGCGTCACCTTCGTCATCCCGCTGGCCTTCGTCAACTGGCTGCCCGCGCTGCACATCCTGGGCCGGGAGAACCCGCTGGGCCTGCCGGGCTGGATCGGCTTCGCCGCCCCGCTGGTCGCGCTGGGCTGCTGCGCGCTGGCCGGGCTGGCCTGGCGGACGGGGCTGCGGTCGTATCGGAGCACGGGCAGCTGAGAGGGGCTGAGCCTGTATGGGTGAGTTCGACGATGACTTCATGGACGGCTTCGAGGACGACTTCATCGTGCTCGACGAGGTCGAGAAGGTCTTCCAGGTGCGGCGCCGGGCCGGGCTGCTGCGCCGCGAGCGGCGCGAGGTGCGCGCCGTGGACGGCATCAGCTTCCGGGTGCCGCGCGGGCAGATGGTCGGTTACATCGGGCCCAACGGCGCCGGGAAGTCCACCACGATCAAGATGCTGACCGGGATCCTGGTGCCCAGCGGCGGCCGGCTGCGGGTGGCCGGGATCGACCCGTCGCGCGAGCGGACGCGGCTGGCGCGCCGGATCGGGGTGGTGTTCGGGCAGCGTACGACCCTGTGGTGGGACCTGCCGCTGCGCGACTCGTACGCGCTGGTGCGCCGGATGTACCGGATTCCCGACGCCCGGTACCGCGAGAACCTCGACCGGTGCGTCGAACTCCTCGAACTCGGCGCGCTCCTGGACGTGCCGGTCCGTCAGCTCTCCCTCGGCCAGCGGATGCGCGGCGATATCGCGGCCGCCCTGCTGCACGACCCCGAGGTGCTCTACCTCGACGAGCCGACGATCGGTCTTGACGTGGTCAGCAAGGCGAAGGTGCGGGAGTTCCTGCGCGAGGTGAACGCCGAGCAGGGCATGACCGTGCTGCTGACGACCCATGACCTGACCGATATCGAGCAGCTGTGCAAGCGGGTGATGGTCATCGACCACGGGCGGCTGGTGTACGACGGCGGGCTCGAGGGGCTGCACGCGGTGGGCGAGAGCGAGCGGACGCTCGTCGTCGACCTGGAGCGGGAGCTGCCGCCGATCGAGGTCCCCGGCTCGCGGACGGTGCGGGTGGAGGGGCCGCGGCAGTGGCTCGCGTTCCCGGCCGGGAGCAGCGCGGCGCCGATCGTGGCGGCGGTGGCGGACGGGTATCCGCTGGTCGACCTGTCGGTGCGGGAGCCGGACATCGAGGACGTCATCGCCAGGATGCTGTATCCGGCGAGGGACGAGCCGGAGCGGGGGAGCGAGCCGGATGCGGAAGGAACCGCGGGAGGAACCGCGGGAGGAACCGCGGAGGGGGAGGCGGAGGCAGGGGCCGCGGAACGGTCGGCCGACCCGGTCTGATGGGCATGGGCCCTTGAGCCCGCCCCGTTAATCTGTCCGTATGACGAGCGGTGCATCCTCAGGGGACATGACACCCCAACCCCAGGCCGGTCTTGAGATGCGGGCCTCGGACGCCGAGCGCGAGCGGATCGCCGAGGCGCTTCGGGACGCCGTCGCCGAAGGGCGCCTGACCATGGAGGAGTTCGAGGAGCGGCTGGACGCGGCGTACCGGGCCCGGACCCACGGGGAGCTCGAACCGCTCGTACGGGACCTCCCGGTGCCCGGCCGCCCCGCCGCCGATCTCGCGCCCGCGGCCGACGGCGGCTGGGCGGAGCGGATCGGGGCCACGCCGACCTCCCGGACCGGGATCGCGATCATGGGCGGCTTCCAGCGCAAGGGCACCTGGACCGTGGCGCGCCGCTTCACCTCGTTCGTCTTCTGGGGCGGCGGGGAGATCGATCTGCGCGAGGCCCGCTTCGAGGACCGCGACACGGTGATCCGCTGCTTCGCGATCATGGGCGGGATTCAGGTCACGGCCCCGCCGGACCTGGATGTGCACGTCGGCGGCGTCGGCATCCTGGGCGCGTTCGACCACAGCGGGGCCGGCGAGGGCTCGCCGGACTCGCCGCGCGTGACCGTCACCGGCCTTGCGCTGTTCGGCGGTGTGGCCGTCGAGCGCAAGCTGCGCAGGGAGGAGCGCCGGCGCCTGAAGGAGGAGCGCAAGCGGCTCAGGCAGGAGCGCAAGCGGTTCCCGCTCGAGGGCGGGGACTGAGCCGGCGGCCGGACTGAGCCGGCGGCCGGACTGAGCCGGCGGGCCGGGCGGGGCCGGCCCCGCCGGGGCGGCGAGCGACCTCAGAGCGCGGCCGCCGCGCCGCCCTTGAGGTCCTGCAGGTCCAGGGCGCGCGCCATCGCCCGGTAGCCCTCGTCGCTCGGGTGGAGGTGGTCGCCCGAGTCGTACGACGGGCGCAGCCGGACCGGGAACATCGGGTCGCGCAGCGCCTGGTCGAAGTCGACGACGCCGTCGAAGACCCGGCCCGTCCGGATCTGCGTGTTGACCTGCTGGCGCACGGCGTCCAGCTGGGGGGTGTAGCCGCGGTGGCCGTAGAAGGGCGCCAGGGTGGCCCCGATGACGCGCAGCCCGCGCGCGTGCGCCTGCTCGGTCAGCCGCCGCAGCCCGGCGACGATGGTGGACGGGTCGGTCTGGTGCGGGGTGCGCAGTATGTCGTTGACGCCCAGCTCGACGACGACGGCCTTGACGCCCGTACGGGAGAGCACGTCGCGCCCGAAGCGGGACAGGGCGCTGGGGTTGTTCGGCGGGACCTGGGTGCCGTCGCTCAGGACGCGGTTGCCGCTGATGCCCGAGTTGAGCACGCCGAGGCGGGGCGCCCCGGACTCGGTGCGCAGCCGCTCGGCGAGGAAGTCGGTCCAGCGGTGGTTGGCCCCGGCGGTGGAGGTGATGCCGTCGGTGATGGAGTCCCCGATGACGACGACGGCGCCCTGCGCCTCCTTGCTCCACACGTCCACGGCCGTCAGGTAGCGCCAGTAGGGGCTCTGTTCGGTGTAGGCCGCGCCGGCGGTGTCCTCCGTACGGTCGCCGCGCGCCAGGTAGGAGGTCTGGCGGGCGTGCGGGTGGTAGGTCACCGAGCCGGAGGCGCGCGGGGTGTAGGTGGTCACCAGCAGGTCGGCGGCGGCCGGGATGTCCAGCCGCACCGGGTCGCTGGTGACGGCCTGGCCCGGCGGGATGGTCACCCACGGGCGCTCGGCGAAGGAGAGGCGGCGCATCGTGCCCGCGGCGGCGGTGGGGTTACTGGGGGCGGCCGCCAGGGCCAGCGAGGCGTGCGTGATCGTCAGCGGGCGGGCGCTGTAGAAGTTGGACAGCTGGATGCGCGCCTGGCTGCCGCCGACACTGGTGTGGACGACGTTCCGTATCGACATGCCGGCATAGCCCCGCAGCGTGTTCGGCTCCGCTGCCGCGGCGGACGTGGACCAGGTGCCCACCCAGGCGCCGGCCGAGGCCGGGGCGGCGGAGCTGCGCGGCTCGCGGGCGGCGGCGTCGATGTGGCCGTCGCTGTTGCCGACCCCGATGAATATCGCGGTCGAGACGAGGACCACCACAGCCGCCAGCGCAGCGAGCACGGCGTAGGCCGTGCGTCTGGGCATGGGGGGCACGCTCATGGACGGGTGTCTCCTCGGGCAGCGGAACTCTGGGCTCCGGAAGTGGATGGGAACTGCGAGAGAACAGCGACGTCGCTGCGGTCCGGTCGGCTCACCATGATCCCATGGCGCGGTACGCGTCCGCCCGTCGGCCTGCCTCTGGCACACAGGGTCGCTCGCCCACTCAGACGATGGGAACCGCCCGTACGTTCCACTCCATGGGCGACCGCAACAGGAACGAGACAATGACCGAGGGGACGGCTCGACCGGGTGGAGCGAATGGACCGGATGAACCCGATGGACCCGATGGAACCGACATCGACGGATGAGGCGGGGCCGCCGCGTGCGGCGGCGCGGGCCGCCTTCTCCTCGGAGACCGCTTTGGACGTGGAGAAGCGCCGCGGCGTGCGCCGGATGAAGACGATCGCGACGGCGATGCTGCTGGCCGTCGCCGTCGTGTACGCGCTGGCCACCTGGGCACGGTCGGCCGGCGCGGGCGGCTGGGCCGGTTACACGGCCGCGGCCGCCGAGGCCGGGATGGTCGGCGCGCTGGCCGACTGGTTCGCGGTGACCGCGCTGTTCCGGCGGCCCATGGGGCTGCCGATCCCGCACACCGCGATCATCCCGACCAAGAAGGACCAGCTGGGGGTGAGCCTCGGCGAGTTCGTCGGCGAGAACTTCCTGTCCGGCGACGTGGTGCGGCTGCGGCTGCGGACCGTCGGCATCAGCAGCAGGCTGGGCAGCTGGCTGGCCGAGCCCGCCCACGCCGACCGGGTGACGGCCGAACTGGCGACGGCCCTGCGCGGCGCGCTCACGGTGCTGCGCGACTCCGACGTCCAGGCCGTGGTGGGCGAGGCGATCACCCGGCGCGCCGACGCGCAGGAGATCGCGCCGGGCCTCGGCAAGATGCTGGAGCGGATCGTCGCGGACGGAGGGCACCACCGGGCCGTGGACCTGGTATGCCTGCGCGCCCACGACTGGCTCGTCGAGCACAACGAGTCGGTGATGGAGGCGGTGGCGGGCGGCGCGCCCGGCTGGACCCCGCGGTTCGTCGACCGGAAGGTCGGCGAGCGGGTCTACCGGGAACTGCTGCGGTTCGTCAGCGAGATGCGCGATATGCCGGACCATCCGGCGCGCGGGGCGCTGGACCGCTTCCTGGCCGACTTCGCGGGCGATCTGCAGTCCGACACGGACACCCGGGCGCGGGTGGAGCGCCTGAAGGGGGAGGTGCTGGGGCGGGGCGAGGTGCAGGACCTGATCGCCTCGGCGTGGGCCTCCGTACGGGCGATGATCGTCGCGGCGGCCGAGGACGAGCGCAGCGAGCTGCGGCTGCGGGCGCGCGCGGCGATCCTCTCGCTCGGCACGCGGCTGGCCGGGGAGGGGCGGCTGCGGGCGAAGGTCGACGGGTGGCTGGAGGACGCGGCGGTGTATGTGGTCACCACCTACCGGGACGAGATCACCTCGCTGATCACCGAGACCGTGGCGGGCTGGGACGCGGAGCACACCTCGCGGAAGATCGAGGCGCACATCGGGCGGGACCTGCAGTTCATCCGGATCAACGGCACGGTCGTGGGCGCGCTGGCGGGGCTGGTGATCTATACGGTCTCGCGGCTGCTGGGCGCGTAGCGGTTCTGGGCGCTCAGCGGCTCTGGAGAGTGCGGGCCGCAGGGCCTATGGTGCCCCGACCGGAGGGAGGTCGGCGTGCGAAGGCAGCGGTTACCGGTGGTCGTACGGGGGCGGCGCCCGCGGCGGGCGGTCCTGGCGCGGGTCCTGTGGACCGGCGCGGAGATCACCGTCACCCTCGGCCTTGTCATGCTGCTCTTCGTCGTCCATCAGCTGTGGTGGACCAACCGGCAGGCGCGGGAGGGCGCCCAGCGGGAAGTGGCGGCGCTGGAGCGGGAGTGGCGCGACGGCGCGGCCGGGGATGAGTCCGGGCACGGGCCGGCCGGGGACGCGTCCGGGGGCGGCTCGTCCGGGGGCGGCGCCCATGACTTCGGCCGCGAGGCGGCCCGTAACTCCCCGGCGGCCGCCGGGAGCCGGGCCCCGCGCCGGGACCAGACGTACGCCGTGCTGCGCATCCCCCGTATCGGACTGACCGCTCCGGTGGCCGAGGGCATCAGCAGGGCCGGGGTGCTCAACAACGGGTACGTGGGCCACTATCCGAAGACCGCGCAGCCCGGCCAGGTGGGCAACGTCGCGTTCGCGGGCCACCGCAACACGCACGGCGAGCCGTTCCGCCACCTGGACGAGGTGCGCCCCGGCGACACGGTCCGCGTCGACACCGCCGACGGCCGCTACACCTATGTCGTCGAGCGGACCCTGCCGCGCACCTCGCCCTCCGACGGGACGGTCGTCGCGCCGGTGCCGTACAGCTCGACGCATCCGCGGTACCGCTACACCGAGCGGGGCTCCTACATCACGCTGACGACCTGCACCCCGGAGTACACCTCGCGGTACCGGCTGGTGGTGTGGGGCAGGCTGAAGGCGGCCGAGCCCCGCGCTGTCGGTGGCGGCGACTAGACTCACGTACGAACCTCGCATACGGATGCCGTATGCGAACGGAGCAGCGGGGCAGGGGCGTTGCGCGTCATGGGGAGGGGAGCCTGATGGTCCACCGCATCGAAGTGCTGCGGGCGCACCTCGGCGTGCTCCTGTTCCTGCTGACCGGAGCGCTCCTCACCCACACCGGCCTGATCAGCGCCGTCGCGCTCGCCGCGACCGCCGCGATCGCGACCGCGCTGCTGACCTGCGCGCTGCTGGCCGCGCGCTGTCTCGCCCCGCTTCCTCCGGGGCGAATACGCACCGCGATACGGGACAGGGAGCGCCGCACGGCGTTCCTGGCCCAGCGGGATCCCGATGCCGCGGGCCGGCCGCGGCCGCGAGCGCCGGGCCGTCGCCTGCCGACGGCCGCGTAGGCGCTCCTCGCCCTTGGCTTCATTGCTGGAGCCCAAGCTTCACTGCTGGAGCCCGCGCGGCTCGTCACGCCGACTCACCGATTCCGGCATCACGACGAGACCCCGTGGAGGGCTTCCCCATGTCTGTTTTCGCCGCGCTGGGCACGCTGCTCAGCTCGCTGGCCGACTGTCTCGCACCGCTGTTCGGGGCGTCCGCGACGGCCGCCGCGATCGTCTTGTTCACGCTGTGCGTGCGCGCCGCGCTCCATCCGCTCGCCCGCGCGGCCGTGCGCGGCGAGAAGGCGCGCGCCGCGCTCGCGCCGAAGATGGCCGAGCTGAACCGCCGTCACAAGCGCGACCCGGAGCGGCTGCGGCGCGCGATGGCCGAGCTGTACGAGAAGGAGTCGGTCTCCCCGGTCGCGGGCTGTCTGCCGACGCTCGTCCAGCTCCCCGTCTTCTTCGTCATGTACCACCTGTTCTCCACCGGCAGCGGCGCCGGGGACCTCCTGGACCACACCCTGGCGGGCGCCCCGCTGGGCGGCCGGTGGGGCGGGGACCTGGCCGGGCCGCACGGGCCGGTCTACCTCGCGCTGTTCGCCCTGATCGCCGCGGTGGCGGGCTGGACGTACGTACGCGCCCGCAAGGCGGCCGCCGCTCAGCCGGCCCCCGCCGGGGTCCCGGCGGGGGCGGCCAAGCTGCTGCCCCTGCTGTCGTTCGGCACGCTCGTCACCGCCGCCGTGGTGCCGCTGGCGGCCGGGCTCTACCTGGCGACCAGCACGACCTGGACGGCGGTCGAGCGGGCCCTGCTGCAGCGCACGGGCCGGGAGGAGGGGGCCAAAGGACGTGTGCGGTCCAGTGGATGAACTGAGTCTTGCGGACTGGACGCCGCTCTTGTGAGGATCGATCAGCCAGGGCCGCCCCTCGACTTACGGGAGTCATCACAATGAAGCTGCTGCGTGTCGGACCTGCGGGGGCGGAGCGCCCGGCGGTGCTCGATGACTCGGGCACCCCGCGCGATCTGTCGGACCTGGTCAAGGACATCGACGGGGCCCTGCTCGCCGACGAGGCGGCGCTCGCCCGCATCCGCGAGGCCCTCGCGTCGGGCGAGCTGCCCGCGCTGGACGCCGCCGATCCCCGGATCGGTCCGCCGCTGGGCCGTATCGGCAAGATCGTGTGCATCGGGCTGAACTACCACGACCACGCCACGGAGACCGGCGCCGCGATCCCCGAGGAGCCGATCCTGTTCATGAAGGCCCCGGACACCGTCGTCGGTCCCCATGACACGGTGCTGGTGCCGCGCGGCAGCGAGAAGACCGACTGGGAGGTGGAGCTGGCCGTCGTCATCGGGCGCACGGCCCGCTACCTCGCATCCGACGAGGAGGCCCTTGCCTCGGTCGCGGGCTACGCTATCGCCCACGACGTCTCGGAGCGGGCGTTCCAGATCGAGCGCGGCGGCCAGTGGGACAAGGGCAAGAACTGCGAGACCTTCAACCCCCTCGGCCCCTGGCTGGTCACCGCCGACGAGGTCCCCGACCCCCAGGCGCTGGCCTTGCGGCTGTGGGTCAACGGCGAGCTCAAGCAGGACGGCACGACGGCGGACCAGATCTTCCCGGTGGCCCAGGTGGTCCGCTACCTGAGCCAGTTCATGACCCTCTACCCCGGGGACGTCATCAACACCGGCACCCCGGCGGGCGTGGCCCTGGGGCGGCCCGAGCCCAAGCCGTATCTGCGGGCCGGGGACGTCGTCGAGCTGGAGATCGACGGGCTGGGGCGGCAGCGCCAGGAGTTCAAGGACGCGTGATCGAGACCGTACGGCCCTCCGCTGCCGAGGTGCGGGCCGCCTCCAGGACGCGGAGGGCGGCCGCGGCCTCGGCCGCGGTGACCGGCGGGGCGCCGCCGTCGCGGAGCGCGGTGGCGATGGCGCCGTAGTAGGCGGGGTAGTCGCCCGGGAGGGTGGGCACGGGCAGGCCGCCCCCGGTCAGGGGTGACTCGCCCGCGCCCAGCCGGCCCCAGGCGGCTTCGGGCTCGGCGCCCCAGGGTGAGCCGCCGTCCGTGCCGGGGCGCAGGCCCTCGCGCAGGGCGGCCTCCTGCGGGTCGAGGCCGTACTTCACATAGCCGGCCCGGCTGCCCAGCACCCGGAAGCGCGGACCCAGCTGCGCGGTGATCGCGCTCATCCACAGATGGGAGCGGACGCCGCCGGCGTGGGTGAGGGCGATGAAGGTGTCGTCGTCGGTGCGGGCGCCGGGGCGGCGCACATCGACCTCGGCGTAGACGGAGGTGGCCGGCCCGAAGAGGGTGAGGGCCTGGTCGACGAGGTGGCTGCCCAGGTCGTACAGCAGCCCGCCGACCTCGGCCGGGTCGCCGGACTCCCGCCAGCCGCCCTTGAGCTGGGGGCGCCAGCGCTCGAAACGGGACTCGAAGCGCTGCACCTCGCCGAGCGCGCCCTCGGCGAGCAGCTTGCGCAGCGTCCGGAAGTCGTTGTCCCAGCGGCGGTTCTGGAAGACGCTCAGCAGCAGGCCGCGGCGGTCGGCGAGCGCGGCCAGCTCCTCGGCCTCGGCGGCGGTCGCGGCGAGCGGCTTGTCGACGACGACGGGCAGCCCGGCCTCCAGGGCGGCGCGTGCGAGGGGGACATGGGTGCGGTTGGGGGAGGCGATGACGACCAGGCCCAGCTCGCCGGCGCGCGCCCACAGCTCGTCGGCGGAGGCGGCGAGGCGCACCGCCGGGTACTCGTCGGACGCCTGCCGCTGCCGCTCCGGGCTTGAGGTGACCACCGTGTCGAGGACGAGGCCGTCCGTGGCGGCGATCAGGGGGGCGTGGAAGACGGAGCCCGCCAGGCCGAAGCCGATGAGGGCGACGCGTACGGGGGCGGAGCCAGGGGTGCCGGTGCCGGTGTCAGCCATGGGGCTACTTTGACAACAGTGTTGCGGAAGCGCAAGCGGGGGCCACAATGGGGGCGTGAACAGCACGATGTCCCAGGCGGCCGAACCCGGCCCGGGTGCCCACCCCGGGCCCGGCGCCAATCTGGCCGTCCTGCGCGGCCACAACGCGGCCCTCGTCCTCGGCCTGCTGCGGGACGCGGGCGAGGGCGGGGTCAGCCGGCTGGAGCTGGCCGCGCAGACCGGGCTGACCCCGCAGGCCGTCAGCAAGATCACGGCACGGCTGCGGGCGGACGGGCTGGCCGCCGAGGCGGGCCACCGGGCGTCCACCGGCGGCAAGCCGCGTACGGTCCTGCGGCTGGTCCCGGGCGCGCGGCGGGCGATCGGGCTGCACCTGGACCGCGATGAGCTGACCGCCGTGCTGGTCGACCTCGCGGGCACACCGCTCGGCCGGCGCACGGCCCCCTTCGACTTCGGCGCGGGGGCGAAGGAGGCGGTCGCCGTGGTCGGCGGCGAGGTCGAGGCGCTGCTCGCCGAGGCCGACGGCGGCCGCGCCGGGCTGCTCGGGGCCGGGGTCGCCGCGCCAGGGCCGCTCGACCACGGCTCGGGGGTGCTGCGCCGCGTCACCGGCTTCCCCCGCTGGGACGGCTTCCCGCTGCGCGACGCGCTCGCGCAGCGCCTCGGCCTGCCCGTCGTCCTGGACAAGGACACCAACGCCGCCGCGCTCGGGCTCGCCGTCGGCCGCGCCCGGCAGCGCGCCGCCGGGTCCTTCCCCGCCGAGTCGTTCGCGTATCTGCACCTCGGCACCGGCCTCGGCGCCGGTCTCGTCCTCGGCGGGGCCGTCCACCGGGGGGCCCGCACCGGCGCGGGGGAGTTCGGGCACCAGGTCATCCAGCTGGACGGGCCGCCCTGCGGCTGCGGCAACCGCGGCTGCCTGGAGGCGCTGTGCCTGGCCGCGGTCGCGGGCGGCGACCCGGCCCGGGCGGCGCGGCTGCTCGGCGTCGGCGCCGCCAACCTCGTACGGCTGCTCGACATCGACCGGGTGCTGCTCGGCGGCCGGGTCGTCCTGGCCGCACCCGGGCCGTACGCGCGGGGCGTGGCCGAGACGCTGGCCGCGGACGCGGCGCGGGCGGGCGGGCGTACGGTCCCGGTGGACGTGGTCGGCCGGGGCGAGCACGCGGTCGTGGAGGGCGCGGCGCAGCTGGTGCTGGCGCCGCTGTTCGCGGTGGGGTGAGGGAGCGGTGGGCTGATGGGCTGAATGCGGCTGATGGGCTGATGGGCCGAACGAGGGGTTGTTGACCGCCAGTCGGAGGCAATCGGCCCGGTCGGCCGCGTGTCGGGCGCCGGGGGTGGAAGACAGCAGGGCACCCGGGAAACCACCGCAGCAGAGGTCGCCCATGCGCTTGCCCGCCATCCTCGCCGTCCGCGCAGCCGCCCAGTCCGCCGCCGTGCTCGCGCTGCTGGTGCCGGCGGTGTGGTGCGCAGCCGCGCAGTCCGCGGCGGCGTCGCCCTCGGCGTCCGCGCCCTCCTGCGGACGGCGGGAGAGCCCCCGCTTCCCGATCGACGCCCGGCTGTACGGCGGCCCGGCCCGGTACGCGCGGGGCGGCGGCTGGCGCACCTGGCACCTGGAGCTGCGCAACACCACACGCGTCGAGTGCCGCGCCATCCACCCCATCGCGATCCTCGTCGACCGCGCGCACGCCCTGCGGCCCGACCACATCCGGATGGAGTTCCTTGACCCTTACGCCGGCAGATGGCGGCCCGTCTCCTTCGAGACCACCGACGAGGACGAGAACATCGGGGTCTTCGACGACCCGTTCCAGGGCTTCACGGTGCCCGCGCGCGGGAGCGTGACGGCACAGGTGCGGTCCCGCTTCACCGGCTCCGCGCCGACCGGCCCCGTCACCGCGAACGTCATCACCATGGAGCGCCGCGCGGACGACGGGGACTGGGTCGGCCAGTCCGGCGACTACGACTTCCGCGTCGAGGGCGCGGCGAAGGCGGGTGCGCAGGAGAGCGGGGCCGGTACGAGGGAGACGGGGGAGCCCCACAAGAGCGGGGCCGGCACCAGCGGGACCGGCACCAGCGGGCCACGCGCGGGTGAGCGGCCCGGCGCCGGCAGGTCCGCCACCGAGGCGTCCCCCACGGGTGGGCCCGGCACCGACGGGCCCCGCACCGACGGGCCCTCCGCCGAACCCGAGCCAGGGCACCGCGCCGACCAGGGGACCGGCGCGGGCGGGCGCACCGGCGGCCCCGGGAAGGAGACGCCCGCGCGCACCGACTCCACCCCCGGCCCCCGCGGCGAGGGCAGCAGTCGCGACCATCTGCCGCCGGAACTCGCCGCGACGGGCCGGGGCGCCGTACTCCTCGGACTCGCCGTGACCAGTGGCGCGCTCATCGTCGTCGGCGGCGCGCTGGTGGCCAGGTCCCGTCGTCCGAGGGGATGAGAACCGTCTGCCGCTACTGGCCTCTGGGCGGCTCGCCACGGCGGCGGAGCTCTTCGTCCAGCTTCTCCGCGCTGCTCCGGGGCTGGTCGGCGGTGCCCTTGCCGCCCTTGCGCGCGGCCTGCCGCGCCCGGTCCTGACCCTTGTTGATCGCGTCCTTGAGCTTGTCCTTGATGCCCATCTGAATCTCCTTCGCGGGGGAGCGGAAGCGGCCTTGTAGACGCGGCCTCCCTCACCAGGATCGGCCGACCGCCCGGCTCTGTCGCGCCAAAGCGCCCGCCGCGGGGCAGCCCAAGGCCCGTCTGCCGAGGTCAGAGGGGACCTGGGCGGTCCAGTTCGCGGCCCGGCTGACTACGCTTGAGCATCCGGCCCACCCGCGGGGGCGCGGCCGGTGTCCCCACTCAGGCGCTATTGGTGCACGGCAGGAGAGTCCGCAATGGCAGAGCGCAAGCCGATCGAGTCCTGGCTCACCGACATGGACGGGGTGCTGATGCACGAGGGCATCCCGGTGCCCGGGGCCGACGCCTTCATCAAGCGGCTGCGCGAGTCCGGCAAGCCCTTCCTCGTCCTCACCAACAACTCCATCTACACCCCGCGCGATCTGCACGCCCGGCTGTCCCGGATAGGCCTCGACGTGCCGGTCGCCAACATCTGGACCTCGGCGCTGGCCACCGCCCAGTTCCTGGACGACCAGCGGCCCGGCGGCACGGCGTACGTCATCGGCGAGGCGGGGCTGACCACGGCCCTGCACGACATCGGCTATGTCCTCACCGACGTCGAGCCGGACTACGTGGTGCTCGGCGAGACCCGTACCTACAGCTTCGAGGCGCTCACCAAGGCCATCCGCCTGATCGACAACGGCGCCCGCTTCATCGCCACCAACCCCGACGAGACCGGGCCCTCCGCGGAGGGCGCGCTGCCCGCGACCGGCTCCGTGGCCGCGCTGATCACCAAGGCGACGGGGGCCGAGCCGTACTTCGTCGGCAAGCCGAACCCGCTGATGATGCGCGCCGGGCTGAACGCCATCGGGGCGCACTCCGAGACCAGCGCGATGATCGGCGACCGGATGGACACCGATGTGCTGGCCGGTCTCGAGGCGGGCATGGAGACCTTCCTGGTGCTCACCGGGGTCACCCAGGTCGAGGAGATCGACCGGCACCCCTTCCGGCCGTCCACGGTCGTGAACTCCATCGCGGACCTGGTCGAGCGGGTCTGACGCCGGCGGCATCCGTCTGACCCGTACGGAGCAGCCGGGGGCCGCAGCGGATGCGGCTCCCGGCGGCGCGCGTGAGCCTCGGTGGTGTCAGGAGGTTCACCATGCGTTCGCTCGCCCTCACGTTCCGTATGGCCGTCGGTGTGGCGGCGGTGGTCATGGCCATCGCCGGGCCCGCCGTCGCGGACCAGGAGGACAACGTCCCCGCGCGCCCGCCCCGCCACGTCCACCACGTCCACCACGCCCACCCGCGCACCGTGCCCGCCGACGGCGCGGCGCGCCACGCCATCGGCGGGGCCGAGGCGTACGGCTTGGGGCTCTCCGGGGGCACGGCGCTGGCCGTCGCCGGGCTCGCGGTGCACCGCCGCCGGCGCCCGGTCGGAACGGCGTCGGGCTGACGGCGGTGTACGGGAAGGGCTTCGGCCGGGTCGGCCGGCCGGTCGCGGGGGTGGCCTGGGCGGCGCTGCTGCTCGGGCTGTGGCTGTGGGGCCATGACACCGCGGAGGGCCCCGGCGGCGCGGTGCCGGTGACGGGCGACGTGGCGGCCGTGGGGCGGCCGCCCGCGCATCCGCTGCCGCCCTCCAGGGAACCGCTGCCGCCCGTGCGGGCGCGGCGCGTCGTCGTGGAGTCGGCGGGGATCGCGGCGCGGATCACCGGCGGGGACCGGGGCCGGGACCGGGGCTGGGGCCGAGGCGTGGGCCGGGGCGGGGGCTGGTACGGCGTGGGGGCGCGGCCGGGGGCCTCGGGTACGGCGGTGCTGATCGGGCCCGCCGACGCCGGCGTCGTCCACCGCCTCGGCGGGGTCAGACGCGGCGACGCGGTGCGGGTGATCCGGGCGGACGGGACGGTGGCCGAGTTCACGGTCGAGGGCGTGGAGCTGGTCACGGCCGGGCGGTTCGACGCGCGGTGGGTGTACGGGGCGCGGGCCCGGGGCCGGGCGGAGCTGCGGCTGGTCGCGAGAGACCCAGAGAACGGACCGAACGGGGCGAGCGGGGCGCACGCGGCGCACGCGGCGCACGGCGCGCGCGTGGTGGTGTCCGCGTATCTGACGGGGGTGCGGTAGGCGTGCGCGCCCCGGCGCGGTTCGGGGCCCGCACCACACCGGACGGGCGAAGTCACACAAAGGGCTGTGGAAAACCATTTGGGGGTCGGTGTGGTGTGTAAGCATGAATTCGACCGGTCTTGTCCTACCCGGGGGCCCGAGGAGCGCCCTCCGGAGCGTGCAGCCAAGGGGGAGTGGATGTACGGGAGTCACACCGGCCGTCGGCGCGGGGCTGTCCGCGTAGGGGTGGCGATGTGGGCGGCGCTGCTGTCGCTCGTGACGCTCTGCGGCTGCTTCGGCTCGTCGGCCTCCGACAGCGAGGAGGAGTCGATCGCGGCCGCCAAGCCCGCCCAGCGGCCCAGGAATGTCGTGCCGTACTGGGTGAATCCGGACGGCAGCGCGGCGCGGCAGGTCGCCGCGTACCGCAGGAAGGGGGAGGGCGAGGAGGCGAAGCTGATAGAGCGGATCGCCGCGCAGCCGGTCGCGGAGTGGCTGGGGGTGGACGATCCGGAGGGCCAGGCCCGAGGGTTCACCGAGGCGGCCGCCGAGGAGGAGCGCGACGCCCTGCTGGTCTTCTACAACATCCCGCACCGCGACTGCGGGCAGTATTCCAAGGGCGGCGCCGCCGACGGCGACACGTACCGCGCCTGGCTGGACAAGGCGGTCAGGGGCATCGGCGACCGGGCCGCCACGGTCATCCTGGAGCCGGACGCGCTGCCCCACGCGGTGGACGGCTGCACGCCCAAGCGGTTCCTGGAGGAGCGTTACGACCTGCTGACCGGGGCGGTGGACAAGCTCAAGGGGCTGCCCCGCACCAAGGTCTATCTGGACGCCGGGAATCCGCACTGGATCAAGGACCCGCGCCGGATGGCCGAGCCGCTGCGGCGCGCGGGGCTGAGGAAGGCCGACGGCTTCGCGCTCAACATCGCCAATTACCAGACCACCGAGGACAACAAGGCATACGGCAAGAAGCTCTCCGCCCTGGTCGGCGGCAAGCCCTTCGTGATCGACACCAGCCGTAACGGGAACGGTCCGGTGCCGGGCAAGGAGGACTCCGAGGCCTGGTGCAACCCCAAGGGGCGGGCGCTGGGCGAGACGCCGACGGTGCGCACGGGCGACAGGGCGGTCGCCGCCTATCTGTGGATCAAACGTCCGGGCGAGTCGGACGGCACCTGCAAGGGCGGCCCCAAGGCCGGCCAGTGGTGGCCGCGGTACGCGCTCGACCTCGCCCGTAACGCCGAATAGCCGGGTGGCCGGGGCGGGGAGGACCCGTCAGCGCTTGGAGGAGCGCGCCTTCGCGGGCGGCACCTCCACCCACACCGCCTTCGACGGGGTCCCCTCCTCGTCCACCACCGTGAGCATGTACCACCCCGGCGGGACCAGCGACGGGTCCCTCGGGATCCGGGCGGTGACGCTGTTGCGGCCGGCGACGAAGTCCAGCGCGATCGACCGCTGTTCGACATTGGTCACATGCGTGAAGGAGCCCGGGCGGATCAGCCTCACCCGCTTGATCGTCGGCGCGTGCGGGGTCCTGAAGGTGGCCTTCGCCCCGTGCTTGACGGTCCGCGGCGCGGTGTCGAGCACCGTGGGCCGCGCGTCGCGGAACAGATAGGGCGGGGTGTACAGGTCGATCTGCTGCTGGAACTTCCCCGGTTTGGTGTTGGCGGAGTCGCCGAACAGCGAGTCGGAGCCGAAGGTCATCACCCGGCCGTCGGGCAGCAGCAGCGCCCCGGAGTGGTAGTTGCGGCCCACCAGCGGGTCGGCCACACCGCGCGTGGTGTTGGTCCTGGGGTCGTAGAGCTCGGCCCGCAGCACATTGCTGCCGTCGCGGCCCCGGTAGTCGCCCGAGCCGTTGGTGGTCAGCAGGGTGTCGTCCGGGAGGATGACGCTGCTGGGGTAGCGGACCCTGGAGTACAGCTTCGGCCCGTCGCGGAAGCGCGGCTGTGCCGCGTGCAGATCGACGATCCGGGTCTTCGCGGTGGACCTGGGGTCCTCGCCGACCCCGCCGCCGCCGAGCACCATGTACCGCTGCTCCTGGGCCGGGGGCAGCAGCACGGACATCGACGTCTCCAGGATGTCCGGGTCGCTCATCCCGGGCACGGTCTTGAACACATTGGTCTTCAGATCCCAGATGCCGGGGGTGCGGCCCACGTCGTCGGGGCCGTATCCGGCGTTGGAGCCGGTGAAGAAGATCCTGCCGCCGTCGGTGAGGAAGAGCGCCGGGTACGTGGGGAAGAACCGCCTCTTGGGCAGGTACTTCCACTTCTTGGTCCGGGGGTCGTAGGTCTCGTTCTTCCCCGGCACGACCTGGCCGATCTCGTCCAGGCCTGAGACCGACAGCACCCGGCCGTCCTGGAGGGTGGTCAGGGTCGGGTACCAGCGGGCCTCGTGCATCGGGTCGACGGGGACATAGCGCTCGGCGACCGGGTCGAACTCGTAGGCGGCCTTGATGCCCTGGAAGTCCTTCTTGTCGAAGGACAGCTTCTGCGCGATGCCGTAGAAGTTCCGCCGGTCCTTGCCCTCGAGCCCCTCGATCCGGTAGTTGTCCTGGGTCCCGGTCTGGTACCGCTTCCCCTTGCGCAGCGCCTCCACATAGACCCGCGCGGTGCTGGCGGTCACGGTGACCTTGCCGGTCTTGCGGTTCTTGGTCTTCTTGGCGCGCGGGACCAGGACCGGGTCCTTGGACTCGAAGACCTTGCCGTTCTCCTTGCCGGTGAAGCGGGTGCCCGCGGGGAACGTCCTGGGCTTGTCCGGGTCCTCGTTGTGGACGAACATCAGCCCGCCGGCCTTCTCGATATCGCCCTTGAGCTTCTCGTACCGCTGGGTGCCGCCCGCCACCAGGAGTTTTCCGTCCGGCAGCTGGCTGTGTCCGGCGCAGAACAGGTCCTGGGGGGTGGGGACGTTCTTGAAGGTGTTCCTCTCCGGGTCCCACAGGACGCTCCGGAAGGACTTGGCGGCGAAGTTCTTCGCGTTGTTCCCGGAGCCGGCGACCAGCAGCACCTTGCCGGTGTGCAGCAGGGCGGCGTGGATCGTGTTGATCCGGTACTCCTCGGGGACGTTCACCACGTCCCAGTGGCCGTTCCTGGCCTTGTACTCCGGCTGGTTGATCTTGTAGTGGTGGTACTTGTCCGAGCTGAAGCGGTAGAGGGCCGGTCCGTTCATGCCGGCCAGCACGAGCACAGCCGCCGCACCGATCCCGAAGCGGCGGGTGCGGCGACTCGGTCGGTACTTCACGTCTTATCGTCCCCCAAGGGATGCTCCGGCGGTCTGTTTCCCGGTCCGTTTCTCCTGGCGGAGGGTCCACCGCCAGGCGATGATCGGCGCGGCTGTGACAGTCAGGGCAAGTGATGCCCAAACGGTCATCGCTGGATGACTGTGGTCGAAATAGAAGGAAGAGGCGAGCGACCCGCCGAAGACCGCCAGGAAGAAAAGGTGAATCCGGAAGGTGCCGAAGAGCGTGTCGGGGCTCGCCGAGTCGCCCTTGGGCGTCACCACGAACCTGCTCTTGCGGCGCAGTACGGCGTCCATCAGCGAACGGGCGTAGATCGGCGCGGCGAGGGCGGACATCACCATGCCGGCCACGCCGCCGGAGCCCTCCGGTTCGTGCGGGGAGACGTTGTGCCGGCGGTTCCAGACGTACAGACCGATCTGCAGGGCCGAGGCGTTGCCGTAGAGCATCATCCAGATGGCGGGGTCGATCTGGAGTCCCGAGGCGCCGAAGCCGAGGAAGAGCGTGCAGCTGAGGGCGGCGAGAATCCAGTTGAGCGCCGAGGACGGATAGAAGATCACCATCAGCGTGTAGTTGAGGAGCTTGCCCGGCGGCAGGGTGAGCGGCGCCTTCCAGAACTGTTTGAGCAGCGTCTCGTAGGTGCCCCGGGACCAGCGCAGCTGCTGGGTGAAGAAGTCGGTCCAGGCGCCCGGGCCCTCGCCGACCGCGAGCACGTCGGGGGTGTAGACGGAGCGCCAGGTGCGGCCGGTGGCGGGGTTGCGGTGGCGGTGCAGCTCGAAGCCGGTGGCCATGTCCTCGGTGATCGAGTCGTACAGCCCGCCGATGCCCTTGAGGGCGCTGATCCGCACGGCGTTGTTGGTGCCGACGAACATGGGGCCGCCATAGGCGTTCCCCGCGCGCTGGATGAGGGCGTGGAAGAGGAACTGCTGGCTCTCGGCGGCCTTGGTGACGGCCGCGTCGTAGTTGCCGTAGACCTGCGGGCCGACCACGAAGGCGATGTCGGGGTCGCGGAAGTAGCCGAGCATCCGCTCCAGGTAGTTGGGGAGCGGGACGTGGTCGGTGTCGACGGAGGCGAAGTAGTCGTAACGGTCGCCGTGGGCGTCCAGCCAGGCGTTGTAGTTGCCGTGCTTGGTTCTGGCGCGGTGCGGGCCCTTGGGCCGGTTCCACTTCTCGACGCCCTTGCGGGTGAAGTGGCGCACGCCCAGGCGCGCGCAGACCGCCTTGACCGCCGGGTCGTCGCCCTCGTCGAGGAGCCAGACGTGCAGCGTTCCGCGGTGGCGCACGCGCACCGCCGCCTCAAGGGTTCTGGTCACCATCTCCAGCGGCTCCTTGCCGGGCACGAAGGAGGTGAGGAAGGCGACCTTGGTGCCGGTCTCGGGCACCACCGGGACCGGGTCGCGGGCGACGAGGGTGGCGTGCGCGTTGGACAGCACGTTGAGCGTGCGGAACAGCTCGATCAGCCCGATGGAGACCAGCATCACGGTGTCCATGGCGGCCATGGCGGGGCCGACGCCCTCCCGCCTGGTCCAGTGGGCGGGCTGCATCAGCCACAGCAGCAGCCCCAGCGAGAGCAGGGGAGCGGCGCCGAGCAGCAGCGCGGCGCGGACCCGGTGCGGCTCCTCGGCCAGCAGCCCGCGGTAGCGCACCCGGTACGGTTTGGCCGAATGTCCGGCCCCTTGGGCGTCCGGTCGGCTGAGCGGGCCGGCGAGCCGGCTGTAGTGCTCGTAGTCGTACTTCGGCAGCGGCGGCCGGTGCCGGGGCGGTTCGCTCCGGTGCCGGGGCGGTTCGCCCCAGTGCTGCCACGGGAGGCGCGCGCTTGTCGTTCTCGGCGTCGACGTCATGAGTCATTCCCCCCGCACGCGCAAGCCGGCCGCGTGCCGAAGCCCGTTCGTCGTGTGCTCTCCCCCGAAACGGCCCCCTCTCGGCCGTACGGGCACATTAGTGGAGACAACCGACCATGCGGACATGGAACGGCAGGCCCGCGATGCGCAACAGCGAGAACCGGACCTTTCCGGCGGGGAGGGGTGAATCGGCCGCGGAGTGGGAAGAGGGGCGGGAAGCGGGGCAGGAAGGGGGATCAGGTCGACCGGGGCGCGGAGGGCCGGATCATTCCTGGTGCGGGGAGCGCAGCCGCTCCCGGATGTTGCCGAAGTGATCGCGGACGGCGGCCTCGGCCCGTACGACATCGCCGGTGCGGACCGCCTCCAGGATCTCCCGGTGCTGCCGGCAGGTGATCTTGGGGTCGGTGTGCAGATCCACCAGATCGGTGCGCACCCGGTGGAAGGCGTCCCAGAACGCCTCCAGCATCTCGCTGAGCAGCAGATTGTCCAGGCCGCGGTGGAGGGCGGCGTGGAAGGCCCGGTCGGTGTCGGCGCCCACGGCGCCCTCGGCGGCCTCCGCCTCCATCCGCTCGACCAGGGCGTCCAGCTCGGCCAGATCCGCCTGGGGTATGCGCCCGGCCAGCCGTGCGATCAGCCCGGTCTCCACCGCTTCGCGCAGCTCCAGCAGCTGCAGCAGGCTGTCCTCGCCGCGGTAGTGGCCGGCGACGGTGCGGAAGATCAGCCCCTCGATCATCGGGCCCATCGACATGGGGCCGACATAGGTGCCGAAGCCGTGGCGGATCTCCACGATGCCCATGGCCTGCAGCCCCTTGAGGGCTTCGCGCACGGAGTTGCGGCTGACGCCCAGCAGCTCCATCAGCTCGGTCTCGGTCGGCAGCGGGGCACCGGACGGCAGCCGCTGGTCGACGATCAGACGCTTGATGCGCTCCTGAATGTCGCTCGCCATGCCGCGATTGTGCGCCGTCACAGCCACCTCCGATCGGATCAGCTTAGCGGGGCGGGCGGCCGGGCGGGCGGCGGCGGGCGCCCTTGCGGAGCCGTCCTGGCCGCCCCGCCGCCGATGCCTCACCCGGGGGGCGCTTCCGTAAGCCGCCCGAGCATGTTCAAATGGGGCATACGTCCGCTATTGGCAGATGTAGGACATTTATGTTCTCTTGGGGACGCGCGTGGCGCGGGAGCCGGTCTCCTCGCCACCGAGTGAGGTCTCGATGAAGGAGTGGCAGGCGGCGAAGGCGACGGAGCGACCCCGGAGCCGGGGCGAGGAACGGCTCGCGCTGCTCTCCGCGGTGGATGCGGGGTTCACGGACCGCGAGGTGGTGCAGCACGCCCTGGACCAGGCGGTGGCGGAGCTCGGCGGCCTGGCGGGAGTGGTGCACTGGTCCTGCGGGCCCGCGGGGAGCTGCGCGCTGCGCCTGGTGCTCGCCACCGGACTGCCCCGGCCCGTCTTCCGGGAATGGGAGGAGATCCGGGAGGACGATGCCTCGCTCGCCCCGGTCCGCGCCGTGCGGGACGGCGGGTACGTCTGGATGCCCGCGGCCGCCCCTGGTCGCCCCGCCCCGGATGACCCCGCCCCCGGCGCCCCCGCCCCCGAGAGCCCCGCCCCCGATGACCCTGTCCCCGCCCCCGGGGCCGCGGGCCGGGTGTCGCGCGGGCGGCTGCCCCGGGACGCCATGATCGCCTCGGTTCCGCTGTCCGGCCCCGAGGCACGGCTGGGGGCGCTGTCCGTCGTCACCGGCCCCGGCGAGCCGACCGCCGGACAGCGGAGCTTCCTGGCGGCGGTGGCCGACTGGGTGGCGGAGCGCCTGGCCCGGTCCGCTCCGCTGGACACCGAGCGCTACCCCTGGTGGCAGGAACAGTGGCAGGAGTATCCGGGCGGATCCGACTTCCGGCTGGCGCGGAAGGCGGTCAGGATCGGCTCCTGGGAGTGGGGGATCCGCACCGGCGACATGGTCTGGGACCAGGCGGGGCTCACCCTCCTCGGGATACCCGAGGACTATCGGCACCGGATCGAGAGCTGGATCAACCTGGTCCACCCCGAGGACGTGCCGCGCGTGATGGCCGCGACCGAGGAGTCGCTGCGGACCCGCGGCATCTACGAGGCCGAGTACCGGGTCTGCCGCCCCGACGGAACCACCGGCTGGGTCCACAGCCGCGCCCACCTGGAGCTGGACGAGAGCGGCGAACCCATCCGCATGATCGGCCGGGTCTGGGACACCACGGAGAGCCGGATCGCGCGGGAGTCGGTCGGCCGGGCGCTGCGGTACATGAGCGACGGGTTCCTGGCGGTGAACCGGGAGTGGCGGATCACCTTCCTCAACGTCGAGGCCGAGCGCCTGGTCGGCCCCGCCGGGGAGGTACTCGGCCGGCGGCTGTGGGACGGTCCCGCGGGCACGGTCCCCGGCCTGGAGGGCCGCTGCCGGCAGGCCGCCGCCGACGGCAGGCCGGAGGGTTTCGACATCCAGTGGCCCACCGACGAGCGCTGGTACCACATCCGGCTGGTCCCGGTCCCCGACGGACTGACGGCCTACTTCACCGATGTCACCGACCGGCGGACCCGCGCCGCCCGGCGCGAGGCCGCGGAGCGCGCCGCCGCCGAGCAGGCGGCGCGGATCAGCGAGCTGACGAGCGCCCTCGCCGAGGCGGTGACCACGCGCGATGTCGTCGATGTCGTCGCCGCGCACATCCTGCCGCCGTTCGGCGCCTCGGGCCTGCTGATCCAGGCGATCGAGGGCGACCGGCTCCATGTGGTCGGATCGGTCGGATATCCGCAGAAATTCCTGCACATCATCGACGGGGTTCCGGTACTGAACGGCTACCAACCGGTCAATGACCTGATCAGCTCGCGCCTTCCGCGCTTCATCTCCTCGGCCGCGGAGTACGCCGAGCTCTTCCCCGACCTGGCCGGAAACCCCGCGATCGCGCAGAAGAACGCATGGGCCCTGCTGCCGCTGATCGTCTCGGGCACCCCGATCGGCTGCTGCACGGTCTCCTTCGACCGGCCCCGCCGCCTCAGCGGCGATGAGCGCACCCTGCTCACCGCGCTCAGCGGCATGGTCGCCCAGGCCCTGGCCCGCGCACGGCTCTACGACGCCGAACACGCCCGCGCCCAGGCGCTGCAGCGCGGACTGCTGCCCCGGGCCCTGCCCCCGTCCGCGGCCTTCACCGCCGCCGTCCGCTATCTGCCCGCCAGCAGCGGCACCGACGTGGGCGGCGACTGGTACGACGTGATCCCGCTGTCCGCGGAGCGGGTGGCCCTGGTCATCGGCGATGTGATGGGCCATGGGCTGACCGAGGCCGCCACCATGGGCCGGCTGCGCACCGCCGTGCACACGCTCGCCGACCTCGAACTGCCCCCCGAGGAGGTCCTCGCCCATCTGAACGACGTCGTGAGCGACCTGGGCGACGACTCCTACGCCACCTGCCTGTACGCCGTGTACGACCCGGTCACGGGCGGGTGCTCGCTCGCGCGCGCCGGCCACCCCCCGCCCTTCATCGTGCGTCCCGACGGAACCGTGGACAGCCTGGACCTGCCGCCCGATCCGCCCCTGGGCGCCGCCGAGCCCCCGTTCTCCACCGTCGAGCTGCGGCTGCCGGGCGACAGCGTGATGGTGCTGTACACCGACGGGCTGGTCGAGTCCGCCACCCGCGACATCGACCGGGGCATCGCCGAGTGCGCCCAGGTGCTGAGCCGCTGCCTCGGGCGGCGGCTGGCCGGGCTCCCGGCCGAGGACCCGCACACGGACGAGGGTCCGGCGGGGCCGCGCCCTGACCCCATGGTGGACCGCGAGCGTCTCGACCGCCTCTGCGACGTCCTGGTCGGCGCCATGCTGCCGGCCCAGCAGGTGACCGCCGACGACACCGCGCTGCTGATCGCCCGCCTCCACCGGCTGCCGGCCGAGGACGTCGCCGTCTGTCCGCTGCCCGAGGACCCGGTGGCCGCCGGCCACGCGCGCAGTTGCGTCCGCGAGCAGCTGGCGGCCTGGGGCCTCGACGAGCTGGTCATGACCACCGAGCTGCTGGCCAGCGAGCTGGTCGGGAATGTCGTCCGGCATGCGAAGGGACCGGTCCAGCTGCGTCTGATCCGGGGCCGGGCGCTGGTCTGCGAGGTCTCGGACGGCAGCGCCACCGTGCCCCGCATCCGCCGGGCCGCCGAGACCGACGAGGGCGGGCGGGGGCTGCAGCTGGTGGCGGCGCTCTCCCAGCGCTGGGGCACCCGCTACACCGCCCACGGCAAGTCGATCTGGACGGAACAGGCCATACCGTCCGCCTGCCGCCGGGCCCGGGAGGACCACCGAGCCCGGGTGGCGGCGGCGTGAGGGACGGCGGCGCGGGAGACGGGAGCGGCGGGACGACCGGACCCGCCGTGCCGGTGTACGGCGACGCGATCGCCAAGGTCGAGCCCTTCGGCACCGGCCACATCCCCGACCACGAGCGGCACGGCACGCCCCGGTCGCAGTTCTTCGTCTGGTTCGCCGCCGGGCTCAACTTCCCCATCGTCGTCCTCGGCTTCGCGGCCACCGGCTTCGGGCTGAGCCTCGGCGCGGCGATCGCCGCCATCCTGCTGGGCGCTCTCGTCGGCTCGGCGCTGGTCGCGATGATGAGCCGGATGGGGGTGCGGCTCGGGGTGCCCCAGCAGGTCCAGGCCCGCGGGCCGCTCGGCTACTACGGCAACTTCCTGCCCGTGGCCTATGTGAACGTGTTCGCCGGGATCGGCTGGGCGGCCGTCACCGCGATCCTGGGGGGCAAGGCGTTCGCCGAGCTGACCGGGGTGCCGTTCTGGATGTGCGCGCTGGCGCTCATGGTGGTGCAGGCGCTGGTCTGCGTCTACGGCTACAACATGATCAACCACCTGCAGCGGGTGCTGGCCTATGTCCTCACCCCGCTGTTCGTGCTGATCACCGTGGTGGCCCTGGTACGCGGCGGCGGCGCGGCGCACCCGGGCGAGCGCCCGGGCGCATCCCCGGGGGCCGGGGGCTGGATCACCTTCGCGGGCTGGTTCCTGGCCTTTCTGGTGGCCTGGGCGCCGTTCGCCTCGGACTACTCGCGCTATCTGCCGGACACCCCGGAGGTGGCCCGGCGCACGGCCTGGTACACCGGGCTCGGCAATTTCGTCACCATCTCCTGGCTCGGCACGGTGGGGGTCCTGGTGGGCAGCGGCGCCCACGGCTCGGACCCGATCGTGGCGCTGCACCGGCTGGCCGGGCCGTTCGCCGCCCCCGCGCTGATCGCGATCGCGGTGTCGGCCTTCGCGCAGAACTTCCTGAACATCTACGGCAGCGCGATCTCCCTGCAGACGCTGCGCGCACCGGTCTCCCGGGCCGGCGCGGTGATCTGCGTCAGCGCGCTGACGTACGGGGTCGTCCTGTGGGGCGCGGCCGGCACGGAGCAGAAGTTCGTCGCCTTCCTCAACCTCACCACGTACTTCATCGCGCCCTTCACCACCGTCCTGATCCTCCACTATCTGCGCGGCGGCGGGTCCGACAGCCGCCGGGTCGGCGAGCTGTACGACCGCGGCCGGGTGCTGGAGTGGGGCTTCGTGGCCTGGGCCGGCGGGGTGCTGGCGTCCGTGCCGTTCTGGAGCTCGCGGCTGCTGACCGGACCGCTCGCGTCGGCGCACCCGGGCTGGGGAGACTTGAGCATGTTCGTGGCGGCGGCCGTGGCCGCGGCGCTCTATCTGGCCCTCCACCGGCTGCCACCGCTGTGGACACAGGACAGGGGCCCCTCGGAGAACCGAGAAGCCCCTGGTCAGTTGGGATGACCCATGGTGCGCCGCCAGGGACTCGAACCCCGGACCCGCTGATTAAGAGTCAGCTGCTCTAACCAACTGAGCTAGCGGCGCCTGCTGACGGAAGAATCCTACCCGACCCGGAAGGGTGCTCCGGACCGGCTGCCCCGGCGGCGCTTCATTGGTATGGACATGTCCCGTGAATTGGTATGGACATGACCAAGAAAGCGCGGTTACTCTGCGACTTGGTCTAGACCGCAATGCACTCGGCTCGCCGAAGCACTCCCCACGTCTTCAGGAGCGAAGCATGCGCAAGAAGATCAGCGCCGCTGTGATCGGCATCGGGCTCGCGGCGGTCTCCATTCTCACCACCGGCGGCAGCGCCGCAGGCCACGCCTACACCGACTCGCCCATCAGCCGCCAGAAGCTGTGTGCCAACGGCACGGTCACCAACTGCGGCGACATCCAGTACGAACCGCAGAGCGTCGAGGGCCCCAAGGGCTTCCCGTCCGGCGGTCCGGCCGACGGCACGATCTGCGCGGGCGGCAACAGCCGGTTCTCCCAGCTGGACGACCCGCGCGGCGGCCAGTGGCCGACCACCAAGCTCACCGCCGGGAAGAGCTACACCTTCACCTGGCGGTTCACCGCCTCGCACGCCACGACGGACTTCAAGTACTTCATCACCAAGAACGGCTGGAACCCCAACGCGAAGCTCACCCGCGCGAGCCTGGACTCCACGCCGTTCCTGACCGTCCCGTACAACGGCCAGCGGCCGCCGTCCACGCTCTCCCACTCGGGCACCATCCCGAGCGGGAAGACCGGCCGGCACCTGATCCTTGCCGTGTGGACCGTCGCCGACACCTCCAACGCCTTCTACGCCTGCTCGGACGTGCAGTTCTGAGCCCCGTAAGGGCGCGGGGCCCGGCCACGGCCGGGCCCCGCGCTGTCTCAGGCGTCGTATAAGCCCGCCTTCACGCCGCGTACGAAGGCGGTCCAGACGGCCGGGGCGGCGCCCAGGACCGCGCCCGGGTCGTCGCTCTCGCGCAGCCGGACCAGGCCGCCCCACGCGGCGACCTCGACACACTGGCCCTCGCCCACGGAGTACGAGGACTTGCGCCAGCGCGGACGGGCCGCGCCGACGGGCGGATACGGGCTCGGGGACACATCATGCGGGTTCTCGGGCACTTCTGAGGTCTTCACGGTGTGGGGCCCTCTTTCCTAGGAGGCCGGCGATGAGGGCCTTCGTCTCATCCGTCGACAGCGAGCTGTCGACGATGTGGCCGAAGGCGTCGGCGAAGACATTCACGTCGTCGACTCCTTCGACGTACACGGGGCCTCGCAGGTTCTCCTGGGTGACCACGTCCGGCATCGGACCGGGGAAACCGACGAGCGTGAAGGCGCCCGCGTCCCCGGGGTTGGGCGCGGCGTCGATCGGCATCACCTGCAGCGTGACCGTGGGCCAGTCCGCGACGTCCAGCAGCCGCCGCAACTGCTCGGCCATGATGGCCGGGCGGCCGGAGAAGCGCCGGTGGAGGGCGGCCTCGTGGATCACCGCCCACAGCCGCAGCGGAGCGCGCGGGCGGGTCAGCACCGCCTGGCGGGCCAGCCGCACCTCGGCGAGCGCGGCGACCTCCGCCTCGCTGCGGGCGACCGCGTTGGCGGCGATCGTCTCCCGGGCGTAGTCGGGCGTCTGGAGCAGGCCGGGGACGACCAGCGGGGCGTAGTCGCGGACCGACTCGGCGTCGCTCTCCAGCGAGATGTAGTCGGCGTACGCGGGGGCCACCACACCGCGGTAGGTCTGCCACCAGCCGCGTTTCCCGGCGTCCCTGGCCAGCCTCTCGAGCGCGGCGCGGACTTCGGAGTCGCTGATCGCGTAGGCCTCCAGCAGGGTGGCGACCTCCGTGGCGCGGATGGTCGCGTTCGCGTTCTCTATGCGGGACAGCTTCGGGGCGCTCCAGCGGCGGGCGTCCGTACGTCCCCCCTGGGCCGCGTTCAGCGCCCGCGCGGCCGCGTCCAATGTCATCCCCGCTTCGGTACGCAGCTTCCGCAGAGTGGACCCCAGCCGCCTGCGCCGCACGGTGGGCACTGGGTGGTAGGACATGTCGCCAGTCTGACGTATCGCCAACTACAACCACCAGGCGGCATATGCCAGTCTTGCGCGAGTGGGTCGAAACATTGCGAGTAGCACGGACATGGGACAGGATCGCCTGTGCGACACGGCAGCGCGCCGTGCCTTGGAGGGCCCTGGACGACATGGCAGAGAACATCCCGCAGGGAGCACCGCCCAGCGGTAGCTGGGGCAGATACGAGCTGCGCCTGCGCGTCCATCCGCAGACACTCGCGGATGTGCGCCGCGTCGTGGGCGCTCGGCTGCGCCAGTGGGGCCGCGAGGAGTTGATCACCGCGGCGGCGATGTGTGTCACCGAACTGCTCTCCAACGTCCACAAGCACGCGGCCTCTCCCGACTGTGTGCTCACCCTCGAGAACCGCCCGTACGGCATAAGGGCCGCCGTGAGCGACAGCGAGTCGTCGCTGCCGGTGGTCAAGGAGCCCGACTTCCTCTCCGAGAGCGGGCGCGGGATGTTCCTGCTCAGCAAGACGGCCGACGAATGGGGCACGGACCTCAACACCACCGGTAAGACGGTCTGGTTCACCCTTCGGGCGGAATCGGTCGGTCCGTGAACCGCCGTTCGGTAGCGTGCCGTTCGGTGGCGGGATGCGAGCCGGGGAGGGGCCCATGGATCCGGTGACGGCGGGTGCGCTGATCGCGGCGGTCAACGCGGTGGTGTCCGGAGCGGGGGGCGAGGCCGGCCGGCGGGCGCTGGAGGCGCTGGGCGCGCTGTCCCGCAGGGTGCTGCGGCGGAGCCCGTCCGACCCGGCGGCCGACCCGGCGTCCGATCCGTCGGGCGCCCCGGGCGCGGATCCGGCGGGTGACCCGGCGGGCGATGGCGGGCCCGTCGCGATCCCGTACGACGACCCCGAGCAACTGCGCCGACTGGCCGAGCTGTTGGCCGAACAGGCACGGCGCGACCCCGAGCTGGCGCGCGATCTGGCGGCCTGGATGAGCCGGTACGGAACACCGGCCCAAGAGGCGGGCACCGTCCACAATTCCGTCTCGGGTGACGCGCGGATCACCGGGCCGGTGATTCAGGGCCGGGATTTCCACGGCCCGATCAGCTTCGGCCCGCAGTGACGGCCCATGGCGGCGGCCTACGGGCCCGGTGGAGCCTCACCCCCGGACGGGGGTACCTCGACGGCCCGTTGACGGCTGGCAGCAACCGGACAGCCGGCCCGGCCGTCGCTCGCTCAGGGTGGCTCGATGGCTGCGCTGGGTGTCGTGCGGGCGGCTGAGCGGCGCGGATACATGCAACTTCCTGACAGGGTGCGTGTCGTTGCGCGCGTGAGGCGTTGCGGTAGGGTCTGACACGCCGTCATTTGCCTACTCTTTACCTGACTCGTTGCGTTGACGCCGTCGCTGTGCGCGAATTACTGTCGTCAATGGAATTGCATAGCATTTTTTGCGCCAAGTAATTCTCGAACCAGGCTCGAATTTCAGAAAACAGGTCGCCTTCGCCCTGCAGGGGAAGTCATGGTTGGTCTTGCGAGGATGCCCGAGCCGTCACCCGAGCGCGGGGCGGCCGGTGCCCCGGGCCCGGACCATGTGGAGCGGGCGCTGCTGGCGGCCCATGACCTGATCGAATCGGTGGTGACCCGGCACCGCCAGAGTCAGGCCCACCGGCCGTGGGTGCGGGCCGGGCCCGGCCACCCGTCGGCCGCGGAGGCCGCCGACCGGCTCATCGCCGGGGCGGAGCGGACCGTGGCCGTGGTGCTGTCCGGCGACCCGGAGCAGGAGGAGGCCGTCTGCGCGGCGCTCGCCCGCCCGCCCTGCCCAGGCCGCGAGGGCGTCACCGTCCGGCTGCTGTGCCTGCCGGACGCCCCGACCGGCCCGCGGGTCCCCGCGCTGGCGCGCACCGACCCGCGCTGCGAGGCGCGGACGGCCGACGGGACGTTACCCGAGGCCCTGCTCGTCGACGGCCGGGTGGGTTACGTACGGCCGGAGCCGGGACCGGGGCCCGGGCGGGCCGGACCGCCGCTCTCGCTCGTGGAGGACGCGGCCACGGTGCAGGCCCTGGACCTGATGTTCGCCGGGGCGTGGGGGAACGCCGTGGCGCTCGCCGAACCGCCGGGCCCGGCCGGACGGCTGTGCACCGACACCGCGCGGCGGATCCTGGAGTGCCTGCGGGCCGGGGTCACCGACGAGGTGGCCGCCCGCGACCTCAAGGTGTCGCTGCGCACCTACCGCCGTCACGTCGCGGAGATCATGCGCGAGCTGGGGGCGCATTCCCGGTTCCAGGCGGGGGTACGGGCGGTGGAGACGGGGGTTCTGCCAAGCCGCCCCTGAAGCACTCGAGACCTGACCATGTCGCGAGGCGGGACGACGAAGCGATGACCAAGCGATGACGGACCGGATCAGGGAACGGATCACGGACCGGATTGCGGACCGGACCACCGAGCCGGCCGCCGCGGTCGAGGACGCCCTCGACCGCACCCTGCAAGAGGTGCGCACCCTGCTGGAGTCCACCGTCCACGAACACCGGGCCCGGCAGGCCAGGAACGAGCTGTTCACCGAGGTGGGGACGGCGGACGCGGCCTTTCTCGCCGCCGCCGAACAGGTCGCCGGCCGGGCCGTGCGCAGCGTCGACGCCGCCTTCCCGGAGCCCACGCCCCGGCTGGCGGCCGACCACGCGGCCCTGCACACCCTGGTCTCGGGCCTCGGCGAGGCCATTGACGTACGGGTGCTGCGCACCAGGCCCCCGGCCGAACCCGGCCCGGCGCTCGGACCGGGCGGCGGCCTCGGGGCCCGCCCTCCGGAGATCCGGATCGCGGCGGTGCCGCTGCCCACGGCCGTGATCGCCGACGGCCGGACCGCCCTGGTGTGCGCGGACTCGGCCGACGGGCGGCAGGCCTCCCTCGTCCAGGACCCGGCCGTGGTCGCCGCCCTGCACACCATGTTCGGCAACATCTGGCGCACCGCCGCGCCCGCCCCCCGCCCGCTCGACTTCGGCAACCGCGCCCGCACCGAGATGGTGCGGCGGGTGCTGCGGCGGCTGGGCGACGGGGTCACCGACGAGGCCGCGGCACGGGAGCTGGCGATCTCGGTGCGCACCTACCGGCGCTACGTCACCGGAATCCTGGAGTTACTCGAGGTGAACTCCCGTTTTCAGGCGGGGGTGCGCGCCTGTGAGCTCGGCATCCTCGACCGATTCTCCACCGGCGGATGAAACGGAAGGATTTCCTTGTTCCCCACCACATTGTGATCCTGAGCGGGCTGGCGATAGGTTGCACGCGGGCGTGCCGGGAGATCTGGCAACAGCCGGTAATACAAGGGGATTTGGGGATGACGCAAGGGCGCGGAAGGGGTGCGACCGCCACGGCGGGCGCCAGTGGCGGGCCGGAGACGGAACCGTCGCATTCACCCCGGCCCGGACAGGTACGAAAGTCCGGGAAAAACGGCGGAAAAGCCTCGCACGCGGGTCGCGCACGTCAAAGCCCCAAGGGGGCGCACGGCCGCCGAGTTCGCGGGAACGCGGCCGGATCGGCGGCCCGCGGGGTGCTTCCGCCGTTCGTATTCGGGCTGGCCCTGCTCATCGTGTGGGATCTCGCCATCCGTACGGGCGCCGTGGACACGTTCTACCTTCCGGCGCCGTACGACCTGGCGAAACATTTCGTCGACCAGGTGCTGCACGGCGATCTGCGCGACTACACCAAGGAGACGGTGTGGGAGGCGCTGGCGGGCAGCGGCATGGGGCTCGGAGTGGCCCTGCCGCTCGGCTACCTCATCGCGCGCAGTGACCTCGCGGCCTCGGCCCTCCAGCCGTATCTGGCCGCTTCGCAGGCGGTGCCCGCGGTGGCCCTGGCCCCGCTGTTCGCGCTCTGGCTCGGCTACGGGCTGCTGCCCATCGCCGTGCTCTGCGCGCTGCTGGTCTTCTTCCCCATCCTGGTGAACACCGTGCTGGGCCTGCGTTCGCTGGACCCCGATGTGATGGGGGCGGCGCGCGTGGACGGCGTGGGGTGGTGGGGGATGCTGTGGTACATCGAGCTTCCGCTCGCGCTGCCCAGCATCCTCGCGGGGGTGCGCAACGGCTTCACCCTGTCCATCACCGGCGCGGTGGTCGGCGAGTTCGTCATGGGCGGCGAGGGTCTTGGCCAGCTCCTGTCGGTCCAGCGGCAGGAGGCCGACACCATCGGGCTGTTCTCGACGCTCGTCATGCTCGCACTTCTCGCCGCCGGCTTCTATGGCGTGATCCGCCTGGTCGAGCGGCTCGTACAGCGCTGACTGACATCTTCCACTCACTGAGGAGAAGTACGTGCGTTTGGTAAGGACGTCCACAAGGCACACCCTGAGACACCGGGTCATGGGGGCGGCTCTCGTGTCGGTGGTGGCGGCGGCCACCCTGACCTCATGCGCCGAGAAGCCGAAGGACGCGGGGGGCAAGAGCGGCGACAAGATCACGGTCGGGCTGACGTACACGCCCAACATCCAGTTCGCCCCGTTCTATGTGGCGGTCGAGAAGGGGTACTACAAGGACGCCGGGCTGAATGTCAGCCTGCGCCACCACGGTGCCGCGGAAGACCTCTTCGGAGCCCTGAAGTCGGGCAAGGAGGATGTCGTCTACGCGGGCGGGGACGAGATGCTACAGGCCCGCTCCAAGAATCTCCCCATCGTGGACATCGCCACCTTTTATCAGAAATACCCCGTGGGCCTGATCGTCCCCAAGGATTCCGACATCAAGAAGCCCACGGACCTGAAGGGCCGTACGATCGGCACCCCCGGCCCCTATGGCGAGACCTATTTCGGTCTGCTGGCCCTGCTGAAAGAGGGCGGGCTCTCTCCCAAGGACGCCAAGGTGAAGAACATCGGCTTCACCCAGCAGGCGGCGCTGACCGGCAAAAAGGTCGAAGGCGTGATGGGCTACCTCAACAATGACGCCATTGCCTTCCAGGAGGCCGGCCAGGAGGTCCGCTCCCTGACGCTCGACGGAGGCGACCAGGGCGATCCGCTGGTCGGTGTGGGAATCGGCGTCAAGGAAAAGACGCTGGACAAGCGCGGCGACGACATGAAGAAGTTCGTCGACGCCACCCTGCGCGGTCTGCAGTACGCCATCGACAAGCCCGAGGACACCGTCAAGCTCAGCCAGAAGTACGTCCCCGGCCTCGGCGACGAGAAGCGCCAGAAGAACGCGCTCGCGGTGCTCAAGGCCACCACGCCCATGATGCAGAACGACGCGGGCGAGCTGGGCACCAACGACGCGCAGAGCTGGAGCCGCATGGCGGACTTCATGTACGACCAGGGCCTGCTGGAGAAGACGGTCACCCCGGAGGACGCGTACTCCAACGACTATCTGCCCAAGTCGTAGCCGCCGGCCGCCGGGCGGCGGGAGCTCACCCGCCCGCCGCCCGGCGGTGCAGCGCGCCCGCCACCGCGAATGCCACCGCCGCGCCGACCGTGAGCGCCACCCAGCTGCCCGTCGCCGAGGCGTGCACGATCACGAACAGCCCGATCGGCGGCCCGGAGGCCGTGCCGAGGTTCCACGCCAGCGACGCCAGGGCGCTCGCCCGGCCCACGGCCGCCTCCCCCGACCAGCGCAGCAGCAGCGGATAGAACGCGGAGGAATACATCAGCTCGCCCGCCGCGAACACCACCGCGAAGGCCAGCAGCAGCCCGTACCGCACCAGCGGCGAGGCGGCCTCCCCGGCGAGCACCGCGCCCAGACCGCAGCCGAACGCCGCCACCCACAGCACCGGACCGGCGGCCAGCGCGACCGTCTCCGGCAGCCGCTCCAGCCGCCGCCGCAGCAGCGGCTGCAGCGCCACCAGCGCGAACGAGTTCGCCGCCACCACCGTGGACACCCACCCCAGCGTGATGCCCATGTGGTCGTGGAGCAGCAGCGGCACCGTCGCCTCGATCTGGGTGAAGCCGACGATCGCGAACAGCGCCTGGGCCAGCACCAGCAGCGCCATCGGGCGGGCGCGCAGCAGCGTGCGGTACGTCGGCCCGCCGCCCTTCTCGCCCTTCTCCTCGGTCACCTTGGCGGATTCCCGCGGCCGCATGACCCAGATCGCCACCAGCAGCGGCACCGCGGCCGCCGCGTTGGCCACGTACAGCCAGCGCAGCGTCCCGACGGGCGCCTGCGCCCCGCGCAGCGCCAGACCGGCGACGACCGAGCCCGCCCCGATCCCCACGTTGTTCACGATGTGGCGGACGGAGAAGGCCGTACGGCGCCCGCTCTCCGGGACGGCGGCGTCCACGACGCCCACGATCGAGGCGTAGAACAGCCCGAAGCCCACCCCGACGCACGCGCCCGAGACCAGGACCGGCACCACCGCGTCGACCGGGGCCAGCATCCCGTACCCGACCGCGAGCGCCGCGGCGCCCAGCGCCCCCACCCGGTGCGGCCCCGCCCGGTCCGCGAGCGGCCCGCCGAACAGCGCGGCGGCGAAGCTGGCCGCCGCCATGGCGATGAAGTAGCCGCCGGCGGCCCGGGAGCCGAGCCCCAGCAGTTCGCTGATGTAGATGGAGGTGAACGGGAAACACAGGCCGTTGCCCAGGGTGGACAGCAGCAGACAGCCCATGAGCAGGCGAAAGCGCCGCCCCAGCACCTCGCGGGGCTCCGCTGCGCCAGCCGTCAAGAAGCCCGCCCGGCGCCCAGCGCCTCGCGCACCTTCAGCAGCTCCTCCACCTGGCGCAGGTCGTACGGCGCGGCCAGGGACAGCACCACATGGACCGCGCCGGCCTCGGCGAAGCCCTCCACCAGCGGCAGCTGGTCCGGGTTGACCATGACCGTACGGGCCACCTCGCCCGGGTCGCGGCCGACGCGCTCGCACCACTGGTCCAGCACGCCGTTGAGCTCGCGGAAGTCGGCGACCGGGTCCTCGGAGGCCCAGCCGTACCAGTTCCACCAGTCGGCCTCGCGCGCCACCAGCTCCAGGGTGCGCCGCCGCCCGGCCCCGCCGATCAGCAGCGGAAGCGGCCCCGCGGGCCCGGGATTGAGCTTCCCCAGCCGCTCCTTGACCGCGGCGACGGCCGCGGCGAACGCGTCCACGCGTGTCGCCGGGCCCGGGAACGGGATGCCGTACTCCGTGTGCTCCGCCTCGAACCACCCCGCGCCGAGCCCCAGCACCAGCCGCCCGCCGCTGAGCTGGTCGACGGTGCGGGCCATGTCGGCGAGCACATGCGGATTGCGGAACGCGGTGCAGCTGACGAGGGGGCCGATCGTGGCCCGGCTGGTCTCGACGGCCATCGCGGACAGCAGCGACCAGCACTCGAAGTGGTTGCCGGACGGGTCCCCGTGGTGCGGCAGGAAGTGGTCCCAGGTCCAGATGGAGTCGACGCCCAAGGCGTCGGCCTCGCGCCAGGCGGCGCGCAGCGGGGCGAGCTCGGTGTGCTGGGGGTGCAGCTGCACACCCACGCGCAGGGTGTTCTCGTGCGGGGGCACGGTGTTCCTCTTTCTGAGTAGTGGTGGAAATGCCGCCCGCGGGGCTACGGCGTCACGACGACCCGGTAGACCGGCGTCTCCGCGGCCTGCTTGAGCGCCTTCTCGACCTCGTCCAGCGCATACCGCGCGGTGACCAGCGTCTCCAGCCGCCCCGTCAGCGCGCCCCCGCGCAGCAGCTCCGCCGCGGCCCGCCAGTCCTCCCGCTCGTGGCTGAAGGAGCCGGTGACCGTCAGCTGGCGGCGGTGCACCTCATAGCCGGGCAGCTCGGCCGGGGGCCCGTCGGGGGAGCCGCCGAAGAGCACGATGCGGCCGCCGTCGGCGACCGAGGCCAGCGCCACGGCGATGGCCTCCTTGGACGCGATGGTCACGAACACCACGTCGGCGCGGGGCAGTTGCCCCAGGTCGTCGGGGGTGACGGCGGCGTCCGCGCCGGCCGCGGCGATGGCGGCCAGCCGCTGCTCGTCCCGCTCCACCACGGCCACGCTGCGCGCCTGCAGCACCTTGGTCACGGCGAGGTGCAGATGGCCCATGTACCCGGCGCCGACCACGGTCACCCGGTCGCCCGCCCGGAAGCCACCGCGGCGCAGCGAGTGGACCACACAGGCCAGCGGTTCGCCCATGGCGGCCACGGCCGGGTCGGTGTCGCCCACGGACCACACCCGCGAGGCGTCCACCGTGATGTAGTCGGCGAACCCCGCGCCCATGGCGATCGCGCCGTCCTCGCGCTTGTGCCCCTGCAGGGCGACGCAGATGGCGGACTGCCCCGCCCGGCAGCTGCGGCAGGTGCCGCAGCGGGGCAGCCCGTCGATGGTGACGAGGTCGCCGACCGTCGGCATGTCGTCAAGACCGGCGGCCTTGGCGCCCACCTTCTCGACCCACCCGGCGATCTCATGTCCGGCGGCGGCGGGGTAGACGGTCATGCGTCCCGCGTACAGGTTGGCCTCCATGGTGCACACCCCGCAGGCGGCGATGCGTACGAGCACCTCCGAGTCGCCCACGTCCGGTACAGGTATCTCTCTGGTTTCCACCTGTCCTGGCGCGGTGATGACAGCTGTACGCATGGGAACTGCCTTCCGAATTACGGTCGTTGTGCCCGGAGGCTATGCCTGGGTCACGGACCGAGGCAAGGAAAAGATCACAAGCCGCGTGCGTCGGAGGCGAGTTGTCGGGTGATTCAGGTGGCGGGGAACTCCCCGCGCTTGATCGCGGAGACGAACGCGGACCAGCCGTCCGTCGAGAAGAGGAGTGCAGGGCCTTGCGGGTCCTTGCTGTCGCGGACGGGCGCAACGCCGGAAGCGGCGAAGCTCCGAGAGAACTCCACGCACTCACCGCCGGATGATGTGCTGTAGGACGACTTGATCCAGACGGCAGACGTAAGGTTCCGGTAATGGCTCATGACGTGTACTCCTCGCGCACAGTCTCGATGAAGGCCAGCGATTCGTCAGGGGGCAGTGCGTGTGCCCGCAGCCGATCGTAGTTTTGCATGACAACCGCCACGGTCGCCGCCATGCGGCAGAGCCTGCCTCCCTGCAGATCTTCGGAGTACAGCACCGTGGGCGAGTCCTTGAAGGTGAGCAAGGTCAACGGTGCTGAGTGCACGGCTGCGGCTCCGGCCGTGAAGGGGATCACCTGAAGGTCGATGCCGGGGCGGGCGGCTAACTTCACCAAGAACCCAAGCTGACCGGCCATGGCGGACTGGCCGCCCACATGCGTCCGCAGGCACGCTTCGTGGAGAACGGCCCACAGCTTCGGCGGCCTGTCCTGGCTGAAGACCTCGCGTCGCCTTATACGCGCCTCGACCTTGCCCTGGATCGCCTCATCCGGTGCGAATGGGTGTCCGGCGCGGAAGATCGCCCGAGCGTACTCCTCAGTCTGGAGCACGCCCATGATGGTGGTTGTCGAGAAGTTGAGGATGTGCGACGCCTTCTGCTCCAACTGAACGTAGGGCACGAATTGCGTGGCGTGGTCTCCCTCCTCGAGCAGGCGGAGCATGCCCGTGAAGAGTCCGTTCGTCCCGAACACCCGGTCACAGCCGATGGCGAACTTCTCGCTCGGGAGCAGCTTCCCGGACTCCACCCCACTGACGTACGGCACGGAGTAGCCCGTACCCGTGGCCAGGTGTTTCTGCGTGAGGTTGCGTCCCAGGCGTACACGTCTCACATCCGCGCCGAAGCGCTGGAGTGGACTCAGAGGGGGATTGCTGAAGTCCTCGGATGAGATCGACTCGTCCAACACTGTGACCTCCCGACTTGCGCCCGCTGCCAGCGGCACGGCAGGGCAGCGGATTACAGCGATGCTGCTGAACCCTCCCCATCCTATGAGGATTGCGTTCTCCTGGTGACCAGTTGACTACACCCGGTGCATATCCCGGGGCGGTCACCTGACACCACTGGGCACACGCAAGACCCCCGCAACCGCATGCACCGCGGTCCGGGGGCGTGGCCCTCAACCCCCAGGAGGTTGATGAGCATGGCCCACGCTATCGCGTGGATCTTGGAAGCGCTGCTACGGCTGCTGCTGCCACCGTCGGGCCGTCACCGCGCGGCGCCGCACCCGCACATGCCGACGATGCCGCGCCCGGCACACGTGCCCCACCTACCCGCACAACCCAGCCTCCCTGGGCTACCGGACGACCACGCGGCGGACATGGTCCGGCCGTACGTCGTCGCGCACGAGCAACGCGAGGCGCGCGCTGCGCGGCGGCTGCGGCGGCAGCGGCGGCGGACGCTGTGGCTGGCCGTGCACGGCATCGACATCGGCCCGCGCGTCATCCATGGCGTGAGGGTGGTGGCGTAGGTGACCACTCCCGCAACGCCCCCGCCGCAGCAGGGCGAGGACGACGCACCGCAGGGCGGCGACGATCGCCCCACCCTGGAAGAACTGTGGCAGCGGTCCGCCGCCCTGAGCGAGCAGATCGCCCAGCACCTGGGGCGGGGGCCGAAGTGACGAAGAGGGCCAGCACCCCGCTCGACCTCGCCGTCGGCATGGTGGTCTACGACCGGCATTACGACATGCCTGCCACCATCACCGACTTCGTAGGGCCGTTCGTCTGCCTCACCCGCCCAACCGGCCTCACGTGGCGCTCACACCAGGGCTCCGTGCGTCCGGCCACCGCGTACGAGCGGCGGCAGCTACGGGCCATCGCCCGGCTCCACGCCCAGCGCCAACGAGGCATCGCGCCCGCACACACACCGCCCCCTGCCGGGTGACGGCCCTTTCCGTTCCCCGCGAGGCACCCTGGCAGGGGCGCGGGTCGGGCGGCCGAGTTTGTGGTGAGTATGAGACGGCGACACGCCGACGCCACGGCGTGTCTGTGTCTCATACTCACCACAAACTCACGGCCCCGCGCAGACAGACTCACCGAACACTTCGCCAGAGCGGATGAACGCCCCATGCCACACGGACCCTGGCACGCCGAATGGACGTTCATCAGCAAAAACGGCGTCACCACAGGGACCGCCCGCACGCCACGGTATGTGGACATCCGCACGGCCGTATTCAAGGCCGCCGACGAGTCGCTACGGGACCGGTCGCACGAAGAAACCGCCGAGCGAGCCGAGCCCTGGAAGCTCCTCGTCGGAGCCCTGTACTCCGAAGCGATGCTGACGGCAGATGAACTCGGCACATGGCAGTACGTGAGCCCGGACGGCTGGGCGAATGTAACCGTCCGATTCACCCCGTAAGGCAGGAGGCCGGTGGCTGAGCTCAAGGCAGGCTCCGCTGCGCTCCGCTGCGACTGCTGCCGCGCGGTGGCCGATGGAGGGGAGCAGCGGTGCGCTGGTCCGGGGCGCGGGAGCGTGACGTACGGGCCAGCGTCGTTGGACGGCATGGTCCGGTTGCCGCGTGCGGGTATCGTCTCGCGCCTTCGGCGCACAGCGGCCAACAGCGGGAAGGAGAGGGGCGGGCCGGGGGCATCGCCGCCGTCCTGCCCAAGGGGTCGTCACCGGCTCATGGGCGGGGGACGGCGGATGGTCGCCCGAAGCGGTGGACGCCGGTCCGGTTGGGCTCTCCCCCACCTGCTCTGGGTTCGTAGTGAGTATGGGACAGCGACACGCCGTACCGTCGGCGTGTCGCTGTCCCATACTCACTACAAACGTCGAGCAGGTGGGGGGAGAGCCGATCCCGTCTCCCGGCGCCCGCCCATCCGTCGCGCTCGCTCGCCCCGGTCCAGCGCACCGCTGGACTCCTCGCTCAACCATCGCGCGGCAGCAGCTGCGGCGGAGCGCAGCGGAGCCTCTTTGAGCTCAGCCATCCACCGGGCTGAGGAATCGGGGCACCGGGCCGGCCGCCCCCTCCCCCTTCTCGCCGGCGCTTTGGACCCGGAGGGTCCGAGACGAAACCCGCACCCGCCCGAGCCGAATGCCGCGAGACGGCGCACAGGCGCAGGCGAAGCGAAGCGCAGCCAACGCGCAGCGAAGCGAAGCGCACCCACACCCGTACCGCGAGGGCTCCTGTACGCGTTCCCGGAGGACCGCTGCCTCGTCCGCCCCCAGATGGCGGACCTGATCGCGCGCAGCGGCGATAGCGGCCCCTCCCTGGGAACGTTTTGGCTCGGTGCTGCCTCCTGGCATGCCGAAGCGGGCCCTCAGGAGACCCGCCGAAGGCGAGAGGTGTTTCCCATGACATCGAGCACGACATCGAGCACGACATCGAGCACGACATCGAGCACGACCTCGGTCACGGCCGCCGTCGACAGACGGCTCCCGAACGCCGAAGGGGCGGCGCACAGCCGACTGGAGGTGCGCGGCATCCGGTTGCATGTCGCCGAGTACGGGGCCGGGGCGCCGGTCCTGCTGCTGCACGGCTTCCCGCAGCACTGGTTCGCCTGGCACCGGGTCGCCGTCCTGTCGGCCCCCGGACGACGGCTGATCTGCCCGGATCTGCGGGGCTTCGGCTGGTCGGAGCAGACCCGGCGCGGCTACGACATCGACAGCTTGGCCGACGACATGCTCGCGCTGCTGGACGCACTCGGGCTTGATCGCGTGGGTCTGGTCGGGCACGACTGGGGTGCTCAGGTCGGCTTCCGGCTGTGCCTGCGGGCACCGGAGCGGTTCACTGGTTATCTGGCGCTCAACATGGCGCACCCGTGGGCCCGGCAGCGGGCCATCCTGCCGAACCTGTGGCGGCAGTGGTACACCGCCTTCATCGAGTATCCGGTGATCGGCCGGGCCGTGCTGCGCCGCTGGCCGGCGTTCGCCCGCTTCCTGCTGCGTCACCAGGTCGCCGACCGGTCGGTCTGGCAAGCCGATGAGCTCGCGGAGTTCAGCGCTGCGGCCCGGGCGAGCGCGCATGCCGGGCAGGCCATGTTCTGGCAGTACGTGGTCCGGGAGATCCCGGCGCTGCTGCGCGGCACGTGGCGCGGGCAGCGGCTGACCGTCCCGACCGTGCTGCTGGGTGGTGAGCGGGACAACGTGATACGGCCGTCCATGCTGGCCGGAGGCGAGAGCCACGCGGACGATCTCACCGTGCGGATCGTGCCGGGCGTCGGCCACTTTCTGCCGCGGGAGAGTCCCCACGTGGTCGCTGAGGCGATGAGGGAGCTGTTCGTGGCGGGTTCGTGACGGGTCGTCGAACGACTATGTGCGCAAGGCCGCCCGCAGTGCGACCTTCCGGATGAAGGCCCGGCTGCGGCGGGCCCCGAGAGCGTACGCCCACTGAATCGGCCGCAGGGCGGCGGGACGCGCCGCGCCGAGCATGGCGAAGCGCGTGCCGTCGCCCTCCGGTACGGCGGCCATGCCCCCCACCACGAGTCGCGATTGCATCAGGCACCAGCCGGGAGCCAGCCGCACCTCGAAGGCGCTGCGGCAGCCCAGGGGGCCCACCGCCAGGGCGCGCTTGCGATCGGCGTCGCCGGGCTGGACGCGGAACTCGCGCAACGCAGGCACGAGGTGTGGCAGCTCGCCCGCCAGATCCGAGGCGACCGCCCACACCTTGTCGTACGGCAGCTCCAGGTGCTCCTCCGCGTACAACGTGGTGTGCAGGCCCGCGGCCATCAGCCGCAGCCGGGTCACGGCATCAACGCTCATTGCTGCCACGCCTTCCGGAACGCCGAACGGGCACGGTGGAGCCGTGACTTGACCGTGCCCGGTGCGATATCAAGGATCTTGGCCGCACTTCGTTCATCAAGCTCCTCGAGCTCGCGCAGGACGAGCACGGCGCGATGATGCACGGGCATCCGCGCGAGCACGTCCCGTACCTGTGCCGACAGCTCGCCGTCACCGACGCCGACGAGGCCGTGCAGGCGGGCGACTTCGTCGGGATCGACGGCCCGCTCGACGGCGGTGCGCCGCGCCACCCGCACCGCCTCGCGCACGGTGACGGTGCGTACCCATCCATAGAACGCCTGTGGATCGCGCAGCCCCCGCATCCCGACGAAGACCGCGGTCAGCGCCTCCTGAACGGCGTCCTCGCAATCCGACAGGGCGATCGGCCGGCACAGCCGGGTCACATACGGCGTCACCACGGTCAGCACCTCGTCCATCGCCAGCACGTCGCCCGCCTGCGCCGCCCGCACCAGCGCGGCCACGGCATCCCACGGCGGCTGAGGTTCTCCTGCTGAGCCGTCCATCACCGCGGACACTACTGCCTCGAGGCCGGGCGCATGACGCGGGGTGGCCGTGGTCGGTGTGTGTGCCCTCAGCCGTGCTCGGCGGCGCGCTTGGGGAAGGGGGGCCGGCGGAAGGTCCACCAGATGATCGCGGCGCCGAACACGGCCGCGGCGGCGCCGACGACGGCCGCGACATGCATGGCGTGGACGAAGCCCTGGTCCGCGAAGTCGGACAGCCGGGGCAGGGAGAGCCGCTGGGCGAGCAGCCGGGTGGCCTCCGGTGACTCCGCGGCGGCGTCGGCCTGCGCCGGGGGCAGGTCGCCCAGGTTCGGGGTGATCTCGTTCCGGTACACCCCGGCCAGGACGGAGCCGAGGACCGCGACTCCCAGCACGCCGCCGATCTGCCGCATCGAGTTGTTGACGGCCGAGCCCGCGCCGGTCCGGTCGGCGGGGAGGACGGACATGATGGCCTCGGTGGTGGGGGCGACCGCGGCGCCCATGCCCAGGCCCTGGAGGACGAGGAAGACCCAGAACAGCCCCAGGCCGCTGTGCTCGTCGAGGAAGACATAGCCGAAGAAGCCCACCGTGGCGATCAGCATCGCGCAGGTCACCACGGCCCGCACACCGTGGAGCCGGACCAGCCGGGCCGACAGCGGGGCGCCCAGCAGCACGCCGAGGGCCACCGGGGCGATGGACAGACCGCACTCCAGCGGCGTCTGGCCGTGGACGCCCTGCAGATAGAAGCTGGTGTAGTACATCGAGCCGTTCACCCCGAAGAAGGTGAGCATGACCGCGACGCTCGCACCGGTGAACCGCACATTGCGGAACAGCCGGACGTCGAATCCGGGGCTCGACACGCGTAGTTCCACCAGAACGAAGACGGCGACCAGGACCGTGCCGCCGGCCAGCGAGCCGAGGACCGCCGGGCCGGTCCAGTCGTTGCGGTGGCCGCCCTCGATGACGCCCCAGACGATGGCGAACAGCCCGGCGGTGGAGAACACCACGCCGAGCGGGTCGAACTTCTTGCGGACCCTGGCGACCGCGCCGGGGAGGTAGAGGAACGAGCCCACCGCGCACAGCACCACGATCGGCACATTGACCAGGAAGATCGCGCCCCACCAGAAGTGGTCGAGGATCGCGCCGCTGATCATCGGGCCGGTGGCGATGGCGATGCCGCTGGAGCCGGACCAGATGGCGATGGCCATGGCGCGGTGGCGCTCGTCGAAGACCTGGGCGATGAGCGCGAGCGTCGCGGGCATGATCAGGGCGCTGCCCAGGCCCATCGCGCCGCGGGCCACGATGAGTTCGTCGGCCGAGCCGGAGTAGGCGGCCCAGACGGAGGAGGCGCCGAAGACGAGCATGCCGGCCAGCAGCAACCGGCGGTGGCCGTACCGGTCGGCGAGCACCCCGCCGGTGAACAGCAGCACCGCGAAGACCAGCGTGTACGAACTGATGCTCCACTGCAGCTGGTTGGGGCTGGCGCCGAGTCCTTCGTCCGGGTCGGCCAGGGTTTTGAGCGCGACGTTGAGCACGGTGTTGTCCAGCCACACCGCCAGTTGGGACAGGACGAGCACCGACAGAGCGAGCCATTGGCGGCCGGTCGGCGACCTGGGCGGGTCGGCCGGCGCGGCGGCGGTCGTCGCGGTGTTCTGTGCAGCCATGTGTGCGGCGCCTTTCGGGACCCGAGGGTGGGTGGGTCCGCCGTCGTACGGCAAGGGACTCGTGCTGGCTTGAAGCGAAGTTATCAATGGGGGCCGGGAGGCGCAGCCTCTTGGGCACACGGACAAGGCTTATCTCGGCCTGAGTGAAGCCTGAGAACCGGCATATTCCCGCCGATGACAGGTCCCGTATACCCCACCGGGTATGCCTTGCGGTCGGGTGCGCACCCTCGTTACTGTGCCGAAAAAGGAACCGGGGGGTGTCCTTTGAGCCAATTTCGAATTCAACCAGATGACGGTACGCCCATTGATGGAATTGAGGGGGAAGTGGGCGTGAGGGGGGCGATTCGGGCGGAGCCGGAAACGGGGGCCGACCACCTCGAACAGACCCTTGGGCAGGCGCTGCACCTGCTCGAGTCAGCCGTGCGCCACCACCGGCGCGCCACGCTCGCCTGTGTGACGGCGGACCTGCCCGTGGAGGGCGAGGCCGTGGCCGGATGGGTGGCCCGGCTGGTGCTGCGGGCCGAACAGGACGTGATCTGGTCGCTGCCGGAGGTCGCCTCCGACGAGCACGCCAAGCTGACCGCGCAGACGCTCGCCCAGCTGCTGGACAAGGGCGTCAGGGTCAGGCTGCTGTGCCCGCAGGCGGTCATCCGGGGCGCGCGCTGGCAGCGGACGGTGGGTGAGCTGGGGCCCCGTGTGGAGGTGCGGGTCTCCGGTGCCGTGCGCCAGGAGCTGGTCGTGGTGGACGGCGCCGCGGTCATCGCCCCCGACGCGGCGCCGGGGGAGCCGGGCGGATCCCGGGCCTCCATGATCCAGAACTCGACCGTGGCCGACATGCTGTACGGGCTGCTGGGCGGCATGTGGGACGCGGCGCAGCGCCCGACGCGGCCGCTGTCCTTCGAGGGCGGGGCGCGGGGCAGGGTGCTGCGCGAGGTCCTGACCCTGATGGCGGAGGGGTACAAGGACGACGCGGCGGCCCGGAAGCTGGGGCTTTCGGTGCGTACGTACCGGCGCTACGTGGCGGACATCATGCGGGATCTGAGGGTCGACTCGCGCTTCCAGGCCGGAGTGCGGGCCGTGCGCGCGGGGCTCATGGAGCCATACCCCGACTGACCGGGGCGACCCGACTGACCCGGCCGACCCGACTGACCCGGCTGACCGGAGCGACCCGGCTGACCCGGCCGACCCGGCTGATTCCGCCCGGCGGTGTGCCGGAGGGCGGTGTGGCTCGATTTCGCGGGTTCCGGGGCCTCTAGTGGTCTCCCTGGAGATGCCCCGCGGCCGGGTGTGCCCCGGCCGGTTGACGTGGCCTGAAGCTGCCTGGCGGCGCGTCGGGCGGGCCGTCCGCGCGGCTTTGCGGGCGATAAGGTGCCGTCCGTACCCCTTTTACTGGCAACTTGCTGCAGATTTACTGCGTACAACACCTGTGAACGGCCTATGGGCGGCAGGTATATGACAGCCGAGGTTACCAATCGGTCACCTGAGGCGAGGTGCATGACAGCTAGTGGACTCCGGGGTTGTCGCGATCTGGAACCGGCGCTTAGCGTCATGGGCACGTTCCTCGCTTTGCCCATGCCCAAAAATGGAGGTGCGCGGTAATGGCCGCCATCGTCGAAGAGCGCCAGGAAACAATCAAGGAAATCGTCACGGATATCCTTGAGATAGATCCGGAAGAGGTCACCGAGACCAGCCTCTTCAAGGAAGAACACGACGCGGATTCGCTGCGGGCCATCGAGATTCTGGCGGCCCTGGAAAAGGAGTTCAACGTCGTCATCGCCCAGGCGCAGCTCAGCCGCATGACCAACCTCAAGGGCGTCTACGAGGTCGTCTCCGAAGCGGCCGGCTGGTAACGGACACCGTGGCGGACTCAAGCGAAGGCAGGGCGATATGCAGGGTGGGCCGGCCCGCAGGGTCGTGATAACGGGTCTGGGAACGGTGTCCGGCATCGGTGTCGGCACCTCCGAGTTCCTCGCCGGACTGCGTTCCGGCAAGAGCGCCGCGAAGCCGATCACCGCTTTCGACACCGATGGGTTCGACCACGCGACGGCGTGCGAGATCACCGACTTCGACCCCGGGGAGTGGATCCGGCACCTCGATGTCCGGACCCTCGGCCGGGCCAGTCAGTTCTCCGTGTCGGCCGCGCGGATGGCGGTGGCCGACGCCGGACTGACCGAGCACGACCTGCGCGACGTCCCGACGCTGATCTCCGTCGGCACCACCGACGGCGAGTCCAGGGACCTGGACCACCTGGTCGAGGTGGAGGTCGACCAGGGGCCCGAGCAGATGGACGCCGTCGTCGCCCGCCGGGTGCCGGCCGGACGGCTCTCCGCCGCGATAGCCCAGGAGTTCGGCCTCACCCGGGTGGAGGCCGTCACCCTCCCCACCGCCTGCGCGGCGGGAAACTACGCGATCGGCTACGGCTTCGACGCCATACGCGGCGGGGACGTGGACTTCGCGCTGTGCGGCGGCGCCGACGCCCTGTGCCGCAAGACGTTCACCGGTTTCTACCGGCTGGGCACCATCGCCCCCGAGCGCTGTCAGCCATTCGACAAGGACCGCAAGGGAATCCTCACCGGCGAGGGCGCGGGCATATTGCTGCTGGAGAGCCTGGAATCGGCGCTCGCCCGTGGCGCCCGTATCTACGCGGAAGTCCTCGGATACGGCCTCAACTGCGATGCGCACCACCCCGTCGCGCCCCACCAGGACAGCGTGGCCCGCTGCATGCGGATCGCCCTGGAGAATGCCGAAGTCAAGCCGGAGGAAGTCGACTTCATCTCCGCGCACGGCACCGGCACCAAGGCCAACGACGTGACCGAGGCGCGCGCCATCCGCCAGGTCTTCGGGGAGGGCAACCCGCCCCGCACCGTGTCCGTCAAGTCGATGATCGGCCACACCATGGGGGCCGCCAGCGCGCTGGCCGCCATCGCCTGCTCCCTCGCCCTCACCGAGGGCTTCATCCCGCCGACCATCAACCACAGCGAGACCGACCCCGAATGCGGTCTGGACGTCGTACCGAACCGGGCCATCGACGCCGATGTGAAGATCGTGCAGAACAACGGCCTTGCCTTCGGCGGCAACAACGCCGTCGTGATCTTCGGCAAGCGCGGCACGGACTGGTCATGAGCCAGCTGGTGACCGGCGCGGGCGCCGTGGCGAGCGTGGGCGAAGGCGTCGACGAGGTCTTCGGCGCGCTGTGCGCGGGCACCAGCGGACGCGGCGAACTGCGCGGCTTCGACCGGGACAGATACCGGGCGCGCCACGCGTACGAGATCGATGACCGCCCCGCCCCGGGCGGCGACATACCCGGCCGCGCCACCGCGTGGCTGCTGCGCGCCGTCGCCGAGGCCGCCGCCCAGGCCGGCCTCGGCGACGATCTGAGCGGGGTGCCGGTCCTGGTCGGCACCGGCCTGCGCGAGCTGCGCTCGGCCGAACTGGCGTGGCGCGACGGCACGCCCTTCGACCCCGACCGGCTGCACTTCGGCCCCGCGCTGCGCGGCCGCTTCGGCGCGGAGCGCAGCCACACCTTCTCGGGCGCCTGCTCGGCCTCCCTGTACGCGCTCGCCCTGGCCGCCGATCTGCTGGCCACCGGCGCCGAGGACACCGTGGTCGTGGCCGGGGTCGACACCCTCACCGAGTCCATGTTCGGGCTCCTGGACCGGGTCCACGCCGAGCCGCCCGAGCGCGTCCAGCCCTTCGACCGCGCGCGCCGCGGGGTGCTGATGGGCGACGGCGCGGCGGCGGTGGTGCTGCGGCGGGAGGAGCCGGGGCGGGACGGTGCCACCGACGTGCCCTTGGGGCGGCTGTGCGCCGTCAGCATGAACTGTGACGCGCGCCATGTCACCGCCCCCGACCCCAAGGGGATCGCCGAGGCGGTGCACGAGGCGCAGTGGCGGGCGGGCGTCAAACCCTGCGACATCGACCTGGTGCTGCTGCACGGCACCGGCACCCTGCTCAACGACGAGGCGGAGGCGGCGGCCATCGCCGAGGTCTTCGGCCACGACGTGGGGTCGCCCCTGATGACCGCCATCAAGTCCATGACCGGCCACACCTCGGGCAGCTCGGGGCTGCTGAGCCTGATCGTGGCGCTCAAGTCGCTGTCCACGGGGCAGGTGCCGCCGACCCTCGGCCTGACCGACCCGGTCGCGGAGGCGGCGGACTTCCGCTTCGTACGGGAGCGGATCGAGGGCGCCGAGCTGAACGTCGCCCAGATCGACGCCTTCGGGTTCGGGGGCGTCAACGCGGTGGCCATCGTGGAGCGGGTGGGCGCGGGTGCGGGCGGGAGGGCCGGGTCATGACGCTCAGGGCCCCTCAGAATTCCCGAGGCATCGTTGTCACCGGCGTCGGGCTGGCCCTGCCGGGCGCCGACACCCCCCGGCAGCTGCTGTGCTCCGCCGACACGTTGGACGCGAACCGGCCGCACGAGCCGTTCGACACGGGCGCCCGCATCGGCCGCCGCGGCCACCGCTACAAGGACCGCGCGACCCGACTGGCCCTGTGCGCGGCGCAGGACGCGCTGCGGGACGCCGCCCTGATCCCCGGCGGCAGCGAGGAGCTGACCGTACCGGGCGGCACGGTGGGCGTGGTCGCGAGCTCCAACCTGGGCAACCTGGACACGGCATGCCTCACGGCCGCCGCCATCGCCGAGGACTCGGTCGCCGGCCTCAGCCCCATGGGCCTGCCGAACGCCTCCAGCAATGTGGTCGCCTCCTGGGCGGCCATCCGCTTCGGCCTGCGCGGCCCCAACCTCATGCTGTGCAACGGCGCCACCTCCGGCCTCGACGCCGTCCACTGGGCCGCGACGCTGGTGGCCGCCGGACGGGTGCGCCGCGCGCTGGTGATCGGCGTCGAGACGCGCAATGAGGTGGTGGAACGGCTGGTGAACGGCCCCGCCGGCGAGCCGCTGCTCGACGGGGCGGCCGCCCTCGTCGTCGAGGGCGCCGCCTGGGCCCGGGACCGGGGCGTCGAGCCCGTGGCCGTCCTGGGCCGCTACGAGCGCCGGGCCGGACTCGCCGCATGCGTCCGGGCGCTGCTGCCCGAGGGCGCCGCGCCCGGGGTCTGGTTCACCCCCGAGGGCTACGGCACGCCCCGCGCCGCGAGCGCCGCGGCGGGCGCCCCCGCCGTTCCCGCCCCCGCCACCGCCCCCGTCCCCTTCCCCGACACCATCCCGCGGCACGACCTCACCGCCGCCTTCGGCCGCGCCTCCGGCGCCCTGGGCGTGCTGCAGTGCGCAGCCGCCGTCGGCTGGCTGGGCGCGGCCCAGGGCGCGGCGGGGTCCGGGGACGCGCTGGCCACCAGCGGCGACGACACCACGGACGCCGTGGCCGCGCTGCTGCTCAGCCCTCCCGGACGGCCCGCCGCGGCCCCCCGGCAGCCGGGCGGAGCCGCCGCGTGAACACCGCATACGCCCCGGGGAGACATGTGGCCGAAGGGGCGCGACCCTGTCGAAAGGGAGAGCGCGCGGAGGCCCTGAGGAACGAAGGGCCGAGCACGGTCGACCGTCGACAGGGGCTGAAGCGCCCCGGAGGCGAAAGGAGTCGAATGGTCCGCTTGGTGCGCCCGGCCGGTCCCGAGGCGAAGCCGCTGGGGAAGAGGCTGCTGTTGCTGCACGGGCTGGCCGGCGGCGCCTCCGTCTGGGACAGCTTCAGCGGACTCGTCGACCCGGAATGGGAGGTGTGGGCCGCCGATCTCCCCTGGAGCGGCTTCTCGCGGCCCGGCTGGCCTGACCGCCCGGTCACCCACTGGGTGGCGGAGGCCGTGGCCCGGGTGCCCGGCGGCCCCGATGTGATCGCCGGCCACTCCTTCGGGGCTGCCGCGCTGCTCTCCTGGCTGGCCGGCACGGACGCCGGGGAACACCCGCCCGCCGGGGTCATTCTCGTCTCCCCCTTCTACCGGGCGCGCAAGCACGACTTCGACTGGGCCACGCTGTCGTACTACGTCAACAACTTCGACCAGATCCTGGAAGACGGCCTGCGGGTCAGCGCCGGTGACCGGCTGCCCCCCGACGTACGGCACCAGATGGCGCTGAAGGTCCGCGAACACGTGGGCCCGTACGGCTGGATGCGCTTCTTCGAGACGTATCTGGAGACCCCCCGGCTGCCGGTCGAGCGCCTGCGCACCCCGTTCCTCATCGTCAGCGGGGAGCAGGACAAGGCCGCCCCGGTCGCCGAGGCCAAGGGGCTGGGACGGGCGCTGCCCCACGCCGATGTGCATGTGCTCACCGACGTCGGCCACTTCCCCATGGTCGAGCGCGCGGAGGAGTTCTCGGAAGCGGTCAACGGCTTCCTGCGCACTATCGCCGCCCGGCGTCCCCGGCCGGGCGGAGCCCTTTTTGTTGATGGTCCCCCCGATGGAGTACACCTGATGACAGCTGCGGTCGAGCCGACACTGACCAAGGCCCTGCTCGCCGACACCACGACCGTGCGGCTGCGCCCCCGGTACGAGGGCTCCAACATCTGCACCTGGATCGGCTTCAAGCACGTCAACTACCTCGTGGAAGAGGCCGTGCTGATCCACTTCGCGCACTGCGGGGTGCCGGCCCGGCTGCTGTACGAGGAGTACGGGCTCGGCCTGGACATCGTCGGTCTGGACAGCCGCATCCTGCACGCGTTCCACATGGACGACGAGGCAGAGGCGGAGGTGGTGCCGGACACCTCGGCCGACGACGGCACCCTCGGCTTCCGGGTGACCATCCGCGTCGACCGCGACGGCTCGACCCTCAAGGCCGTCACCTCCAAGGTGCGCGTCTCGCTGCGCAAGGACACCTATCTGGACCCGTCCGTCGAGGCCCCGGCGGAGTTCGCCCCCTACACCGTCGGCCGGCTCGGGACGCACGAGGGGGCGGCGGAGGCGGCCGGGGCCCGTGCGGCGGCGGACGCGGTGCCGGCGGCGGGCGGGGACGAGGCGGCGGTGCTGGCGGCCCTGACCGAGGGCCGCAACGCCTACGCCTGGAAGTGGAACATCACCTACCCCTACTGCCACTTCACCGAGCGCCTTCAGATGTCCGGCTATCTGCGGCTGATGGAGGAGGCCAAGGACCGCTTCGTGCTCGACCGCGGCATCTCCATCAAGACCCTGCTGGACGACCGCAAGTGGATCCCCGTCGTGCCGCACTCCGCGATCCGCGTCGTCGACGAGGCGCTGATGGAGGAGGACCTGTACACGGTCTACACCGTGGAGGAGATCTTCAAGGACTTCACCTACACCTCCCGCATGGACTGCTACGTCGTCCGTGACGGCAGGCTCACGCTCACCGCGACCGGCCGGATCGTGCACGGCTACGCGGTGATCGAGAACCGCCGCGACTGGCATCTGGTCCCCTTCGACCAGCGGGTGCTGAACGCGCTCGGCCAAAAGCCCGCGGCGCCCGGAAAGCCCGGCGGCAGCTGATGGCCGCCGGGACGACCGACGTACTGGTCACCGGCCTGGGCGCGCTGAGCTGTCTGGGCTCGGGCACAGATGCCCTGTGGCGGGGCATGCACACCGCGCGCAGCGCGCCGACGCGGGTCCCCGATCCGCTCGCGCACATGGACCATCCGCACATGTACCTGGTGCCCGAGGCCGATCTGCCGGTCGGGCCGGAGGAGTTGGACGGGCTGCCGCTGGGGCGCGCCTCCCAGTTCGCCATCGAGGCGGCGCGCGAGGCGGTCGAGAGCGCGGGGCTCACCGGGCTGGCCGGGGTGGACCCGCGCCGGGTGGCCGTCGCGATCAGCAGCGGCATGGGCGACTCCGATCCGCATGAGCGGCGGCGCGCCGGCGAGCCCGCCAAGCACGACCGCTGGGCGCCCGTCTTCCCGGTCGCCTCGGCGGTCGGCGGATGGCTCGGCGCGCAGGGCGCCAACACCAGCCTCAGCAACGCCTGCGCCGCCGGCGGCTATGCGCTGTCCGTCGCCGCCGACCTGATCCGCTCAGGCGAGGCGGACGTGGTCGTGGCCGGCGGCACCGAGGCGTACTCCCGCACCGCGCTGGCCTGCTTCAACCGGCTGGGCGCGATCGACCCCGAGCGGTGCCGCCCGTTCGCCGCCGACCGGCGCGGGACGATCTTCGGCGAGGGCGCCGCCGTGCTGGTCCTGGAGTCGGCGGCGCATGCACGCGCGCGGGGCGCGAAGACGGTCTACGCACGCCTGGCGGGCACCGGCTGGAGCTGCGACGCCTACCACGCGACCGCGCCCGAGCCCGGCGGCGCGCAGATCGAGCGCGCGATGCGCGAGGCCCTGCGGGAGGCGGACCCGGCCCTCGACCCGGCCCCCGGCCACAGCCCCGGCCCGGCCCCCGCCACGGCGCCCGGCCGGCTCGGGTTCGTCGTGCCGCACGGCACCGGCACCGAGCTCAACGACGTCGTGGAGGCCCGGGCGCTGTCCACCGTGCTCGGCGAGGCCGCCCCGCTCACCCCGCTCTACAGCCTCAAGGCGCTGCTCGGCCACACCGGCGGCGCGGCCGGCGCCCTCGCGGCGCTGGCCGCCGTACTCGTCCTGCACCACAAGACGCTCCCGCCGAACGTGCCCGTGGGCCCGCTCGACCCCGAGTGCGAGGTGCCGCTGCCCGCCGGGGCCACCCCCATGACCGCGCCCTACGGCCTGGTCAACGCCTACGCGTTCGGCGGCAACAACGTCTCGCTCGTGCTCCAGGAGGCGGGCTCATGACCGCTGATCTGATCGTGTCGGGCGTCGGGACGGTGCGCCCCGAGGGGTTCGACTTCAAGGCCGCGCTCGGCCGCCGCGGCTACAAGTACCTGCCGACCGCCTCCCAGTACTTCCTCGCCGCCGCCAAGCGGGCCCTGGCCGACATCGGGCAGGACGACACCCTGGAGGCGGTCCACGCCGAGCGCCGCGCCGCCGCCGTCGGCACCAACAGCGCCGCCGCCTCGCTGCACGACGCGATGGACCGCACGGTCATGGAGACCGGCGCCGCCGATCTGAGCCCGGTCACCGCCCCGTACTTCTCCATCAACCTCTTCGGCAGCCGCCTGGCGATGGAGCATGAGCTCAAGGGCTTCAACGTCACCTTCGTCAGCCCCCGCATCGCCGGTCTCGAAGCCATCGAGACCGGTCAGCGCGGTCTGGCCGCCGGGCGGGCCGGCTGGCTGCTGGCGGGGGCCACCGAACAGGTGCTGGCCGAGGACGAGCCGGGGGCGGACACCTCCGAGGCGGGGGCGGTCGCCCTGGTGCTGGAGCCGGCCGCCGCCGTCGCGGCGCGCGGCGGGCGGGCGTACGGCCGGGTGGCGGTCCGCTCGTTCTTCCTGCCGCCCGCCCTGGCCGCCGCCGCGCAGGGCGCGGAGCGCGCCCGGGCGCTGATCGACGGCGCGCTCGAAGCCCTGGGGCATGTCGCTGCCCCGGGGCATGTCGCTGACGGCCCGCTGCCCGTCACGGCCGTACTCGACGGCTCCCCGGTGGGCGAGGCGTTCGCGGCGGCGCTGGGGGAGCGGGCCGAGTACGTGCCCGCGGGCGCCGGCTGTCTGGAACCGGTGGCGCGGGTCGCCGCCGCCCTGGCGGACGGGGCGGGCCCGGCGCGACTGGTGCTCACCGCGGCGGCGGAGGGCAACGCCGCGGTGTGCCTGGTCACTCCCGGCGGCCCCGGTGCCGGAACCGGCACGAAAGCCGGAACACAAGCCGAAGCAGAAGCCGAAACAGAAGCCGGAGCACGAGCGGAAGAAGGCGGAGGGTGAGCGGCTGATGATCACATCACTCAAGGGCTCCTGGTGCCTGATCCTGGGCGCGTCCAGCGGCATGGGCCTGGCCACCGCCCAGGAGCTGGCCCGCGAGGGCGTCAACATCCTGGGCGTGCACTTCGACACCGCGGAGGGGCAGGACAAGGCCGCCGTCGCGCGGGAAGAACTGCTCGCCCACGGCGTTCAGGCGCACTTCTTCAACGCCAACGCCGCCTCCGCCAGAACCAGGGAGGAGCTGCTGCCGCGGTTCGCCGAGGTGACCGGCGGGTCCGGCGTCAGGATCCTGGTGCACTCCCTCGCCTTCGGCACCCTGCTGCCCTTCGTCGCACCCGAGGGCGAACCGGGCGTGACCTCCCGCCAGATGAACATGACGCTCGACGTCATGGCCCACTCCCTCGTCTACTGGACGCAGGACCTGTTCACCGCGGGCCTGCTGCGCGAGGGCGCGAAGGTCTACGCGATGACCAGCGCGGGCGGCACCCGTGTCATGCCCAGCTACGGCGCCGTGTCCGCGGCCAAGTCGGCCCTGGAGTCGCACGTACGCCAGCTCGCCCTGGAGCTGGCCCCCTCCGGCATCGCCGTCAACGCGCTGCGCGCCGGGGTGACGGTGACCCCGTCCATGGAGCGCATCCCGAACAGCGACCGGCTCGCCGAGTACGCGCGCGGGCTCAATCCGCACCACAGGCTGACCCGGCCCGAGGACGTCGCCGAAGCCATCTCCCTGCTCTCCCGCACCGACTCCTCCTGGATCACCGGCAATGTGATCGGGGTCGACGGCGGCGAGATCCTGACCTGACTGAACCTGACCTCAATCAATCTGTACGCCGAGGACCGACGATGACCAGTGCAGACACCGGCGGCGCACCGCCGCGGCGGCCGGGCGGCGCCCTGCGCGCCCCCGCGGCGCCGCTGCTGGGCATCGTCGGCGCGGCCAAGCACGCGTATCAGCTCTACCACCCCCCGCGGCCCGCCGGGCGCGCCCGCACCCCGGCGGACAAGGGGCTGCCCCTGCACCACAGGACCGTGGTGGCCTCCTTCGACGGCGTCCCGCTGCGCGCCTGGGTGGTGCCGGGCGCCGGCCCGCACACCGTCATCGTGTGCCACGGCATGGGCCGCACCAAGTCCATGGCGCTCGGCCACATCGCGCTGCTCCACCGGGCGGGCCACCACGTCGTCGCGTACGACATGCGCAACCACGGGGACAGCGGCGCCGACCGGGCGCTGGGCCGCATGGCCGAGCGCTACACCAGCGATCTGCGGGACGTGCTCCACACCACCGCCGCCGACCCCCGGCTGCGCGGCGGCGCCATCGCCCTGTACGGCTTCTCCTTCTCGACCTGGCCCGCGCTCCAGGTGGTGCGCCGCTCCCGGGTGCCGGTGGCCGCCGTGATCGCGGACAGCGGCCCGGCGTACGACGTCCCGGCCGGGCTGCGCCACTTCGCACGGCTGCGCGGGCGGACCCTGCCGCCCCGGCTGCGCGGGCCGCTCACGCTCGCCGCCCACGAGCGCGCCTTCGCGTTCTTCGCGATGCGGATGCTGCGCCTGACCGACTGGCCGCCGGACCTGTCCGCGTACGACACCCGGCTGATGTTCATCGGCAGCGCCGACGACACCTTCGTCCGCCCCGACGCCGTCGAGCGGACCGCCCGCCACTACCCGCGCGCCGAGTACTGGACGGCGGCCGGGGCCCCGCACATGAGGGGGCTGCGGTTCGACGCGGCGGAGTACGAGAAGCGGGTCCTCGGCTTCCTGGCCGAGGCGTTCGACGTCTGTGAGGGGGCCGTGGGGGTGGGCGACCATGACTGACCATCTGCTCGTCGAGAGCGGCGGGGCGGAGTCGGGGCCCGCCTGCGAGCGGTTCGTCGGCGACGCCGTACGGCTGCTCCAGGACGGCCACCGGGTGGTGCTCTTCCTCGTCGAGAACGGGGTGACGGCCGCCGTGCCCGGCGCCTCGCCCCGCCTCGCGACCTTCCTGGAGGGCGGCGGCGAGCTGTGGGTGGACGCCTTCTCGGCCGCCCAGCGCGCCCTCCCCGCCGAGGACCTGCTGCCCGGATCCCGCCTCGCGGACATGGACGAGGTGGCGGACCGGCTGCTGGAGCCCCGCTTACGGGCGGTGTGGCACTGATGGCCTGGAAGCCGCCCCCCACCGACGTACTCCTGCAACTCCTCGGCGCCCCGCACCAGACCGAACTCGTCAGCTCCGCCCTGCGGCTGACGACCGCGCTGCTCGGCAGGGGCGCCCGGGTCCAGGTGTGGGCCTGCGCCGACGCCACCCGGCTGACCTGGGCGGGCCTCGGCGAGACCAAGCCGCGCAACTACGGCGACTGGGAGCGGGAGTACCCCTCCGCCCCCCGGATCGTGCGCGAGCTGCTGACCGACCACCCGGACCGTCTCTTCTGGTACGTCTGCGCCTTCTGCGCCGAGGAGCGGGGCACCGCGGACCAGATCCCGCAGGTGCGCAGGCGGCCCATGTTCAAGTACGCCGAGCACGTGGCGGTGGCCGGCACATGTCTGTCGCTGGGGGTGCACTGACCATGTCCGAGACGACGGCGCGCTGGCTGGTGATGATCGAACGGGCCTACCGGGGCGCGGTCGAGCGGCAGTTCGCCGACGTACTGTCCCTGATCACCGAGTTGCACCGGCAGAGCGGCGGCACCGATCTCGCGCTGCGCGGGCTCGCCGCCAGCTACGCCCTGACCACCGACTACGAACCGGCGGTGCGCATCGGCGGCCGCACCCTCGATACCCTCCCCGACCCGCGCGCCCAGGTCCGCTCCATCCTCGCCGCGGGGGTGGCCGTGCTGGTCGAGGAGCCCGATCTCACCGCGCTCGGCCGCACCGCCGCGGACCGGGTGCTGCCCGGGGTGCGCGTCGTCGAAGGAGGCGGGCTGGCGGCCCGGTGGCCCAGTTACGAACAGGTGTGGTTCCTGTGACCGGGCCTCAGCGCACACGCGCCGCCCACCCGCACACCTCCCCAGCCCTCTCCCGAAGGAGTGCACGGATCCATGGTCTTCGCCACCGCCACCAGCGGCCCGGTCATCTCCGCCTGGGCCGCCATATCTCCGCTCGGCCTGCACGGGGCGGACTTCGCCACCGGGCTGCGCGCCGGCCGCAGGGCCGGTAAGCCGCTGGACCCCGAGGAGTGGTCGGTGCCCTTCCACGAGGCCTGCCTCGTGCCCGACTTCCACATCAAGCAGATCCTGGGCCGCAAGGGCACCCGCTCCATGGACCGGGCCACCGGCCTGGCCGTGACCGCCATCGGTCAGTTGCTCACCGACGAACGGCCCGAACGCCTGGCCGGCGTGGGCGAGGACACCGGCGTGGCGCTGGGCACCAGCACCGGAAGCGCCCAGTCCATCATGGACTTCACCCGCGACTCCCTGGTCGGCGAGCGCCCCTTCTTCGTGGACCCGGCCCGGTTCCCCAACACGGTCATGAACTGCGCCGCCGGGCAGACCGCGATCTGGCACGGGTTCAAGGGCCCCAACACCACCATCGCGGGCGGCCGCGCCACCGGGCTGCTCACCCTGCAGTACGCGCTGCGGCTGCAGCGCGCCGGGCGGGCCACCACCGTGCTGTGCGGGGCCGTCGAGGAGTTCACCTCCGCCCGCGCCTGGCTGGAGTGGCACTCCCGCGCCGACGGCGACACCACGGCCGTGCTCGGCGAGGGCGCGGCGGTGTGGCTGCTGGAGCCGGAGGCGACCGCGCGCGAGCACGGGCGAGCGGGCCTGGCCGAGGTGGTGGGCCTTGAGTTCGGCTTCGCCGCCGACGCCGAACGGGCCCGTACGGTGCTGGCCGACGTGGTGCGGCGGCTGCTGGACCGTACGGACACGGAGCCCGGGCGGATCTGGGCGGTCGCCGACTCGCAGGCGCCCGGCGCGGAGGGAGAGGCGGAACGCGCCGCCCTCGCCGAGGCGCTGGACGGCCATGAGCCGCTGCGGATCTCGGCCGCCGACTCCATCGGGGACACCTACGCCGCCTCGGCGGCCTTCCAGATCAGCGCCGTGCTGGCGCTCGCCGAGCGGGCGGACACCGCCCCCGGCAGCCTGGCCCTGGTCACCTCGGTCGACCGGGACGGCGTGGTCGGCGCGGCCCTGCTCCGGACCCGGCCACAAGCGACCACATGAGGAGCTGGTTGAGATGACGGACGAGAACACGAGCCCCACCGACGGAACACCCGTGCGCACCGCCCTCGTCTTCCCGGGCCAGGGCGCCCAGAAGCAGGGCATGGGCGAGGCCTGGCGGGAGACCGGGTCCTGGCCGCTGGTCGCCGGGATCTCCGAGTACACCGGAGTGGACGTCGAGGACCTGCTGCTGAAGGCCGACGACGAGACGCTGCGCCGCACCGACCTGGCCCAGATCGCCGTGTTCACCACCGAAGTGCTGGCCCATCGCGAGGCGGCGGCCGCGGGCGTACTGGGCGAGGTGGTCGCATGCGCGGGGCACAGCCTGGGCGAGTACACCGCGCTGTACGCGGCGGGGGCGCTGCCGCTCGCCGACGCCGCGCGGCTGGTCGCCGCCCGCGGCCGCGCGATGCGCGGGTGCGCCGAGCGGTCGCCTGGCACCATGGCCGCGGTGGTCCGCCTGGCCGCGGAGACCGTGGAGGCGCTGGCCGCGCGGGTCCAGGAGGCGGGCGAGGAGCTGTGGATCGCCAACATCAACGCGCCCGGCGCCATCGTCGTCTCGGGCACCGCCGACGGCGTGGCGCGGCTCGGCGAGTCGGCCGTCGAGAGCGGCGGCAAGGTGATCCCGCTCAAGGTCGGCGGCGCCTTCCACAGCCCGCGCATGGCGGACGCCGCGGCCGAACTGGAGGCGGCGCTCGCCGCCGTGGAGTTCGCCGCCGAACACATGCCCGTCGTCGCCAACGTGGACGCCCGCGCGTACGGCGACGGCGCCCGGTGGCGGGACCTGGAGCTGCGCCAGCTCACCAGCCCGGTGCGCTGGGAGGAATGCGTCCGCACGCTCGCCGGCGAGCTCGGCTGCACCCGGTTCGTGGAGCTCGGCCCCGGCCGCCAGCTGACCGGGATGATCCGCCGCATCGCCGAGGACGCGGCGACCGTCCCCGTCGACTCGTCCGCCGCCCTCGCCAAGCTGACCGCCCCTTCCGACTGAGACATCCGTCCCGAGAACCGCGAGGAGAACACCCATGGCCGACACCGCCGCCGCCCTGGACCTGGAGGAACTGCGCGCCTTCGTCGCCGACGTCCTCGACGTCGAGGAGGAGGAGGTCACCGACGACGCCGACTTCGTGGCGGAGCTGGGCGTCGACTCCCTCATGGCCCTGGAGGTCATGGTCGTCCTGGAGAAGAAGTACTCGGTGAAGCTGCAGGAGCAGGAGATGAAGAAGATCACCTGTCTGAGCAACGTCTATGACCTGCTGGCCTCGAAGCTGGAGAAGTGAGGTGACGACCGCGACCGCGTGCGGACCGGTCGACGGCACGGTCGAGGTCGTCGACCCCGGGGCCCCGGGCGGCCGCCCGGCCCGGACCAGGGTCCTCATCGACGCGAGCGAGCGGGTGTTCGCCGGCCACTTCCCCGGCTTCCCCGTCTTCCCCGGCGTCTGCGTGGTCGAGTACGCCCACCGCGGCGCGCTCGCCACCCTGCCCGAGCCCGGCGAGCGCTGGATGCTGGCAGCCGTCGAATCGTCCCGGTTCACCAGCCCGGTCTTCCCCGGCGACCTGCTGAGCTGCGACATCACCTGGTCGCGGGAGGCCGGCGCCTGGCGCTGCCGGGTGGCCGTGACCACCGGGCGGGGGCCCGTCGCGCTCGTACGGCTGCGCTACGCCCAGGACGGCGGGGAGCGGGCAGCCGCCGCGCCCGAGCGCCCCGTCGAGGCGGCGCCCGCGGCCCCGGAGCAGCGGACGGTGATCACCACCAGCGAGATCAAACGGGTGCTGCCGCACCGCTACCCCATGCTGCTGATCGACCGGGTCACCGAGCTGGTGCCCGGCGGGCGTGCGACCGGCCTCAAGGCGGTGACCTGCAACGAGCCCTGGTACGAAGGGATGCGGGACGAGGCCACCGAGGAGGACCACCACTACCCGTGGACGGCCCTGATCGAGTCCTGGTGCCATGTCGCCGGGGTGCTGGTCGCCCACGACAAGCCGAACCCCGATGTGCTCAGCGGCCAGGTCATGCTGCTGGGCGGCATCACCGACGCCACGACGCTGCGCCCGGCCGTCCCCGGTGACCTCGTCGAGCACCGCGTACGGCTGACCCGCCAGGTCGGCGAGACCTTCGTGTTCGAGGGCGAGAGCCGGATCGGGGACGAGACCGCCCTGACCGTCGGCCGACTGGTGATGACCATGCGCCCCGCCGCGGAGCTGACGGACGCGGCCCCCACGGGAGGTGAGTGACCGCATGCCCGGCACGAACGAGGCGGAGCCCACGACGGCCGGGGCGCCGACGGAGCCCACGACGCCCCGCGTCGCGCTGGTCTCCGGCGGCTCGCGCGGCATCGGCCGCGCCACGGTGCTGCGGCTGGCCCGGGACGGCTTCGACGTCGCGTTCTGCTACCAGTCCAGCCCGGACGCCGCCCGCACCCTGGAGAAGGAGGCCGCGCACCTCGGCGGCGGGCGGGTGATCGGCAGGCAGGCGGACGTCTCCGACGCAGACTCGGTGCGCGCGCTGGTCGCCTTCGCGCAGGAGGAACTGGGCCCCATCGACACCGCGGTGACCTCGGCGGGCATCACCCAGGACAATCCGCTGTTGCTGATGAAGGACGAGGAGTGGCGGCAGGTGCTGGGCGTCAACCTGGACGGCACGTACCACGTGTGCCGCTCGGTGGTCTTCGAGATGATGAAGCGCAAATCCGGCTGCATCGTCAATATCTCCTCGGTGGCCGGGGTACACGGACACGCCACCCAGAGCAATTACGCGGCGTCCAAGGCGGGGATCATCGGCTTCACCAAGTCGCTCGCCAAAGAGGTCGGCCGCTACGGCATCCGGGCCAATGTGGTGGCGCCGGGCTTCATCGATACGGATATGACCTCCTCGCTGTCGGAAAGTACGCAGAAGGAGGCGCGCAAGAACATCGCGCTCGGCCGCTTCGGCCGCCCGGAGGAGGTCGCCGACATGGTCGCGTACCTGGTCGGGGCGGAGTATGTGACCGGCGCGGTCTTCGAGATCGACGGCGGCATCGTCATCTGAGCCGCACGGAACGGAAAGGGGGGACCGGCAATGACCGGCAGGCGCGGCAAGGTGCCACGCTTCTATTTCAACTTCCGCAGTCCGTACAGCTGGATCGCCTACCGTGACCTGATGGACCGCTATCCGGACGTCGCACAGGCGGTGGAATGGCACCCGTGGTGGGAGCCGGACGCGGACGGCGAACGCCTCATGGAAGAGCACGGCGAGACATTCCCGTACACCCCGATGACCCGGGAGAAGCACCTCTACATCCTGCAGGACGTACGGCGCCTCGCCCGCGCCCGCGGCCTCGACGTCAGCTGGCCGCTGGACGAGGACCCGGTGTGGGAGGTGCCGCACCTCGCGTACTTCCCGGCGCTGGAGGCCGGACTCGGCCCCCGGTACATCGAGCGCGTCTACCGGGCGCGCTGGCAGGAGGGCCGCGACATCTGCGATCCGGCGACGGTCGCGGACATCGCCGGGGAGCTGGGGCTGCCGGCCGAGCGGCTGGCGGGGGCGGCCGAGGACCGGGAGCTGCGCGAGGGTCCGGGCCTCGCGGCGCTGCTCGCCCTGGGCCGGGACGGGGCGTTCGGCGTCCCGTTCTTCCTCCACGGCTACGACAAGTTCTGGGGGGTGGACCGGCTGCCCGCCTTCGTCGAATCCGTCCGCGCCCGCGCCCGCCCCGGTGCCGCGCCGCGGCCCGAGCCCGCTGGGGCCGTTGAGCCCGGTGGCCCGCCGCTCGGCGCGGGCTCCCCCCACTACCGCCGGGCGGTGCCTCCTGCCGCCGCCCGCTCCGGCGACCAGGGTCACGCCGGGGGCTGCGGCTGACCACGCACCCGGCCCGCACATCCACCCGAGACGACCGAGACGACCGAGACCACCGAGACGAGACAGCTCTGACTCCCGACGGACACCCCTTCCCAGCACGGAGGACGCAGATGCCCGAACCACTGCAGAAGTCGGTACGGTATCCCGCGCTGAAGTCCCGCGTCCTGTCGGCCGCGGCGCTGCCGTTGGCCCCGCTGTACGGGGCCGCGCTGGCCTACCGGGCGTTCCATCCGCGCCGTGGGGCACAGGACGACGGGCATCCGCGGGACTACGGCCTGCCCGGTACGGAGCTGAAGATCCCCTTCGCCGCCCGGAAGTACGTCCACGCCTGGCTGTGCCCCGGATCCGAGCAGAAGGTGGTGGTCCTCGGGCACAGCCTGGGGATGAGCAAGGCGCGCAGCCTCGGCCACGCCAAGTTCCTGCACGACGCGGGCTACACGGTCTGTCTGTTCGACCACCGCAACCACGGGGCCAGCAGCGCCGACCGGGCGCTGCTGGGCCTCGGCGACCGCTTCGCCAGCGACGTCACCGCCGTCGTCTCCCATCTGCGCGGCAGCCAGGGCTACGGCCAGGCCCGGCTGGCCGTCTACGGCTTCTCCTTCTCCTGCTTCTCGTCCATGTGGGCGCTGACGCACGAGGGGTTCGCCGTGGACGCGCTGGTGTGCGACAGCGGCCCCGGCCATGACGTACCGCCGCTGCTGCGCAAGTACCTGGAGGCCGGGATGGTGCCGGTGCCGGCGCTGCTGAGCGGGGAGCCGTCGCTGTCGGTGGTGAAGGCGGTGATGTGCTCGCTGGCGCCCGCCCTGGTCCGGGCGCAGTGGCCGCCGCCCGCGACGGGTAAGTTCGCCGAGATACCGCTGCTGTTCATGTCGGGGGAGCGGGACGCCATCGTGCCGCCTTCCTCAGTGGACGCGCTCGCCGAGCGTTACGCCCAGGCCGAGACGCATGTCCTGCCGAACGCCGAGCATCTGCTCGGCTTGGAGACCGATCCCGAGGCATACGCGAATGTCGTACTGGATTTCCTCAAGCGGGCCCTGGGGTAGCCACTGACCGTCCTGGACGGACGGTTCTTCTGACAGAGGGAAGAGAGAGCATGCAAAAGGTGCTCATCGCCAATCGTGGCGAAATCGCGGTCCGCGTTGCCCGTGCCTGTCGGGATGCCGGGATCGCGAGTGTTGCGGTCTACGCCGATCC
>NZ_JBIBKK010000038.1:0-89636 GCF_042959105.1 Streptomyces sp. NPDC007917
CGCTCTTCGCCCGGTTCGCGTCCCGCCAGGACGACTCCCCGCAGATGAAGATGATCGCCGCACTGCGCAACCAGTTCGGCGGCCACGCGGTCGAGGCAAGCGAGGGCTGAGAGGCCCGTCCCGGTCCGCCGCGGCGGGCCGGGACCCCCGCTCAGAGGTGGGCGTCGAAGATCTCGAAGCGCGACTGCCCCGGATTGTCCGTGACGCGTGGTTCCACTGTTCCTCCTGGGGCACCGGTGATCGGACCGTACCGCGGAGCCGGTCCGCTCCCACCGTACGGCGCGGGCCCGGCCGGGTCCTTCGGGGAGGACGAGGACCCGGCCGGCACACCCGGCGGCACACGCCGCGCCCCGGCCCGCCGCGCCGCTAGGTCCTGTCGTCAAAGTAGCGCCGTCCGCCCGCAGGGCGGGCCCCACGGCGTCTGGTGCGTGCGATCGCAAGGCGGAGGGTCGTCCTCGTAGTGGGCTACTCGGACGATCCCGACAACGCAGCGAGCGTGCGTGCCAGGCGCCGTGGGGCAGGCGGGACTTTGACGACAGGGCCTAGCGCACGAGGCAGGGGCGCTTGTTGTCGAACGTCCAGTCCGGGACGAGGTACCGCATCGCGACCGCGTCGTCGCGGGCCCCGAGCGCCTTCTCCTGGTAGAGCTCATGGGCGGCGAGGAGCCGGTCCATGTCGAGCCGGACGCCGAGGCCCGGGAGGTCGGAGATGGCGACCCGGCCGTCGGCGATCCGGGGCGGCTCGACGGTCAGCCGCTCCAGCCCCTCCTGCCAGATCCAGTGCGTGTCCAGGGCGTTGTACTCCCCCGGCGCCGCCGCGCCGCAGTGGGCCACCATCGCCAGCGAGATGTCGAAGTGGTTGTTCGAGTGGCAGCCCCAGGTCAGCCCCATCTCATGGCACAGCTGGGCGACCCGGACCGAGCCCTGCATGGTCCAGAAGTGCGGATCGGCCAGGGGGATGGACACGGACTGCAGGGCCAGCGTGTGGGTCATCTGCCGCCAGTCGGTGGCGATCATGTTGGTCGCCGTGGGAAGGCCGGTGGCACGGCGGAACTCAGCCAGGATCTCGCGGCCCGAGTAGCCCTCTTCGGCTCCGCACGGGTCCTCGGCGTAGGCGAGGGTGCCCAGCAGGGGCCGGCACAGCTCGATGGCCTCGCGCAGTGACCAGGCGCCGTTGGGGTCGAGGGTGATCCGGGCCTCGGGGAAGCGCTCCTTGAGCGCCCGGATGGCCTTGACCTCCTCATGGCCCTCCAGGACCCCGCCCTTGAGCTTGAAGTCGCGGAAGCCGTACAGGTCGTAGGTGGCCTCGGCCTGACGGACGATCGCCTCGGGGGTCAGCGCCTCCTCGTGCCGGACGCGGTACCACTCCTCGTCGGCGTCCGGCTCGCGGACGTACTCCAGGTCGGTGCGGTCGGGGTCGCCGACGTAGAACAGATAGCCGAGGACCCGGACGGAGTCACGCTGCTGTCCGTCGCCCAGGAGCGCCGCGACCGGGACGTCGAGGTGCTGTCCCAGCAGGTCGAGCAGCGCCGACTCGACCGCGGTGACGGCGTGGACGGTGGTGCGCAGATCGAAGGTCTGCAGCCCCCGCCCCCCGGAGTCGCGGTCGGCGAACCTGTCCCCGATCTCGCGCAGCACACGCTTGTAGTCGCCCACGCGCGCGCCGACGACGAGGGAGGCGGCGTCCCGCAGCGTCTGTGTGATCTTCTCGCCGCCCGGCACCTCACCCAGGCCCGTGCGTCCTTCGGAGTCCTCGAGGACGACCACGTTACGGGTGAAGTAGGGGCCGTGCGCCCCGGAGAGGTTGAGCTCCATGCAGTCCCGGCCGGCGACCGGGTAGACGGAGAAGGCGGTGACGGTTGGCTGGCTCATGGACGGGTTCCTTGCCTCCGAGGTAGCTTCACGCATGCGCACGACATCTACATATGAAGATGGAGGCTAGGCTCGTGAACGCGATGGGTCAATGGGTCCACGCCCACGGATTACGAGCGGTCACGATGTACGAGCGGTCACGGATGGCGATCAAGCCCCGGCGGCCGCCGGGGCGGCATCCTCAGAATCCGCTCAAATCTTCCACAGAAGACGAACGCGGGAACGAGGTGTTCGTAGGGTCAAGATCATGACCAACAGCCGTACCCGCAGCCGCACCCAGCACATCCCGGACTCCGCCAAGGCCGCGGCGGAGGCCGCCCTGGCCGCGGTCACCGAACTCGGCGACGCCGTGCCCGACACCGGCATCGACCTCTATCTGGAGTACGGCGCCAAGCAGCTGCGCAACCATCTGCCCGCGCAGGTCCTGGACGCGCTCGCGCGGTGGCGGCACTCCCCCACCGCGTGGTTCACCCTGACCAATCTGCCCGGCCCCCAGGAACCCGTGCCCACGCCCCGGGACGGGTTCTGCGACGAATCGCTCCTGAGGACGCCGAACCTGGTGCACTTCGGCATCCTGCACCTGCTCGGGCTCACGCCGATCGCCTACCCGTGGGAGAACGACGGGCGGCTGATCAGGAACGTGGCGCCGCGCGCGGCCTCCGCCCGCACCCTCACCTCCTGGGGCTACGCACAGCCGCTGGACTGGCACACCGACGACTCGGTGCTCGACCACCGGCCGGGCGCGCCCGCCGCCAAGGCCATCCCCCACTACCTGTCCTTCATCGGCATGCGCAACGACGAGCAGGTGCCCACGGACCTGCTGCCCGTCGACGCCCTCCTCGAGACGCTGCCGGCCCGGACGGCCGAGGCGCTGCGGCGCCCCGACTTCACGGTGACCGCGCCCGAGTCGTACACCGCCGACGACGACGGCAGGCCGCTGAGCCGCAGCGGCGTCCCCATGCTCTGGACCCTCCCGGACGGCAACGCCGCCCTGCGCTACGGACCCGGCAGGCTCACCGGCCTCACCGACGGGGCACGCGAGGCGCTGGCGGACTTCGAGCGCCACGCGGCCGCCCTGCCGGGCACTCCGGTGCTGGTCGAGGAGGGCGGGTTCCACATCTTCGACAACCGGCGCGTGATGCACCGCCGGGTGCCGTTCCAGCCGCTCGCCGAGGGCCGGGCCCGCTGGCTGCGGCGCTGCTACGCCTACCGGCCGGCGTCCGGGCCCGCGCAGGCCGGCTGAGCCCGGGCGCCGTCGGGGTGCGCCGCGGCGGTCCCACGCCCGGGCGTCCCGCCCGCCTCCCGCGCACCGGACGGACGAGGGCCACGCGCCGCGCAGCGCCATGTCCGATTCCCGCCAGCACACCGCCCCGCCCTGCCGCAGAGTGGAGGGGTGATGACCGACGACAGCAAGTACGAGGCGGTGTGCAGCCGCGACTCCCGGTTCGACGGCGAGTTCTTCCTCGCCGTCTCCACGACCGGCATCTACTGCCGGCCGAGCTGCCCCGCCAACACGCCCAAGCGCAAGAACGTCCGCTTCTTCCCGACCGCGGCCGCGGCCCAGGGCGCCGGCTTCCGGGCCTGCCGCCGCTGCCGCCCGGACGCGGTGCCCGGGTCCGCGGAGTGGAACACCCGGGCCGATGTGGTCGGCCGGGCGGTGCGGCTGATCGGTGACGGCGTCGTCGACCGCGAGGGCGTGGCCGGGCTCGCCGGGCGGCTGGGCTACAGCGCCCGCCAGGTACAGCGCCAGCTGAACGCCGAGCTGGGCGCGGGCCCGCTCGCGCTCGCGCGGGTGCAGCGCGGCCACACCGCGCGGATCCTGCTGCAGACCACCTCCATGCAGGCCGCCGAGATCGCCTTCGCGGCCGGTTTCGCCAGCGTGCGGCAGTTCAACGACACCATCCGCGAGATCTACGCCCTCACGCCCAGCGAGCTGCGCGCCGCCCGCCCCGGGCAGGGCGCGCGCGTCGCGCCGGTCGGCTCCGGGGACGGCGCGGCCGGGATACCGCTGCGGCTCGCCTTCCGCGGTCCGTACGCCTCCGCCGAGGTCTTCGACTACCTGGGCGCCCGAGCCCTCGCGGGCGTCGAGGAGATGACCGGCGAGCGCGGCGCCCGGGTCTACCGGCGCGCCCTGCGGCTGCCGAACGGGGCCGGGATCGCGGAGGTCGGCGAGGCACCCGGCGCGGGCGGCTGGCTTGAGTGCCGGCTGCACCTGGGCGATCTGCGCGATCTGACCACCGCCACCCAGCGGGTGCGCCGCCTGTTCGACCTCGACGCCGATCCGTACGCGGTCGGCGAGCGGCTGGGCGCGGACCCGGCGCTCGCCCCGCTGGTCGCCCTGCGGCCGGGGCTGCGCGCCCCCGGCGCTGCCGATCCGCACGAGCTGGCGGTCCGCACGGTGCTGGGCCAGCAGGTCTCGGTGGCCGCCGGCCGCAGGCTCGGCGAGGCGCTGCTGGCGGCGTACGGGGAGCCGCTGCGCACGCCGAGCGGCGGGCTGACCCGTCTCTTCCCGAGCGCGGAGCGGCTGGCCGAGGCGGCGCTGGGCGAGCTCGGGATGCCGGACGCGCGCCGTGACACGGTGCGCACGGTCAGCGCGGCGCTCGCCGGCGGCGCCGTCCGGCTCGACCCCGGCGCCGACCGGGACGAGGCCGAAAAGGCGCTCCTCGGCCTGCGCGGCGTCGGCCCCTGGACCGCCGGCTACATCCGCATGCGGGCCCTGGGCGACCCGGACGTGCTGCTGACCGCGGATGTGGCCGTACGGGCCGGGATGCGGGCGACGGGCGCGGCGGCGGTCGACTCCGAGGCCTGGAGGCCCTGGCGCAGCTACGCCATGCACCACTTCTGGAACGCCGCCAGGGACCGTGGAGACTTCACCGAACGCGACACGCACGACACACACGAGACGCACGAGACGCACGAGACGCACGAGACGCACGAGGACCACGAAAGGAAAGACCGATGACGGTCTACACGACGGTCGACAGCCCGCTGGGCGAACTGCTGCTGGTGGGCGAGGAGTCGAAGACCGCCAAGGGCGGCACCGCGCTCGCCTCCCTGTCCGTACCCGGCCAGAAGGGCGGCGCGGTCGTCCAGGACGGCTGGCGGCGCTCTCCGGAGGCGTTCGACGAGATCGTCGCCCAGCTGCGCGCCTACTTCAACGGCGGCCTGACCTGGTTCGACATCGAGTATGTGACCCGCGGCAGCGCATTCCAGCAGCGGGTGTGGCAGGCCCTGGACACCATCCCGTACGGCACCACGACCACCTACGGCCGGCTCGCCGAGCGGATCGGGGCCCCGCGCGCGGCGGTGCGCGCCCTCGGCACGGCGCTCGGTGCGAACCCGGTGCTGGTGGTGCGCCCCTGCCACCGCGTGATCGGCGCGAACGGCTCGCTGACCGGCTACGCCGGCGGCCTGGAGCGCAAGCGACAGCTGCTGGCGCACGAGGGCGTATGAGCGTGTCTTGGCGCGCTGCGCGGGCTGGACTGAGGAGCCGCACAGCGACGAAGGAGCGAGCAGCGACGAAGGAAGCCCGCGCGTCAGAGCGCGGCAAGACTGAGCGGGGTGAGGGGTGCGTGTCTTGGCGCGCTGCGCGGGCTGGACTGAGGAGCCGCACAGCGACGAAGGAAGCCCGCGCGTTCAAGCGCGCCAGGACTGAGCGGGAGGGAGGGGCATGAGCGCCCTGATCCCACGCCTGCGCCGGGAGGTCGCACCGGGCGCGGTGCATGTGCCCGACTGGCTCACGCTCCCACAGCAGCGCGAGCTCGTCGCAGCCTGCCGGGCCTGGGCCGCGGGGCCCGTCCCCATCCGGCGCACCAGGCTGCCCAGCGGGGGTGTCATGTCCGTGCAGACCGTGTGCGTGGGCTGGCACTGGCTGCCGTACCGGTACAGCCGTACGGCCGACGATGTGAACGGCGCCCGGGCCGCGGAATTCCCCGGCTGGATGGTGGACCTGGGCCGCCGGGCGCTGGCGGAGGCGTACCAGGACGACGTGGAGGAGATGGCCGGGTCGGCCGCGGCCGACTACTCCCCCGATACGGCGCTGATCAATTTCTACGACGGCGAGGCCAGGCTGGGCATGCACCAGGACAAGGACGAGAAGTCCTCCGCCCCGGTCGTCTCGCTGAGCATCGGCGACACCTGCGTCTTCCGGGTCGGCAACACCGCGACCCGCACCAAGCCGTACACGGACATCGAGCTGGCCTCCGGCGATCTGTTCGTCTTCGGCGGCCCCTCGCGCTACGTGTACCACGGGGTGCCGAGGGTCCACGAGGGCACCGGCGACCCGGCCACCGGGCTGCGCGCGGGGCGGCTGAACATCACCATGCGGGTGACCGGGTTGCCGAACGGGCCGTGACACCCGGAGCGGGGTGGTTAGGGTGTTGATCACACGCTCACGGAAAGGTGGTTGCCGTCATGGGCATCGCGGACATCGAGGCGATCGAGTCGGTGGCGGAACGGATCGCCGGCCATGTCGTACGCACCCCGACCCTGCCGAGCCCGGGCCTCACCGGTCTGCTCGGTGCGCCGGTCACCGCCAAGCTGGAGTTGCTGCAGCGCACCGGCTCCTTCAAGGCGCGTGGGGCGGCGGCGAAGCTCCTGTCGCTGAGCGAGGCGGACCGCGCGGCGGGCGTGGTGGCGGTGAGCGGTGGCAACCACGGGATCGCGGTCGCGGTCATGGCGGGCGCCCTGGATGTGAAGGCGACCGTCGTGATGCCGCGGTCGGCTCCCGCGCGGGCCGTGCGGATCGCGGAGGAGGCGGGGGCCTCGGTGCGTCTGACGGACGACATGGACGGCGCGTTCTCCTTGATGGCGCAGTTGGAGGCCGAGGGTCTGACGCTGGTGCACCCCTACGACGACCCCGTGGTGGTCGCCGCGCAGGGCACCGTCGGTCTGGAGTTGGCCGACGACGCCGGCGAGCTGACCGATGTGCTGGTCAGCATCGGCGGCGGCGGGCTGATCTCCGGGGTCGCGGCGGCGCTGCGCGCGCGGCGGCCCGGGGTGCGGATCTGGGGGGTGGAGACCGAAGGGGCCCAGGCCATGTCCGAGGCGCTGGCCGCGGGCGGCCCGGTGCCGGTGGCGCTCTCCTCGATCGTCTCCACTCTCAGCGCGCCGTCCGTCTCCCGGCTCACCTACGACCATGTGTCCGCCTTGGTCACCGAGGTCCTGGTGGTGTCGGACGCCGAGGCGGTGCGGGGCACCCTCGATCTCGCCGAGCACGCGAAGGTCTGGGCCGAGCCCGCCGCCGGCTGCCTCCTTCCGGCCGCGCGGCGGGTGTTGGAGCGGGTGGGCGAGGGTGCGCGGTTGGGGCTGGTGGTCTGCGGTGGCAATGTGACCACGTGGGACGTCATGTCCTGGGCGGACCGCTTCGGCCTGCGCTGAACCGGCCCCCCGGCGGTCCGGCCCACATGGTGGACAGCGCGCCCGGCCCAACCGACTGCGATGACACTGGACTGACGGCCCTTCAGCATCCCGGGCCGCTCACGCGTATGCGCGTTTTCGCCATCGGCCCGCGCTCCGGGCCCTATATTGCAGTCAGGATTCATCCACGAACAGGTGGTTCATGTCGTCAAGTCCTGGACCGGGCCGATACGTCATAGTTGGTCTCGGGTCCAGGCTGCATCATACAGGGGGCTGGGATGACCACCGATGTGATCTCCGACCGGGCGGCGCGGCCGGATCGCTATGACGCGATCATCGTCGGCAGCGGCATCGCCGGCCTGGTGTGCGGCGGCTATCTCGCCGCCGACGGCCGCCGGGTGCTGGTCCTGGAACAGCACGACGTGGCGGGCGGAAACGCACATGTCTTCCGCAGACGGCGCAGATACGAATTCGACGTCGGCACGCACTACCTGGGCGACTGCGGGACGGACGGGATCATCCCGGCCATCCTCTCCGGACTCGGCGTCGGCGACCGGGTGCGTTTCCGGCCGATGGACAACGAGCGCGGCTTCGACCGGGTGATCACCCCCACCACCACGCTGGACGTGCCCTCCGGCTGGGACAACTACCGCGACAGGCTCAAGCGCGCGCTGCCGGGCGAGGCCGCCGGGATCGACACGTACATCGACCTCTGCAAGAGCACGACCGCGCTGAGCCGGGCGAGTCTGCTCGGCGAGCCCGTCATGGACCTCTACCGTGCCAGCCCTGAGGCGACGCGCTGGAGCCGGCGGTCCCTGGGCAAGCTCTTCGACCACTGCGGTTTCTCCCCCAGGGCCAGGACCCTGCTGGCCGCGCAGTACGGAAACTACGGGGCGCTCCCCGACGACGTCGGCTTCTCCGTGCACGCCGGCCTGATGGACCACTACATGCGCGGCGCCTACTACCCCGAGGGCGGCGGCCAGGTGCTGGTGGCCACCCTGGTCGAGGCGTTCGAGGGGCACGGCGGGGAGCTGCGCACCCGGACGGCGGTGGCTCGTATCCTCATCGAGAACGACACGGCGGTCGGGGTCGAACTGGCCGACGGCGAGCGCGTCCTGGCGCCGCTGGTGATCTCCAACGCCGACTACCGCAGGACCGTCCTCGACCTGTGCGGCGGGGAGGCGGCCTTCCCCGCCCACCTGGTCAGACAGACCCGGGAAGCGACCATGCGATGTCCGCTGACCGCGGTGTACGTCGCGCTGGACACCGAGCTGCCCGACCTCCCCAACGCCAACATCTGGTGGCACGACAGCGACGACCTGGAGCGGGCACACGCACGGATGATCGAGGAGCAGATGCGGGAGGTGCCTCAGCTGATCTTCTCCTTCGCCTCGGTCAAGGACGCCGGGGCGCCCAATGTGTGCCCGCCCGGCCACAGCAACTTCCAGATCATGACGGTCTGCCCGCCCGGCCATGAGTTCTGGGGTGTCCCCAAGGGCCCGGCCGACGGCGAGCGCTACCGTCGCAACGCCACCTACCTGGCGCGGAAGAAGCAGATCACCGACACGATGCTGGCCACCGCCGAGAAAGTCATCGGCCCCTTCCGGGACCGCATCACGCATGTGGAGACCGCCACCCCGCTGACCAACGAGCGCTACATCCTGGCCAGCGGGGGCACCCCGTACGGTCTTGGCAACTGGGGCGGTGTGGGCAGGCGCCCCGATGTGCGCACCGGCGTCGAAGGGCTGTATGTGGTCGGTCAGAGCACCCGGTACGGCAGCGGAGTGGCCGGCGCGGCCAACGGCGGCATGGTGTGTGCCTCCCAGGTGCTCGGCCGTCAGCTGCTGGCCGAGGTGCACCGGGGCGCCGTCGTGGGAGACCCGGCGCGGCTCCCCGACCGCGGGCCGGACTGGGATCCGCTCAGGGTCTCCCGCGGCCGGGCCCGTCAGCAGGCGAAGGGCCTGGCGCGCATCGGCTGACGGCGCGCTTGGGCCACGGGCTCACCGCCCCGTCTTCTGGGCCCGCTGCTCCAGGAGCCTGGGCGGTGCGGCCTGCTGCCAGGAGTCCACGAGGATGTCGCGCAGCTCGTCCGTGTCGTCCAGCGCGGCGAGCCGCACCCGCACCCAGGCGAAGCTCGCCTCATGGGCGGCGATCCAGAACTTCTCCGGCTCGGCGAGGACCAGCTCGTCCCGCTCCTCCTTGGGACATCTGACGGCCATTGAGGTCTCGTCCTCGGGGAGCGTGGCGAACATCTTCCCGGCGACCCGGAAGGTGGGCATGGACCAGGCGGTCTTCTCCGTCGTCTCGGGGAGCGACAGCGCGATTGCACGGACATCGTCGGACGTGGTCATGGGACGACCGTAAGGCACGCCACCGACACCCGCCCGCCAGGCCGTTCCCCGCCCGGGCCCCCGGGCCGGGCCGCTCCTGGCCGGGCCCGGGGCGCGGCTGTCAGCGGCCCACGGCGTACCCCTGGGCGCCACGCGGGTTGGCGGCCGCCAGGAGGACACCGGTGTCGGGGTCGCGGGCCACCGCGCACAGCCGGCCCTCGGTCCAGGCGCCGCCGACCGTGACGTCATGGCCGCGGCGGCGGAGCCCGGTGATGGCCGGCTCGCCGATCCGGGACTCGACCACGACCTTCCCCGCCGCCATCGACCGCGGATGGAACGAGCCGGGGAAGCTCTCCTGATGCCAGTTGGGCGCGTCGATGGCGCCTTGCAGATCGAGCCCGGAGCGGACCGGCTCGCGCAGGGCGACGGCGAGGAAGAAGTGGGTGCTCCACTGGTCCTGCTGATCGCCGCCGGGTGTGCCGAAGGCCATCACGGGGGTGCCGCCGCGCAGGGCGAGGGAGGGGCTGAGGGTGGTGCGGGGGCGGCGGCCGGGGGTGAGGGAGCCCGGCAGCCCGGCGTCCAGCCAGGTCATCTGCAGCCGGGTGCCGAGCGGAAAGCCGAGCGCCGGGATCACGGGGTTGGACTGCAGCCAGCCGCCACTGGGGGTGGCCGCGACCATGTTCCCCCAGCGGTCGACGACGTCGAGGTGGCAGGTGTCGCCGCGGGTGGTGCCGTCGGGGCCGACGGTGGGCTCCCCGGCGCCGGGCGCGGTGGCGGGCCCGGGGGCGTGCGAGGCGGCCCGCGCGACCGCGGCCAGGGCCTGCTTGCTCAGCCGCGGCTCGCGGCCGCCGGGCCGCCCCGGCCGCAGCTCATGGCTGGCGCGCTCGCCGATGAGCGCCCGGCGCTCGTCGTTGTACGGGGTGGACAGCAGGTCGTCGAGCGGGACGTCGGCGGCGTCGCCGTACCAGGCCTCGCGGTCGGCCATGGCCAGTTTGCCGCCCTCGATGAGGGTGTGCAGATAGTCGGGGGTCCCGTAGTCGTCGGCGGTCAGGCCGGGCGGCAGCAGGGCCAGTTGCTGCAGGAACACCGGGCCCTGGCTCCAGGGCCCGGCCTTGCACACCGTCCAGCCGTTCCAGTCGTGGGTGACGGGGGGCTCGTAGGCGGCCGAGTAGGCGGCGAGGTCGTCGCGGGTGAGGGTGCCGGCGTGGCGCTCCCCGGACGAGTCCATGGTGGGCCGGGCGGCGGCCTCGGCCAGCGCCTCGGCGATGAAGCCCTCGCGCCAGATCCTGCGGGCGGCGTCGATCCGGTTCTCACGGCCGGACCCCGTTGAGCCGGCCTCGGCCTCGGCGAGGAGGCGCCGCCATGTCGCGGCGAGGGCGGGGTTCTTCAGCAGCCGCCCGGGGGCGGGGGCCCTGCCGCCGGGCAGATACAGCTCGGCCGAGGTGGTCCACTCGGTCTCGAAGAGCTCCCGTACGGTCTCGACGGTCTCGCCGACGCGCTCGACGGCGGGGTGGCCGTGCTCGGCGTAGCCGATGGCGTACTTCAGGACCTCGGCGAGCTGCTTGGTGCCGTGGTCGCGCAGCAGCAGCATCCAGGCGTCGAACGCGCCGGGCACGGCCGCGGCGAGCGGGCCGGTGCCCGGGACCAGGTCGAGGCCGAGCGAGGTGTAGTGGTCGATGGTGGCCCCGGCGGGGGCGGGTCCCTGGCCGCACAGGACGGTGGGGGCGGAGCCCGCCGGCGCGAGGATGATGGGCACCTCGCCGGCCGGTCCGTTCAGATGCGGTTCGACGACGTGCAGGACGAACCCGGCGGCCACGGCCGCGTCGAAGGCGTTGCCGCCGTCCTCCAGGACGGCCATGGCGGACTGGGACGCCAGCCAGTGGGTGGAGGACACCATGCCGTGGGTGCCCTGGAGGGTGGGGCGGGTGGTGAACATGACGGGCTCTCCTGGTCTCGGTACGGCTTGATCGTTCCACGCGGGTGCGGGCGCGGGCGAGGCGGGCTCGTGGCGGCGGGTCTGTCAGGGGGAGTCCGCGATGGCGGCGGGCCGAGGTCAGCGGGCCGGGGCCGAGGCGTCCGGCGCGGTGCCGTCGTCGGCCACCAGATGGCAGGAGACCTGGCGCGCTCCGCCGGGCAGTTCCCGCAGGGCGGGTGGCTCGGTGCGGCACCGGTCGGTGGCGAGCGGGCAGCGGGTGTGGAAGCGGCAGCCCGCCGGCGGGTCCAGTGGGCTGGGCAGCTCCCCGCTGAGCAGGATCCGGGCGCGGGTCCGCTGCCGGGGCGGGTCGGGCACGGGGGCGGCGGACAGCAGCGCCTGGGTGTAGGGGTGCTTGGGGTCGGCGAACAGCTCGGCGGCCGGGGCCTGCTCCACCAGCTGTCCGAGGTACATGACGGCGATCCGGTCGGCGAGGTATTCGACCGCGGCCAGGTCGTGGGTGATGAACAGACAGCCGAAGCGCCGGTCCCGCTGGAGGTCCGCCAGCAGATTGAGGACGGACGCCTGGACGGAGACGTCGAGCGCCGAGGTCGGCTCGTCGGCCACCAGCAGTTGCGGGTCCACGGACAGGGCGCGGGCGATGGAGACGCGCTGCCGCTGACCGCCCGAGAGCTCGTGCGGGCGCCGCCGGGCGTGCTCGGGGCGCAGCCCCACCTGCTCCAGCAGCGCGGCGACCCGCTCGCACAGGGCGTCGCCGGAGGCGATGCGGTGCAGCCGCAGGGGTTCGGCGACGATGGCGCCGACGGTCATCCGGGGGTCAAGCGAGGAGGACGGGTCCTGGAAGACGAGGTGGAAGTCCTTGCGCAGCGGGCGCAGCGCGCGCCGGGACAGGCGGGTGATGTCGCGGCCGTTGATCCGTACGGTGCCGCCGGTGGGCCGGTCGAGCCGTACCGCGCACCGCCCGACGGTGGACTTGCCGCTGCCCGACTCGCCGACCAGGCCGACGATCTCGCCCCGGCCGATGGTCAGGCTGACCCCGTCCACGGCCCTGACGGTGCCGGCGCCGCCGGGGAAGTGGCGGGTGAGGCCATGGAGATCCAGAACGGGGTGGCCCGGGTGGCCGGGGTCGGCTGCGGCTGTGGCGTTCACTGGGCGGCCTCCTCGGACCGGTGGGGCGCGGATGTCTGTGCGGGGTGCCAGCAGGCGGCGTCGTGGCCGTCCCGCAGCGGCCGCAGGGTCGGCCGGTCGGTGGCGCACCGCTGGTCGGCGGCCGCGCAGCGGGGCTGGAAGGTGCACCAGTCGGGCTGTTCGGCGAGGCTCGGGACGAGGCCGGGAATCTCCTGGAGCCGTGGCCGGCCCTCGCGGGCGGCCGGGCGGTGGCGGACGGGCACGGCGCCCAGGAGTCCTCGGGTGTACGGGTGGCGAGGATCGGCGAACAGGTCGTCCACCGGGGCCTGTTCGACGGCGCGCCCCGCGTACATCACCAGGACCCGGTCGGCGATGTCGGCGACCACGCCCAGGTCATGGGTGATCAGGACGATGGCGGTGCCGAGCCGCTGCCGCAGGGATCGCAGGACCTCCAGGATGCCCGCCTGGACGGTGACGTCGAGGGCGGTGGTGGGTTCGTCGGCGATGAGGACGGCGGGGTCGCAGGCGATGGCCATGGCGATCATCACCCGCTGGCGCATACCGCCGCTGAGCTGGTGGGGGTAGTCGCGGGCGCGGCTGCCGGGGGCGGGGATGCCGACGAGGTCGAGCAGTTCGACGGCGTGGTCGCGGGCCTCCCGTCGGCTCATCCCCCGGTGGCGGCTGAGGACCTCGCGGACCTGGCGGCCGATGGTCAGGACGGGGTTCAGCGAGGTCATCGGCTCCTGGAAGATCATCGCGATCTCCTTGCCGCGCACGTCCCGCAGTTCCCTGTCGGGGGCCCCGACCAGCTCCCGGCCGCGAAGCCGTACCGAACCGGTGACCTCGGCGGTGGGCGGCAGCAGGCCCATGACGGCGGTGGAGGTCACGGACTTGCCGCAGCCGGACTCGCCGACGACGGCCAGGACTTCGCCGGCGGCCACGTCGTACGACAGCCCGTCGACCGCGTGCACCGGGCGGCCGGGGGTGCGGAAGACGACGGACAGGTCCCGGACGCTGAGCGCGGGGGCGGGGTGCGTGGTCATCGGCTGTCTCCGCGGGGGTCGAGGATGTCGCGCAGCCCGTCGCCGAGCAGGTTGAACGCGAGGGTCGCGGCGACGATCGCCAGGCCCGGGAAGACGGCCGTCCAGGGGGCGGCGGCGATGTACGCCTGGGCGCTTGCGAGCATCACCCCGAGCGAGGGCGACGGGGGCTGGACGCCGAGGCCGAGGAAGCTCAGCAGCGCCTCGCCGATGATGGCGCCCGGGATGCCGACGGTGGCCTGGACGGTGAGCGCCGACAGGGAGTTGGGCAGGATGTGCCGGAAGAGCACGGTCCGGTCGCCGCCGCCGTTGGCGACGGCCGCGGCGACGTAGTCGAGGTGTTTGAGGCGCAGCGTCTCGGCCCGGGTGATGCGGATGACGGCGGGGATCTGGGACACGCCGATGGCGATCGTGGCGTTGAGGAGCGAGGGGCCGAGGATGGTGGCGAGGCCGACCGCCAGCACCAGGAACGGGAAGGCGAGGAGGGTGTCGGTGAGCCGGGAGACCACGGAGTCGGCGAGGCGTCCGTAGTAGCCCGCGGCGAGGCCGAGGGGCACGCCGACGGCGAAGGCCAGCGCCACCGCGAGCAGCCCGATCTGGAGGGAGGCCCGCACCCCGTGGATGACCCGGGAGAGCTGGTCGCGGCCGAGGTCGTCGGTGCCGAGCCAGTGTGCCCAGCTCGGCGGGTGGAGGGCGGCGGTGAAGTCGGGCCGGGTGGGGTCGTACGGCGCGATCAGCGGCGCGAACACGGCGACCAGGATCAGGATCGCGGCGGCGACGGCGCCGGTGAGGGCGAGTGGATTGCGGACCAGCAGCCGGAGCGGGGAGGGCGGCGCGCCGGGGGCGGTGGCGGGTTCGCCGGGCGCGAGGGCTGGTTCGCCGGTGGCGGGGGCGAGGGCGGTCACCGGGCACCTCCGAGCCGGATGCGGGGGTCGATCAGCGAATAGGCCAGGTCCACCAGCAGGTTGACCAGGATGTAGGCGGCGGAGGTGAACAGCACGACGCCCTGGACCATCGCGTAGTCCCGGGAGAACACCGCGTCGATGGTGAGCTTGCCGAAGCCGGGCAGGACGAAGATCTGCTCGGTGACCACCGCGCCCGAGATGAGGTGGCCGAGTTGCAGGCCGAGGACGGTGACGACGGTGACCAGGCTGTTGCGCAGCGCGTGCGAGCCGATCACCTGACGCCGGGAGAGGCCCTTGGCGCGTGCGGTGCGGATGTAGTCGGCGGACAGCGAGCCGAGCATGGCGGCGCGGGTCTGCCGCATGACGACCGCCGCGAGTCCGGAGCCGAGGACGATGGCCGGGAGCACCATGTGCCGCAGGTTCTCCACGGGGTCGACGCCGAAGGGGACGAAGCCGGAGGCGGAGAACACGGGGACGGCGATGGCGAAGGTGAGGATGAGCACGATGCCCAGCCAGAAGGCGGGGATCGAAAGCCCGAGCAGCGCCAGGGCGTTCACCAGCCACTCCTCGGGCCTGCCGCGCCGGACCGCCGCCACGACACCGGCGCTGACGCCGACGAGGACGGCTAGCAGCAGGGCCAGCGCGGACAGTTCCAGGGTCACGGGCAGGGCGTCCAGGACGGAGTCGAGGACCGGGAGGCCGGTGCGGGACGAGGTCCCCAGATCGCCGGTGAGGGCGTGGCGGACATAGCGCAGGTACTGGATCGCGATGTTGTCGTCGAGTCCGTAGGCGCGGCGGATCTGCTCGATCGCCTCGGGGGTGGCCTCCTCTCCGGCCAGGGCGGTGGCCGTGTCGCCGGGCAGGGCCCGTACGCCGGCGAAGACCACGATGCTGACCAGGAAGAGGGTGATCAGCGACTCGCCGAGGCGGCGCAGCAGATAGCGGGGCATCGGCCGGGACATCAGCCGTCTCCCTTCGCGTAGCCGGCTTCCTTGACGCGGATCAGGCCGTCGCCGAGGACACGCAGACCGGCGATGTCCTTGGTGGCGGAGACGTAGTTGTTGGGCTGGATGAGGTAGAGCACGGTGTGCCGGTCCCTGACGGCTTTCACGAGCCGTTCGTAGATCTTCTTGCGGTCGGTCACCTCGGCGGTGGAGTGTCCGTCGGCGATGAGCTTGTCGATGGTGGGGTCGGACAGACCGCCGTAGTTCTGGGCGCCGCCCGTGCCGGCGAACGCGTCGATGTTTCCGGCCGGGTCGAGCCGGCCGGACCAGTTGGTGGTGGCCGCCTGGAAGTCGCCGGCGCGGGCGTGTTGCAGCCCGGTGGCGAACTCGGTCGGCCGCAGGGTCACCTCGAAGCCCGCCTCCTTGGCCATGGCCTGGATGACCTGGCCGAGCCGGCTGTCCTCCGGTGTGGTGCTGACCTGCAGCCGCACCTTGACGGGGGTGGACACCCCGGCCTGTCCCAGCAGCCGTCTGGCCCTCGCGGGATCGGCGGCGGGGCAGTCGGCCGCGGCGGCGTAGGGGGTGCCCTCGGGGAGCGGGCCGCAGGTGGGCCGGTACATCCCCTGGAAGACGATCTTGTTGATCAGCGCCCGGTCCAGGGACAGGTCGAACGCCTCGCGCACCCGTACGTCGCGGGCGACCGGGGTGTCGATACGGCCTGGGGATGCCCCGGCGCCCTTGGTGTTGCCGATGTTGAGGGTGAGCCCGTAGTAGCCGAGCGAGGGCGAGTGGAACAGCTGCAGCCCCGGCTCGGTGAGCGCCCGGCCGACCTGGACCGGGTCCATCTGGTCACCGACCTGGATGTCGCCGGAGAGCAGATTCGCCATCCGGACGTTGCCGTCGGTGATGGTCCGGTAGACGACCCGGTCGAGGCGGACCTTCGCGGCGTCGTAGTAGTACGGGTCCTTGCGCAGCACGATGCGGTCGCCCACGACCCGCTCCACGTAGCGGAACGGGCCGACGCAGGTGGGGTGGCTCGCGAACCGGTCGCCGTAGGTCTTCAGCGCCCTGGGGGACATGACCATCCCGGAGCGGTCGGCGAGGAGCGAGAGCAGGGGGACGTACGGCTCGCTCAGCCGCAGCCGGACCGTGTCCTCACCGACGACGCTCACACCGGTCACGGGCTTCAGCTCGCCCGCGCGGGTGGAGCCGGGCAGTGTCTTGTGCCGTTCGAGGGAGGTCTTGACGGCCCGTGCGTCCAGCCGGGTGCCGTCGGCGAACCGGATGCCCTGGCGGAGCCGGATGGTGACGGTGCGTCCGTGGTCGGTGGTCTTGGGCAGCGCGGCGGCGAGCTGCGGTACGACCTGGTTGTCCTGGTCGACGTCGTAGAGCTTCTCGCACAGGGCGGAGAAGACGGTCCGGCCGACGGCGGTACTGGCCAGGGTCGGGTCGAGTTTGTCCGGGTCGGACTTGAGCGCGACGGTGAGCGTGCCTCCGTCGCGGACGGGCCGGGTGTCGGCCATCCGGTCCGGTCCGGTCTCGGTCGCGGGAGTGGCCAGGGACGCGCAGCCGGTGGTGGCGCCGAGCAGGGCGCCAAGGACGAGGGCGGTGGCGGCCCGGTGGGGAAGAGACAGGGGCAGGCGGCGTGGGCGCATGGCTGTCTTGCCTTACTGATGGGGACCAGGGGGTGGAAGGCAGGGAGGGGAAAGGCAGGGAGGGGCGAGGAAGGTGAGACGGGCCGGCGCGGTGCGGCCCAGCATGGCGCAGAAACTCCGATTGGTCCATTGGTAGGACCAAGTTGATGCCAGGTGACGCTAGTGCGAAGGCCTCGGGCGCGTGGTTTCGACACCGTCACCACCTGGTTAAATCGCCTTGCTCCGGCTTCTTCGCGATATGAGAGCCTGAATCACCGACCGGATCGTCAGAAGGCTGAGAAACCACAAATGGACTGGCGGCAACTGCGGCACTCCACCCTGTCGAGGCCGGACGCGCTGGCCGTCGGTCTGGAGCGGCTGATCCTCAGCGGCGAGCTGCCGCCCGGCTCGCGGGTTCCCCCCGAACGGGAACTCGCGGAGAGCCTCGGGGTCTCCCGCGGCTCGGTCCGCGAGGCGCTGCGCGCGCTCGCCTCCCGCGGGCTGGTCGCCCGCCGCCCGGGCGCGGGCACCGTCGTCCTCGACCCGGGAGCCACCCCGCGCGGCGATGTCCTGGCAGCGGGCCTCGACGCCACGGCCGAACTCCTCCAGGTCATGGAGGTGCGCGCATGCATCGAACCGTCGGTGACCGCACGGGCGGCGGCGCGCGCGACGCCCGCCGACATCGTCCAGCTCCACGCCCTCCTCGACGCGATGCGGCGCGAGCCGTCGCGGCAGGAGTTCACCGACCTGGACCGCACCTTCCACCGCGCCATCGCGCAGTACACCCGCAATCCCCTGCTGCTGCGCCTGCTCGACCGGGTCTACGAGATCGGTGAACCGGGGCGGCGCTCCTCTCCCCTGTCCGCCGCCCGGCGGCGCTCGACCATCGAGGAGCACCAGGCCATCCTGCGGGCCATCGAGGCCCGCGACCCGGAGGCGGCCCGGGCCGCCTCCGAGGCACACCTTGAGTCCGTTCTGCGCCGGATCGAGGCCCAGCAGCGGAGGACCGCCGGCTGAGCGGCGCGGCGCCGGGCGGGAGGGCTCCGGCGCCTCACAGTGCGCGGTGCATGATGTGCAGCCCCACGTATCCCTGCGTCGGGTGGCGGAAGCCCTCCGGGAGCGTGCCCAGCACCTCGAAGCCGAGCGAGCGGTACAGCCGCACCGCGTGCACGTTGGTCTCCACGACCGCGTTGAACTGCATCCTGCGGAAGCCCGCCGCCCGGGCCCAGTCCAGTGAGTACGCGCACAGCGCCCGGCCCACGCCCTGTCCGGAGTGGGCCGGGTCGACCATGTAGCTGGCGCTCGCGATGTGCGCGCCGTTGCCCATCTGGTTGTTGTTCATCTTCGCCGTGCCGAGGACGGTGCCCGACTCGTCCACGGCGACGACCGTACGGTTCGGTGGCCGCAGGAGCCACCAGTCGCGGCCCTGTTCCTCGCTGAGGTCGAGCGGGTAGGTGAAGGTCTCCCCCGCGGCGACGATCTCGTGGAAGAAGGGCCAGATGACGGGCCAGTCCCGCGGTGTGGCTTCCCTGATCAGCATCCGGACATGATGCCGAGGGGTTCCGCGGGTCCGCCAGCGTTTTCCGCGCGCCGCGCCCGGGCTACGGCCGGGGTCGGCTCCGCCCCGCCAGCTCGCCGAGGAGTTTCCAGGTGCGGCGCTCGTCCTCAAGGGAGCCGATCGCGGTCTGGGTGTAGATGAGTTCGGTGGCGCCCGCCTCGAAGTACGCGGCCACTTGGGCCGCGAGCAGTTCCTCGTCGCCGATCGCGACGAGGTCGACGGGGTTGTCGATGCCCTCGCGGTCCAGCGCGGCGCGGTAGGCGGGGAGGTTCTTGTACGGGGCCATGTTCTGCTCGGCGCGGGCGCGGGCGCCCTCCACGTCGGCGGTCACGACGCCGGAGACGATCACAGCCACACGGGGCGCCGGGCGGCCGGCGGCCTCGGCGTGGCGGGTGAGGGTGGGGACGGTGTACTCGGCCAGGGTGCGCGGGCCGGAGAAGATCGGCAGCGCGCCGTCGGCGAGTTCGCCGGCGGCGCGCAGGGCATGCTCCCCCGCGGCGGCCGCGACCAGCACCGGCACCCGCGGCCGGGCGCCCGGCACACTGGCCGGCAGCGAGGTCTTGGCGACCAGCGTCTCGCCGTGCAGGTCCACCGCGCCGGTCTCCAGCAAGGAGCGCAGCGCCTCCAGGTGTTCGCGCAGATGGCGGATCCTGGAGTGCGGCGCGAGCCCATAGGTCTGCTCGACGAACGACTTGGTGGAGAGCCCGACGCCCAGCGTGAAGCGTCCGTGGGAGGCCGCCTGCGCGGTCTGGGCCTGCATGGACAGCGCGATGGGATGGCGCGGGTAGATGGGTACGACCGCGGTGCCGACGTCGATGCCGGGGACCTCGCGTGCCGCCAGGGCGGCCACCGTGATGGCGTCGTGGTCGAACCGCTGGGTGAACCAGGCCGCGGACAGCCCGGCGTCGGCCAGCTCCTTCACCTGGCCGATCAGGGTGTCGACGGAGTTGGCCTCGTGAGAATGGCCGGTGGGGTCGGTGGGCAGGGCGACACCGATGCGCATGACGTGCTCCGAATCGACGGTCGACGGACGGCGGAACCCGCCGTGGGCGGGACCGGGAGCATATCTTAACCCGGTAACGAAAGTTACCGGGTTAAGATTGCCGCGGATGCGCCGACGCGGCGTCAGGTGCGTTCCGGGGTGCGCTCCTCGGTCGGGGCGTGCGCCGCCGCCGGGGCCGCCGGGCGGCGGCGCGGGAGGAGCAGGGCGGGGAGGAGGGCGGCGAGCATCAGGGCCACGGCCCACAGATAGGTGTCGGAGAATGGCCCGGCGTGTGTGGGGGTGGTGGTGCCGCCGCCGTTGATGGAGAGCGTGACGGAGAAGAAGGCCACACCGGTCGCGGCGGCCACCTGCGAGGTGATCTGAAGGGCCGTCGAGGCCGTGGGGGCGTCGTGCGGCGAGAGCCCGCGGGTGGCGGCGGCCATGGTCGGCATCATGGTCATCCCGACGCCGATGCCCAGCACCAGGAGCGGGAGGGCCACTCTCCAGTACACGACGGTGTCCGACAGTTGCAGGGTCAGCAGCCCCATGCCGAGCGCCGCCGTGGTGACACCCCCGGTCACCAGCCACCGCGGCGCGACCTTGTCCGCGAGCCGCCCGGAGAACTGCATGGTCACCCCTGCCGCCAGCCCCAGCGGAGCGCCCAGCAGGCCGGAGGCCGTGGCGCTCTCGCCCCGTACCACCTGGAAGTACATGGGCAGGAGCAGCATGCTGCCGAAGTAGCCGACGACGAACAGGCCCAGCGTCCCGGCGCCGGCCGCGAAGGCCCGGTCGCGGTACAGCCGCAGATCGATCAGCGGATGCGCGCTGACCCGGGCCCGTACGACGAAGCCCACGACCAGCGCGGCCCCCACGACCGCCGGGAGCACCACACCCGCGTCGCCGAAGTCCCGGCGCTCCGCGCCGGTGGACAGGCCGTAGATCAGTGCGGCCAGGCCCGGGGAGAGCATCAGCAGGCCGGGGACGTCCAGCCGCTGACCGGGGGCTCCCCCGGCGCGTGGCAGCGCGCGGGCGGCGACGACCAGGGCGGTGACGCCGATGGGCACATTGATGGTGAACATCCAGCGCCAGGAGAAGGAGTCCACCAGCCAGCCGCCCAGGACCGGTCCGCTGACGGGGCCGATGAGGATGGGGATGCCCATGATGCTCATGATGCGGCCCATGGTCTCCGGGGTGGCGGCCTGCATCATGATCGTCATCCCGGTCGGCACGATCATGCCGCCGCCCAGCCCCTGCACCATCCGGAAGGCCACCAGCGACTCGATCGACCACGCCGTCCCGGCCAGCAGGGAGCCCAGGGTGAACAGCGCGATGGCCGTCATGTACACGCGCTTGGTGCCGAACCGCCGGATCGCCCAGGCGGTCACCGGGATCACCGCGGCCAGGGCCAGGGAGTAGCCGGAGGACACCCACTGGACCGTGGGGAGCGGGGCGCCGAACCGCTGGGCCAGCGGATTGATGGCGACGTTCACCACGGTGGTGTCCAGCACCGACATGATGGAACCGAGCGTGACCACGGCGGCGAGGACCGCCAGCCGGGGTGAGGTGGGCGGGGCGTCGCCGGGAGCTTGCTGTGTGTGTGACATGACGGAGCCTTGTCCTCGTGATCGGCGGGGCGGGTGGATCGCCCGCCCGCGTTCCGAGACTCCGATATGAACCAAGGTTCAAGTCAACCGGGGACCGGCTCCGGCATGTTGTTCGGCCCACGCGCCGTGACCCCGCGCCGTGACCCCGCGCGGTGACCGCAGGGCCGGGCTCGCGGGCCGCGCTCGTCGGCTTCAGGTCAGCGGCAGCGCCCGGATCGACTTGCCCCGCGCGACGTACAGCCGGCCCTGTCCCACCAGCGGCTGTGTGGTGCCGAGCACGGAGCCGGACGAGTCGCGCAGAGTCCACCGCGTCCGTCCGGTGCGGCGGTCCACCGCGACCGCGGAGGCGCGGATGTCGGAGGACGGCGGGAAGACCAGCCCGTCGGCCACCATGGGGCGGGCGGGCGGCGAGGCGAGGTCGGTGTCCGCCTTCCACTTCCACCGCACATGATGGGACGCCAGGTCGATGGCGAACACATGCGTGCCCAGGACCGTGAGGTAGGCGACGCCGTCCGCCACGGCCGGGGCGCCGAACGCCGGTCCGTAGGAGCTGCCGGAGGAGGGCAGTTCGTCGGGGTCGAGCCGCCACCCCCCGCGGCCGGTGCGCAGGTCGATCGTGCGCAGTCCGGGCCCGCTCATCAGCACCGTGCCGCGTGCCACCGCCGCGGTCCACCGCGGCACCATGTCGCTGCCGTCACCCGCGACCACATCGTCATCCCCGGGCAGTTCCACCCGCCACCGCCGCCGGCCGTCGGCCGTGTCGTACGCGGTCACCGAACCGGCGTCGACGAGCACCAGTCGGCCGCCCGCCACCATGCCCGGCAGATGGGTGGCCGAGCCGCGCCCGAGGTCCCGGCGCCAGCGCACCTTCCGGGCCATCGTGTCGTAGGCGAGCAGATACCGGCCGCGGGTGTCCGGCGAGCCGTCGCGGTGCGCGCCCGAGTGGCCGATCACATACGCGGTGCGGGCGTCCCCGGCGCTGACCGGGTGGTCCGTGAAGCGGAAGGTCACCCCCAGCGGGTCGGAGTACCAGGTCCTGCCGTCGGCGGGGTCGACCATCGCCAGCCGGTCGTCCCCGTCGGCGTAGGTGGCCTTCATGGCGAGCAGACCGCCGCAGGCCATCGGCGTGTACCCGGACACCGCGGGCGCGGTCCAGCGCAGCGTGCCACGGCGGGCGTCCACACCGAGGATGCCGTCCCCCGGGTCGGCCTGGACGGCGATGACTCCCCGGTACAACAGCGGCGTGCCCAGGTCTCCGATGGGGCCGCGGTACTCCCACAGCGGCTGCGGCGCGGTGTCCGGGCCGGTGGCGCCGGGGCCGGTCCTGGGCTCGCTCGGGGTGTCGTCGTCGCCGGGGCCGGCCGCGGCCCACCACACGCCGCCGGCCACCCCGGCGGCGGCCATCGCCCCCAGCCCGCCCAGCACCAGCCGGCGGCGGACCGGGCGCGGGCCGTCCTGGGCAGGTGGCGCCTCGGGGTCGGTGGCGGGCGGCGGGGCCTGGGACTCTTCGGGCCGCCGCACCGCCACGTCCCAGACGGTCGCGGTGCGCAGCGCGATGTCGTGCAGGACGCCCGCCGGGAGCAGCCCGGCGAACCGCTCGTGTTCACCTTCCCCCTGCCGTGCGTGTTCGCCGACCCGCTGCGCTTCCCGCTCCCCTTCGCGTCCGCCGTCCTCGCCCGTGCCCGTGCCCGTGCCCGCCAGGGTGCGCGCGATACGGTCGGCCGCGGGCCGGTCGGCCGGGTCCTTGGCCAGACACCCGACGACCAGCGGCCACAGCTCCTCCGGCACCCCGGCGAGGTCCGGCTCCGCGTACGCCACGCGGTACAGCACGTCGTTGGCCCCGCCCTCGCCGAACGGCGCCCTCCCGGTGGCGGCGTACACCAGCAGGCCGCCCAGCGCGAACACATCGGCGGGCGGTCCGACGCTCTGCCCGCCGACGGGGCGCGCCTGTTCGGGCGATATGTAGGCGGGGGTGCCCATCTGGCGGCCGGTGCGGGTCAGCCGCTCGGCGCCCACGGCCCGGGCGAGCCCGAAGTCGATCAGCTTGGGGCCGTCGGCGGTGATCAGCACGTTGGAGGGCTTGAGGTCGCGGTGCACCAGGCCCTGGTGGTGCACCGTGGCCAGGCCCCGGGCGAGCGCGACCCCGAGGGCGCGCAACGCCGCGTACGGCCAGGGGCCGTGGGCCTCCACGGCCTGTGACAGGGAGGGGCCGAGCAGATATTCGGAGGCCAGCCACGGCCGCGGCCCGGCGGTGTCGGCGTCCACGACGGACGGGAAGAAGTCGGCTCCGCCCAGGGAGCGGGCGACCTGGAGCTCCTGCCGGAACCGCTCGCGGAACTCCTTCTCCTCGGCCAGGTCGCGGTGGACGGCCTTGAGGGCCACGGTCCGTCCGCCGTCGGAGCGGGCCAGGAAGACGGTCCCCATTCCGCCGGACCCGAGGCGGGCCAGCAGCCGGTAGCGGCCGAACGACTCCGGGTCGTGGCCGAGCAGCGGCCGCACAGGCAGGGCGGGCTCGTCCGCGGTCGCGTTCACGGTCATCCCTTCACTCCACCGGAAGCATGAACACGGCGGCGCCGTGCGCGACGACGGCCGACGTTCTGGCCGGGTAGACGTAGTACTCGTCCAGGAGCTCTCCGCTGCTCTCCTGGAACCGCCACCGCACCCTGCCCGTCCGGGCGTCGAGCGCGAACACGCCCGCCGCCACGGCGGCCAGCACCGTAAGGCCGGAGTCGGTGACCGAGAGGGTGGGGGTCGCCTTCCACACGGTGTCGTCGGGCAGCGCGGACCGCCACAGCTCGGTGCCGCGGTCCGGGTCGACCGCGTAGACCAGCTTGGTGCCGTCGGACACATACAGCACATCGCCTTTCCCGCCCGGCCCCTGACGGACCACCGGGTGGCCCAGCGGGGACTTCGTCGTCGCGTAGCTGTTGATGTCCAGCGACCACCGCTGTCTGCCCGAGTCGATGTCCACGGCGCGCAGCGTGGCCCCCCGCGCCACGTAGAGCAAGCCACGGCCGGCCGAGATCCCCACCTTGTCCCCCGTGCCGACGCCGTCGAAGCGCCTGCGCCACTCCTGGTGTCCGTCGGACAGCCGCAGCGAGATGAGCTCCACCTTGCCGCCGGGGTAGCCGAGGCCCACCAGCGAGCGGCGGGCGGGGAACGCCCCGATGTCATCGCCGTACGCGGCGGGCAGCCGGCTCCGCCACCGCTCTCGGCGGGTTCGGGTGTCGTACGCGACCACGTAGGTGGGGGGCTTGCCGCCACCGCTTCCGGAGCCCGAGCCGGTGCCGGTTCCGGCGCCGGTTCCGGTGCCCTTGCCGGTCGCGGTTCCGGTCGCGGTGAAGTAGGCGTGGCGGCCGTCCGCGTCGACGGAGAGCATCTTCTGGAAGGTGAATCCGGTGCCCGAGTACTTGGATTCCACCCAGCGCTGGTGGCCGTCGCGGGCGTTGAAGGCGACGAGTCTGTCGCCGATGGCGACGAGGGCGAGTTCGCGGCTGATGGGTTCGGGGGTGGCGATGGTGCCCAGGTCGTCGCGGCGCCAGCTCGGGCGGCCGGTGCGCAGGTCCAGCGCGACCGCCTCCTGGGCGTTGGTGATGATGGCGAGCCTGCCGCGCCACACCAGCGGCGGTACGGAGGTCACGTCGGTCAGGTCGAAGCGCCACCGGGCGACGGGGGCGGTGCCGGCCGGGGGGCGGGGCGCCGGGCTCGTGGCGCGGCCCCGGGCCTGGCCGGGGTCGGTCAGGGCGGACAGCCCGCCGCGGCCCGCCACCCACCCGGCCACCGCCGCGCCCCCGGCCAGCAGCCCGGCGGCCCCCGCGGCGGCGGTGGTGAGCACGGCGCGGCGGGAGGTGGCCGCGGTGCGGGAGGGCGGCTGGTCGGCGGCCGGATGCGAGCGGTTGCGGCCCTCGCCGCGCGTGGGCGCCGTGAACACATCGTCGTCCGGGAACACCCCCACCTCGGCGGCCGGTTCGTCGCGGACGCCGGGCGGGGCCGCGTCGGCAGGCCCGGGGGCGGCCGCGGGCTCCTCCAGCACCAGCGCCCGCGCGGCCTCGCGGGCCAGCCGGGCGACCACGGCGCTCGGCAGCCTCGGTGGCGGCGGTGGTGCGGCCGGGCCGGGACCGCCGAAGGCCGCGCGCAGCGCGGCGGCTTCCGGGCGGCCCGCGGGGTCCTTGGCCAGACAACTCGTCAGGATCCCGGCCAGTGGGTCGGACAGATGGCCGAGGTCCGGCGGTTGTGCGGCGATCCGGTACAGCACCTGCGGCGGCGCGTCGTCGCCGAACGGAGGGCGCCCGGAAGCGGCGTAGGCGAGGACCGCGCCCAGGGAGAACACGTCGGAGGCCGGGACGGGGGCCCGGCCCCTGGCCTGTTCGGGCGACAGGAAGGGGGCCGGCCCGGCGAACCGGCCGGTGTCGCTGTCGTACGCGTCCTCCTCCCCGCCCTCCTCTCCCCCGCCGTCCCGCCTTCCGCCGTCCGCTCTCCCCCCGTCGGCTCGCTGCCGCGGCAGGCGGGCGTGGTGAAACCCGGTCAGCCGGGGGCCGTCCCCGGCGACCAGGACCGCGTCGGCCGAGATGCCGCCGTGCACCATTCCGGCCGCGTGGACCCGCTCCAGCGCCTCGGCGAGCGCGGCGCCCAGCGCGCGTACGTCGTCCTCCGCGAGCCCCCGGGGCGCGGCACGGACGGCCTCGGCGAGCGACACGGCGGGGACGTAGGCGTAGGCCACCCACGGGGCCTCCGCGTCGAGTTCGGCGTCCTCGACGGAGCGCACCCAGCGCCCGGCGGCGGCCCGTGACGCCGTCACATCGCGGCGCAGCCGGGCCCGCATCCGCTGGTCGTCGGCGAGCACGGCGCGCACCAGCACGACCTCCACGGTCGGCCCCGCGCCGACGCGCCGCCCCAGCAGCCGCACGCCGCTCTCCGTCTCCCCCAACCGGGCCAGCATCCGGAACGGCCCGAGGCGACGCGGATCCGCGTTGTGCAAGGTGTGCATGTGTCGGCAGCCCTCCCGGCACGGTGTGCCGCGCCCCCGCTATCTGTACGTACCGCAGCCTAAGGGTGTCGAAGCATGGAGGTTTCACACGGCCCGAACGTCTCCGGGCAGCGCATCGGCGTCCACGGGTCACAGGACCGGCATGGCGTGCAGGGTGCCGGCGTGGGTGAGGAAGACCCGGTTGGCCGCGCCGGTCAGGCGCCAGGGCCGGTCGCCTCCGCCGCCGAGCGCCCACGCCGCCGCGGCCTTCCGCAGGTCGACGGTCACGACTCCGTCGTCCGGGCCGAACCGGTCCGCGCCGAGCGGGTGGTAGAGGGACTGGCCCTGGACCACGGGCGCGGTCGTGGGGAGGGCGTGCGTACCGGGGCGGAGGGACCAGGTCTGCCCGCCGCTGCGGGCGTCGACCGCGATCAACTGGTCCTGCCACACCAGGTGGAGTGAGCCGTGAGCCGGGGTGGGCGAGCCCCAGACGCCGCCGCCGGGGGCGGGGGTGGCCCAGCGCCGTGTGCCGTCCGCGAGGGCGAGCGCCCTGAGCGAGGCGCCGCCCAGGTACACGGTGTCGCCCGCGACGGCGGGCGTGAGGACCACCTCGGCGGCGGTGTCCTGACGCCAGGCGACCGAGCCGTCGTGGTCCGTGCGGTACGCCGTCACCGTCCCGTCGGATCCGGCGACGACGAGCCGCCCGGCGCCCGCCGCCGCTGCGGCGCCCTTCGCCGTGCCGGTCGCCGCCGGTGTCGCCCAGCGGGCCCGAGCGCCCGTCAGCGGCAGTGCGCTCAGCCGCCGTTCGCCGTCCAGTACGTACGCCGCCTCGGCGTCGGCGGCCAGGAGCCGCGTCGCGCCGACCGCCCGGGACCAGCGCTCCCGCCCGTCGCGGGCGTCCACCGCGGTCAACCGCCCGCCGGCGGTGACGGCGAGGACGACACCGCCCGCCGCCAGCAGGCCCGCGGCGGCCGTCGGAGCGCCCCGGTCGGTCCACGTCCACGCCCGCCGCCCGGTGTCCGCGGCCCAGGCGGTCAGGCCCTTGGGCGTTCCGGCGACCACGACTTCGCCTGCCACGAGCGGGCCGGCGCCGTCGGTGGCGAGGCCGTCGCGGGTCCACAGCGGGGAGGGCGCGGTGCCGGTGGTGTACCGCGCCAGCGGGGTGGCGGCGGGGACCCCGGGGCCGCGGCCGTCGCCGCGCAGCAGCCACCACCCCGCGGCGCCGCCCGCGGCGCAGACGGTGACGGCGGCCGCGGAGGCAGCCGCGGCCGTCACCCGGCGCCGGGACGGGGCCGCCTCGGGGGCGGCGGAGCGGACCGTACGGTCGACGTCCGCCGCGCGGCGGGCGAGTTCGGCGGCGAGTGGCCCGGAGCGCCAGGCGGGGCGGCGCCGGCACAGGGGCGGGGCCAGGCGCGGCCGGTGCGCGGCGCGCCATCCCGTACGGCGCGCCGTGCCCGGTTCCCCGCTCCGTTCAGCGCCGTGTTCCGTGCCGCGCTCCGTGCCCCGTTCAGCGTCGTGTGCCGTGCCGCGCTCCGTGCCGCGTTCGGCGCTGCGCTCTGTGCGCAACCGCCGCGCGACCTCGCGCGGCTCGGGGCGCTGCGCGGGCTCCTTTGCCAGGCAGTCGGTCACCACCCCCAGCAGGGCCCGCGGTACGCCCTCCAGGTCCGGCTCCTCATGGACGGTGCGGAACTGGACGGCCGCCGGGTGACCGTCGCCGAAGGGAAGGCGCCCGCCGGCGGCGAACGCGAGCACGGCGCCCAGCGCGAAGACGTCGCCTGGTGGCCCGGTGCGCCGGCCCAGAGCCTGCTCGGGGGCGGAGAAGCCGGGGGTGGCGGGGGCCGAACCGGCGCCGGTGAGGGTCATTCCGTGCTCGGGCCTGGCGATGCCGAAGTCGATGATGTACGGGCCGCCACGGGTGAGCACCACGTTCGACGGCTTCAGGTCCCGGTGCACCAGTCCGGCCGCGTGGATCTCCGCCAGCGTTCCGGCCAGCGCCGCCCCCAGCGCCCGTACGTCCGCCTCCGCGAACGGCCCGAACCGCTCCACGGCGCGGGTCAGTGTCAGCCCCGGGAGGAATTCCGAGGCGAGCCAGGGCCGTTCGCCCCACGTCCCGTGCCCCAGGACAGCCGCCACCCCGGGCCCGCGCACCGACCGCGCCACCTCGGCCTCCCGCCGGAAGCGGTCCAGCATCCCGGGGTCCACGCCGTCCGCGGCCCGCAGCGCCTTCACGGCGGCGACCCTGCCCTCCGCGTCCACCCCCAGGTAGACCTTCCCCATGCCGCCCGCGCCGACGACCCCGAGCAGCCGGTACGGCCCGAGCCGCACCGGGTCGTCATCGGCGAGCTGGGCGAGTGTCGGGTTCTCGGTCATGGCCACGAAGCGCGATCGTAGACGGCCCCGGACCGGCGTCTACGCTGTGCCCGTGATCTTTCCGCGCACCCCGCTGTCCGAGCTCGTCCGCCGCGTACCGCCCCCGCCCGAGGCCGTGGACGGCCACGGCGACTGGGAGGCGGCCGAGGCCGCGCTGGGGGTGCGGCTGCCCACGGACTTCAAGGCGCTGGTCGAGACGTACGGGCGGGGCGAGTTCTGCGACCACATCTGCCTGCGCACGCCGTTCGGCGAGGACAACCCGGTCCGGCTCGAGGCGGATCTGCTCGACGACTACGGCGGCATGCGGGAGATGTTCCCCGAGAACTTCCCCCATCCGCTGTTTCCCGAGCCGGGCGGGCTGATCGCGTGGGCGGTGACGGGCAGCGGACACCATCTGTGCTGGCGCACCGCGGGGCCGCCGGACGAGTGGCCGGTCGTGGTGTGGTCGCGCGACGACGACTACGAGGAGTACGGGCCCGGGGCCGCGGACTTCCTCGAGGGGTGGATCACGGGGCGGATCGTCTCGGAGGCCATGCCCAACCAGCACGCCGACCTGGTCCCGTGGTTCGACGCGGCGCGCGAGCTGGCCCATGTGTACGTCGAGCTGGCGGAAGGCGGGCGGCCCTACCCGGAGCGGCTGCGGATCCTGCGCGAGGCGCTGGCGCCCACCGCCGACCGGGGCGGCTTCGTGTCCGAGTACGACGGGAAGCGGCAGGATCATTTCGCCACCGTCGACGGTGGCTGGGAGGTGACGTACGAGACGGCGTACTGCCATCAGATCCGGGTGGCCTTCCCTCCCGAGGACAGCGACCGGGCGCGGCTGGCCGTACTGGGCGCGGCGAGGCTGATGGGCTGTGAGGTGCTCAGGCTGTCGACCGTGCACGGCACGGCCACGTGGCAGCCCCTGGCATGAGCCTCGTCGACAAGCGTGCCTCGGGGCGCTGCGTGAGCAGTGACGAAGGAAGCCCGCGCGTAGGAGCGCCCCGAGACTGAGCGGGAGGAGGAGGTGGCGTCGCCGGTGGCCGGGGCGCCGTTCAGCCGCCGCCGATGCCGTGGTCGGCGAGCGTGCCCACCGTCCAGCCCTCGTCCCGGCATGCGCGGACGAGGGCGGGCAGCGCGCCGAGCGTCGCCCGCCAGCAGCCGGGCTCGGCCGCCCGGTCGGAGTCGTGCAGCAGCACCGTGCCGCCGCCGCGCAGATCGCGGCGTACGGTGGCGAGCACCGAGGCCGGTGTGGCCCGAGCGGTCCAGTCCCGGCCCCACGCCGTCCAGAGCACGGGCCTGAGCCCGGCCCGTACGGCGGCCAGCGCCCGCCCGCCGGTCAGGACCCCGTACGGCGGCCGGTACCAGCGCGGCACCGTGCCCGTGGTCTGCCGTACGACGCGGGCGGCGGCCGCGACCTCGCGCAGGTCGCGGCCGACCGCGGGCAGCCATGGGCGGCTGTGCGTCCAGCCGTGGACGGCGAGCTCATGGCCACGGCGGGAGATGTCACGCGCGGTCCGCGGGTGGCGCAGGACGCTGTCGCCGAGGACGAAGAACGTGGCGCGTACGGCGAGCTCGTCGAGGGCGTCGAGGAAGTACGGGGTGGACCCCGGGTCGGGTCCGTCGTCGAACGTGAGGGCGATGTGATCGGGCCGGCCGCGCCCGGCCAGGGCCGGGAACAGGGCGCTCCGCACACCCGGCAGCCAGGCGGCTGCGGGGACCACATGCGCGGCTGCCACCAGGGCCACCGTGGCCGCGGCCACGGCCGCGGTCTCGGGCCGGTGGTGCGAGGTGCGCGTGGTGCTCGTGGTGCCGTGGCGGCCGTCGTGTCCAGCCGCCGCGCGGCTCATGAGCGCCCCGCGTGGGGCTGCCGCTTCCGGCGACGCGGGAGCGGCGCTTCCGGGCACGAGGGACCACCGTCCCCCTGTGACCGCCCCCTTCGGCCGCGCCGGACCGCCGCCCCCGTCACGACGCGCCGCCGCTTTCGGTCCGCCGCGTCGCGCCGGGTGGGCGGGCGGGGCGGTCGGTGGGTGTGCTGGTGGCCGTGTCCCAGCCGTCGGCGACGGCGGGCGAGTGGGTCAGGCCGACGATCCCGGCCGCCATCAGGACGACGCCGATCGCCTCGGGCACGATGCGCGGCCCCAGGGCCACTCGCTCGCCGAACAGCACCCAGCCCAGCACGATGCTCAGCAGCGCGTCGCCGAGGGTCAGCGCGGGCTGGGACGCCGCGAGGGTGCCGGCCCGCAGGGTGCTCTGCAGCAACAGGAAGCTCAGCAGCCCGACACCGCACACCGCGTAGAGCGGCCAGCTGGTGAACACGGCGGCCACACCGCCGGAGAAGCGGCCGGTGAACTCCTTGATCAGCGCCGCCGTGCAGGCGAAACCCGCCGCGGCGGCGCAGCCCAGGACGGCGGCGCGGGCCGGGCCGCGCAGCGCGCGGGCCACCGCGGTCAGGACGCCCACGGCGAGCGCCGCCAACAGCCCCACCGGGAGCCAGCGGCCGTTCTTCGCGGTGCTCTGGCCGTGCGAGGGGTCTGCGGCCACGAGGAAGAGCGCCAGCCCGGCGGCGAGCGTCACAAACGCCAGCCACGTCCGGCCGTCCGGGCGGTGGCGGAAGACCAGGCTGCCGACCACCAGGGTGAACAGCAGTTCGGTCACCAGCAGCGGCTGGACGACGGAGAGCCGCCCGACCGCGAGCGCGCCCACCTGGGCCACCGCCGACACCACCATCGCCGCCCCGCCGGCCAGCCAGAACGGGCGTCGCAGCAGGCGGGCCAGCCGGAGCAGGGTCTGTCCGGCCCGCCGCCCGATCCCCCGCCCCGCCTGCTCCCGCTGCCGCTCCTGTTCCTGTTCCTGTTCCTGCTCCATCGCGGCGCGTCGCTGCAGCACCGACGCCGCGCCGTTGCCCAGGGCGGACAACAACGCCAGCAGGACCGTCAGCGCGTCGTGCACCGCGTCACCCGAAACGGGAAGCCAGTCGGCGGTAGAGCGCCGGGGCCGCGCTGCGGACCAGCGCGGGCAGGCGCAGCCAGCCGGGTACGTAGACCTCGTCGCGGCCTCGCGCGACGGCGTCGCAGAGCGCGGCGGCGACCGTGGCCGGGGGCAGCGGTCGGGGCCGGCGGCGGGTGTAGGGGGTGCCGCGGCGGGCGAAGAACGGGGTGTCCACCACCCCCGGGACGACATGGGTGACCCGGACGCCGGACCCTTGGAGCTCGTACCGCAGGGCGTCGGCGAAGGTGCCGAGCGCCGCTTTGGCGGCGGAGTAGACCGCCTCGCCCCTGACCCCCACGCTGCCGGCGACCGATCCGATGAACACGATGTGGCCACGCCGCTCGGCCAGCATGCGCGGCAGCACCAGGCGCGCCAGGCGTACGGCGGCGAGCAGGTCGACGGAGATCACCCGGTCGATGGCCGGGGGCGGCATCGAGCCGAACGGTCCGGCCCAGCCGACCCCCGCCCCGGCGACGAGCAGGTCGATCCGCCCGGCCACGTGGAAGGCCTCGCGGACCAGACGGCCGCTCCCCTCCTCCGTGGCGAGGTCGGCGGGGAGGGCGGTGGCCGAGGTCCGGGCCGCCACGCGGTCCAGCCGCTCCCGGTGGCGGCCGCTGACCAGCAGCCGCCAGCCGCCTTCGGCTGCCAACCGGTCCGCGACGGCGGCGCCGATGCCCGAGGACGCGCCGGTCACCAGCGCGACGCCGCGCCACGCGGCAGCGGGGCCCTGCGCGTCCCGGGCCGGGCCACGGTGGGTTCCTGTGTCCGGGAGGGGGCTGGTCATGGCGACTCCCTGTGACGGCCGGCCGGGGCGCGCGGCCGCCGTGCGGTTTGGCGACACGCGGAACGGTTACCTCCAGTTAGCCACGTCCAGCTTCACCACGCACCACACGCGCCCCGGACTACGCACTCCCTCGGACCACACACCCGACGCCCCACCCCACGCGCCCGCCGCCCCGCCCGCGGCGCGCCGCGCGTGCACACCAGCGGAGGTGACGATGTTTCCCGCGTATCCGCCATGCGATGACCAGCGCTCCGCGCGCCCTCCCCGGGAGCGCCGGTGAGCAGGCGTTTCCTCGTGGTGAGCGCCAGCATGGGCTCCGGTCACGACGCGGTGGCCGGGGAGCTGGCGCGGCGTCTGACCGCCCGGGGGCACCGGGTGGACCGGACGGATGTCCTCGCGATGCTGCCCGCCGGGATCGGCCCGGGGCTGCGCTCCGGCTACCGGGCGGCGATCCGCCACCTCCCCGTCCTCTACGCGGGGATCTACGCCGCCTTCTTCCGTCCGGGCCCCGGCCCGCGGCCGGGCAGCGCCCCGCTCGCGGCGCTCGCCGAACGCCGCCTGCTGGACCTGGTGGAGCGGTGGCGGCCGGATGTGGTCGTCCCGGTCTTCCACCTCGCCGCCCAGCTCACCGGCCGGCTCCGCGCGGGCGGGGCGCTGCCGGTGCCCAGCGCCGTCGTCGTCACCGACTTCGCGGTGCACCGGCAGTGGCTGCACCCGGGCAACGATCTGCATCTGTGCGTCACCGCCGAGGCGGCCGACACCGTGCGGCGGGCCATCGGCCGGCCCGCGGTGGCCACGGGTCCGGTGGTGGCCGGACGCTTCTTCGCCCCCGCCCCGGGGGCGGCCGACTGGCGGAGCCGCTTCACGGCCCGCGCGCCCGGGAGGCCGGCGGTGGCGCTGGCGGCGGGTGCGTGGGGGGCCGGTACCCGACTGGCCGCCACGGCGCGGCTGCTGGCCTCGGCGGGCTATCTCCCGGTGGCGCTGTGCGGCCGCAATGAGCGGCTGCGCCGGGACCTGTCGCGGTCGCCCGGGGTGTGGGCCATCGGCTGGGAGCCGGATCTGCCCGGTCTGCTGGCCGCGTCGCGGGCCCTGGTGGACAACGCCGCCGGGCAGACCGCCCTGGAGGCGCTGGCCGCGGGGGTGCCCGTGGTCGGCTACCGCCCCATCCCGGGCCACGGGCGGGAGGGTGTCCGCCACATGGCGGCGCTGGGTGTGAGCGACCACGCGCGGGACGCGGGTGAGCTCGTACGGCTGCTCGACACGCTCACCGCGCCGGGCGCGGCGCGTGACCGCCGTATCGCCGCGGGGCGCCGCCTGTTCACCGGCGACGCGGCGGCCGCTCTGGCCGAGGTCGGCCGGGTGGCCGGGGCCGCCCGCGGTGCGGCGGGCGATTAGGCCGGTTGTCTCGGGGGGTGCCGGGGTGTGCCCAGGAGGGGCAGGTTTTCCCGAGGGTGTTCGAGTGGATGTCGAGGAGGCGCCTGCCGGACGGTGGATGGGCGGTTTGCCCGCCCGTCAGGCGCCGACCTCCTGGGCCTGGGTCAGGCCTCGTACAGGCCGCGGCCGGCGCTCTTGGCCCGGTCCGCCTTGCGGAGTCGCTCCAAAGTGTTACGCACGGAGTTGACGTTCGTGCGCGTCTCGTCGCGCCCCAGGGCCTCGTTGACCTCTGCGGCCCGCAGCGGGCGGCCCGCCTTGCGCAGGGCGGCCAGCACGTTGTCCGAGAGCCCGCCCGTGCGCTCCGCCGCCGGCTCGGTCTTGGGCGCCGCCGCCTTGGGCGCCGCGGCGGCCTTCTTGGCCGTCTTCTTGGTGGCCGTGGCCTTCTTCGCGGCGGCCTTCGAAGTCCGCGCGGCGGCGGGGGCCTTGGCCTTGCCCTTGCTGCGCTGACGGCCGATGGCGGCCTTCCGCGTGGCGGTGGCGGTGGCCCCGGCGGCGGGCGCCGGCTCAGCGGCCGGTTCCGGTGCCGCCTCGGCGGCGGGCTCGGCCGCCGTGGCCGCGGTGTCCTCGGCTACCGGCTCCGCGGCCGGTGGCGCGGTGTAGGCCACCGGCTCCTCCGGCGCCTGCTGCGGCGTCGGCAGGCTGGAGAGCGCTTGAAGGCTGTTCAGCGCGCCGCTGACCGCCTCCAGTCGCTTGGTGACGGATTCCAAATCCTTCTTGAGAGCCTCCTGCTGCTCCTCGAGTCGCGGGAGCTCTGCCTCCAGCGCCTCGATCGTCGATCCCACACTGCTGTCCGCACTCAATGCGTTCACCACCACTTCGTACCCTTTCTACGCCCATCGCAGCTGCGATTATGCACGGTGTTCAGATGTGTACGGTGCCCTCCACACCGCCACACAACACCATCGAATCCACTTGCGCACCACTTCGAACACATGCGTTTCCCCGCGTGTGAATGTCCGACTGGGTGTCAGAAGCCTGTCGAAAGCCGAGCGTAGAGGTGCAACCGGGCTCAATGGAACACCGGTTGGCGATACGAATGTGGCTGCCACACGGAAGTGGCCACCACATGAATATGGCCGCCGTGGTCGACGGCGGCCATATCGGTGTGGCGGATCACTGCTCGTAGGCGTCCACCAGGCCCTGGATGTCGATCTTCTTCATACCGAGCATGGCCTTGGTGACCCGCGCCGACTTGGCCGGGTCGGGGTCGCTCATCAGCTCGGTCAGCTTCCTCGGCACGATCTGCCACGACAGCCCGTACTTGTCCTTCAGCCAGCCGCAGGGCCCCGGTTCCCCGCCCTCGCCGAGCCGCGCCCACAGCTCGTCCACCTCCTCCTGCGTCGCGCAGTCCACGGAGAGCGAGATGGCTTCGGTGAAGGTGAAGTGGGGGCCGCCGTTGAGCGCGATGAACCTCTGCCCGGCGAGCTCGAAGGTGACGGTCATGACCGTACCCGGCTCCCCCGGCCCGCCCTCGCCGTAGCGCTGGATGTCCACCACCCGGGAGTCGTCGAAGATGGACGTGTAGTGCTGGGCCGCCTCCTCGGCCTGGTGGTCGAACCACAGGAACGTCGTGATCTTCTGCATGATGTGCTCTCCTTGCCTGCTCGGGCCGGTGCCTGTGTGTCCTAGGACCGGCCGGGCCGCGAGAACTCATCGGCCGGGCGGAAAGTCGGGAGGAAAACCGGGAGTCCGCGCGATGCGGCAGTGGCCGCACCGCGTCAGTCCTCGGATCCGGGCGCCATCGCGTGACGGGCCGGGCGTGATCCTCGTCATACGCCGCCAGGAGCCGCGCCTGCGGGCGGTGGCAGGGCCGTCGGCGGGTCAGGAGCCGGCGCCGCGCAGCGCGTCGGCGAGCGGTCCCGCTCCGGTCAGCTCGATGGCTCCGGCGGCGATGCCGTCGGCGACCGTGAGGGTGCCCTGGGCGAGGGCGACGCAGGTGTCGGCGTCCACGACGAGCCGGGCGTCCGCGCGCTCGGCCGGTCCGTCCCCGTACGACGGCTCGGCCGCGCCGAACACCAGGTGGAAGCCGCCCTCCTCCAGCACCACGTCGAGGACCCCTTCGCGGTCCCCCGCGAGGGGGCCCAGCCGGTGGAGCAGCGGCAGGGCGAACCAGTGGGCCCGGATGGCGTCGGTGGGCTGCCGCTCGGCCAGCGCGGGCGCGCCCCAGGCGGCGAGGGCGGTGAGGACGGGCAGCAGCGCGTGGCCGTGGGGGGTGAGTTCGTAGACGGCGACCGACGCCGGCGGCGGCAGCTTGCGGCGGGCGAGTACGCCGTCGCGCTCCATGTCCTTCAGCCGTGAGGCGAGCATGTCCGTGCTGACCCCGGGCAGGTCGGTGTGGAGGTCGGTGTATCTGCGGGGACCCGCCAGCAACTCCCGCGCGATCAGCAGCGTCCACCGGTCACCGACGGCATCGAGGGCCCGCGCGATCGCGCAGTACTGGTCATAGCTTCGGCGTGGCATGCGCCCCAGTCTAGCCATTTAGTTGGACTTTCCAAGTGGCACCTTGGTAGAACAAAGCAAGCCATCGTCGAGTGATGAGGCGGAGCGAACCGGGAGGGCGCGACATGGAGTTCCGGCAGTCGAGCAAGCTCAGCGAGGTCTGCTACGAGATCCGGGGGCCGGTGATCGAGCACGCCAACGCGCTGGAGGAGGCCGGACACAGCGTGCTGCGCCTCAACACGGGCAATCCGGCGCTGTTCGGATTCGAGGCCCCGGAGGAGATCCTTCAGGACATGATCCGGATGCTGCCGCAGGCCCACGGCTACAGCGACTCGCGCGGCATCCTCCCCGCCCGCCGGGCCGTGGTCCAGCACTACCAGCAGCGCGGCCTGGACGACATCGGCGTGGACGACGTCTTCCTGGGCAACGGCGTCTCCGAACTGGTGTCCATGGCCGTCCAGGCCCTGGTCGAGGACGGGGACGAAGTCCTCATCCCGGCCCCCGACTTTCCGCTGTGGACGGCGGTGACCACCCTGGCGGGCGGCAAGGCCGTGCACTATGTGTGCGACGAGTCCGCCGACTGGTACCCGGACCTCGACGACATGGAATCGAAGATCACCGACCGAACGAAGGCCGTGGTGATCATCAGCCCGAACAACCCCACCGGGGCCGTGTATCCGCGCGAGATCATGGAAGGCATTCTCGATCTGGCGCGCCGCCACCACCTGATGGTCTTCTCCGACGAGATCTACGACAAGATCCTCTACGACGGGGCGGTCCACCACAGCCCCGCCGTGCTCGCCCCGGACCTGGTGTGCCTGACCTTCAGCGGCCTGTCCAAGGCCTACCGGGTGGCCGGGTTCCGGTCCGGCTGGGTGGTGGTGTCCGGCCCGCGCCAGCACGCCAGGAACTACCTGGAGGGCCTGACCATGCTGGCCTCGATGCGGCTGTGCCCCAACACCCCCGCGCAGTTCGCCATCCAGGCGGCCCTGGGCGGCCGGCAGTCCATCGAAGACCTCGTACTGCCCGGCGGACGGCTGCACGAGCAGCGCGACCGCGCGTGGGAGAAGCTCAACGAGATCCCCGGAGTCTCCTGCGTCAAGCCCAAGGGCGCGCTGTACGCGTTTCCGCGCATCGACCTCGGCGTCCACCGGATCCACGACGACGAGCGGTTCGTCCTGGACCTGCTGTTGCGCGAGAAGATCCAGGTGGTGCAGGGCACCGGCTTCAACTGGCCGCGCCCCGACCACTTCCGCATCCTCACCCTCCCCCACGTCGACGACCTCGAGTCGGCCATCAGCAGGATCGGGCGGTTCCTCGGCGGCTACCGGCAGTCGTGACCGCGGGCGCCTGGTCCCGGCTTCGCAGGGGTGTCACGCCCCACGGGCGGGCAACCGCTTGTAAGGTGCATGCTTATGGGTGGGGTGCTCTCGGGTTTCGGTGTCATCGCGAGCATCGTCGTCACCGGTTATCTCCTGGGGCGCCGCGGCTCGCTGGGCGAGCAGGGGCGCGATGTGCTCACCGCGGTCGCCTTCCAGGTGGCCAGCCCGGCGCTGCTGTTCTCCACGCTGGCGCGGGCCGACCTCTCGGTCCTGCTGTCGGTCCCGATGCTCGTCACCGCCTTGAGCACCTTCGTCGTCGCGGGGACGTTCATCGCCGTCGGCGCCGTGCGGCGCTGGAGCGTCGGCCGGACGACGATCGGCGCGCTGTGCGCCAGCTACGTCAACTCCGGGAATCTGGGCATCCCCGTCGCCATGTACGTCCTGGGGGACGCCTCCCTGATCGCGCCGGTCCTGCTTTTCCAGCAACTCGTCGTGTCCCCGATCGCCCTGACGGTCATCGACCTCAGCAGCACCGAGGGCCGGCCGTCGCCGCTGCGGCGGCTGACCACACCGCTGCGCAACCCCATCGTCGTCGGCTCCCTGTGCGGGGTGGTGGTGGCCGCCGCGGGCTGGCGGATTCCCGGGCCGGTGATGGAGCCGGTGTCGCTGATGGGCGGGATGGCGGTGCCCGGTGTGCTGCTGGCCTTCGGTCTCTCGCTGCCCGGCAGCGCCCTGCCGGGACGCGGCGAGGACCGCGGTGCGGTGCTGCTGTCCGTGGCGCTCAAGTCCTTCGCGCAGCCGGTGGTGGCCTGGGCCATCGCGGCCGGGGTCTTCGGTCTTGGCGGCGCCGCGCTGTTCGCCGCCGTCGTCACCTCCGCGCTCCCGGCGGCGCAGAACCTCTTCACGTACGCCGTGCGGTACCAGACCGCGACCAGGCTGGCGCGCGAGTCGATTCTGCTGTCGACGTTTCTCGCGGCCCCGGTGCTGCTCACGGTGGCGGCGCTGCTGGGCTGAGCACCGCCGGTCAGGCAGGGGGCGCGGCCCGCCGGCGGACACCGGCGATCTCCACCCGTCCGCGGCGAGATCTGCCGGATGTGAGTGTCGCACTGCGTACGTCCGGCGGCCCGGCTACCGTCGATGTCACTCGGACCCCGCCAGGAATCGAGGTACCGCAATGGCACCCTCCGCGTCACCCACCGCCTCCATCGGAGTCACCGGGCTCGCCGTCATGGGCAGCAACCTCGCCCGCAACTTCGCCCGGCACGGCTACACCGTCGCGGCGCACAACCGGACCCCCACCCGCACCCGCGCCCTGATCGAGGGGTTCGGGCACGAGGGCTCCTTCGTGCCGGCCGAGAAGCCCGCGGATTTCGTGGCCGCGCTGGAGCGGCCCCGGCGGCTGGTGGTGATGGTGAAGGCGGGTGAGCCGACCGACGCGGTGATCGACGAGTTCGTACCGCTGCTGGACCCCGGGGACATCGTCATCGACGGCGGCAACGCCCACTTCGAGGACACCCGCCGCCGCGAGGCCGCGCTGCGCGAGCGGGGCATCCACTTCGTGGGGACGGGCATCTCCGGCGGCGAGGAGGGCGCGCTGCACGGGCCCTCCATCATGCCCGGCGGATCGGCTGAGGCCTACGCCGAGGTCGGGCCGATGCTGGAGAAGATCAGCGCGCATGTCGACGGCGAGCCGTGCTGCACCCACATCGGCGCGGACGGCGCCGGACACTTCGTCAAGATGGTGCACAACGGCATCGAGTACGCCGATATGCAGCTGATCGCCGAGGCGTACGACCTGCTGCGGCGTGCGGCAGGACACACCCCCGCGCAGATCGCGGAGATCTTCCGCCGCTGGAACACCGGCATGCTGAACTCCTACCTCATCGAGATCACCGCCGAAGTCCTCGCCCACGCCGACCGGGAGACCGGCGATCCGTTCGTGGACATCGTCGCCGACGCCGCCGAGCAGAAGGGCACCGGCCGCTGGACCGTGCAGATCGCGCTCGACGTGGGCGCGCCGGTCCCCGGCATCGCCGAGGCCGTCTTCGCACGCTCGCTGTCCGGACACACCGAGCTGCGCGCGGCCGCCCGGCAGCTGTCGGGGCCGCAGGGGCCCGCCCTGTCAGGGCAGGACGCCGAGGGCCTGGTCGACCGGGTCGAACAGGCCCTGTACGCGTCGAAGATCGTCTCGTACGCACAGGGCTGGAACATGATCCAGACCGCGGCCGACCAGTTCGGCTGGGACATCGACCTGGGCTCGGTGGCCAAGATCTGGCGCGGCGGCTGCATCATCCGGGCCGGGTTCCTGGACGAGATCCGCAGCGCGTACGCGTCCGACCCCGCGCTGCCCACGCTGCTGGCCGACGAGCGGTTCGCCCGCCAGCTCGGCGAGGCGCAGAACGCGTGGCGGGCCGTGGTGACCACCGCCGCCCAGCAGGGGATCCCCACGCCCGGGTTCTCCTCCGCGCTCGCCTACTACGACGCGCTGCGCGCCGACCGCCTGCCCGCCGCCCTCATCCAGGGGCTGCGGGACTACTTCGGCGCCCACACCTACCGGCGCACCGACCGCGAGGGCGTCTTCCACACCGAGTGGTCCGGCGACCGGAGCGAGACCCGCAGGTGAGGCCGCGCCGGGGCGCGAGGTGATCGGCGGCTCCCCGGTGGAGATGCGGGAAACGGGGGAATCAGGAACGGAAACCGGCTTCTGACCGCGCGAGGACCGCGACGGCTGGAGGGAACACAGGTGACCGTATCCATACCGGATCCGCCCCGGGCCACCGGGGAGGCCGTCCGCCCGACGCGCCGCGCCCTGGTGGCGGGGTCGGTGGGCAACTTCATCGAGTGGTACGAGTTCGGCGTCTACGGCTACTTCGCGACGGTCATCGCCGCGAACTTCTTCACCCCCGACGGAGGAAACGACCTCGAAGGCCTGGTCAAGACCTATGCGTCCTTCGCGCTCGCCTTCTTCTTCCGGCCGGTCGGCGCCGCCGTCTTCGGCCGCGTCGGGGACCGGATCGGCCGGCGCCCCACCCTGATCCTCGTGGTGCTGCTGATGACCGTGGCCACCACGCTGATCGGGCTGCTTCCCACCTACGACACGGCGGGCGCGGCCGCGCCGTGGCTGCTCACCTTTCTGAGGGTGCTGCAGGGCCTGTCCGCGGGCGGCGAGTTCGGCGGCGCGGTCTCGATCATGACGGAGTTCGCTCCGGAGGGGCGGCGAGGGCTGTACGGGGCGTGGCAGTCCTTCACGGTGGCGCTGGGCCTGCTGGGCGGGGCCGGGGTGGCCGCGCTGCTGGCCACGGTGTTGAGCGAGCAGGCACTGAACGACTGGGGCTGGCGGCTGCCGTTCCTGCTCACACTGCCCATGGGCCTCGGTGCCCTGTGGCTGCGGCTGCGGCTCGAGGAGACCCCCGCCTTCCGGGGCGCCGGGGCCGCCGAGAAGCAGACCGGTGGCGTGGCCGCGTCCTCGCCCGCGCCGCCCGCTGCCGAGGTGGCGCGGGCCATCGTCCTGGGCGCCGGGCGCATCATGGGCTGGGCCGCGGCCGGTTACACCTTCCTGGTCGTCCTGCCGTCGTATCTGCAGAGCACACTGGGGGCCAGCTTCCGGCAGGCGCTGATCGCGACCGTGGTGGCCAATCTGGGTTTCGCCGCCTCCATCCTCCCGGCCGGATGGCTCAGCGACCGGATCGGCAGACGGCCGGTGATGCTGTCCGGGGCGGCGCTGGTGGCCGTCTCCGCGATCCCGCTGCTGGACCTGTTGCAGGACGCGGGCCGTTCGAACCTGGTCAAGGGGGTGGCGGTGTTCGCCGCCGGGGCCGCGGTCGGGCTGATGGCCGGCCCCGGCCCGGCCATGCTGGCCGAGATGTTCCCCACCCGGGTCCGCTACACCGGGCTCGGCCTGGCGTACGCGCTGTCGAACGCCGTGTTCTCCGGCTGCGCCGGGCTCATCATCACCAAGACCATCGAGCGGACCGGCGAGGTGGACATCCCCGCGTACTACACCACCGTGACCTGCGCCATCAGCCTCCTGGCGCTTCTCACCCTGCGCGGGGACGACCACCGCGGCCCGCTGCGCGAAGGCCCCCGGGCGCGGCAGGACGGGACACCGCGGCCGGACGAAGCGGGCCCGGGCGACGGACAGGGAGCCGGCCGGTGCGGGTGATCGGGCTGATGTCGGGCACCTCGTACGACGCCATCGACGCCGCGGCCGCCGATCTGACCCTCGACGGGGACCGGCTGGTGCTGACCCCGCTGGGCCTGGTCAGCGCCCCGTACGCGGAGGAGTTGCGCGAGGCGCTGAGCGCCGCGCTGCCACCGGCGCCGACGACCATGCGGGCCGTGTGCGAGCTCGACACGCGCATCGGCCAGGCGTTCGCCTCCCTGGCCGTGCGGGCCGACCGGGAACTGTGTGACGGGCGCGCCGAGCTCATCAGCTCACACGGGCAGACCGTCTACCACTGGGTGGCGGACGGCCGGGCGTACGGCACCCTGCAACTGGGGCGGCCCGCCTGGATCGCCGAGGCCACCGGCCGCCCGGTCGTCTCCGATCTGCGCAGCCGCGACATCGCGGCGGGCGGGCAGGGGGCGCCCCTGGTGAGCATCGTGGACACCCTGTGGCTGCGCGGGCGGCCCGGGGTGTGCGTGGCGCTGAACCTCGGCGGCATCGCCAATGTCACCGTGGTGGCGAACCGAGCCGAGGACGCCGGGGAACCCCTCGCGTACGACACCGGGCCGGGCAACGCGCTCATCGACGCGGCGGTGCTCCATCTGACGGGTGGCCGGCTCGACTACGACAAGGACGGGGCGATGGCCGCGCGCGGCACGGTGCACGGCCCGCTGCTGGACCGGCTGCTGGCCGAGCCCTACTACGCGCGGCCGGCCCCCAAGACGACCGGGAAGGAGCTCTTTCACCTGCCCTATCTGCAGGCCGCGCTCGCGGGCCTCGGCCCGCTGCCGGCCGACGACGTGGTCGCCACCGTCACCGAGCTCACCGCCGCCACCGTGGCGGACGCGGTGCGCTCCGCGCGGGCGGGCGAGGTGATCGCCTCGGGGGGCGGCACCCGCAACCCCACGCTGCTGGCCGCCCTGCGCCGGGCCCTGGGGGCCGTCCCGCTGCGCACCTCGGACGAGCTGGGCCTCCCCTCGGCCGCCAAGGAGGCGTACGCCTTCGCCGTCCTCGGCTTCCTGACCGCCCAGGGGCTGGCCGGCACGGTGCCGGCCTGCACCGGCGCCCGCCACCCCAGCGTGCTCGGGTCGATCACCCCGGGCCGCCACGGCCTGCGGCTGCCCCCGCTCGCCCGGGTCGCGCCGTCCCGGCTGGAGATCTCGCCACCGTGAGTTCCGCCGCGCCGGGATTGTTCCGTGCGGCGCGACGGGCTGCCGAACAACTCCGCGGCAGGTGAACTCGGTGGTGCGGGGCCGCCACCGGGGCGGCCGCAGTCGAAGGAGACGCCCTGTGTCGATCAGCAACGCCCGCGGCCTGATGGCCGCCGCCGTGGCCGCCCTCGTCCTGGGCGGCGGGCTCGCCACCGGCCCGGCCGCCCAGGCCGCACCGGCCGACACCACCCACTCCGTGGTGGCCCGGGCCAACACGTGCTGGTGGGGGAAGGTCAACAGCAACACGGGCCACGCCAAGTGCGGCAGGGGGAAGACCCGCGTGGTGGTGCGCTGCAAGGACGGCGTGTCGGGGCGGGGGTACACCGTCTACGGCCCGTGGAAGCGCGCCGGGCGCTGGTCGGTCGCGTCCTGTGGGTCGCCCCAGCGGGTCACGGTGTCCTCCGTGACCCTCAGGAACCACAGCTGACCCTTCCCCCGCCGCGGCTCATTCCCGGCCGCCGGCTTCCTCGTCGTGCTGGTGGTCCGCCCAGACGTAGGCGACGGGAAGCAGTTCGGCGACGGGGACGGTGCGCGGGCGGTCCACCGTCCCGACGATGACCTCGAGCTCGGGGAAGTAGTCGAACAGGAACTGGCGGCAGCGGCCGCACGGCGGGACCACCCCGCGCTCGCGGTCGCCGACCGCCACCATCCTGACCAGCTCGTAGGCGCCCTGGGCCGCCGCGGCCCCGACGGCCACCATCTCCGCGCACGGGCCCCCGGTGAAGTGGTAGGCGTTGACCGCCGTGATGACACGGCCGTCGGCGGCGCGCGCGGCGGCGGCCATGGTGTGGTCGTCGCCCCGGCAGTAGGTCCGTGCGACATGGGCGGCGGCCGCGATGAGCTCCGTGTCGGCGGTGGGGGGCTGCCTGGTCATCTTCTCCGCTCTCGCCGGGGGACTGCCGGTGCCGGACCGCAGGCGGGGACTGTCGGTGCCGGACCGTAGGGTGCGGATTATGGCAGCGATCGAGTACGTGCGCGGGGACGCCACCGCGCCGCACGGGAAAGGAAAGAAGATCATCGCCCATGTCTGCAATGACCTGGGCGGCTGGGGAAAGGGCTTTGTGCTGGCCGTATCCCGGCGCTGGCCGGAGCCCGAGGCGGCCTACCGCCGCTGGCACCGCGAGCGGGCGCGCAATGACTTCGGGCTGGGCGCGGTCCAGTTCGTGCAGGTGAGCCGGTATGTGTGGGTGGCCAACATGGTCGGCCAGCGCGGGATGCGCGCGGGCAGCAAGGGGGTGCCGGTGCGGTACGAGGCGATCGGCGCGGCGCTGGGCGTGGTCGCGGCGAGCGCCGCCGAGCTGGGGGCCTCGGTCCATATGCCGCGCATCGGCTGCGGGCTGGCCGGTGGGCGCTGGGAGCGGATCGAGCCGCTGATATCCGAGCGGCTGGTGGCGCGTGGAATCCCGGTCACCGTCTATGACCACGGCGGCGGACGCCCGAGTTGAGCGCTCCACCCATCGGGGGCATATTTGACATAAGGCGCGTTGCCGGATCCGGTTCGCCTGTCTGATGGTCCGAGTGGTTCCGCAGGGCCCAGGCAGCCTGAGTTACGCATCCGACCAGACGAGGGCGCCATGTCCGACTACCATCGCACCCCTCCCCCGAACCACGCGTCCTCACCGCGGTCCCTGCCCCATGTGCTGCTCGCCCATGACGTGGGACTGCTGGTGATACGGCTGGGGGTCGGGCTGACCGTCGCCGCGCGGGGCACGCAGCATCTGTTCGGCTGGTGGGGCGGCCCCGGGCTCGAGGGCACGAGCCGGTTCTTTGAGAAGTTCGGCTATCCGGCGCCCACGTTCATGGCGTGGGTGGCCGGTGTCATCGAGACGTTCGGCGGCCTGGCACTGGCCGCAGGCCTGCTCACGCCGCTGGCGGGCGCCGCCGTGGCGGGCACGATGGCCAACGCGGTGGATGTCGTATGGCCGTTGGGGTTCTTCGGCGGCTTTGAGTATCCCCTGCTCATCGGCGTGGGGGCGGCGGGGCTGGCACTGAGCGGGCCGGGCCGGATCGCCGTGGACGCGGTGATCCCCGGGGTGCGGTCCCATCATGTGATGTACGGGGTGGTGATGCTGCTGATCGCGGCCGTCCTGGCGGCGATCACCATCGGAATCCGCAGCTGATACCCGTGCCCTCACGGCGGCGTGGAGCCCCCGCGGCGTCGGGTGGGCGCGCACCGCCCGCTCGCCGGGGCGAGGGGCGGTGCGGCGTGCCGTTCAGCCGGCGGGCATCCCGCCGGTGGCCCGGCCTCGGCAGGCATCCCGCCGGTGGCCGGGTCAGTGGGGGTCGGCGCCGTTCACTCGGCGGCCGGCGGGCGGCGGGAGCCGCGGCCGCGGGTGAGCGCGTAGCCGCCCACACCCGCGAGCGCGCCCAGCGCACCGCCCACCACGGTCCACACCCAGCGGTCCGACCACCAGCCGGAACCCCAGCCTCCGTTCGGCTCGGCCGCGGTGTGCGACGAGGCGTCCTCCCCGGCCGAGGAGTCGGACGCGTCCGGGCTCGGCTCGGCGTCCGGCGCCTGGGTGGCCCCGGCCCGCACGGCCGGGGTCAGCGGGGAGAGTTCGCCGCCCTCGGCGTGCTTTCCGCCGACGTCCCGGGTGGAGGCGGTGATCTCGGTGGTGAAGGACAGCCCGAGGTCCTGCTCCGGCAGGTTCACGACCGTCAGGCGGACGTAGTACGAGCCCGGCAGCGGATCGTTGGCCCAGGCCTCGGACCAGGGGCGCACCCGGCGCAGCCGGCAGCTGAGGTCGACGGAGGCGTCCTGCTGGGCCGCGGTGGCGGTCTGGCTGCCCGAGGTGCAGGCCTGGCGGCGGCGCAGCCCGTCGTAGACATCGAGCTGCCAGGTGGTCCTGCCGTGCCGGGCCTGTGCCTCGGGGAGCTTGACGGTGGCCTTGACGGTGGGGACCTGCCCGGCCGCCGCGGGGAACACCCAGTACAGGTAGTCGCCGACCGACGCCGAGGCGGTGGCGGTCTGCCCCTGCTCGATCGCCGTGGCGGTCCGGAAGCCGGTGCCCGCCTCGGAAGGCCCGTCGTCGCCGTCCGTGCCCGCACTCGCGCTCGGGGACGCGTCGGCAACCGCCGCCGGCGCGGCGGCGAACAGGGCGGCGCACAGCGCGAACGCGGCGCCCGCGGTACGTAGGGCACGCATCAGTTGGTCCTCCAGACGGTGACGCGCCAGCGGGCCAGCCAGCCCCACAGCAGTCCCACGAGCAGCCCGGTGACGGCGAGCACGGCCAGCAGCACCCAGCCGCGGCCGAGGCCGAAGGCGGCCACGTCACCGGGCGGGTCGCCGGCGTCGACGATGTTCACGGCCAGTTCCACGGGGAGTCCGGGGGTGCGCTTGACGGAGGCGGGCGCGGAGAACGACTGGCTCACCTCGAGGCAGATCGTGCGCGGCGTACGGTCCTCCACGTCGCGGCCCTCGGCCACCGGGTAGCGCAGCCCGGTCGAGATGACATCGGTGCGGCCGCTGCCCGCCTCGCTGCCGCGCACCAGCTCGCGGCCGCGCTCGGTCACCGCCCGCACCAGCACGCCGTAGTCCGGGTCGACGGCGCGGTCGGCGCCCACGGTCGCCGACGCCCGCAGCTCCTGGCCGGGGGCGACCTTCACCCGGTACCAGCGGTGCTCGCCGAAGCCCTCCCGGTCGTTGTAGAGGCCCGCGCCGAGCACCGGGGCCTGGGCGCACGCCTCGGCGCCCTGTACCGCGGCCGGGGTCTGGACCGGGGTGTCCGCGGCGCGCCGTACCAACTGCTTGATGCGGGTGGAGAGCTGGTCGGTGTGCTGGACCGCGGTGTAGGTGCCACCGGTGGCCTCGGCGATGCAGCTGAGCTGGTCACGGACCTTGCTGTCCAGGGTCAGCCCGAGCGTGTCGACGACCAGATGGGTCCCCTGGGCCGCCAGTTCCCGGGCCACGTCGCACGGGTCGGGCTGCCCGCAGGAGTCCTCGCCGTCGGTGATGAGCACGATCCGGCGGGTGGCGTCGCCGCCGGCGAGGTCCTTGGACGCGCCGCGCAGGGCGAGTCCGATGGGGGTCCAGCCGGTGGGGCGGAGCGTGGCGACGGCGGTCTTGGCCTCGGTGCGATCCACCCGCCCGACGGGGTAGAGCTGTTTGCTGTCCAGGCAGCCGGTCTCGCGGTCCTTGCCGGGGTAGGTGGCGCCGAGGGTGCGTATGCCGAGCCGCACCTCGTCGGGCACGGCGTCGATCACCTCGTTGAACGCCTGTTTGGCCGCGGCCATGCGGGACATGCCGTCGACGTCGCGGGCGCGCATCGAGCCGCTGACGTCCAGGACGAGTTCGACTTTGGGGGACTCGCGGGCCGGTTCGTCGTCGGCGACGGCCGCGGCCGGGGACAACAGGCCGCAGGCCACGGCCGCGAGCAGCCCGAAGGCGCCTGTCGCCAGGCGTTTCTTTATGATCACCGCGGCATCTTATGGAGCTTCATATGACCGCTCCAAAAGCGGTGGTGTGCGGCGGCTCGCCGTCTGCGGGGCGGTGCGGTGGCCGAGCCGCAAGGTCGTTGGTCACTCCGTATGAATGTGTGGCGAACCGGGGTCATGGCGCTGTACGGTGCGTCCAGCCCACCGGCCGGAGGATCCAGTTCGTGCTCAGCCCCTCACTCGCCCAGGAGATCGCCGGGGACACCTCCGCGGTCATCGGTTTGAACGTCCTCATCACCGACAGCGAGGGCATCGTCATCGGCAGCGGTGACAGCAGCCGCGTCGGCACCTTCCACGAGGCGTCCGTGGAGGTGATGCGCACTCAGGAGGCCGCCATACACACCGCCACCCAGGCGCAGGAGCTCAAAGGGGTGCGCGCCGGGGTGACACTGCCGCTGGTCATGGACGGACACGCGGTGGGCACGGTCGGCATCACGGGGACGCCTGCCCAGGTGCGGCGCTTCGGTCTGGTGGTCAAGCGGCAGACGGAGATCCTGCTGCGCGAATCGGCCGTGCTGCGCTCACACGTGGTCAGGGAGCGGGTGCTCGAGGATCTGCTCGCCGATGTCGCCACGTACGACGCCGAGGCCGTCGAGCCGGACTTCATCGTCTTCCGCGCCGCCGAGGTGGGCTTCGATCTGCGGCTGCGCCGGATCGCGGTGGTCGTGGAGGTGTCCGCGTCCGGCGGGACGAGCGGCGCCCGCCACCGCGCCGGGCCGCCTGTGCCGGACACCTCGCTGGTCCGCTCGGAGCTGCTGCGCACGGTGCGGGAGGTGTTCGCCGATCCGCAGGACGTCGTCGCGGGGGCGGCTCCGGGGTGGATCGGGGTGCTGCACCGGCTGCCGGAACAGGGCTCGGCCAGCCGGGTGATGACGGCCTGTCAGCGGCTGGCGGACCTCGTGGGTGTCCAGCACGGCCTCGAGGCCCGGGTCGGGATCGGCGAGCCGGCCACCTCGGTCGGCGGTCTGCACGACTCGTACCAGGACGCGCGCGACGCGCTGCGTCTGGGGGCCCGGGTCGCGCCCGAGCTGCCGGTGCACCTCGTCTCCGATCTGCGCGCCCACCAGCTGCTCGCCTCCGCCGGCCACCACACCCGCGCCCGGCTGCTCACGCTCACCGCCGCCGACCTGCGTGAGCAGCCGGACTGGCCGGTGCTCCGGGACACCGTGGTGGCCTGGTGCGAGAACGGCTTCAACTTAGTCCGCGCCTCCTCGGCGCTGCACATCCACCGCAACACCCTCGTCTACCGAATGAACAAGATCGAGCAGATCAGCGGCCGCCCGCTGCGCGACCACCGCACCACGCTCGCCCTTTACCTGGCCTGTCTGGCCGATCAGCTCGACACTCAGCCCTGACTCTCCGCTCTCCGATCCTCGCAGGCTTCGCCCACGAGGGAGCCCAGCCAGACGGCGGCGACCAGCCCGGTCGGCAGCGCGGGCGCGGTCCGGGGCGCCAGGGTGAGCAGAAGCCCTCCCCCGACCGCCCCGGTGACCAGGGCGGACAGCAGCGCCACACGGGACCCGCGCACCCGGCCGGTGGCGGCGAGGTCGGCCAGCAGGCCGGTCAGCATGCCGGTGAAGTACGTGGTCGAGACCCCGGCCGGCGCGACGGCGCGCACCAATGTGCTCTGCCCTCCCATGGCCACGGCGGCCAGGGCCAGCAGCCCCTGCCGCAGCCCTCCGTCGGGGTGGCCGCCGGCGGCGGCCCACAGTGCCCACAGGACGCCGAGCGCGAGCACTTCGCCGCCGAGCGCCCGGCAGGCCGGCCGTCTCTTGTCGGGCCCCCTGACGATCCGCCCGCTCACCAGCGACCCCAGGACATAGCCGACGACCGCCACGGCGGCGTGGCCGGCGAGCGCGGGGTCGCGGGTCCCCGCCGCCATGCCGAGCAGCGAGAGGTTCGCGGTCATCACGCTGGTGAAGACCTCGCCGAGCGCGAGAAAGGCGATCGCGTCCATCGAGCCGGTGGCCACGGTCAGCGCCAGGGCGGCCGCCAGACCACCACCGCCCGGCCCGACCTGGCCACGCCCGCCCGATAAGCCGCCGGCCGGACCCGCCGGACCGCCGTCCCGGGGTGGCAGGGGGTCGCTCATCCGGCGCCCCCCTTGGGCCCGTCCTGTGCCCCGTCCCCCTTGGGACGGTCCTCGTCGACGATCTCCGCCTCGACGACGTCGTCGTCGGGCCCGTGGTCCGGGCCCGCGCCGTCGCCACCCCCGCCGCCGGCCGGCCCGGCGGTGTCACCCTGCGCCCCGGCCCGGGCGTACATGGCCGCACCGATCTTCTGCGCGGCGGCGGCCGCCTTGTCGGTGGCCGCGCGGATCCGGCCGGAGTCCTCGCCCTTCAGCGTCTCCTTCAGCTCGGCGATGGCCGTCTCGGTCTCCTGCCGCACGTCCTGCGGCACCTTGTCCGCCTGGTCGCGCAGCAGTTTCTCGGTGTTGTAGACGAGGGCTTCGGCGGAGTTGCGGGTCTCGGCCGCCTCGCGCTTGCGGCGGTCCTCGTCCGCGTACCGCTCGGCCTCGCGCATCATCCGGTCGATGTCGTCCTTCGGCAGCGCGGAGCCACCGGTGACGGTCATCCGCTGTTCCCTGCCGGTGCCGAGGTCCTTCGCCGACACATGCATGATCCCGTTGGCGTCGATGTCGAAGGTGACCTCGATCTGCGGCACACCGCGCGGGGCCGGCGGCAGGCCGGTCAGCTCGAACATGCCGAGCTTCTTGTTGTACGCCGCGATCTCGCGCTCGCCCTGGAACACCTGGATCTGCACCGACGGCTGGTTGTCCTCGGCCGTGGTGAAGATCTCCGAGCGCTTGGTCGGAATGGTCGTGTTGCGCTCGATCAGCCTGGTCATGATGCCGCCCTTGGTCTCGATGCCGAGGGACAGCGGGGTGACGTCCAGCAGCAGGACGTCCTTGACCTCACCCCTGAGGACACCGGCCTGGAGCGAGGCACCGACCGCGACCACCTCGTCCGGGTTGACGCCCCGGTGCGGGTCCTTGCCGGTCAGCTCCCTGACCAGCCCGGTCACGGCGGGCATCCGGGTGGAGCCGCCGACCAGGATCACATGGTCGATGTCGGACACCTTGATCCCGGCGTCCTTGATCGCCTGGTGGAACGGCCCCTTGCAGCGGTCCAGCAGATCCTCGGTCAGCTGCTCGAACTGGGCGCGGGTGAGCTTCTCGTCCAGGTGCAGCGGGCCCTGGTCGGAGGCCGTGATGTAGGGCAGGTTGATGGTGGTCTCGGACGCGGCGGACAGCTCGATCTTCGCCTTCTCCGCCGTCTCGCGCAGCCGCTGGAGCGCCATCTTGTCCTTGGACAGGTCGACCCCGTAGCCGCCTTTGAACCGGGTGACGAGGTGGTCGACGATCCGCTGGTCCCAGTCGTCGCCGCCGAGGTGGGTGTCGCCGTTGGTGGCCTTGACCTCGACGACCCCCTCGCCGATCTCCAGCAGCGAGACGTCGAACGTGCCGCCGCCGAGGTCGAAGACCAGGATGGTCTGGTCGTTCTCCTTGTCCAGGCCGTAGGCCAGGGCGGCGGCCGTCGGCTCGTTGATGATCCGCAGCACCTTCAGGCCGGCGATCTCGCCCGCCTCCTTGGTGGCGGTGCGCTGGGTGTCGTTGAAGTACGCCGGGACGGTGACCACCGCATCCGTCACGTCCTCGCCGAGGTAGCCCTCCGCGTCGCGCTTGAGCTTCTGCAGCACGCGCGCGGAGATCTCCTGCGCGGTGTAGCGCTTGCCGTCCACCTCGCCGGTGGCCGGGAAGCGCCACTGCGCCTCCCCCATGTGGCGCTTGACCGACCGCGCGGTGCGCTCCACGTTGGTCACCGCCTGGCGCTTGGCCACCTCGCCCACCAGCACCTCGCCGTTCTTGGCGAAGGCCACCACGGAAGGGGTGGTCCGGGCGCCCTCGGTGTTGGTGATGACGGTCGGCTCACCGCCCTCCAGGACACACACCACGGAGTTCGTCGTCCCCAGGTCGATCCCGACTGCGCGGGTCATCTCAGCACTCCTCTCCTGCGAGATGGGAGTCCTTCACAGAGTGATCCGATTTATGCCCAATGCTACAAAACAACATCTTTGTGGTTTTACCAGCCGGGCGCGGCGCATCCGGGGCAGCTGCGGCCAGTCGTCGCAGCCGCTGGGCCGACGGTACGGGCCCATGGCCGCCGGCGCCGCCGCGCGGCAGCCGGCCCACCGCCGTCGCGATCCCCGGCGTGTCGCCGAACACCGGCCGCCCGGCCGGCAGCACCTCGGCGAACCTGCCGGTGGCGGTCAGCGGCGCGGGGTCGGCCACCCCGGGGCCGGTCTCCGGCTCGGTGTCCGGCTCCGGGGCCCGGGGCCGGTGGTGTGCGGCCGCAGCGCCAGGGGCCCGGGGGGCGGTCCGGCGTCAGCAGGGAGAAGAAGGCCGTGACCGCGCCGAGACGGCCGAGGTCCCGGGGCCGGTCGGCAGGGACGCTCAGCCGCCGAGGAGACCGCCGAGCACGCCGCCGACCGTGTCGCCGACGCCGTCGATCACACCGCCCACCAGCCCGCGGTCCTTGCCCTTCCCGGAGTCGTCGCCCTCCTGGCCGCCGGACTGCTGACCACCGGACTGCTGGTCGTCGGACCCACCAGGGGTGGCCGGGTCGGTGGTGGGGTCCTGGTCGGGCGAGGACGGCTTCGTGGTGTCCGGCTCGGAGGCCGAGGGCGCCGCGGAACCGGGGTCGCTCGTGGGCGCGGTCGTGGGGGCGCCGCTCGCCGGGGTGTGCGACGGCTCGCGGGTCCGCGCGGTGTCACCCCGGGAGGTTTCGCCGTCACCGTCCTGTACGAGCTTCGGCTTGGCGGAGGCGGTGGGGGCCAGGCCCCCACCGGTGGGCCGGTCGGTGTCGGTGGACCGGTGCGCGCCGCTCGGCCGGTCGGCGCCGGCGGGGTCGGTCTCGGGCGTCCCGGTCGGCTGGGAGCTGACGTCGGAGCGCGCCTGAACCGTCTTGTCGCTGCCGACCGACGAGTGGAGAGCGAAGGCGATGGTGCCCGCCACCCCCAGGGCGGCGGCAGCCTTGATCGTGTTGGCACGTGCCTGCTGCGCAGGGGTGGGGCGGCTGTGTCGGCCCATCTCGCTCGAGTCTCCCGTATGACATGTCCTTGCTACGGCGCCCCAGTAAAGCCTGATCACCGGCTCGAAGGGCATTTCCGATACGGAGTTGTTACGCGACGGGGCGATTCGTCCCCCGATGCCTGGTCAGGGGCCGGGCGGTGGGCGCCCGGCTACCCGTCCGAGCCATCGGTGTCGGCCGGATCGGGCCGGCCCGGCAGAAACGCGTGCAGCCACTTCTCGGTGTGGGCGACATGCGCCGCGGCCGCGTTCCCGGCGGCGGCCGGGTCGCGCCGGGCGATGGCTCCCGCGATCGCCCGGTGGTCCTCGTCGCTGGCGCGCTTGATGCCGGGCCCCTCGGGCAGCGTGAACACCTGGTAGGCCCGGGAGCGCGCGCGGAACACCCCGAGCAGCGAGCCGAGGGTGGGGTTGCCGCCCACCCGGGCGATCTCGGCGTGGAAGCGGTGGTCGAGCTCGGAGACCTCGGTCGGGTCCTCGGTGGCCTCCATGGCCTCGATGTACTCGAAGAGCGTGGCCAGCGTCTCGGGCGTCATCCGCGCGGCCGCCTGCGCCGCGGCGTGGGACTCCAGGACGCGCCGGATCTCGAACATCTCCAGCAGCCCCTCGAGCGGCAGCAGGTCGACGGTCAGCGAGAGGCTGCCGACGATGTCCTCCGGGCGCAGCTGGGAGACATAGGTGCCCGAGCCGTGGCGCGGCTCGATGACGCCCAGGGCCGCCAGCATGCGCACCGCCTCACGGAGGGACCCCCGGGAGACCCCCAGCCCGTCGCACAGCTCGTTCTCGGGCGGAATGCGCTGCCCGGCGACCAGCCGGCCGGTGGCGATCATGTGCCGTAGGCCGTGAAAGGCCTTGTCGACTGCGGACATCGCTTCCCTTCCCCGTGGCTCGGCGACGGCGCCGTGCCTCAGGTTCTCACTCTACCGAGTCATCAGATATCTCCCCCGTCACAGCAGAAAGTCATCAGATGACTTGTCGGTGGCGGACACCTATTGCCTCCATCCTGGCTGCTGTGCCAGGATCCCGGGCCAAGTCACCGACCAAGTCATCAGATCTGTTCTCATCGAGCGTCTGATGTCTCGGTCCGATTCCTGGGAGTGTCCAGTCACGTGAGCGAGACCGACGTCAGCACAGCGCCGCGCCCCCTGCTCCTCGCCGACGGCCGCCCCGCCGCGGAGGCGTGGTCCCTGCATCCCGGGGAGCGCCATCTCAACCACGGGTCCTTCGGAGCGGTTCCGGTGGTGGCGCAGCGCGAGCAGCAGCGGCTGCGCGAGGAGATGGACCGGTCACCCGTGCTGTGGTTCGCGACGCTTCCGGGCCGGGTCGCCGCGGCCCGGACCGCCGTGGCCGGGTTTCTGCTCGTCGCCCCCGAGGACCTGGCGCTGGTGCCGAACGCGAGCGGCGGCGCGAGCGTCGTGTACGCGAATGTGCCGCTGCGGTCCGGCGCCGAGATCCTGGTCACCGACCACGGGTACGGGGCGGTGACCATGGGGGCCGAGCGCCTGGCCCGGCGCCGGGGCGGCACGGTCCGTACCGCGCGCGTACCGCTCGACGCCGATGCGGAGCAGGCCTGTGCGGCCGTGGTGGCCGAGCTGAGCGAGGCCACCGGGCTGATCGTGCTGGACCACATCACCTCGGCGACCGCCCGTCGGATGCCGGTGGAGCGGATCGCCGCGGTGGCGAAGGAGCGGGGCATTCCGCTGCTGGTGGACGGGGCGCATGTGCCCGGTCTGCTCGACGACCCGCTGGCGGGGCTCGACTGCGACTTCTGGATCGCCAATCTGCACAAGTTCGGCTGCGCGCCGCGCGGCACCGCGGCGCTGGTGGCCCGGGGTCCGCTGCGCGAGGAGCTCTATCCGCTGATCGACTCCTGGGGCGCCGCCGAGCCCTTCCCCGACCGGTTCGACACCCAGGGGACGGTGGACGCCACCAGCTATCTGGCGGCGTCGACCGCGACGGACTTCATCGGGACCACCTGGGGCTGGGAGCGCGCCCGTACCTATATGAGCGAGCTGGCCGACTACGCGGAGCGCGTCATCGGCGAGGCCTTCGCCGAGGTCATGGGCGAGAGCGCGGCCGTGGACGTCGGGATGCCGGTGGGCGCCATGCGCCTGGTGCGGCTGCCGGAGGGGCTCGGCACCACCCGCTTGGAGGCCGACGCGCTGCGCGACCGGGTGGCGCGCGAGCTGGCGGTGGAGGCGGCCTTCACCAGCTTCGGCGGCGTCGGCTACTTCCGTCTGTCGACGCATGTGTACAACACGGCGGCCGACTTCGAGTACTTCGCCGAGCGCTGTGTCCCCCAGCTCGCCGAATGGGCCCGCACTCCGGGCGTCGCCCCGTGATCCCGCACTGCACACCTTCATGACCCGCCACGGCGCCCGTGGCGCATACCGACGCCCGCGGAACTCCCACACAAGATCCATGGAATGAGGACAGGGATGAGAAGAAGGAAGGCAGTCGTCGCCCTCGGCCTGGCCGCCACCACGGTCATGACGGCCCTGACGGGCTGTACCTCCGGGGTGAGCGACGGCAAAGTCCATCTCAAGATGGTGGAGAGCCTGACCAACCCCAGCCGCACCGCGGTCCTGAAGAAGCTCATCGCGGACTTCGAGAAGAAGAATCCGAAGATCAAGGTCGATCTCATCTCGCCGCCGACCGACCAGGCGGACCAGAAGATCCAGCAGATGCTGCAGTCCGGCAGCGGGGTCGACGCGCTCGAGGTCCGGGACATCACCTCCGGGCCGTGGGCGACCAACGGGTGGCTCTACGACATGAGCAAGGACCTGAAGGGCTGGGCCGGCTGGAAGGACCTCACCGACAACGCCGCCAAGTACTCCAAGGACGCCAAGGGCCGGACGTACTACATCCCCTACGGCTTCTACGGACTGAGCCTGTTCTACCGCTCCGACCTGGTCAAGGAGGCGGGCTTCAAGAAGCCTCCGGCCAGTTGGGAGGAGCTGCTGAACCAGGCGAGCGCGATCCAGAACCCGTCCAAGCGCAGTTACGGCTATGCGTTCCGGGGCGGGGCCAACGCCAACAGCAACGCGGTCGCCGTCATCGAGGCGTATGTCGCGGACAAGATCGACCGCGAGAACGGGTTCAAGCTCACCGACGGCAAGACGATCTTCTCGGCGCCCGAGGCGCTCGACGCCATGAAGACCTACCTCAAGCTGTTCAAGAAGGCGTCGCCGCCCTCGTCCGTCGCCTGGGGTTACCCGGAGATGGTGGAGGGCTTCTCCAACGGCTCCACGGCCTTCCTGCTGCAGGACCCCGAGGTCATCGCCACGGTGCGCCAGTCGAAGTCGATCAAGGAGAGCCAGTGGACCACGGCCCCCCTGCTGGCCGGCCCCAGCGGCAAGGCCGTCCAGCCGGTGGCGACCGCGGGCTGGGGCATAGCCGCAGGCAGCAAGCACAAGGCGGAGGCCGTCAAGCTGATCGAGTTCCTTTCGCAGGGCGACGCCTCGACCACCTTCACCAAGGAGAACAGCCTGGTCCCGATCCTCAAGGGCGCGAGCGAGGACTCCTTCTACAAGACCGGGCCCTGGGCGAGCTATGTGACGATGACCGAGAACCCGGACACCTACCTCACCGTCACCCAGCCGCGTGACGCGTCCTGGTGGACCGAGTGGGTCCAGAAGTCCGACGCCGACGTGCAGAAGATGCTGCTGGGCAAGATGACGCCCGAGCAGCTGCTGGCCGGCTGGGACGCGTACTGGACGAAGAAGTGGAAGAGCCGGACGTGAGCCTGTCGACTTCCAAGCAGGCGGGGCGCCCCACCCGGCGGGGCGCCCGGCCCGCGCCCGTCAAGACGACGGGCGGGCGCTCCCGCAAACCGGTGTTCACCGTCCGCCGGAGCCTGGCCATCGCCGGGTTCATGGCTCCGGCCGCCCTCTTCGTCGCGGTCTTCATCTACTACCCGATGATTTCGGGCAGTCAGATGGCGTTCCGCAACTGGAACCTCAATGACCTCACCGACACCTCGTGGGTGGGGATCGAGAACTTCCGAAGGATCTTCGACGACCCGGTGTTCTACACCGTGCTCGACAACACCGCGATCTGGGTGGTCGCCTCGCTCGTCCCCCAGCTGGTGATCGGCTTCGCGATCGCCCTGTGGCTGCGCCGGCGCTTCCGCCTCCGGGGCCTCTACCAGGCGCTGATCTTCTTCCCGTGGGCCATCTCCGGATTCCTCATCGGCATCCTCTTCCGCTGGATGTTCAACAGCGAATTCGGCGTCGTCAACGACCTGCTCGAGAAGGTGGGGCTGATCGACGAGCCGATCCCGTGGCTCGCGGAGCCGAAGACGGCGATGGCCGCCGTCATCATCGCCAACGTCTGGTACGGCGTCACCTTCTTCGCCATCATGATCCTCGCCGCCCTGCAGTCCATCCCCGACGAGCTGTACGAGGCGGCCGAACTCGACGGCGCGGGCAAGGTCCGTACGCTCTTCCAGGTCACCATCCCCTATATCCGCGCCACACTGGCGCTGACCGTGCTGCTCCGGGTCATCTGGATCTTCAACTTCCCCGACATCATCTTCGGGATGACCGGCGGCGGGCCGTCCAACGAGACCCATATCGTGACCACCTGGATGATCACGATCACCCAGCAGGGCGACTACGGAAAGGCCTCGGCGCTCGGACTCGTCGTCGTCGCGCTGCTCCTGGTGTTCTCCGTCTTCTACCTCATGGCCACCCGCGAGAAGAAGGGAGCGAGGTCTTGATACGCAAGGAGTCCGCCGCGGGACGCGTGACCCGGATCACCTTTCTGACGGTCTGGCTGGTCATCACGGTCTTCCCGCTGTACTGGATCGCCATCACCTCGTTCAAGGCCCCGGGCGACATCTTCACCTTCCCGATCGCCTACTGGCCCAAGGAGTTCTCCTTCGAGAACTACAGCGGTCTGTTCAGCAAGGCCCAGTTCGGTGACTACCTCACCAACAGCCTGCTCGTCGCGACGGTCGCGGGTACGGTGGCGACGGCCATTTCGGTGCTCTCGGCCTATGTGCTGGCCCGGTTCGAATTCCGGAGCAAGACGGCGCTGCTGATGGCCGCCCTGGTCACCCAGATGATTCCGTCCTTCATCGCGCTCGGGCCGCTGTACATGATGATGACCCAGCTGAAACTGGTCGACAATCGCCTCGGGCTCATCCTCGTGTACATCGCGGTGTGCATTCCGTTCAGCACCGTGATGCTCCGCGGGTTCTTCGAGAACGTCCCGGACGCGCTGGAGGAAGCGGCCATGATCGACGGATGTTCGCGCTTCGGGGCGCTCTTCCGGGTGCTGCTGCCGGTGATGAAACCGGGCATCGTGGCCGCGTTCATCTTCAACTTCGTGAACTGCTGGAACGAGCTCTTCCTGTCGGTCACCCTCATGAACAGCGACGCGAACAAGACCATCCCCACGGCGCTGAACGGCTTCATCTCCAGCTTCAACATCGACTGGGGTTCGATGTCCGCGGCGGCCGTGCTCACCATCGTGCCGACCATGGTGCTGTTCGCCTTCGCCAGCCGCCATATCGTCCAGGGGCTGACCTCGGGCGCGGTGAAGGGATAAGCGCGCCCGGCGAGGGGGCCGGCGGGTACGGGTCCAGGTCAGCAGCTGACGGGCCGTCCAGGTGTTGACGATCCGTTCCTGGGGGACGCCGCACTCCTCGGCCCGGGCGCATCCGTGGATCTGCCAGTCGAGCTGGCCGGGGGCGTGCGCGTCGGTGTCGATCGAGAAGAGGACGCCCGCCTGGACGGCCTGGCGCAGCAGTCGGCGCGGCGGGTCCAGCCGCTCCGGGCGGCAGTTGATCTCCACGGCGGTGCCCGCGGCGGCGCAGGCGCCGAACACCTCGTCGGCGTCGAACCGCGACTCCGGGCGGCGCCCCTCGATCAGCCGCCCGGTGCAGTGTCCCAACACGTCGACCAGCGGGTTGCCGACGGCCGCGACCATCCGGCGGGTCATGGGGCGGGGGTCCATCCGCAGCTTGGAGTGGACCGAGGCCACCACCACGTCCAGCCGGTCCAGCAGCTCCGGCTCCTGGTCCAGGGAGCCGTCGAGGAGGATGTCGACCTCGATGCCGGTGAGCAGCCGGAACGGCGCGAGCCGCCCGTTCAGCTCCGCGATCACCTCCATCTGTTCGCGCAGCCGGTCCGCGGACAGTCCGCGGGCCACGGTCAGCCGGGGCGAGTGGTCCGTGAGCACGGCCCAGTCGTGGCCGAGGCGGGCCGCGGTGCGGGCCATCAGCTCGATCGGCGAGCCCCCGTCCGACCAGTCCGAGTGCAGATGGCAGTCGCCGCGCAGGGCGGCGCGCAGCGCGGCCCCGGGCCGCTCGTCCGGGCGGGCGGCCTCGGCCTTGTGCTCCGCTTCCAGCTTCGCCAGATAGCCGGGCACCTCTCCGGCCAGCGCCTCCCGGACCACCTGGAAGGTCGTGGGGCCGATCCCCTTGAGCGACCGAAGCGCGCCCGTGGCCGTCCGCCCGGCCACCTCCTCGGCGGGCAGGTGCGACACCACCTCGGCGGCCGTACGGAAGGCGCGCACGCGATAGGTCGGGGCCTGGGCACGCTCCAGGAGGAACGCGATCCGGTCCAGCGCCTCCACGGGCTCCATGGCGTGCCCTGCCTTTCTGCCGCGCCTGCCGCCGACGGCCCCGCCCTCCGGCGGTCCTGCCTCCCGGCGGCTCCCGGTTTCCCTCTACCAGGGTCGCGTGTACTGCCTTCCGGCGCCCGCGGCGAGGGCGCGGCCGCCGGTCCGCGATAATGATCGACCGTCAACCGTTGACCGAACAGGTTGGGGAGCGAGCGAGAGGTGCCCGAGGTGGAGAACCTTGCGATCAAGCGGGAGGACTCTTTGGGCGAGCGCGTCGCCCACGAGCTGCGGGTCCAGGTCATCAGCGGCCGGCTGCGACCCGGTACCCACCTGGTCGAGGGCCAGCTCGCCGAGCGCTTCGACGTCAGCCGCGGCCCGGTGCGGGACGCGCTGCGCCGGCTCGAGGCGGAGGGCCTGGTCGCCTCCCAGCGGCGCGGGGTGTACGTCACCGGCCTCGGCGCCGAGGACGTCGAGGAGCTCTACAGCCTGCGCGACTCCCTGGAGAGCCTGGCCCTGACCCTGGCCATGGACAGGGCGCGCGAGGAGGACTGGGCCCACTCCCAGGCCTGTGTGGAGCGCATGCGGCAGGCCGCCGAGCGGTCGGACGCCCGGCTGTTCACCGAGGCCGACCTGGACTTCCACTCACGGTTCTACGAGCTGTCCGGGCACCGGCGGCTGATCGCGGTGTGGGAGCAGTACCGGCCCACGTTCGCGGTCGTCCTCGACATCACCAACGCCCAGGACGTCGATCTGCGCTCCCCCGCCGAGAACCACGCCACGCTGCTGGACGCCGCCCGCCGGGGCGACCGCGAGCTCGCCCTGACCAGCCTGCGCGCGCATCTGGTCGGCGCCCGCGACCGGCTGCGCTCCGCCCTGCGCGAGACCACGGCCCGGACGGGGAGCTGAGGCGCGCGGCCGGGGCCGCCACCGCGAGCGGGCAGCACCGCCGTGGACGAGCGGCAGAGCTGACCGCGGCGGACCACCACCTCCCGCGGTTCACCCGGCCGTCGCCTCATCGGCCAGGGTGTGGCTGATCCGGCGGGTCGCGTCGTAGAGCTCCCGGTACAGGGGGTAGCGGCGGTCGTAGACCGCGCGCCAGGCCTCGTCCGGTTCGACGGTCGAGACGACCGGGTTCCAGCCGGAGGTGTCGGCGCCGAGGGCCCGGGCCGCGAGAGCGGCGTCGCCGAGGCAGGCGCCGACGGTCTCGGCGGGGAGCTGCTGCGGCAGTCCGGTCGCGGCGGAGACGATGGCCGTCCACAGGCCGCGGGCGCCGCCGCCCACCGCGACCAGGCGGTCGATGCGCGCCCCGGCGTCGGCGAACGCCTCGAGGTTGTGGCGCACCCCGAAGGCGGTGGCCTCGAGCGTGGCCCGGTACAGCTCCGCGCGCCCGTGGCCCAGCGTGAGGCCGATGACGGTGCCGCGCGCCCTGGGGTCGAACAGCGGGGTGCGCTCCCCGGCGAAGTACGGCAGCATCAGCAGGCCCCGCGAGCCGGGTGGCACCCGCTCCGCCTCGGCCAGCAGCGTGGCGAAGTCCGAGCCGGTGAGCTCGCGCAGCCAGTCGGTGAGGCTGCCGGAGGTGGCCATGCCCGCCGCGAGGCAGTAGCTGTCCGGGCGCACTCCGGTGGTGCCCCACAGCGCGGGGTGGCGCATCGGCCGCTCGCCCATGACGGTGAGGAACATGGTCGAGCCGTACATCACCATGGTGTCGCCGGGGTCCAGCGCGTCCACGCTCGCGGCCTCCGCCCAGGCGTCGATGGTGCCCGCGGTGACCGGCACCCCCTCGGGCAGTCCGGTGGCCGCCGCGGCGGCCGCGCGCACGGTGCCCACCACCTCGCCGGGCCAGGCCAGGGCCGGGAGTTCGAGGCCGGGGGCGACCCGCTGGGCCCAGGTGTCGCTCCAGCGCCGGGTGTCGAGGTCGTAGAGCGGATCACACTGGCTGGCCGAGTGGTGGTCCAGCGCATACTCCCCCGTCAGCCGGTGCACCAGCAGGCTGGAGGCCATGAAGAACCGGCGTGTCGCCCGCCACACGTCCGGCTCGTGGCGGGCGAGCCACCGCAGCTTCGGGCCGATGGCCTGGCTGGTGAGCGGGGAGCCACCGCGCGCCAGGATCTCCTCCGCGCCGAGCTCGGCGGTCAGCTCCGCGATCTCGGCGGTGGCGCGGGTGTCGACCCCGTACAGGATCGCGGGGCGCAGCGGGCGGCCGGCCGCGTCGGCGGGCAGCAGACACGGGCCGATGCCGGAGACGCCGACCGCGGCCACCGCGGGTGCTGCGACACCGTCGGCGGCGAGGAGTTCCCGGACGATGCCGGTGAAGTCGGCCCACCACACGGTCTCCGCGTCGTGTTCGAACCAGCCGGGGCGGGGGGTGGCGGTGCGGTGCGGGCGGGTGGCGCGGGCGAGCACCCGCCCGTCGGCGCGGACCGCCACCCCTTTGGAGGACGCGGTGCCGATGTCGACGCCGAGGAACACCGGCCCGCTGTCGCCCGCGCCGGCTTGCGGCCGGGCGTGGGTGTGTGGCCGTTCGCGTGTGGAGGCCCGTGTCATGCGCTCGTGTGTCTCCTCGTCCTGGTCCCGAAGGTGCCCGGCATCGGCTGCCTACGGTAGTGGCCGGCCTTGTGGCGGTGGGGTGGCGATCCATGCCCATCACCCGAAGACGGTTTACCGCCCGAGACCCCGGGCAGGCGGATACTCGTGCTTCGGACCGGAGGCACGCCCCGCGGGAGCAGTGTGACTGCTCCGGGTGCGGTCCCGGTCCGGTTCCGGACTCCTCTCGCGGCGCAGTGTCCACGGTCCCGCAAACCGTCAGCCGACCCGCAGGAGGTGTGTCACATGACGACCGCAGTGCAGACCAAGGCCCGTCCTTCGTCCCACCCGCACGACGACGCCCCCGACACCTCTGCCGAGTTCGAGAGGATCGCCGAGCTCCCCGACGGACCGAAGAAGGAGGCTTTGCGACAGCAGGTGGTGGAGGCCTGGATACCGATGGCCGAACGACTGGCCGGGCAGTACCGCAACCGCGGCGAGACGATGGAGGACCTGCGGCAGGTCGCCGCCCTGGGCCTGGTCAAGGCCGTCAACCGCTACGACCCGGAGCGCGGCTCGGCCTTCGAGAGCTTCGCGGTGCCCACCGTCGTCGGGGAGATCAAGCGCCACTTCCGCGACCACCTGTGGGGGCTGCACGTCCCCCGCAGGGTCCAGGAGTTGCGCAACCGGGTGCGGACCGCCCATCGCGAGCTGTCCCACTCGCTGGACGACCGCGCGCCCGACGTCGGGGAGATAGCCGATCACACCGGCCTCTCCGAGGAGGAGGTACGCACCGGACTGGCGGCCCTGGACAGCTTCACCCCGCTCTCGCTGGACGCCCCGCTGACCGGCGCCGACGACGGCTACGCCCTGATGGACACCCTCGGCGAGCAGGAGCCCGCCTATGACCTGGTGGTGGACCGGGAGGCCGTGCGGTCCGGGCTGGGCCGGCTGCCCGAGCGGGAGCGCCGGATCCTCTACATGCGCTTCTTCTGCGACATGACCCAAAGCCGCATCGCCGAGCAACTGGGCATCTCCCAGATGCATGTCTCCCGCCTGATCAACCGCACCTGCTCGAACCTGTGCGAGCAGGCCATGGCCGAGAGGGGCTGAGTCCCCGCCCGGCACGGGCAAAAACGCCACGAAGACATCCTATCTCTGGCCTTGCCTCCACCATGAGGAGTCCGTCACTCCACGGCAAAGCCCGCGAGAGAGCCGTGAGAAGCAGTACCAGGCGTACTACGACCACTTCGATCCGGATCTGTACGACCCCGGTGTCTGGGCGGACGCCGCGCACCACGCGGGAATGCGCTACACGGTGCTCACCACCAAGCACCATGACGGCTTCTGCCTGTGGGACTCGGCGCTCACCGACTACAGCGTGGCCGGCACCCCGTACGGCAAGGACCTGGTCGGGCCGTTCTGCGAGGCGTTCCGGGAGCGCGGTCTCGGGGTGGGCTTCTACCACTCGCTGCTCGACTGGCACCACCCCCAGTTCCCGCTGGACCATCTCCATCCGCAGTGGGACGAGGCCGCGCCGGACGGCGGGGACCGGGGCGACCGCGACATCGCGGCCTACGCCCGCTATCTGCACGGGCAGGTCGAGGAGCTGCTGACCCGGTACGGCCCCGTGGACACGCTGTGGTTCGACTTCTCGTACGCCAACCGCGTCAGCGAGGGCAGGCCGACAGCCGGCGGCAAGGGCAGGGCCGACTGGCGCTCGGAGGAGTTGGTGGCGCTGATCCGCCGGATCCAGCCGGACATCCTCATCAACAACCGCCTGGACCTGCCCGGCGACTTCACCACGCCCGAGCAGCACCAGCCCGCCGAGCCGCTGACCACCGAGGACGGTCGGCCGGTGGTGTGGGAGGCCTGCCAGACCCTCAACGGCAGTTGGGGCTACGACCGGGACAACCTCGACTGGAAGTCCCCCGACCAGCTGATCCGGCTGCTGGTCGACACCGTGTCCAAGGACGGCAACCTGCTGCTCAACGTCGGCCCGAACGGGCGCGGCGACCGCCTCTACCTCCATGTCCTCGACTGGCCCTACCGCCATCTCCACCTGCCGGGCCTGGCGGGCAAGGTGCGCTACGCCCAGCTGCTGAACGACGCCTCCGAGGTGCGCCGGCCGATCGTCGACCCGGCCTGGGACAACGGCAACGTCGCCCCCAAGGGTGTTCCGGCGGGGAGCCTCACCCTGGAGATCCCGGTCCGCAAGCCCGAGGTGTCCGTCCCGGTCGTCGAGCTGTTCCTGGAGCCGGACGCCGTCGCGGGCCCGCGGTGAGAGGTGGGGCCCCGGCGCCCGACCGGGCACCGGGATTCCCCTCGGCGCTAGTGGCTCTGCACCCACCAGGTCATCAGGCCGACGACCGCGGTGCCGCACGCAGACGAGGCGCCGCGCACGAAGTTCGCCGCCGCGAGCCGACGATAGCGGCGCCACCGTCCGGTGGAGCGACTGGGCGCCGGGGGACGTTCCTGCGTAGACAGCATGTGGAGCCCCTTTCGTGAGCGTACGGACACCAGCGGGTCCACGCTGGGAGCCCGTCGGCGCCGGGCGTCACCGGGCCGCTGACTGCGGGCTCCTTTGCGCTGCCCATAGCATACAAGATTGTGATCTTGTGAAATGTGCAGGACCCGCCGGGAATTCGCTCAGCTCACACGCTTCGCCGCCACCGTCCGGGTCTCGGTGTTCCAGCCCGAGACCCGGACGGACGGCGCGGAGCCCCCCAGGTCCGCCGCCCGATAGGTGGCCCTGAGCGTCATGGACTCCCCCGGCCACAGGCTGACCTGATTGTCCGTCCACCGCACGGGCAGCACGGGCGCGCCCGCGCCGGTCACCAGGTGGGCGTCCACCAGCAGGGCCGGGGTCTGGCCGCCGGCCGTGTTACGCAGGGTCACGGTCGTGGTCGCGGTTCCGTCGGGGGCGGTGGTGGTGTCCGCGGTGGCGGACACGGGCGCCTTGTCCATCCGGCTGAGCCCGGTCAGATCGGCGTAGGAGGTGGTCGGGGTGTAATACCAGTCGGTGTTGTCCCAGTCGAGCACGTCCGGCTCGGTGGACAGCCAGTAGACGTTGCGACTGACCTCCTTGCCCGCGCCGTCGGTGAGGACGAGTTTGGCGAGATAGGTGCCCGACAGGCCGCCGACGCTCGCGGGCACGGTCAGCGCGGTGGCCTTGCCGCCGCCGGCCGGGGCGGTCAGGCCGGTGGCGCTCTTGTCGTACTTCCGCGCGCCCTTGGTGTCGTAGAGGCTCACCCGCGCGGTGAGTCCGGTGGCCGCGTCATGCCGGTTGTTGACCACGACCACCGTCCGCGAGTCGTACGAGTACTGGATGTGCAGTGGCTCATTCGCCTTCTTGGCGCCGAAGTAGGCCCCGCCCTGGTCGAGATAGCGGTCGAAGAGCTGCCAGTGCAGGGAGGTCCAGCCGCTGTTCAGCATCCAGTAGACGACGCCGGTGGCCGGCTTGGAGGTGTCGGAGAAGTTCCGGCCGTACGCCTCGTACTGGGCGCGCACCGCCTCGTACTGCGCGAGCTGCGCCTTGCGCACGTAGTCCTCGAGGCCGGTCGGCGGGCCGTAGCGGCCGCTGAGCGCGTTGCCGAACAGCTTCAGGTCGCCGAAGGTGCTCGACGGGGAGCGGTGGTACTGCTTGGCCTTCGGGTCCTTCCACAGCGTCTCCAGCTCGCTGGGCGACATCATCCGCCGGAGCGTGTCGAGGGTCGGGATGTCGGGCCCGGCGCTGGTCTCGGAGTTGAATCCGGTCGCGCCGCCCTCGCGTTTGGCGTACCAGTAGTTCGGGGGCACCCAGTCGTAGGGGCCGGTCATCTTCATCCCGGACCTGCCGAGCACCGGTGAGGACTTGGCGGAGGCGGCGGGGACGACCGGGTTCGGCCAGTCGGCGGCCTTCAGGGCGTCGAGGTAGTTCTTCTCGATGGTCGCGTCGGGGGCGAAGTCGCTGCCGATGAGGAAGGAGATGACACTGGGGTGGTCGCGCAGCCGCGCGGCCTCGGCGGCCATGGAGTCCTTGGCCACCGCGTAGTCGGCGGCGGTCCACGTCTCGCCCGTCTCGTCGCCGTTGACCTGGCCCTCCCATTTGTCGCAGCACTCCCAGCCGGGGAGGGTGAGGATGCCGTACCGGTCGGTGAGGTCGAAGAACTCGTCCGGCTCGATGTGGCCTTCGAGGCGGATGGCGTTCAGGCCGAGGTCGAGGGCGTACTTCAGCCGGTCCTCGGCATAGCGGGCGTCCCAGCGCAGGAAGACGTCCGGGGACCAGCCGCCCGCCTTGATCAGCAGCGGACGGCCATTGACGGAGTAACGGCGGGCGCCGTCGGCGTTCAGCGGGGCCTTGACGTCCCGGATGCCGAAGGTCTCGTGGGCGGTGTCGGAGGCCGTGCCCGCGACGGTGGCGGTCAGGTCGAGGTCGTACAGCGGCTGGCCGCCCATCCCGGCCGGCCACCACACCCGGGGCTCCTCCAGGCGCAGTTGCGGATAGGCGGAGGGCGTGAAGGTGACGGTCTTCCTCTCGTGTGCGGCCAGCGCCACGGTCCGGCTGAAGGACGCGGAGCCGATAGTCCCGGAGACGGTGGCGGTGACGGGCGCGCCGGAGTCGTTGCGGGCCTCGGCCCTGACGGTCAGGTCGGCGGAGGACAGCGAGGGCACGGCCAGTTCGGTGGTCACATGCGCCCCGCGCAGGGCCACCGGGCCGCCGCGGCGGACGAGGACGTCGCGGACCAGCCCCATGTTCTCGTCGGGCGGGGGCTGCAGCCAGTCGATCCAGCCCATGGTGAGGTTCTTGCGCGGATCGTTGGGCTGGACCTTGAAGGCCACGGTGTTGGTGCCGGCCCTCACCAGGTCGGTGATGTCCAGCTCATGGCGGGTGTACGCGCCGGCGACCTGGTCCTTGGTGGCGATCTGCTTGCCGTTGACGTACACGTCGGCGGCGGAGACGACCCCGCTGAAGTCCAGGTAGGTGCGGGTGCCGGGGTCGGTGACGGTGAAGTCGGAGCGGTACCACCACGGGACGGCGAAGTCGGCGGCCGGGATCTTCTTGAGGTTCGTGGAGTAGAACGGATCGGCGTACGCGCCCGTGGCCAGCAGGCCCGCGAGCACCGTCGACCGGGGCCCCATGGAGTGCCAGCCGGTGGCGGGGTATCCGGGCGTCGAGACGGCGGCGGGGGTGTCGGTGACCTTCGCCGAGGACTGCACGGCGAAGCCGGCCAGCGCGGTGGCCGTGCCCGCGGCGGACCCCGCATGGGTGACCGGCGGCCGGGCCGGCTCCGCGGCCGTCGGCGTAGGGGGCGGCGGGGCGGCGCCCGCCGGGAGGGAGAGCGCCAGGAGCAGCCCGCCGGCGGCGAGCGCGGCGGTCAGGGCGGGTCGCACGCGGGCTGTCGCCCGCCGCCGGGGTGGTGCCGGGCGGAGGAACACGGGGTCTCCCTGGGGCCGGGCGTTAGTTAGGCAACTTTCCTAACAGTCTTTGGACGCTAGAGACGTGAATGCGACATGTCAACACCGCCACGCCGTACGAGCCCGCGCCCCAATCTCCCCCCGGCCACCGACCGGGTCAGCCGTGCCAGCGCAGCACCGCGCCGAGGCCTCCCGCCGGTCCTGCCATGCCCTCCGGCACCACCAGCACCTCGGTGTCCGCCGCCGCGGCCGCGCGCACCAGCGCGTCGTCCGCGCGCGCCGGCTCGGGTGAGGCCACCCCCAGCGCGCGGACCTGGGCGCGCTGCACGGCCACCTGGTCGACGCCGGGGCCCACCCACACCTCGCGGCGGGCGTCCGCCCCCGTCTGCCCCAGCAGCAGCGTGGCCGCCTGATGGCTGCGCACCGCCTCCACCACCGCCGGCATCCCCTCCGCCGCGCCACCGGCCGCCGAACCGTCATGTGCCCCGCCCACCCCCGGCTCCCCCGGGCGGCCCCGCGCGGCGCGGAAGAGGTCGAGGACGTCTTCCAGGTGGGAGCGGACGTACTCCTCGCGGGCGTGGTCGATCTCCGCTTCGAGCAGGTCCTGGGAGCTGCCCGCGGCCCTGCTGCCGTGCTGCGCCTGCACCGTGCTGGCGCGCAGCGGCTCGGGCAGCCTGTCGTGCACGGCCCTGCGCTCGCGCGGGTCGCCGGCCAGAACCAGCAGCCGCGCGTCGCTCTCCGGCCACCGCCGCGCCAGTTCATCGGCGACGAGGTCCGCGGTCTGGTCCCAGGTGTTCTCGACCCGGTTCCGGTAGTGCCACTCGTACCGGTCGGCGGGTACGGAGCGGTGCCCGCGGCCCTGCGGCGGACCGCCGCTCGCCCGGCCGACGGGGCGCGGGCCGGCGTCGTCGAGCAGTTCGAGATCGGCTCCGGAGCGGTCGACGCGGGCCACCAGGCAGGAGGGCCACTCACCGCGCAGCGAGGTCAGCGGCGCCACCCGGGGAAGCACCGACCAGGAGGTGACCACATCGCGCGGGGAAGTGGCCAGCGGAAGGTCGAGGACCACCTCCCCGCCCGCCGCGAACAGCGCCCGCCCCGCGGACGGCCTGGCCATCCGCTCGCCCGCCAGCCGATGGACCACCGCCTCGCGCGTGGCGGCGTCGGCACCCTGCCGGACGAGCTGGTCGCTCACGAACCGCTCCCGCAGCCTGCGCCGCCTCGGCGCGTCCTCGGTCGCGCGCGAGGTGTCCAGATAGACGCAGGCCCAGGGACCCGGGCGGTCGAACAGCGGCTTCAGGAATCCAACATCCATGACCTCCCCCATCCCGGGGAAACGCACGAGAGCCGGGGCGCACCCGGAGGAATCCGGAGCCCCCGCCCCGTTCCTGAACCCAGGATCCCTCCACCGCTCCCCGAGCGCCAGGCACATCCGGGTGCGCCATCGACGAGCCGTCCCGCCTAGACTTGACGGTGTGACTCGCTCCAACGAGGAGGTCGAGGCGCTGCTTCGGGAGTACTCGGACCTCCTTCTGATCACCGGCGGGGACGCGTTCAAGGCGCGTGCCTACGAGAAGGCCGCCCGCGCGATCGGCGGCTGTCCGCGCGATGTCTCCGAGCTCGACTCCAAGGGCCTGCGCGAGATCCCCGGGGTGGGCAAGTCGATCGCCGACAAGGTCGTGGAGTATCTGCGCACCGGCAGTGTGCCCGCCGTCGACGAGGCGCGCGCCGCCATCCCGGCCGGGGTGCGCCAGCTGACCGCCATCCCGGCCCTCGGGCCGAAGAAGGCCATGGTGCTGTACGAGGAGTTGCACATCGCGTCCATCGACCAGCTCTCCGACGCGATCCACGACCACAAGCTGCGCGATCTGAAGGGCTTCGGCCCCAGGACGGAGGAGAACATCCTCCACGGCATCGCCCTCATGCAGGCCGCTGGGGACCGGGTCCCGTTGAACGTGGCCATGAGCGCCGCCGACGACATCGTGGCCGAGCTGTCCCGGGTCACCGGCTGTGAGCGGTGCGAGTACGCGGGGTCGCTGCGGCGGATGAAGGAGACCGTCGGCGACATCGACATCCTGGTGGCGGCGGACCAATCGACGCCGTTCATGGAGGCGTTCACGCGTCTGCCGTACACCGCCGAGGTCATCGCGCACGGGGAGAAGAAGACCTCGATCCGCACCACCAAGGGGTTGCAGGTGGACCTGCGGGTGCTGCCGCTGGACTCCTGGGGCGCGGGGCTGCTGTACTTCACCGGGTCCAAGGCGCACAACATCCGCGTCCGCGCGATCGCGATGCGCCACGGCCTCAAGCTCTCCGAGTACGGGCTCTTCGACGCCAAGAGCGGGGAGCGGATCGCCTCGCGCGGCGAGGAGGACGTGTACGCCAGGCTCGGCATGGACTGGATCCCGCCGACGCTGCGTGAGGACCGCGGCGAGGTCGAGGCCGCCTTGAACGGGCGGCTGCCCCAGCTGGTGGCGGAGTCCGATCTGCGCGGCGATCTGCACACCCACACGAACCTCACCGACGGCCTCGAACCGCTGGAGGAGATGATCGCGGCGGCCCGGCGGCGCGGTTACGCGTACTACGCCGTCACCGACCACGCGCCGAAGCTGTACATGCAGCAGATGACCGACGAGAAGATCCTGGCGCAGCGCGAGCGGATCCGGGATCTGGACCGGGGGCGGGGGCGCGGCGGAATGCGGCTGCTGCACGGCGTGGAGCTGAACATCGACGTCGAGGGGGACGTGGACTGGCCCGACGACTTCCTCGAGGGGTTCGACCTGTGCGTGGCCTCGGTGCACACCCAGTTCGGCCTGGCGCGGGACGAGATGACCCGGCGGCTGCTGCGGGCCTGCGAGAACCCGAACGTCAACATCATCGGCCATCCGACGACCCGGCTGATCGGGAAGCGGCCGGGCATCGACGCCGATCTCGACGAGGTGTTCGCCGCGTGTGCCCGCACCGGCACCGCGCTGGAGATCAACGCGCACCCGGACCGGCTGGACCTGTCGGACGAGAACATCCTGCGGGCCAGGGAACACGGCGCGAAGTTCGCGGTGGACAGCGACGCGCACTCCACCCTCGACATCGACGCCCTGCGCTACGGGGTGGGGACGGCGCAGCGCGGCTGGCTGACCCCCGACGATGTGATCAACACATGGCCGCTGACCCGGCTGCGGCGTTTTCTGCGCAAGGACGGCCACGGCTGAACACCACAGAACACCCCGAGCATCCCGCACACCCGGAGCATCCCGCACACCCCGCGCATCGGGCGCCCGGTGCGGAGACCCTGCGCGAGCTGGACGAGCGGGTGAGCGGCTGCCGCGCCTGCCCGCGGCTGGTGCGGTGGCGGGAGGAAGCCGCCCGAACCAAGCGCCCGGCCTACCGGGAGTGGGACTACTGGGCCCGCCCGGTGCCGGGGTTCGGACCGCAGGACGCGGCGCTGGCCGTCGTCGGTCTGGCCCCGGCCGCGCACGGCGGCAACCGCACCGGCCGGATGTTCACCGGCGACCGCTCCGGGGACTTCCTGTACGCGGCGCTGTACGCCGCCGGTCTGGCCAACCAGCCCGTGGCGACCCATCGGGGCGACGGCCTGGAGCTGCGCGGGGTCAGGGTCACCGCGCCCGTGCACTGCGCCCCGCCGGCCAACCGGCCCACGACCGGGGAGCGCGACACCTGCCGTCCCTGGCTGGTCCAGGAACTGCGGCTGCTGCGCCCGACGTTGCGCTCGGTGGTGGTGCTGGGCGCGTTCGGCTGGCAGGCGGCGCTGCCCGCGCTCGCCGCGGCCGGCTGGGAGGTGCCCCGCCCGCGCCCGCCGTTCGGGCACGGCGCGCGGCTCACGCTGCGGGCGGTGGGGGCGGGGGCGCCGCTGCGGCTGTTCGGCTGCTACCACGTCAGCCAGCGGAACACCTTCACCGGGCGGCTCACCCCGGCGATGCTGCGGGATGTGCTCCGCTCCGCGGCGGAGGCGGCCGGGTTGTAGCGCCGAGCCGACCGGTGCCGACCCGTGCCGACGAAGGCGGGCCGCCGACGCGTCGAGGCGTCGGCGGCCCGGTGGGGGGTGGTACGAGGCCCCAGGCACTGGGGCAGGTGGTGCCCGGGACCTCGGTCAGGGGGTGGCAGGACGTGCCCTGCCTCAATCAGCCGTTACGTGTGGTCGGCGGCGTTGCCGTCACCGACCGCGTCACCACTGCCGTCACCGGCCGCGCCGTTGTCACCGTTGCCGGCCGCGCCGCCGTTCGCCGCGCCACCTTCTTCGGCGCCGCCCTCGGCACCCTGGCCGACGCCGTCACCGGCACCGTTGTCACCGGCGCCCTGGCCGGCACCGTCGCCCGCGCCGTTGTCACCGGCACCCTGGCCCGCGCCGTCACCGGCGCCGTCGCCCGCGCCGCCGCCACCGTTGTCGCCGCCGATGACGGCGCCCGTGGCCTGCAGCGCGGTGCTCACCGGCTGGAAGAACGTCTCGCCGCCCTGTGTGCAGTCGCCGCTGCCGCCGGAGGTCAGGCCCACGGCCGCGTCCTCGGCGAACATCGCGCCACCGCTGTCACCGGGCTCGGCGCACACATCGGTCTGGATGAGGCCGTTGACGATGTCACCGTTGCCGTAGTTCACGGTGGCGTTCAGGCCGGTGACGGTGCCGTCGGTGACACCCGTGGTGCTGCCGGAGCGCTTCACCGCCAGCCCGACGCTCGCCTCGGCGACCTGGGTGATCTGCTGGGTGGTGCCGTCCTGCAGGTCCACCGTGCTGGGCGCCTGGGTGTTCGGGTCGTCGTAGGTCACCAGGGCGAAGTCACTCACCGGGAACTGGGACTCGGTTGTGGTGCCCACCTGCTGGGCGCCCGCCTGGTCGGTGGCCCAGGTCTCCGAGATGTTGCCGCAGTGGCCCGCGGTGAGGAAGGCGGGCGCGCCGTCGACCGTGACATTGAAGCCGAGCGAACAGCGGGCGCCACCGCCGAAGATGGCGTCGCCACCGTCCAGGGCACCGGCCTGCTCACCGGCGCCGCCCGCGCCGTCACCGCCGCCCTGACCGTCACCCGCGCCTTGGCCATCGCCCGCGCTCTGGCCATCGCCCGCGCCCTGACCGGTCCCGTCGTCGGCACCGCCCTGGCCAGCGCCCTGACCGGCCCCGTCGTCCGCGCCACCTTGTCCGGCGCCCTGACCGGCCCCGTCGTCCACGCTGCCCTGGCCGGCGCCGCCGTTGGCCCCGGGCTGGGTCTCGTCGGTCCCGTCGAACTTCTTGAACTCGCCGTTGGTGCGCTGGACGGTGGCCGTGCCCGCCAAGCCGTCCACCGCCGTGGTCAGCTTGGCCCACTTCGTACCCGTGACGGTTCTGTCGGCGAGGACCCGGACCTTGTTGGTCTTCGGGTCGATCGACCAGGCCGTGCCCGGGATCGAGGCGGTGTCGCTCAGCGTCTTGGTGGTGGCCTTGAGCTCCGCCAAGCTGTTCTCGACGATCTTGGCCACGGCGCCCTCGGCCCGGACGTCGTTCGCCGCGTCCTCGTTCAGGACGTTCATCACCAGCTGCTTGGTGTCGCCCTGGTAGTACCACCCCGCCGCGTTGCCGCCCAGGTCCGATGCGAGGCCCCGAGCGAGCTTCACGGCGGCCTGCGACGAGAAGGTCTTGGCCTCGGCCGACTTGTCCGGGCTCGCGTTGGCGTTCGGCAGCAGGATCGCCGCTCCCGCGAGGGCGGCCGCGGCGGCGCCGGCTATGACGACGGTCCGCTTGTTCACACGTCGGTGGCTCAACTCACTGACCTCCAGTAGGGGTGCGCCGGGGGCGAGGAGTGGTCTGTCGACTTCCTCTGCGTCCCTGCGCGGTGGTCACCCGGTCATACGGAGGTGGTGGTTCAGTGTTTTCAGGGCCACTCAAGGTGTGATGAAAACCGGGCGCGAGCCGCCCCGGATGAGTATGCTCCGCCGGTTCGGCCCTCGCTCACCCCTCCGCCGCTGCCTGCGCCCGCAGCTCCCAGACCTGCCCCAGCGCCATATCGGCCGAGGGCCCGGCCGGTGAGCCGTCCGTGGTCTCGAAGTGGTCGACGTAGTCTCCGATGAACGCCTGCCACCGGTGGTTGACCGGGTCCTGGTCGAGCGCGGCCATCGCGGCGGCGAAGTCCTCACAGTCCACGAGGTGGAACAGATGGCGCCCGCTGCGCCAGATCCGCCAATTGGTGATGCCCGCCCGGCCCAGCGCCTGCAGCAGGTCCGCCGGGACCGTGGCGTGCACCTCCTCGTAACCGGCCTCCTGGCCCTCCTTGAGGACCGAGTGCAGTGCGACGCGCATGGCCATGCCTCTCTCTTTGTCAGTTGTGCCGTCAGAGGTGCCGGAAGAGACCGGCAACTCACGGCGGTGACCGTGTGGATGGTATCGGCATGGGTATGTCTCCACGGACCTGCCCGAGCGCAAGGGGGACGAAGAAAGATCATGAATGCAGCCGAGAACTCCGGTGCGGACATCCGGTCGACGCCCACATTCATCGACCTCGTCATTCCGGAGGCGGTGAAGGAATCTCTCGGACAGCAGCTCGGAGACCTGGGCGATCCGACGCGGGACCTGGATCGGGCGACAGCTCGCTGCCATCAGATATTCGCGGCCTTGCCGATCGATCTTCTGCAGACCATCCTGGATTTCGGCAGGCATGCGGACACTCCTGGCGTGGCGCGGGTCGGCAATCTGCCCGTCGAGCATGAACTTCCCGATACACCCGATGACGGTGGACCTTGCCGGGGGAAGAGCACATACCTTTCGGAGGGAGTACTCCTCGGGCTCAGCGGGATGCTGGGCGAACCCGTCGGATTCACCACCGAGAAGAACGGGCAGCCGATCCACGATGTCATTCCCGTCGCCGATGGCGCGACGAGTCAGACGAATCGCAGCTCAACCGTTTTCCTCAATTTCCACAATGACATCGTGTACGATGCGGCGGGCTCGTACAATGTGAGCAATCCGGACTTCCTTGTTCTCAACTGCCTTCGTGCGGACCATGAGGGTGTCGCCGGCACCTACTACGCGGACGCCCGGGACGTCTGCCAGGCCCTGGACGCCTCCTCGCTCAAGCTGCTCAGGGAGCCTCTGTACAGGCTGAACGCTCCCGGAGGCTATGCGCGGATGGCCGGTAAGGACGAAATCCTCTCCGACCCCGTGCCCATCATCAGCGGGCCCGAGTGGTCCCCCGAAATCGCGTCCTCCGCCAATGGGGTGCACGCCGTCACCCACGATGCCGAACTGGCGCTGCAGCGGCTTCAGTCCGCTTGCCGGGAAGTGGCGCATGAGGTCTTCCTGCGCCCCGGCCAGGCACTGCTCATCAACAACCGAAAAGGCCTGCACGCCCGTTCGGAATTCCAGCCGCGATACGATGGGCGTGATCGCTGGCTGCAGCGCACGTACATTCGCAGGAACCACTGGACCATCCGCGACCGCATTGTCTCCGGGACGCGGAGGGTGCACACCTGATCGAAGCTGCCGCCGAAACTGCCGGTCCAACTGCCTGCCCCGACCCGGCGGTGCGCGTATCATCGCGTCCGTGCATGCATCCGAAAGGGACCGAGCAATGGCGCCGTTCCCGTTTCATGGCCCGGCATTTGAGGAAAGGTTCCACGGATGACAGTGCGTGTGGGCATCAATGGTTTTGGACGCATCGGCCGCAATTATCTGCGTGCGGTGGTCGACCAGGGTGCCGACGTGGAAGTGGTGGGCGTGAACGACCTCACCGACACCGCGACGCTGGCCCATCTCTTCGCATACGACAGCACATTGGGCCGTTTTAGGGAGGAAGTGCGCGCCGTGGACGGCGCCATCCTCGTCGGGGAAAGGCGGATCGCCGTATCGGCCGAACGTGACCCCGGGGCCCTTCCCTGGGCGGAACTCGGCGCCGATGTCGTCATCGAGTCGACGGGCGTGTTCACGGACGCCAATCGCGCCCGCGCCCATATCGAAGCGGGTGCCAAGAAGGTCATCATCTCCGCCCCGGCGAAGAACGAGGATCTGACGCTGGCCTACGGCGTCAACCATGACCAGTACGACCCCGAGCGTCACACCATTGTCTCGAACGCGTCCTGCACCACCAACTGCCTCGCTCCCATGGCCAAGGTCCTGCATGACGCCATCGGTATCGAGTACGGGTTGATGACCACGGTCCACGCGTACACCTCGGACCAGAATCTGCTGGACGGTCCGCATCGCGACCTGCGCCGCGCCCGCCACGCCGCCGCCAACACCGTGCCCACCAGCACGGGGGCCGCCAAGGCCATCGGGCTGGTCCTCCCGGCGCTCGCGGGCAAACTGGACGGCTATGCGATGCGCGTGCCGATCCCCACCGGATCGGCCACCGACCTGTCCGTGACCCTCGGCCGCGAGGTGACCGCGGAGGAGATCAACGGGCTGTTCGCCAAGGCGGCGGAGGGGCCGCTCGCCGGTGTCCTGAGCTACACCGAGGACCCCATCGTCTCCAGCGACATCGTCACCGATCCCGCCTCCTGCATCTTCGACGCCGGTCTGACCAAGGTGATCGGCGGCCGGCACGCGAAGGTCGTCGGCTGGTACGACAACGAGTGGGGTTTCTCCAACCGTCTGGTCGACACCACGGTGCTGATCGGCGGCTCTCTCTGAGCACACGGCCTCCGCCCACCGGGCCGAGTCCCGATGCGAGCCGGCGGGCCACGGGTGGCGTGGCCCGCCCACGCCGGTCAGTTCTGTGGGTCGGCGCTCGTGGCCATCGCCTTGGTGCGGGCCGCGTTGAACCGCTCCTGGAACGTGCCGGCCTGTGAGGCGACCCAGGACTGCGACTCCTGGAGACCCTTGGTCGTGCCCTTGAACCGGGGCGCCACGTACCGGGCGAACAGCTCGAAGCTCCTGCGGGTGCGCTCGGGGCTCGCCCAGTCCGTCACCGAGTTGAGCAGACAGCCGAAGCCGCCCGTGATGTCACGGAGCTTGTGGATCGCGGCCACACAGTCCTCGACCCCACCGGCGATGATCCCGCCGGCCTCGATGGTCGCCTCGAACGCCTTGCGCGCCCCGACCTCGCTGCGCCCCATGGGCATGCCGTGCGTCCCCGCCCAGTATTCGTTGCGCTGCCGCAGCCATCCGGCGTAGATGTCCTCCAGCGCCTGCTCACGGGTCTCGGCCACATGCACGGGCAGGGTCAGCCGCCATGTCGACCGGTCCGCCGTATGACCGGCTTCGGCGGCCGCCGCCTCCAAGTGGCCCCACTGTTCGGCCAGTTTCTCCATGCCCAGGCTGTGTCCGGCGCGCACCATCCCCCACGGCGGGGCCGCGTGCGACATCGCGTTCACCCCGAGGCGGCCGGCGAGCCGCATGCCGAAGGGCGAGGAGGCGCTGCTGACGGTGATCTCGAAACCGCCCGGTTCGAAGGGACGGTGCTGGATACGAGCGTCCTGGAGCCGGAACCAGTCGGTCTCGCGCGTCACCACCTCGCCCCGGAGCAGTTCGACGATGGTCTCCAGGGACTCCTGGGTGCGGCGGCGGGCGTCGGCGGGGTCGACGCACAGCATATGCATGTCCGAGGCGAGCGAACCGGCGCCCACCCCGAGGATGAACCGGCCGCGGGTCAGATGATCGAGCTGCACCGCGCGCGCCGCCGCCATGTACGGATGGTGGTACGGCAGTGCCATGACGCCGGTCGCCAGTTTGATCCGCCGGGTGCGCTCGGCGGCGGCGGCCAGGAAGATCTCCGGGGAGCCGATGGTGGCCCAGCCGTTGGAGTGGTGTTCGCCGACCCACAGCTCGTCGTAGTTGAGCTCATCCGCCAGTTCCGCGTAGCCGAGGTCGCGGCGCATCAGCAGATTGGGGTCTTCGCCGAGCGGGTGCAGTGGCGACATGAAGAGGCCGAAACGCATGAAGTCGTTCATGTGGTCCTTCTGGGGTGTGAAAAATGGGTGGTGAAGGATATGGATGGGGCTGTTGGGGCCGTCGGAGTCGTCACAGGGACTGGGCGATGGCGACGCGCTGGATCTGGTTCGTGCCCTCGAGGATCTGCAGGAGCTTCGCCTCCCGCATCCAGCGCTCGACCGGGAAGTCCTGGGTGTAGCCGTAGCCGCCGAGCACCTGGACCGCGTCGGTGGTGACCCGCATGGCGGTGTCCGTGGCGAACAGCTTGCACTTCGCGGCCTCGGCGGAAATCGGTTTGCCCTGGTCCGCCCGCGCGGCCACCGAGTACAGCAGCGCACGGGCCGCCGCGATCTGTGTGGCCATGTCGGCGAGCAGGAAGGAGAGCCCCTGGAAGGAGATGATGGGCTTGCCGAACTGCGTCCGTTCCTTGGCGTACGCGGCCGCGTGGTCGAGGGCTGCTTGGGCGAGACCGACGGCGCACGCCGAGATGCCGAGGCGGCCGTGGTCGAAGACATGGGCGGCGACGAGCATGCCCCGGTTGCGGCGGCCGATCATGCGCTCGTCGGGGACCCGTACCCCGTCGAACGCGATCTGTGCCGTGGGCAGTGAGCGCACCCCCATCTTGCGCTCATGGGCCAGGGGGCGCAGCCCCTCGGAGTCCGCGTCGACCAGGAAGCAGGACAGCCCGCTCAGGGCGGACCCTCCGGTGCGGCAGTACACGTTGTAGACGTCCGCGACTCCGGCGTGGCTCACCCAGGCCTTGGTGCCCGAGATCACGTGGTGGCCGTCTTCCGCCACCGCCTTGGTGGACATGGCGCCCAGGTCGGAGCCGGCTTCCGGCTCCGACATGCAGTTGGCGGCGAGGAGTTCCCCGCTGAGCATGCGTGGCAGCAGTTCTTCCCGCAGCTCGTCGGTTCCGAAGCGGGCCAGGCCGTGGCATGCCAGCACCTGGAGGTGCACCGACTCCGCGACGGCCAGCCAACTGGCTGCCAGCCGCTCGATCACCTTCAGACAGACGGTGTAGCTCTGCCCGCCACCGCCCCACCGCTCGGGGAACGGCAGCGACATCAGCCCCTGCTTCCCCAGGAGCCGTACCAGGGCCTCGGGAAACTGCCCGCTCTCCTCGAACCGGGCCGCCCGCGGCTCCAGTTCCTCCCGGGCGAGCTCGTCGACGAGTGCGAACAGTTCCCGGTGTTCCGCGGGCTCGTCGGCCGGGCGGCCGTTCACGCGGCCTCCCGCGCGGCCCGGGACGGCCAGTCGGCGGTTTCCGGCCAGTGGCGCCGCACCTGTCCGACGGCGTGGTCCCAGTAGGAGCGGACCGAGAGGTCGGCGTAGATGAAGGCCCGCTTGCCGTCCACGTCCTCGAGTGAGGAGGAGTGGTAGCCGCCCGGTATCTGCTCGGCCATCAGCTGCAGACGGCAGGCGCGTTCCAGGGTGTGCGCGTGCACCGTGGCGTGTCTGATGGACTTGCCGACGATCACGCCGCCGTGATTGCGCAGCAGCGCCGCCGGGTTGTCCCCCAGGGCGTCGGCCACCTGCTCCCCCGTGGCGATGTCGAGGATGGTGTTGCTGGTCAGGGTGTAGCGGGGCAGCCGGCCCTCGAAATAGGCGCCGTCGTGCGACACGGCGCGCAAGGGCAGGTCGGTTGCTCCGAACACGAGAGTGTGGGGTGCGTGGCTGTGCACGATCGCGTTGACATCGGGGCGCGCGCGGTACACCGCTTGGTGCAGCGCCAGCTCCGGCGGCGCCAGCGCGGGGGCCTGCGCGGCGGGGTCGACCGGCGCCGCGATCACATCCTCGGGTACGCACTCGTCGAAACCCTTGAGCGCGCCCTTGATCAGCATGTAGTCCGCGCCGGGCACCCGGGCGGAGACCTGCCCCTGGTTGAAGTCGTCGTGGCCGCCCAGCGAGAGCGAACGTGCCGCGACGGCGACAAGGGCCCGTAGCCGGCGGGCGAGGGGTGGCAGCGTGGCCGGGGTTTGCTGGGTCACGTATGTCTCACGTTTCTGCGAGGGACGATTCTCTGGCGGACGGTCGCTCGCGGTCCGTGTCACGGGCCGCTCCGAAGAACAGCCGGTCATAGACCTGCTTGACCGTGACCAGACCGGCAGGAGCGCCATGGGCCCACGCGGCGACGGCGAGCGCTCCGGGTGCCGCCGCCGACAGGTCTCGTACGTCGTGGTGCAGCGTCAACGACTCGTTGGCGAAGTCGAGTTGCACCGCGTGTTCGCTGACCTGGTGGCCGGCCCGGAAGGAGGCCACCTCGTCCACCGCCGCCCCGCCCGCGTGCGCCTCCCAGGTCGCCGCCAAAGAGCGTGCCGACGCGCTGGGGCGGTCCCGCTTGGCGCGGGTGTGCCGCTCCACCACGCCCACGTGCGGCAGGGGCGTGGCCGACGAGCGCAGGAGCCGTCCCGCGACGCCCAGCAGATGGTCCTGGAGCCAGTGGCCGAGCGACAGGTTGACCGCGCGGACCACGGTCACCGATCCGGCGAGTTCCGCCAGCAGCGGGTCGCCGTCGGGCCCGATGTCGGAGGCGCAGGCGATCAGGGACGAGCCGGTGTCCTCGCAGTACGCGACGGTGCGGGGCAGCACCTCGCCCCGGGACGCGTCGATCACCACGGTCGGCGGCCGCTCGGCCGTCCACCCACCGCTGTGGGCGGTCATCACGACCGGCACGTCGCGCAGGGCGCACTCGGCCACGATCCGTGAGCCGAGCCGGCCGGTCGCGCCGACGACGCCGACCCGCAGCCCCGGCACGCTCCGCTGGTCAGGCGGCACCTGCGACCCCTTCGGCGGCCATGTACTCCACGATTCCGGGGATCGTCTGCATGAAGGTGGTGTCGCCCTCCAGGTCGACGTAGATGCCGAACTCGGTCTCGATCGAGTCGATCAGGCGCAGATACGACAGTGAGGACAGCCCCTTCTCGGCCAGCGTCCTGCCGTCGGCGAGCGCGCTCTGAGAGCTGAGCGTGCCCTCACTGGCCTCCGCCACCAGTTCGGCGACGCGGCGGGCGAGGGTCTGGTCGTCGGGCATGGGTGGTCTCCCTCAGGAAGTGAAAGCGGAATCGGTGGCCTTGTCGAACAGCTCGCGTGCCGCGCTCATACGCGGTTTGCCGACGCCCGTCGTCGGGATCTCGGGGACGACGACCACACGCTCGGGAACCTTGTAGGGCGCGAGCCGTTCCAGGCAGCGGCCGCGCAGCGTGTCCTCGGTCAGCCCCTCGGGCCCGCTGACGACGGCGGCGAGCATCGGGTCGCCGTTGCGCTTGTCCACGGCGAAGACCACCGCTTCGGTGGCGCCGGACGCGAGCAGTGCGCGGCGCACCTCCACCGAGTCGACCTTGCGTCCCCCGATGTTCAGCCCGGACCCGGCCCGGCCCGAGAGGTGGAGCCGGCCGTCCCGCAGGCTGCCCAGGTCGTGGGTGGCGTAGAAGCCGTCCCCGTCCAGCCGGGCCTCGAAGGCGCCGGGCGCGTTCAGATAGCGCGACCCCATGGATGTGCTGCGCACCCGGATCTCGCCGCTCGTGCCGGTGCCGTCGCCGAAGACGAACTCGACCCCGGGCAGTGGAGCCCCCTGGCCGTGCTCGGGAGCGGGGAAGGGGTCGAAGGTCAGCGGTCCGGTCTCGGCGACACCGTAGTAGTTGCACACCGCGAGGCCGTGCCGGGTCCTCAGTTCCTCGGCCGTCGTGTCCTTCAGCGGCGCCGCCGACGACAGGGCGACCTTCAGCTCGGCGAGCTCGGGCACGGGCTCCGGGCGGCGCAGCAGGGACTCGTACAGGGCGGGGAAACCGGTGAGCCGGGTCGGCCGTATCTCGCGCAGGAAGCGGATCACCTGTCCCGAGGTGGGCAGGCCGGACGGCAGCCACAGCGCCGCGCCGGCGAGGAAGGCCGCCAGCAGCGAGGTGTTGAACGCCAGCCCGTTGAAGAGCCCGGCGAAGCACAGGATGCGGTCGTCGGCGCCGAGGCCGGTCGCGTCGCGCCAGGACAGGGCCGCGTTGTGCACCGCCGTACCGGAGAATTCGATGCAGCTGGGCGACCCGGTCGAGCCGGAGGTGAAGCGGCACACCTCCGTCGAGGCCAGCGGCTCGGGGCGCCCGGCAATCGGCTGCCCGGGGTCAGGCGCCGTACGGGTGAGTGCGTAGCCGCCGGAGGTGACGGAGCCGGACGGTTCGAGCCCGGGGGCGAGGGGGCGGTCGTGCACGACCGCGTCGATGCCGCAGCTGACGGCGACGCCACGGACCTCCTCCGGGGCCAGGGCGGGGTCGAGCAGGAAGGGCAGGGCGCCCGCGCGCAGCAGGCCCACGTAGGCGACGACGTACGAGGCCGAGTTGGCCGCGAGGATGACGACGCGGGGACGCGCCGTGCCCGGGCCGTGTGCGGACCCCTCGCCCCACCAGTGGCCGAACTCGACGCGGAACTCCGTGGCCGCGGCGTCGAGTTCGGCGTAGGTCAGCCGGCGTTGTGTGTCGGCTACGGCGAGTCGGTCCGCGTGCTGTGTCAGGAGGTCGGTGAAGACCTGGTTCAGCACCCCGGGCATGTCGTTCCTCCCAGTCCGTGGTCCGGTCGATGGCCTATTCGCCGTGTGCGTAGGCCACTTGGGCGCGGTCGTGTTTGATGGAGCCGGCCTGGTCGACGCCGAGCGCCAGCAGGTACAGGGGCTCGTCATCGACGCCCAGACCGGCGAACTCGCGCCACAGGTCGGGGTCGTAGCCGCCGATGGTGGTGATGGCCACGGAGTTCTGTCCGGCGCCGAGGCAGAGCAGGTGCGCGCCGCACGAGGCGCGGAACACGGCGTCGCGCAGATCGCGCGGGCCGCCGGAGAAGAGCTCGCGGCGGGGTATGTGGAACAGCACGAATCCGGCCGCGACCCGCGCGTTGGCCTGGCCCATGCAGGAGCGGACCAGCAGATCCAGGTCGCCGAACCGGTCCGGCACGGTCACCCCGATCCGGCTGCCGCACAGGGTGTCCGAGCACGCCTTGGCCGTGGGCCCGTCGTGCAGCAGGAGCGTCGCGCGCACTCCCCGCCCCGGCCGCGTCGCGGACAGGTCGGCCGGCAGCGGGGTGTCCAGTGCCGCCAGTGTGTTCAGGAGCGCCTGCGGTTCGGGCGTCTCCCCGGAGAACCGCTTGCAGGACTGCCGGCGCCGGGAGGCCTCACGCCACTGGGTGAGCGGGATGCCCCCGGGGGCCGACGGGCGCAGCCCGGTCGCCACGGGGGCTGCGGTGTGCAGCAGCGCGGGCGCGGCGAACGGCTGCGAGCTGTCGTACACCGCCTCCGAGAGCCCCGACCAGCACACCCCCTCCAGTTGGCCGGTGCCCGCGGGGTCGTCGTCGCCCGCCATCCGGAACGTCGCCCAGCCGCCGCTCTCGCCGGATGTGTGCGGCCGGCCGAGCGTGACCACGGAGTGCACTTCACGGTGGGGCAGCCAGGGTGCGACGGCGGCCCGGATCTCGGCCCGGGGGCCGTGCAGCCGCAGCACGGCCGGACCGTCCTGAAGGGCGGTTCCGAGCAGGTTCGTGGCCGCGTGCCCCGCGTCCAACTGGGTGTAGAGGTAGCCGCGCGAGCCGTACTTGCGCATCGACAGCCAGGGCCGGGCCAGGACGATGAGATGCGCCACCGGCTCGCCGCCGTCCGGCAGCCGCGCCGGGCGCAGCAGTCGAGCCAGGCGCGTGGCCGGCCCGCCCAGGCGCACACAGGTGCGGCGCAGCAGGTCCATCCAGAACAGCGCGTGGCCCGGCGGGCCCCCCGGACGGTCACCCTCGTCGGCCAGCACCAGGACGTCATACGGGTAGATGGCGCCGGCCGAGGGCACCTGGCGGCCCTCCCGCGCGGGCCGGCCGAGGAGCCCGTCGGTCACCACACGCACGGCCTGCCGCAGCCCCTGGCTCCGCGGTTCCTCCACCTCGAGCCGTGGGACGGGAGGGAGTTCCGTCATATCCAGCCAGGCAGCCAGTAACCGCTCGTCGGGCACGGCGCAGGTATCCGAGTTGAACGCAGCAGAACTCACTGAGGGACCTCGATGCCATTCATTGCAGTGAACCGGTATATGCGTGAGAGGGTGATATGTTGTCGCTCAGCAAGCTACTTGAGTCGCCTATCTCCGATCGGCAGTTTCGTCGGCAGAATCGAGGGCAGCTTCACCGCCCCTCGGACTACCGTTCTCCGAGCCCCGGCCCGCGCGCCTCCGACACCAGCACCTCATGAATTCCCAGCAGCAATTCCGATACCAGCTCCTTGCTCACCTGCCTGCCCCGGAGCCAGATGGTCAATGCCGCTGAACCGTCCTCGATGAAGCGGGTGTGGAACTTGGGGCCGATCGCGGAAACCTGCTGATCCCACTTCACCACCGGCACATCGCTCTCCTCCGGCTCCACTACTCCGGCCGCCGGGCGGACCATGTAGTTGAATGCCCAGACCGGCTCGGGATCGATACTGGCGGCGGGGAATCGCTGCTTGATCAGACGAATCGCATCGGGATCGTAGATGCCCATGCGATAAGCCAGGAACGCGGCTTTGTTGACGGCCTGCGCGAGCTCCCCGAAACTTGTCCCCGTGTCGGCGTCGAGGCAGCCGGCGGCCCATTGGTTCATCGAGGTCACATAGCTTCCCCAACGGGCGTTGCCGCGATTCGACGACTGGAGCCGGACCGGCACCGACGGCAGCCCGCACACCTGGGCCACCGCCCTTGTGTAGGCGGTCAGAAGCACGGACGCCTTCGGAAGGGAGAGCCGGTCCGCCAGCTCCTGAGCCGCCGTCTGTGCCGCCGTCGACCGAACGGCGGCCTGCAGCACATGACATGGGCTTCCGGCCGAGGCGGGGCGGGGCTCCGGGATCTCGGCCGAGGCGGTGAGAACCTTCTCCCAGTGCCGTTCCGCCGCGGTGCGCCGGGCCTTGAAGGCATCGCCCCGCTGCTCCTCGGCCATGGTGATCAAGCTGTAGGAATCCGCCCGGCCGACAAAGGATCCGGGGTCGGCCAGGACCTTGTGGAATTCCTCCCTGAGGATTCCCTGGGACCAGTTGTCCGCCGTCAGGTGATGGTGGGTAAAGACAAGATGCGTCGCGGTTCCCGAGCGCGTGATGACGCGGCCGCGCCAGCCGAACTCAGACGTCAGATCGAAGGGCTGCGCCGCCATGCGGCGAGCCGTCTCCTGTGCATCGCCCGCCGCCTCTTCCGACACATTGAGACCGACCGGTGAATCCGGTTCGTGAACCAGCTGCACGGGATTCTCGGGATCGCTCAGATCGTATGTCGTACGCAGGGACGGATGGTGATGAGCGAGCGCCTTCAAGGCCTCCTTGACGGCTGCCACCCCGGTCCCCTCGGGCAATTCCCAGACCGCCGATATGTTGACCTCGTGCCAACGGGATCGAGGAAGTCTCTGGATGTCGCGCCACAGTGATATCTGCCCAAAGGAAAGCGGGCCGGAAAAAGGCATGGGGGTGACCCTAGGCGGTGGGATCCGGCAGGTCAAGGGCGTTGAATCTGCCGGTCAATCTTCCCCTGCAACTGCCCCTTGGCCGCACCGTGCTGCCGGTACTTTCTTGAAATTGCTGTCGCTATCGCGTAATTGGCCACGAGGATCCTCAGTGGGGAGCAGAGAAGGTTCGACTGCCCGGCGTCGCAACGGGAATCGCTGCCCGTCCAGCCAACCCAGTCCGCCACGTCCGCAAAGGAATGAACATGCCCCTCAACCCGTCACCCACGGCCGGGCGGGAACAGGCCTTCGTGCCTCCGCAGCCGCACGAACACCTCACCTCCGCCACCACCAGGAACATGCTGCTGATCCAGAGCGCCCTGCTCCAGGGCGCCCGGGAATACCTGTGCGACGAAGGCTTCGTCGAGCTGCTGCCGCCGGTCATCGGCCCGGTCACCGACCCCGGCTGCCGCGGCGCCAAGCAGGTCGACATCGACTACTACGGCCGCCGCTACAAGCTGATGACCAGCGTCATCTTCTACAAACAAGCCGCCCTGCTGGCCCATCCCAAGATCTTCTACATCGCGCCCTGCGTCCGGCTGGAGCCGTTCACGACCTCCTCGACCCTGCGCCACCTGGCCGAGTTCCACCAGATCGACGTCGAGGCGGCGGATACCTCGCGCGAGGAGATGCTGGAGATCTGCCAGGGTGTCGTACGCAGCGCACTCCAGCGCGTCATCAAGCACCTCCCCCATGTTCTTGACGAGTTGGGGCGCGATCCCGAGGCCTTCACCGATCTCCTGGAACACTCGTTCCCCAGCATCCGGCACATGGACGTGGTGGAGACCCTGCACAAGCTGGGCCACGAACAGAACCCCGACGGGGAGATCGACTGGGAGGGCGAGGCGCTCATCTCGCGGCAGCACACCCGTCCGTTCTTCATCACCGACTACCCCAAGGGATCGCGCGGCTTCCCCGACCGGGAGAGCCGTACGCTCCCCGGCCGGCTCCGCAACTTCGACCTGGTGGCGCCCGAGGGCTACGGCGAGCTGTGCAGCGGCAGCGAACGCGAGGGCGACTACACCCGGGTCATCGAGCGGATGCGGGAGACCGGCGAGAATCCCGCGAAGTACGAGTGGTATCTCAAGACGTTCAAAGAGGGCGGCATCCCGCAGAGCGCGGGTTTCGGGCTCGGCGCCCAGCGCCTGACGCGCTATGCGGCCGGACTGCACTCGGTGTGGCAGGCCAGCGCCTTCCCGAAGCTGCCCGGGGTGATGGCCCCATGACGCGGCTGAGCGCTCCGGGGCTGCCCGAGGAGGCCATCCGCGCGCGGGCCCGCATCGGCCGCGAGGCGGCCTTCCCGCCGCAGGCGTCGTACGGGCGAGCGCTGTTCGGGGCGACGGGAGAGACGGCCGGTCAAGGGCAGGACGCTCTCGACGCGCTGCGGCTCGTCCCTCCCGTCTTCATGCCGCAGCGCCTGGAGAAGCTGGTGGAGCTCGGCCGCGAACCCGTCTACCAGGACGTCGCCCTCGACGGCGGCATCGGAGGGTTCCGCTCCCCGCTGCCGGTGTTCATCACGGCCTTCGGCTCCACCCGTGCGGCCAGTGGCGACCTGGGCGTGCCGCTGAGCCGCCAGGCCGCCCGGCTGGGGCTGCCGATGGTGATCGGCGAGAACATCGTCCCCGTCAACGGCTACGGCCGGCTCGCGCAGACCCCGGACAGCGCATCGCTGCTGGCCCGCATCAGCGCCTATGTGCGGGAGGTTCCGGAGGGGTACGGAGGTGTGGTCGTACAGCAGTGCACCGAGGACGCCGACGCCGAGGTGTGGAACCTCGTCTACAGCGACCCGACCGCCCAGGCACTGGTCGAGACCGGCAGGCTGGCCTTCGAGCTGAAGGTCGGGCAGGGGGCGAAGCCCGGTCTCGGCGGGATGACGGTGGTGGACGGAGCGACCGCCGAACAGCTCATGGGCCACTATGAGCTCGACGCGCTGTTCGGCGCCGGGAGCACCCCGGAAGCGGCCACGGGCACGGATGCCGAAGGCGCCCCGGTGTCGTATCTGCGCAGCAGCAGCCCCGGCACGTTCACCCAGGAGATCCTGCGCCAGCAGGTCCGGCTGTTGCGCAACAACTATCCGCAGGCCCGGATCTGGGTGAAGCTCCACCCCGGCCGGGATGTCGCGGAGGCCGCCGGCGTGGCGTGGCGGGCCGGCGCGGACGCCGTCACCGTCGACGGTGCGGAGGGAGGCACCGGCTGGGCACCCCTGGCCTTCCTCGACGGTGTCGGACTGCCGCTGGCCGAATGTCTGCACCGCATCGGGCCACCCGCCGGCGACCTGCTGACCAGCGGCCGCATGTGGGAGGGCACGCGAGCGGTCAAGGCCATCGCGCTCGGTGCCACCGCGGTCGGCCTCGGCCGGGCCGCGCTGCTCTCGGTCGACGAGGATCCCGAGAGCGGCCTGGAGCGGTTCGTCTCCTGCCTGGGCCTGGAACTGCGGCTGCTGATCAGCGCCCTCGGGAAATACAGCCCGCGGGCCGTGGGGCCGGAGGACATCTGGCCGACGCCCGATCCGGCGGCTCCCACCGGCCGCGGCGCGGAGAGAAACCTCCATGACGAATCCGTCTGAGCGGGAGAACGGACGTCACCTCGTGCTGGTCAACGCCCAGAGCGCCGCGCCCTGATCCGGCGCGAACCGAACCGAGCCGAACTACGCGGAGAGCAGAGGGTGTCCCAGCACAGCGAATTCGAAGACGGTCTCGCCCGACACCACGTCGACATCCCCTGGGACCGGACCCTGCACGAACTCTTCGAAGAACAGGCGCGGTCGACGCCCGGCTCCGTCGCTCTGATCCACCGCGGCGACACCCTCTCCTACGCGGAACTCAACCGCCGGGCCAACCGCCTGGCCCGCCACCTCGTGCGGTCGGGGGTGCGGCCCGGGACGGTGGTCGGTATCCACCTGGAGCGGTCCCTGGAGATGGTGGTGGCGCTGCTCGCCGTCCTCAAGGCCGGCGGCGGATACACCCTGCTGGACCCAGGCTTCCCCGCGGCGAGGTTGCGCACGGCACTGACCACGTCAAAGGCCGCGCTGCTGATCAGCCGGGCCGATCTGCCCCCGCTGGTGTCCGGCCCTCCCCGCACGGGACCCGAGGTCGTCCTGATCGACGTCCCGGCCGTGCAGGCGGCTCTCGACGCTCAGCCGGACGACGACCTGGGCCGCACCGCGTCGGCCAAAGACCTGGCCTGCGTGATGTTCACCTCGGGGTCGACCGGCACCCCGAAGGGAATCGCCTCTTCACACCGGGCGCTCACCGGCACCTACCTCGGCCAGGACTATGCGGACTTCGGCCCCGAGCAGGTCTTCCTCCAGTGTTCGTCCATCTCCTGGGACGCCTTCGCCCTCGAACTGTGGGGTGCGCTGCTCTTCGGCGCCCGCTGTGTCCTGCTGCCCGGCTCCGATTCGGAACCCGCACTCATCGCCGAGGCCGTGGCCGAGCACGGGATCACCATGCTCCAGCTGTCCGCGAGCCTCTTCAACTTCCTCGTCGACGAGTACCCGCAGGCCTTCGACGGCGTACGCATCGCCTTCACCGGCGGCGAGGCGGCTTCCGTGCCACACGTCACCAAGATCGGTCACGGATATCCGGAACTGCGCGTCGTCAATGGCTACGGCCCGGCCGAGAGCATGGGTTTCACCACCTGCCACGTGGTGACCGCGGAGGACGCGCAGGCGTCCTCGCTGCCCATTGGGCGTCCGATCGCCAACAAGCACGTGCTGATCCTCGACGCCGGTCTCCAGCCGGTCGCGCTGGGCGAGACCGGCGAGCTCTACGCGACCGGCGTGGGCCTGGCCCTGGGCTATCTGGGGCGGGCCGGGTTGTCGGCGGAGCGTTTTGTGGCGTGTCCGTGGGGGGCCGCGGGTGAGCGGATGTACCGGACGGGCGATCTGGCGCGGTGGTCGGCTGACGGGGTGCTGGAGTACGTGGGCCGCGCCGACGATCAGGTGAAGGTGCGGGGTTTCCGTATCGAGCCCGGCGAGGTGGAGGCCGCGCTGATGGCCTGCGGCGGAGTGGTCCAGGCCGCGGTGGTGGTGCGGGAGGACCGTCCCGGGGACCGGCGACTGGTGGGGTACGTGGTGCCGGCGGTGGGTGTGGAGGTCGACGGGGTACGTGTGCGTGCCACGCTGGCGGCGCGGCTGCCGGAGTTCATGGTGCCCTCCGTGGTCATGGTGCTGGACCGGCTGCCGCTCACCCCGAACGGGAAGCTGGACCGGCGGGCGCTTCCGGCGCCGCAGTATGCCGTGGGGTCGGGTCGGCAGGCCACGACATCGACGGAGGTGTGGCTGGCGGGAGTGTTCGCCGAGGTGCTGGGGGTGGACACGGATCGGGTCGGGGCGGAGGTGAGCTTCTTCGATCTGGGCGGACACTCTCTGCTGGCGGCCCGGCTGATCAGCCGTATCCGGGCCGGGCGGGGCGTGGAGCTGGGCATTCGTGCGCTGTTCAACGCGCCGACGGTGGCCGGGTTGGCGGCGTTGATCGATTCCGGGGCGACTGGTGCGGGGGTTTCGGGTGGGCGTCCGGTCGTGGGCGGGAGGGTGCGTCCTGAACGGTTGCCGTTGTCGTTCGCGCAGCGGCGGATGTGGTTCTTGCGGGAGTTGGAGGGGCCGAGCTCGACGTACAACACTCCGCTGCGGATGCGCCTGAACGGCCCGGTGGATGTGGAGGCACTGCGGGGGGCGCTGGGTGATGTGGCGGGCCGGCATGAGGTGCTGCGGACCCGGTACCCGGTCTTCGCCGGAGAGCCGTACCAGGAGATCGGCGACGCGGTGCCGCGCCTGTCGGTGGTCGATGTGGCCGCCGGTGGGCTTGAGGACGCGGTGAGGGAGGCGGAGGGGTACTGCTTCGATCTGGCCGCGGAGGTACCGGTACGGGCCTGGCTGTTCCAGGGGGCAACCTCGGGTAAAGGGGTGCTGTTGGTGCTGTTGCACCACATCGCCAGTGACGGCTGGTCGGTGGGACCGTTGCTCCGCGATCTCGGACACGCCTACCAGGCCAGGGTGGCGGGTGCGCCTCCGGTGTGGGACGCGTTGCCGGTGCAGTACGCGGATTACACGCTGTGGCAGCGGGAGCTGCTGGGCTCGCAGCAGGATGCGGCGAGCATGAGCAGCGGCCAACTGGCCTATTGGCAAGAGGTGTTGGAGGGATCTCCTGAGGAGTTGGGGCTCCCGTCCGATCGTCCGCGGCCGGCGGTCGGTTCGTTCCGGGGCGCGACGGTCGGATTGTCCGTCGGTGCCGAGGTGCATGCGCGGGTGGAGCGTCTGGCCCGGGAGCGGGGCGCGAGCGTCTTCATGGTGCTGCACGCGGCACTGGTGGCGCTGCTCTCCCGCATCGGCGCCGGAACGGACGTGCCGGTCGGGTCCGTGAC
>NZ_JBIBKK010000039.1:0-78842 GCF_042959105.1 Streptomyces sp. NPDC007917
AGGCCCCGTCTTCATGCTCTGGCCACGGCAGGATCACCCGACCGGGAATCCGCGTTCGACCGCCACCGCTCAAGATCGAAAAGACAACAGCTACTTACACGCCCTGCTGATGGGGCCACGTAAAGGGCACGGGCCTTGGGGGCACCGAGATCGGCATCGTGGGAGAGTCGCCCTCCGCCCCTTGACCTGCTCTTCGGTAGTAGCCCCAGCATCCACAGCGGCGAGGTGCCTTGAGCCTGGCATTCCCTTCCCAAGCTCACGCTCACCCGATTTGCGCGCCACTATGCTTCGCCTCGCCCGGGTCCGCGCCTCCCCAATCACGAGCGGGCGGGCCGAACTATCTCTCAACCACGGAGAACGCAACATTGTTCGACCCGCCCGGACGGGAGCGGAGGCCGCCCATGAATGTACCGACGGGCAAGGGCCAACCGCGCGCCAAGGAGGCACGTTCAGCCGTCATGGTCCCGATGCCGACGGCATTCCGGAACAGTTCATAGCCGGACGTTGATCAGGGGAGTGGTGTCGGTGCCTTACTGGGCGTCAGCGGACGGCGGCTGCGCGGCCTATGGTTGCGGCAGATGAGGCGTCAGGACGTGCTGCGGCGTTCCTGGCCTGCCTGCGGGCCTTCCTCGGCGATCGAGCGGGCTCGGCCGGTGCCGGTGTCGATGAGGATCTGCTTGGCCTGCGTGACGTTGTCGACACGGACGGCCCGGGCCATCGCCGCGCGTGCCGCGTCGGGCGTCGCGTGCGGCGGGACCACCAGCAGGGAGAAGAGATCTCGATCGCCTCGGGTGATGAGGATGGTGTCGTCACCCACTGGGAACGAGTCGATGTGCACGATACGGTCGTCGATGATCATTCGTGTCGGCAGTTCTTCCCAGGCGCTGGAGTCCAGGCCGACGCGCATGACGGGCCCGAGGTGCTCGGTCAGCGCGGTGACCAGGGCAGGAAGCTCGGCGCGTACGTCGCGGGAACGCGGCCACCAGGCACCGTCGAGAATGCCCTCACGGGTATGTGTCGTCGTCAACCGCAGCAGGGCTGTTCCAGGTTTCACAGCACGGTGGATCGCGTCCGGCAGAAGATACATTTGTCGCGGGGTCTCGGCGTCGGACATGGTCTGCTCACCCTCTGCGGGGTTCGGTGGACCGCCGGTTTCACCGTACTCCGAGCGCACGCCCCAGGCTCACCCACGCCCTGCGGACACAGACCCGGGTTCCTGAAGAAGTCGCTGATCACACGGGGCTCAGCGGCCCAACGCCCGGAGTACAGTGAAAACACCGGGAGTACTTCGCACACCTGCTTCCACGCGGGCGTCGCTCTCGGCGACCAACAACACCGGGACGTTGAAAATGCGCCCGGGGACAGGTCCGCGCCATGACCGTGACCATCGACCGTACGACCAACCATGAGCGCGCGTCCTCGCCAACGGCCCGCCTGTCCCTGACTCCGGTGAGCCCGGTTCCAGGTCTTCTGGACGGTGCGTGGTGGCCTCGCTCCCGGGATCTCCTCCGTGAGCTGCCCGCCCTGACGGACGTGCTGGACGCACGCTGGGGCCGTATCACTCGCGTGTCCGTGAACCCGGCCCATTGGCCCGTGATCCCGCGCGAGGTGCCTGTGGCCGGGCACACGGTGCACGTGGGCTGGTTCACTGACGAGCAGGACCCGCACAAGTTGATTCTGCTCTCCTACACCGCAGGCCGCTGGGACCTTCTGGTGATCCCGCCAGAGACGAGTGCGGCCGCCGCCGCCCGGCTGATGGCCGCCGCAGCCACCCCGGGCAGCCTCCTGACCGCCAGCGGTCTGATGGCGAACGAAACCGCCACCCGTGACGCCCGGGAGGCGCGCACCCGGGAGGAGGAGTGGGAGACCGATGGCGGGCCCGCCCCTATGGCGGCCGGCAGCCGAACCCGACCGGACTCCTGAGCTCCGCCGAAGGGAGGTGAGGACGTGGAGACCGTCTTCAGCGGGTCCGTGATCACTGCCATGACCGTCAGAGGAGTGCGGCCGATCCATCTGCTCAATGACCGGCACAACGAGCGGATGGCAGCATGCCACTACACGGAGCCGGAAGAGCCGACAGCCGGCAAGCCCGCCGGATCAGCCGTCGTCACCGCCTCATCCCGAACACCGCGACGGGGCCGCGAAAGATGCATGACGTTCTCCTGGCCTGGGCCGGTGGGTGCGAAGCGTGGCCCCACGCCCACCGCGACGTCTTCCTGATGAACGAGGTCACCATGCAGCCACCCGAATCACCCTCCGCAGGGCGCGCCGAGGTGCGTATCGTCTCCGCGTCCCCCGAGGCCGCCCGTCAGGTCGCCGAGGTGCTCCGTCGTTGCTTCGCCGCGACCGAACAGCGCAGCTACCCTGCCGGCGCCGAAGGCGGAACCCGGCTGCATCTCACCGTGGACACCACGCACACGGCAGGGCCGGCGCGGTCCTGGCTGGTGGCAAGTCAGTCCTCCGGACAAGACCGCACGCAGACGGATGAAGTCTGAAGCGATGCCCCTCAACGGGTGCGGGCAGGGCACCGACGCCCCGTGTCCAGGGACTCCTCGTCGGTGCCCTGCACCCGTGGAACGGCAACCATGGCAACCCTGCAGGAGCGGAAGAACTACCGCGAAGCGATCATGAAGGCTCTGTACCAGGCCACGGAAGGCAATCGCCTCCTTGGCGTCACCGGGGCGAAGCTGCGCGACGAGCTCCAGGTCCCTGAGCAGGACCTGGCGGCCGCCTGCACATATCTGGCCGGCGAGGGGCTCATCACAGTCGACTGGGCGCGAGGAAACACACCCGCGATGGCCACACTCACGCACCAAGGGATCCGGCTGATGGAGGGCGAAGAGGAGGAGGAACGTGGCTGACGCGGCGCGGGGCGTTTGCGCCCCAGGCGCCGTATTCCTAAAAGAGTCCGTGATGCCGGAAAAGCACCCCAGGCATAGCATGGTGAGTGGGTCGGTGCACTCTCACGTGCAACCGACCCGAAAGGGCGGCCCCGGTGTGACTACGCCGGGGCCGTTGTGTCGCCGTCGGCACGACGGCAGGAAGCAGGGCAATATCCACGAGTGGCGCGACCGCGATGCTGTCGCGCCAAAGAGGCGCTGTCACCCCAAAGAGTCACAAGGTCGGCGTGCGTGATCCTCGCTCTGCCTGCGCCTCGACGGTGCGAGCCCCTCTACAGGCCAAGGAACAGGACACGGTACCGACGGCTGCGCAGCTCACGGCAATCTTCAGAGTGCGTCGCTGGGCTGATGCGGTAACCACGGCAAGACGCCTCCGGCGGGGTGCCCACCTTGCTCTTCGGCCGCCTCAGGCACCGGTCGCGCTCCGGCGACCTGGCGGCAGGTGTCGCAGACCCTCATGTGCGCGATGCTGGGGTGGAGGAGGCAGCAGGACCAAAATGCGGCGAACAACACTGAGGCTCGCCTCTGTGTGAGGGCGCTCCGGCGAAACGAGGCCGCCATGACGGAGGGTGAACGGGACTTCCGTAAAGTCACCGTGGATCGGTCAGAGGGATTCGGCGAGCGGCTGCTGGGTGTGCTGCTGGACCGGGCTCACGAGATGCCACCCCAGCTGATCGCCCCGCTGGTCGCGGAGGAAGTGGGCAGGATCGGCGGGCGGGACGTCTCAATCCTCCTTCAGGACTACGACCAGCTGATGCTGGCTCCCCTGCCGGGCATGAGACTCGTGGTCGGGGAGCCCGAGCTGATCGACGATTCTCAGGCCGGCAGGGCTTTTCTCAGCGCGGCTATGGTGGAACAGCCGCAGGCCGATGGCGTACGGATGTTCATGCCGCTGCTGGACGGCAGCGACGTGGTGGGGGTGCTGGCCGTCACCCTGAGCACCGTCGATGACGACGACCGGCGGTTGCTGCGGCGCCTGGCCGGCCTGGTCGCCGACATGCTGGTCACCAAGAACAGCTATACCGATCAGTTCTTCCGGGCCCGGCGCCGTGAGCCGATGAGCCTGGCCGCGGAGATCCAATGGTCACTGCTGCCCCCGCTGACCATGGTCACCCCGCAGGTCGCGGTGGCCGGAATCCTCGAGCCCGCCTACGACGTCGCGGGGGACAGCTTCGACTACGCCCTGAACGACAACATCCTGCACGTGGCTGTCATCGATGCCATGGGTCACGGGCTGGACGCCGCCGTGCTGGCCACCGTCGCCATCGGTGCCTACCGGCACGCCAGACGCGCCGACGTCGGCCTCGCCGACCTGTACATGTTCATGGACACGGCCATCGACAAGCAGTTCGGGCCCGACCACTTCGTCACGGCGCAGATGATGCGCCTGGATATCCGAACCGGCCACCTGCAATGGGTCAACGCCGGGCACCCGGCGCCCCTGTTGATCCGCGACCACCGCGTCGTCCAGGCGCTGGAGAGCCCGGGCACCCTGCCCGTCGGATTCGGCGGCGCCATCCCGCAGATCAGCGACCAGGCGCTGTCCCACGGCGACCGGATCCTCTTCTTCACCGACGGTCTCATCGAGGAGCACCGCACCGGCGAAGAGCAGTTCGGCGAGGAGCGACTGCTCGACTTCGTGGACCGCGCGGGGTGCGTGGGCGAAGGCGTACAGGAAATGGTGCGCGGCCTGTCCCACACCCTGATGCGAGAACGCGGCGGGGTCACCACTGACGACGCGACGCTCTTCCTGGTCGAGTGGTGCGGGGGCACCGCCGACCATCTCGTCACGGTGTAAGCATGACCAGCAGGTTCCCCCCTGGCTCCGCGGGCGGGGCGTGGCGGCCCGACGCCACGCCCCTACAGGGGCTCATCGCGGCCTCGCCCCACCTCACCGCACCCGCCCCGACGCTGCTTCGGCCCCCAGCGTTAGTCTCAGCGGCTACCGGAGCGTTCGCCGCTGGGCACCCAGGCGCGGAGGCAGCCACGGCGGCTGGACGCGGCGCTCGGGTTTGCCGCTGCAAGGCCGGCCTCGGGCCGGGTGGGCTTGCAGGCGATGCATCCCGCTGAACCGACGGAAATCAAGCAGTGCGGCGAGGAAGAGCGCCTGGGCCTCGTCGGCGCTGAGGCCGGTCGGTCGGGTCCAGTAGCCGCCGAGGAGCTGATAGCCGCCGGCCGGGTCGGCGTCGCCGTACAGCGGGATGCCGACCGTGTGCAGTGATTCAACGTCCCGGTAGATGATGCGGCCCGACATCTCCGGCTCGTCCCCCGCTTTCTCCGCGGTCAGCTTGCGGCGGGTCCGGAGGAGCAGGAGGAGGGACACCAACCGGCTTGCGCGGGCGGCGGTATCCGCGTCACCACCGACACGCCACGGCCGGCCGTCAGCCGGTCAACCAAGTGTCCCGGGCGACCAATATCTGTGGTCGCGAACTGAGAAATCGCCGTCACGCGCGATGAAAATTTCTGCGGTACCAAACGACGCGTAATCATTCACTACGCGCAGTCGAATGCGCCGTGCTACTGTTGACTCCAGTTGCAGTTGTGGTTCCCAAAATCTTCAAGGCCCTCACTGGCTCTTCACGCCAATGGGAGTTCTTTTATGTTCCCGGTCATTCCCGGGCGGGGCAATCATCGCGGCGACGCGGTGTCCGCACAGTGCGGGCTCCGGGCACTGCCCCGAAGGAGATGTGACACATGGCTACTGGCACCGTGAAGTGGTTCAACGCGGAAAAGGGTTTCGGCTTCATCGAGCAGGACGGTGGCGGCGCTGACGTGTTCGCCCACTACTCGAACATCGCCGCCCAAGGTTTCCGCGAGCTCCTGGAAGGCCAGAAGGTGAGCTTCGACATCGCGCAGGGTCAGAAGGGCCTGACGGCCGAGAACATCGTTCCCGCCTGACGCTGCCGCGCGCAGTTCGCAGCTGGGGCCCGCACCTTGGGTGCGGGCCCCGACTCGTTGCGCCGCGGGGCGCGGTTGATCCATCACGCCACAGTCGACGCTCCGGCCGCTCCGACCCGGATCGCACCGCCCGTTTCGGCATCAACCGGTGAGCATTTCCCGCCGGCCGAATCCGCTTTCGCATTTGTTTTGGCCCATTCTTGCGATTCTCTGTGCTGCTCAACGTCGCAGAAATTCCTTGATGCGTGCCGCTTCGAGGAAGGTTCTGCATGAACCGCACACGTACGAACGACCGTTTCACCCGTACCCGTATCGGCAGTTCCGGCTCCCGAAAGGACGGCAGCCGCTGGGGGGCTACGGGCTCCCAGCGCTCCGGTAATCCGAGCCGTTCGCGCCGTTACGGGGGCGGCCCCGCCACGCCGCAGCGGGAGTTCACCCCGCCCGTAACGATCAGCCCCGCGCTCCCCGCCGTCGAGGCGTTCGCTGACCTCGAGATGCCCCGGCAGCTCCTGGTCGCGCTCGCCGCCGAAGGCGTGACCGTACCGTTTCCCATCCAGGCGGCGACCCTGCCGAACTCGCTCGCGGGTCGTGACGTACTCGGCCGCGGGCGCACCGGATCCGGCAAGACCCTCGCCTTCGGGCTGGCGCTGCTGGCCCGTACGGCCGGCCGGCGAGCCGAGCCCCGGCAGCCGCTGGCGCTGGTGCTGGTGCCCACCCGGGAGCTGGCACAGCAGGTCACCGATGCGCTCACTCCGTACGCCCGCTCCGTGAAGCTGCGGCTGGCCACGGTGGTCGGTGGGATGTCGATCGGCAGGCAGGCCGGTGCGCTGCGTGGTGGGGCTGAGGTCGTCGTCGCGACGCCGGGCCGGCTGAAGGACCTCATCGAGCGGGGCGACTGCCGCCTGGACCAGGTCGGCATCACCGTCCTGGACGAGGCTGACCAGATGACCGACATGGGCTTCATGCCGCAGGTCACAGCGCTGCTGGAGCAGGTGCGCCCTGAGGGGCAGCGGATGCTGTTCTCAGCCACCTTGGACCGCAACGTCGACCTTCTGGTCCGCCGGTACCTGACCGACCCAGTGGTCCACTCCGTTGACCCGTCCGCGGCTGCGGTCACCACGATGGAGCACCACGTGCTCCATGTGCACGGCACGGACAAGCATCAGGTGACAACCGAGATCGCGGCGCGAGAGGGCCGCGTGATCATGTTCCTGGACACCAAGCACGCCGTCGACCAGCTCACCAGCCACCTGCTGAAGAGTGGTGTGCGGGCTGCCGCACTGCACGGTGGAAAGTCGCAGCCGCAGCGCACCCGGACCCTGGCCCAGTTCAAGACGGGGCATGTGACGGTCCTGGTGGCGACCAATGTCGCGGCACGCGGGATCCACGTCGACAACCTCGACCTGGTGGTCAATGTGGACCCGCCCAGTGACCACAAGGACTACCTCCACCGGGGAGGCCGCACGGCCCGCGCCGGCGAGTCCGGTCTCGTCGTCACCCTGGTGACGCCCGGCCGGCGCCGCGACATAGTCCGTCTCATGTCGGACGCCGGGATCCGCCCTCGGACCACCCAGGTCCGTTCGGGGGAGGCCGAACTGAGCCGCATCACCGGCGCGCGAACTCCGTCGGGTATTCCGGTCGTCATCACGGCACCGGTGGTCGAGCGCCCCAAGCGCGGCGTCCCCGCCTCTCGCGGCCGACGCAGCCGTACCGCCAAGGACCGCCGGACCGGCCAGGCGGCACGCCACACGGCTCAGCGGCAGTCCGCCCCCGCCGCGGCAGCCTAGAACTCAGAGGTCAGCGCTCTTGCCCAGTCCCCCAGGAGGCACTCTTTGCCGCTGATTCAGATGACGCCGAGCCCGGCGGATTCCGCCACCAAGCCTGTGGTCGACGCCATGGATGCGCCCGGCCCGCAGGTCTGGGACGACATGACCGTGGAGGTGGCCTTGGCCGTCATGGCCAGTGCCCGTGCCGGGCACCTGCTCGTCCATGACGAGGACGGCCGGTGCACGGGCCTGATCGCTCAGGCCCAGCTCACCGTCGTCCGCGACAGCTCCGCATACACGGATCGGGTCCGCCTGCGGGACATTCTCGGCGACAGCGGACCGTTCGCTTCGCCCATGACCACGATCGCCGAGGCGGAGCGCGCGATGCGGCACGGGCAGCTCGGGGCCTTGCCCGTCGTCGACGAGCACGGCTGCGCCGTGGGCGTTCTCGCCCTCTCACGCTGATCCGCCCCCCGGTCAGACCCTTCTCCCTATTCCTGTGAGGCACCCATGCGCTGCATCATCGCCCGTTTCCCGTTCGACCTGACCAAGAGCGGGGTGCTGGCGTCGATGAAGGACGTCAAGCCCGAGCTCATCACGGGTGAGTCCGTGATCATCGGCCGCCGCCAATACCCCGTGAAGCAAGTAGGCGAAGTCATCACCGGTCAGGACCGTCGCGACTTCACCGTCGGCGAAGTCACCAGGGCCATGACCCGTCTCGGCTTCACGTGCCGCCCCCTCCCCGAAACCTCACCCGCGCGCGGCCTCACTCGGCTTGAGGAAGCGTCGGCTCAGCTCGGCACCTCCGCGCCCTCGTAACCGGCGGAGCAGGCGACAACCGAGAGCAGGACAGCATTGAGGGCTCGACCGGCGCGCGCCGGTCGAGCCCTCAATGCGTTCAGTGTCTGGTCGGCAAGACAGCGCCTCCCGGGCCGGCCAGGTGTCCGTGACTCATGAGTCGGAGTAGCTGAAGTCGCCAACGGTCCAACCGCTGACGTCCTTGATCGCGACGCGGTACATCCCGCCCGTCTCGGGGATCCCCATGCTGCCTTGCAGAATCCGGGCGACGTGAAAGTGCAGATGGGTGGGCGGCTCGCCGCGGTCAGGCCGGTCCTGCGTCTCGTCGGCGGTGAAGACGCCGGAGAAGGGGCCAAGGCGGTCCGAGTCCCTCAGGATCTCCGACACACGCTGCCTCCACACGGCTTCGGGAGCCAACCGTCCGGTGATGACAGCGCCGCCGGTGACCACGGTCAGGGACATCTGAGTGCTCTGCTCGGACTCCACCATGGCGGCCACGTCAACGAGCAGTTCGTCAGCGTTCGACATGAGAGCCGATTTTATTCATCGATCCGGCCGGCTGGGCCCCAAGGACGCGGCGGCGGACGGGCCGAGGCCTCCTGCCGGGGGTGCGGCGCCTGAGCCGGCCGGATGACCGGCCGCGCCTGCCAGTTACGGACCGCAGGTTATCTCAGGCCCATGCACACCAAAATCTATGTTCGCCAGACTAGACATTGGGCTGTCGCGCGGTTAGTGTTTCTCTCGTAGACACAGTCAAGACAGACCCGGCAGACACGAACTGGCGGGTAGCAGTACAGGAAGTTTGCAGGTCGGTGCGGCTTGGAGCTCCAAAGCCAGGTTGTTCCCGGGAAGGTGACGGGACTGGCAGCCGCACCGGCCGGCACGAAGTGGATGACCCAGCGAAGAACGGAGGAAGCAGACGCCATCAGGATCGCCCGGGCACGGGTGAACCGGCCCGGGTACCGCAAGACCCCGGAATGGAAGGTGGTCCACGGTCACGCATCCGCGATCCCCGCGCTGCTGCCCTTCCCAGGCGGCGTAGCGGAAAACAGAAGGTCGGCACAGCAGTAGGGCCGACAGATGGTGTTGAATTTCCTTCGGGGCCCTGGTGCGTACGGCACCGGGGCCCCTCGACGCGTTGCTCAACGAGGTGAGAATGACAGAAGACAATCCGCTCAGTGGTCATCTGGACGACGACGACTACCCCGCCTACACCATGGGACGGGCAGCCGAGATGGTCGGCACCACCCCCGGCTTTCTCCGCGCCATCGGTGAGGCCCGGCTCATCACCCCGCTCCGCTCCGAGGGCGGGCACCGCCGGTACTCCCGCTACCAACTGCGGATCGCCGCCCGCGCCCGCGAACTCGTCGATCAGGGCATGCCGGTCGAGGCCGCCTGCCGCATCGTCATCCTCGAGGACCAGCTCGAGGAAGCTCAGCGCATCAACGCGGAGTTCCGCCGCGCCGCGTCCGAACAGCACGACGACCTTCAATGAGCCCGTCCAGGCACAGCCGGCCGGCTGGAACACGGAAGCGGAGCCTGACAGCGCTCATCCACGTCCGACAGCAGCACGCCGGGGGTCGGGGTCAAAGCCGGTGAGCCGAGGACGGCGCCCGCACGGCGCCTTCACGGACGAGGAACTGGCCGAGGCCCACACCAAGATCTTCGGCACCGCCGGCGCTGTCGATCACACGGACGCCGCTTGAGTGCCCACATCGAGACGGTCGTCCTGGACTCACAGGGACTGTCCGCATGGATCGCGCAAGACCGGAAGCTTCTTGCGATGCTCCAGGTGTTCCACAAAATGGGAGCCGATTTCGTGGTCGGCGCCAACACCATCGTGGAGGTTAGCCACACACGGGTGAACCTCCCGCGTCTGAACCGGACGCTGCCGCGCGTCAAAGTCGAACCGGTCACACCGGTGACCGTGTGCGGCTGATCGCCCTATGAGACGCGGACTTCGCAGGACAGACGAATGTCGCGCTGGACACCCGCACCAGATGCGCACCGGACAGAGCGGCCAAGCTCAGAGCGCGGGTTCGATTCCCATCACCCGCTCCCGTGCAAAGCCCCGGGCCAGCAGTCCGGGGCTGCTTCGTTGTGCCCGTCGTCGCCGCCGAGTCGGCCCGGGCGGGAGCCTTCGGGGCCGTGCGGGTGGGTCGGTTGTGGTGGCGCCAGTGCTTCGTTAGTGGCGCGTTACTGGGACGGTAGGCGCCGCTGGCAGGGTGAGCATCACACCGGGCGAAACGTCGCTGGGTGTACCACTCCGCTGATGACGAAGAAGGTCTTCTCATGCTGATCACCCGCTCCCGACTCCGTACGTTCGCCGGCGCCGGTCTGCTGGTGACCGCCGCGATGCTCGCCACCGCCTGCCAGTCCTCGGACGGCGCGAGTGGTCAGTCCGGTAACTCGTCGGCCTCCGCCGAGGCTGCGGCTGACAAGGACACCGGCGCCGGCTCATCGGCCAAGTCCTCCGTGGCGAAGGGCAAGGGAACCCAGGATGGTGTGGGCTCCGGCGCCGACACCGGCAGCGGCGAGCGCGGCAAGGTCGGGCAGGAGTGCGGGGCCAACGACATTTCCTGGAGCACCAGGGCCGAGTCGCAGGCCGGCGGATACATCCTGATCATCGCGAAGGCCAAGCCCGGGATCACCTGTGTCCTGCCCGCCGAGCTTCCCACGGTGGCCTTCGGGTCGGACGGCACCGAGGCCGGCCCTGCGGAGCAGGCCGTGGGCGAGCAGATCACGCTGGGCAAGGGAACCGTCGCCTACGCCGGGGTGAACCCGAAGACCACCATGGAAAACGGTGGCAAGGAACTGACCAGCATCATCGTCGGCATCGGTGCTGACGACCCCAACCCGGTCTCCCTGCCGGTCGACACCATCACCGTCGACAAGCCCATCGTCACCAACTGGCACACCTCCGCCGCGGATGCCGTTCCCTTCGACGGCGGCACGGACCAGTAACTCGCCGGGCCGCCGACTGTGCGCTCGCAGTCGTGTCGGATGCGCGCCGGGACGAGCGGTGGACCACGGTCGACAGCGGATACCGCGGACTGCTGCGCATGAGCGCTTCAGGCTTCGTTCACCCAGGTCAGCGCGCTGATCAGCCGTGCGGGGGCTGGTGCCTCCCGAGCCTGGGGCGCGCGTTCGATTCCCGTCACTCGCGGAGCGTTACGCGTGTATCACCGTGCAGCAACGACGTGAGGAGTTCGTAGATGCTTGACAAGCGCGCACGTCTGATCGGCGTCCCGGTCGCGGCTGTCGCCTTGACCCTGACGGTCGCCGGTTACCAGGCCACTGCGGCCGGGTCGTCGCCCTCGGGCGGCGAAGGGCGGGGCGGCAAGGCAACCGTGGCGACAGCCCCGTGCCTGGCCGGCGCCACGACGCTGGTCGGCGATCTCGACGGTGACGGCCACCCGGACAAGATCGCGAATCCAGGGCACACCGGGACGAAGATGACGATCCAGTGGGGGGCCGCGGACGGTTCGTTCGGGGAGAAGCAGGCCGTCAGCAAACTCCTGGGCGCGAAGACGGGGGAGGTCGCGACCGCCGCGGTCGCCGACTTCCAGAACGACGGCACCCTGGACATAGTCGTCAACATCGTCAAGCCGTCCGGCATCGACGACCCCTCGACAGCGCGCGTCGCGGAATACCGCCCCGGCCCGCTCAAGCGGGCGAACCTGAGCTCCGCCGGCTCCCGGCACTCCGACATCGGCGACCACGGCGAGGTCCAGCAGCTTCGGATCGCCAACTACGGCGACGACGCCTACCCGGACCTCGCGATCCTCAACAACAACGGTGACGGGCAACTGGACCGGGACGTGCGTCTGACGCAGCCGGACAGCGGCCCGGGGGACTTCGACTACGAACTGAAGGTGAAGTACGGCGCGTTCGGGTCCACGGGCGAGCCGCCGGCCATGCCCAGTGACGGCTGGGCCCAGTTCTACAAGCCCTGCTCCTGACCACGACCGGCCGCCCGCCCGGCCCTCCGGAACACCGGCGGCGCCGGGCAAGGACCACCTTGCCCGGCGCCGCCGGGCCGGGACCTGCGCTCGCCGCCGGCCCGTGCCCTGGGCCGCCGTGGCTCAGCCCAGCGCGTCCATCAGGGCGGTGACATAGGCGTCCAGCCGCTCCTCCACGACTCGCGTCGTCAGCTCCGTCCTCCCCGCCTCCCGCCACGGCCGCGACACCGACCGCACTTCTTCCGAGCACGCCAGCCCGTCCCGCACCAGCCAGTACAGCCGCTCGCCCGCGGCCGCGGCCAGCACCCCGCCGGCCTCCTCATACGCCTCGGTGAACCGCAGGCCCCACGCCGGGCCGTGCAGCAGGGCGAGATTGGTGGCGCAGTGCGCCACATCGAGATCCGCCGGGCCCCAGGAAGTCGCTGCCCAGTCGACGACGCCGGTGATCCGGGCATCCGCCGGGCTTGGGGGCGCCACGTCGAACAGCACGTTGCCGGGTTGGAAGTCCCGGTGCAGGAATCGCCCTTCATAGGGCGGCGCGGGCTTGCGGATCACGTCGATCGCCGCGGCCCATGCCGCCGCGTCGGCGCCCTTCGGAACGACGACGGTGTCGGCGGTCGTCAACGTGACGTACTCGCGGGGCCGCTCGGCGGGGCGCAGCGCGTGGATCGCCACGAGTTGACGGGCCAGCAGAGGGACGCGTGTCTCCACTCCCTCATCGTCGAGGACCGTCCGGCCCGCCAGATGTGTCATGAGGAGCGACGGATACTCGCACTGCGCGGCGGTCGGATCGACCGCGACCAGTCCAGGAGCCGATACGCCGGTCCCCGTGAGCAGGGTCAGGGCGCCAGTCTCCCTGTGCAGCCAGTCTTCGGCGTGCTCCGCGTAGAACGGGTTGACGAAGCTCCGCAGCACCAGGTCGCGGGTGGCTCCGTCCCGCGTGGCGATGGTCAGTCTCCGCATTTCGGCAGTGATGCCGCCGGGCAGCGACTCGGTTCCGACGACCCGTTCGCCGGCCTCCAGGTGCCGGCTCACCCAAGCCAGTGTCAGCGGTCGGACAGCCGCCGCCCCATCGTGGTTGGTCACCGCGCCACCTCACCATCCATGCGGCGGCAGGCGCAAAGGCTTTCATCGGAGCTGTCGATCATGGTCGCGGTGCCGTCCCGACGGCCGGTGAACCGAGCTGACCTCCGGGGAGAGCGGAGCTGTGCACGGAGAGGTAATGGTCGACCAGGAGCGGCAGCCCGACGACGACCACCAACCACACCTGCACATAGAGCCTGTCGCCCTCCATCGCCAGCGGGTGGGCCACGGACGACAGCAGGCCCGTACCGCCCACGGCGATCAGGCACAGCGCGATGGGCACCGAGCGGCTCATCGCGCCCCAGACGCCCAGCGCCAGGAGGAAGAGCAGGGAGGGAGCCAGCGCCTCGCCCTGGAGCCACTGCCACCAGTAGTTGGCATCGAGCCGGGCCAGCCGGCGCCATGGGTCGGCGACTTCGGAATACGTCCAGTGGAGGGAGAAGGTGTCCTGGAGCGAATCCTCCAATCCGGGCAGTCGGAGCACCCTGCTCATCGCAAAGGCGACCACGGACTCGAGGAGCGAGACGACGAGCAGGCAGCGCGTGCCCCTGTGCCGGGCCTGTGGGACGAACAGCAGCGCCGTGGCACTCGCCGCCACCAGGCATGGCCCCACCAGGGCGAAGCTTGAGTACTTGACCGCGAAACCCAGTGCGAAGGCCCCTACGGACAGCAGAGCCCCCGCCACCCACCGCCCCTGGCACAGCCACACCGCGCCGAGCAGCATGGCCACCAGGAGGGCGATCACCGGACCTTCCGTCATGGGCCGGCTGCCCCACAGCCCAATGGGCGTGACGTAGTACAGGCACTGACCGAGCCATGCCACCGGAGGCGGTGCGCGCAGCGCGCGCAGGAGCACCAGGACCAGCAGCCCTCCGAGCGCCGTGAAACCCAGGGCGACGGCCGTCAGCCCCGCCTTGGCCCCCAGGAGCCGGACGAGCGGTGCGGACATCAGTGGATAGGCGGGGCGGGCATGAAAGAGCGCCTCGTACCGCGGATTGCTGGGATTGAGGCCATCCGCATGCTGATTCAGGCAATCCTGGAACTCTTGGGGGCGTACCGGGGCCCGGAACTGGATCTGGTGCAGCATGCGGCCGCGCTGAAGCATGGCCGCCGTGTCCGCGCAGTAGGCCCGCAGCGCTTTGTCCTGGGCTTTGCGGTAGGGGTCGCCCAGGAACTCGTACGCTGAGCGGGCGTAGCGGTATGAGTCGTTGGAGAAGCGTGTGCCCGGATAGGCGAAGAGGTGCAACACCACGAAGACGACGACCGTCAGTAACGGGATGATCTTGTGTGTTCGCATCACGGTGACACTCTAAATGCGCATATACGGCGCGACATCTTGAATGGTCACGCAGAGTGGCGGAGTCCACCACGACCACAACCTCGACATGCCCCGCAACTCATCTCCGGTGCAGTGGAACTGATCCAGGGACCGGGCCGGAAACGCTGGATCACCCGCGGAACGCATGTGAGGATTACTCGCGGCCGGTTGCCCGAAATCCGCAGCCGGCTGCGCGAAAAAGACCGTTGGGGAACAATGCGTACACACAAGGCCGCGGCCTGTCTGGTCATCACGGGAGCCCTGCTGGCAGGCTGCTCCGACGACGGCGACAAGGACGGCGCCGACGGCGGCATGGTGACTGTCGAATTCAAGGTGACGGGGGATTCGCCGGCGAGCGTGTACATCCCCGGTATCAACTCGAGCCTGTATACCGACACCAAGAACAGCGGCGGCGATGCGGACCTGGATCTCGATGAGGTCAAGACGCCGTGGTCGAAGAAGTTCAAGGTGAAGCCGGGAAGGTCGCTGTCGCTGCAAGCGGGTTCGGTGGAGCCGAAGACGGAAATCGGCTGCCGGATATTCGTCAATGGCAAGCTCATCGACGAGGAGACGAAGAAGAACAAGCCAGGTCACACCCTCACCGTCGGGTGCAGCGGCACGACCTCGGGGTGATCGGCCTCGGGGTGATCGGCCTCGGGGTGATCGGCCTCAGGTGACCGGGCTCGGGGTGACCGGCCTCGGGGTGACCGGGCATACGGTCAGACCTCGTCCGGGGGGCCTTTGCTCCGTATGGACCAGCAGCTTTGGCCTGCCGCTTCCTCGCCGAGGACGATGGTCACGGGGCGGCAGTGGAGTCACCGGCTCATGGGAGACATGGCGCGCCCCGGAAGGGAAGCATTCCCATGCCAGTCGGCGATCACGTGGTGCGAGGCTACTTCGGTCTCGGCGATAACGAGCGCGTCGTTCATGTGACCAGCGATGCGGACTTTGTCCTGCACATCTGGGCCAGAAACATCGAAACGTCGCAAGGGGGCGTACAAATCCTGACGCCCCCGAGTCAGTTTCGGGGAATTGGGTCGACGGGGCCGCAGGACGGACTGGTCCTCGACGTCCCCGCACAGACGGGCATGACGCTTGGATGCATGGGGGCACAGGGCGGCGAGACCGTGGATCTCTCCAGCGCGTTCGGTGCCAGAGTCACGGTGTTTCTCACCCTCACCACGGCCGACGGCGCGACGGTGTCGATGACCAGGGAGTAGGGCGCATGCGGCGCCGGAGCGCCGCCTCGCCGTACGGGGAACCGGGTCAGGAGGCGTTGACCGGGGCGGCTGAGGTGCCCGGGCGGGTGGCTCGCCAATTGATCCGGAAAGTCTCCGGAAACTTTTCAGAACCAGCCTTCCGGATTCCGGGTCCCGAGCCGGAGGATTCGTCGACAAGCCCCTGCCCGATCAGACGATCATGGCGCTGAACAGGATTTATGTCCTCTCAGAAGATCCCCGGGCGGGACAGAGTTTCCGTAATCCTTGCGGAAACTGTTGACACCCGACGCACCCGGTCTAACACTGTCGATCCAGGTCATCCGCACGACCTGATCCTCCGGTCGCCGACCGCACGGCGACCACCCGAGCCCCGCCGCGTCGCACGCATCCGACGCGCGCGGGCGCCCACATCAAAGCCCGCCCGCCAGGCCGTATCACGCTGCCTGGCCACCTGCCGGCCTTCATGAGGAGGAAAGCATGCACGAGGACAACGCCCCCGCCCGCCCGGTCAACCGCAGGGACTTCATCGGCCGTGCCGGCGCCTTGGCGCTGGTCACATCAGGGCTGATGCTGCCCGGCACCGCCTACGCCGACACGACCATCACCACCAATCAGACCGGCACCAACAACGGCTTCTACTACTCGTTCTGGACCAATGGCGGTGGGTCGGTCTCCATGACCCTGGCCGCCGGTGGCAGTTACCGGACCTCGTGGACGAACTGCGGCAATTTCGTCTGCGGCAAGGGCTGGTCCACCGGCGGACGCAGGAGTGTGAACTACTCGGGCAGCTTCAACCCGTCCGGCAACGGCTATTTAGCTCTCTATGGGTGGACCTCAAACCCGCTCGTGGAGTACTACATCGTCGAGAACTGGGGCACCTACCGGCCCACGGGCGCGTACAAGGGCGCGGTGACCAGCGACGGCGGTACGTACGACACCTACCTGACGACGCGCTACAACGCGCCGTCCGTCGAGGGCAACCGCACGTTCAACCAGTACTGGAGCGTCCGGCAGTCGAAGAGGACGGGCGGGACCATCACCACGGGCAATCACTTCGACGCGTGGGCCCGTTCCGGAATGGGTCTGGGCACCTTCAAGTACTACATGATCCTCGCGACGGAGGGTTATCAGAGCAGTGGGAACTCGAATCTCACGGTGAGCGGGTGAGCGTCCCGTCCTCCGAGTAGTCCACCCCGCCCTCGCCGATGTCGCTCTGCTCGGCGTCGACCGGATCGCAGAGCTTCTTCCGGAGTTCGTCGGCGGCCGTGTGGTCGATCTCGTCGGCGATCCTCAGGGCCTGCTGCCATACGGACCGGGCCAGGTCGGGCGCGTCGCGCGCGTCGTGGCTGTCGCCGAGATGGCTGAGGATCTCGACTTCTCCGCACCGGTCGCCGAATTCCCGTACGAGGTCGAGGGCCCGCTGGTAGCAGGTCACGGCGTCGGTGTAACTGCCCAGGTGGTGGTGGGCGTAGCCGAGGCTGTCCCAGGCCCCGGCCTCGGCGTGCCGGTTTCCGGACTTCTGGTTGAGCTCGATGGCCTCGGTGCAGTAGTCCAGCGTGTGCTCGTATTCGCCGAGCATGGCGTGCAGCCACCCGGCGTTGTTGAGCGACTTGGCGTGTCCGGTCCGGTGGTCCGCCTGCCGGTAGAGCGCGAGCGCCTGTTCGTTGTGGACAAGCGCTTCGCGCAGCCGGTTCTGTTCGACGAACACCCAGCTCAGGCCCCGGTACGCATGGGCCTGTCCCAGGCGCTCGCCACAGCGGGCGTAGAGGTCCAGCGCGTGCTGGAAGTGGGCGTGTCCCTCGTCCAGGCGCTTGACCTGGGTGTGGACCGCGCCTAGGCCGCGGTGGGCGTCGGCCTGCCAGGACAGCTCGCCGAGCCGCTGCGCGGCGAGCAGCGCCGCGTGTTGGGTGTCGGCCCAGTCCCGCCAGTGGCCGCGGTAGTCGAAGTACGGCTCGAGGGCCTGGGCCAGCATCCATACGTGGGCGTCGAAGCCGGAGGCGCGGGCGAGGTCCATGGCGCCGAGCAGGAACGGATGCTCGGCGGTGAACCACCTGAGGGCGTCTTCCTCGTCCGCGAACGCCTTCGGTGTGACGCCCGGCCGGGGGTCGGGCCGGGGGACCCGGTCCCCGTGCGGGTCCAGGAGCTCGGCGGCGGCACAGGCGCTGTGGAGGCAGAAGTCCAGCAGGCGGTGTCGGGCGGCCTGGCGGTGGGTGGCCGACAGGGCCTCGGCCTGTTCGGCGGCGTAGAGCCGGACCAGGTCGTGCATGCGGTGGCGGTGGGGGGTGTGCTGCTGGAGCAGATGGGCCGCCTGCAGGGTGCGCAGGTGTTCACGGACGCGGGGCTCGGGGAGACCGGTGAGGCTCGCGGCGGCGGGGACGCCGATGTCCGGGCCCGGCGCGAGGCCGAGCAGGCGCAGCGTCTGTGCCGCGTCGGCCCCGAGGGCCCGGTACGAGGAGGAGAACACGGCCCGCAGGTCGGCGGCGACGTCGCCGGTGTCCAGGGCGTCGAGCCTGGTGGCGGCCTCCTCGACCTCCTCGGCGAGGGCCGAGAGGGGGAGGTCCGGGTGTGCGGCGGCGCGGGCGGAGAGGATGCTGATGGCGAGCGGCAGCCCCCCGCAGTGGTCCAGGAGCGTGTGGACGGCCGCGGGTTCGGCGGCGACCCGCTGGTCGCCGAGGTGGCGGGTGAGCAGCGTACGGGCCTCGGTTTCGGGGAGTACGTCGAGGCCGAGGGCGTGCACTCCGTGGGTGGCGGCGAGCCCGGTCAGCCGGTGGCGGCTGGTGATCAGCACCGTACAGGTGGGGCTGCCGGGCAGCAGGGGCCGGACCTGGTCGCTGTCGCGGGCGTTGTCGAGCAGGACGAGCAGTCGTCTGCCGGAGACCAGGCTCCGGTACAGCCCGGCCTGCCCCTCCACGTCCGAGGGGATGGCCGCGGGGTCGGCGCCGAGGGCGTCGAGGAGGCCGCGTATCGCCGCCGCCACCGGGACGGGTTCGGCGGAGGGGTCGAAGCCGCGCAGGTTGACGTAGAGCTGGCCGTCGGGGAAGTCCCGCAGGTGGCGGTGGGCCCAGTGCAGGGCCAGCCAGGTCTTGCCGATGCCCCCGGGGCCGGTGATCGCCGCGATCGCCATGGAGCCCTCGGCCCCGGCCCGGCCGGCCGGCAAGCGGGCCAGCTGGTCCAGTTCATGGGCGCGGCCGGTGAACCTGGGGGGTGGGGCCGGCAGGTGTGCGGGGACCGGGTGGCGGGCCGGCCCGGCCGCGGGAGGGGCGGGCGGAGGGGCCGGCTCGGCGGCGGGGGACGAGGCCGCATGAGGGGCGGGCGCGGGGGTGGCGGCCGCATGCGTGGCGGGGGTGGCGGGCGCGGGCTCAGGAGTGGCGAGCGCCGGGTCCGCGGTGAGGATCTGCTGGTGCAACTGCCTGAGCTGGGGCCCCGGGTCGATGCCCAGTTCCTCGGACAGCCGGCGCCGGAAGGCGTCGTAGCGGGTCAGCGCCTCCGCGACGCGCCCGCTGCGGTACAGGGCCAGCATGACGCGCCCGGCCAGCCGCTCGTTGAGCGGCTGCTCCTCGACGAGGGTGAACAGTTCGGCCAGCAGCTCCGCGTGGCGGCCGAGAAGGAGCAGGGTGTCGCAGCGGTCGAGCAGGGCGGCCAGCCGCTCCTGCCGTAATCCCTCACGTACGGAACCGAACCACGGGGTGTCGCAGGACGCGCAGAAGTCCCCCTGCCACGCCCTCAGCGCCTGATCGAACAGCGGCGCGGCGGCCGATGCCTCGTCGACGGCCCGGGCCTGTTCGACCAGGGCGCGGAAGCGGTGCAGATCCACGCAGTCGGGGTCGACCAGCAGCGCGTAACCCCCCGTGCGCCGAGCGATCCGGCACTCGTCCTCGGCCACCGCCAGCACACTCCGCAGGCGGGACAGATAGCTGTACAGCGTCCCCTTGGCGCGCTGCGGGGAGTCCTCGCCCCAGATCCGGTCGATGAGCTGCTCGGCCGACACCGTGCGCCCGGCCTCCGCAAGCAGCACCGCCAGCACCGAACGCTGCTGCGCATGGCCCAGATCCAGCGCTTTTCCGTCGACATACGCCCCGACATCGCCGAGCACACGGAACTCAATCGGCATTGCCCACTCCCCCGTTGCCAGAGGTCCACTTTTGCAAGACGTGCCCCGAGCAGCCAGTTCATGTTTCAGCCAAGGTTCCACCAAGCTGAGTACTCATGTGGCCGAAGTTGAGTACCCAGGCGGATGGGGCCCAGCCCCCCCCCGGCGGAAATCACTCGCCCTCAGTGCCGTGAGAAGGAGAGCATGCGCCTATGCATGTCTCCGGACCGCCGACCCACCCCGTGCGAGTGCCCGCGCCGATCAACGCTCTGGCCGGGGACCGGCCGGTGCTGCCCGTATGGCAGAACGAGTTGGGCGGCTTGACCTTCCAGCTCGGCAGCGGGGAGAACCGGCTGTTCGCCAAGTGGGATCCGAAGGGCTCGCCGGCGGATCTGGCGGATGAGGCCGCTCGCCTCGGCTGGGCCGGCCGCCATACGCCCGTTCCCGAGGTTCTGGATCTCGGGTCGGACGACGACGGGGACTGGATGGTCACCAAGGGGCTGCCCGGCGAGAGCGCCGTCAGCCCCCGGTGGAAGGCCGACCCACGGACGGCCGTCCGGGCCCTGGGGACGGCGCTGCGGGCGCTGCACGAGCGGCTGCCCGTGGACGACTGCCCGTTCAGCTGGTCGGTCGACCACCGGCTGGACGTGGCCCGGCGCGCGGGCGTCGCGGTGCCCGCGGACCTGCCCGCACCGCCGTCGGTCGACCGCCTGGTCGTCTGCCACGGGGACCCCTGCGCGCCCAACACGCTGCTGCACGAGGACGGCACGTGGTCCGGCCATGTGGACATGGGCGCCCTCGGCCTCGCCGACCGGTGGGCGGATCTGGCCGTGGCCACGTGGAGCACTGAGTGGAACTACGGGCCGGGCTGGGAGGGCGCTCTCCTCGACGGCTACGGCGTCAGCCCCGACCAGGAGCGGATCGACTTCTACCGGCGTCTGTGGGACGCGACCTGAGCCGGATCGCCGGCGGCTCAGACGATCAGACAGGTGGTCGTGGCGTGGGCGATCAGCTTTCCCCGCTCGTCCAGCACCTTGCCCTCGGCCGTGGCCGTCCGGCGGCCGGAGTGGATGACGGTGCCCTCGGCGGTCAGGGTCTGCCCTTCGGTGCCGGCGGCGCGGATGTAGTTCACCTTCAGCTCCAGCGTGGTGTAGCCGACGCCGGCGGGGAGGGTGGTGTGGACGGCGCAGCCCATGGCCGAGTCGAGGAGGGTGGCGGCGATGCCGCCGTGGACGGTGCCGAGGGGGTTGGCGAAGTCGGGTCGGGTGTCGAGGGAGACGACGACGCGTCCGTGGTCGACCTCGTCGAAGCGCATGCCGAGCAGGCGGCCGATGGAGGGGATGTCGGCGGGGCGCTCGGACTGTATCCAGCGCATCAGGTCGAGGCCGGACAGGGCGGTGGGGTCAGTGGTCGACATGGGGCGGGGCTTCCTCGCGGGGTGCGTCGGCGTCAGCCGAGGGGGATGTCCTTGTCGCGCAGGACGGCCAGGACGGGGGCGTACATCCGGGCCTTGATGGTGGCGAGGTTGTCTCCGGCCTTGCCCACCTGCGCCGCGGCGTACTCGATGGCGGTCGACCGTACGGCGGCCTCGGCCACCGCGTGGTCGGCGATGCCCGCGGCGAGCGCGTCGTGGCCGCCGTAGCGGCGGGCGGTGACCATGGCCTCATGGGCGGTCTGCGGGGCCAGCCGTCCCTGGATGAGCGCGGACATGCCCGGCGTGAAGGGGATGTTGATGTCCGCCTCGGGCAGGCACCAGTAGCCGCGGTCGGCGCGCATCACGCGCACGTCATGGGCCAGGGAGAACATCGCGCCCGCCGCGAAGGTGTGCCCCTGCAGCGCGGCCACGGTCACCAGCGGCAGGGACAGCATCCGGGCCAGCAGGCCGTGTACGGCGACGACGTACGCGTGGTGCTGATCGGAGTGGGCGAAGAGCCAGTCCAGGTCCAGGCCGTTGGAGTAGAACTTGCCCGTGGCGGCCGTCACCAGGGCGCGGGGCCCCTCCGCGCCCTGGACCTCGTCCAGCGCGGCGTTGACGGAGTCGAGCCAGTCGGGATGGAAACGGTTCTCGCCGTCCCCGAGGTCGAGTACGAAGACGTTGTCGTGGCGGTCCAGCGTGGGCATGGCTACTCCTCGCGGGCGAAGCCCGGAAGCCGCTTTCGACCCCAGCGCCTTCGCGCAGCTCTTCCTACCTGGCGGTAACTTATGCCGCCCGGCACAGAAGACGCAAGGGTCCCCGCCGGTGGCGGGCCCGGGCAGCCCGCCGCCGCGCTTCTAGGCGTCTTTCCGCGTGGCGGGAAACATCAGCCGGGCCGAAAGGGCGGCCAGTCCCAGGGCCCCCCACACCAGCCCGTGCCGCAGCCACCTCATACCGCCCTCCCAGTCCCGCGGAGGACCGAAGGCCAGCCAGAGCGCGACGGCGATGCCGACCAGCAGGGCTGCGATGCCGACCATGCGGCTCACTGCGGGACTCATGCGCTCACTATCCCCTTCGGCCTTCCCGGCCGACCACCGAATAACAGCGAGCGGCCCTCACGCGGCGGACACCGCCTCCCCCATCGCCTCCCGCATCGCCCGCGCGGTGGCGGCCGCGTCGTAGTCCTCGGGGAGGCCGGGGACCAGGATGATGTCGCCCTCGATGTGCCGCGAACGCAGCGGTGCGATCTCCTGGTACGCGGGTGAGTCCCACCAGGCCCGCGCCTCGGCGATCCCCGGGAAGCCGATCACCACGACATGTCCGGGCCAGCTGCCCTCCGTCACCTCGTGCCGCGCGCCGTGGACGAGGAAGCGACCGCCGTACGGCTCGAAAGTGGCGGTGATGCGCTCGATGTACTCGGCGATCTCCGGGTGCGGGGCGGCCTCTCGCAGATGGCCTATGACGTAGGCGGGCATGGGTGGCGTCCTTCCGGTCGGTGGAGCCGTGGGGTCCGTATGCCGACGATCGTGGCGCACGGGGGCCGCGGCGGTCGATGACCTGGGAGGTAATCGACCAGGTCACCGCCGGGTCTTCGGTGCGTAGCGCCCCGGGGTGACGCCCACGAACCGTTTGAAGTGCCGGGTCAGATGCGGCTGGTCGTAGAAGCCGACCGCCGTCGCCACCTCCGCGGGCGGCCGGCCGTCGAGGAGCAGCCGCCGCGCGCGGTCGACCCGTCGGGCCATCAGGTACTGGTGCGGTGCGATGCCGAAGGCCGTGCTGAAGGCCCGTACCAGGTGGGTGGGGTGGGCGTGCACCAGCTTGGCGGCGTCGTCCAGGGTCACGCCGTGCGACAGCCGCTCGTCGAGCAGTTCCCGCAGGCTGTGGGCCACGCCGAGGTCGGTCCTCGGCGGGGAGGCGGCGAACCGGGTCCGCAGGTGTCCGCGCAGCCGTTCGCCGATGAGGGCCAGGCGGCTCTCCGCTTCCAGTTCGTCGCCGCGCCGGGCCAGTGCCGCGTGCAGCTGTCCGATGCGCCGGCGCAGGAGGGGGTCGACCATGTCGGGGTTGTCCACCGCCGGGCCGATGAGCCCCTCGTCCAGCTGGGACAGGTCCAGGTAGAGCACCCGCTTGCGGAATCCCTGCGGGGTGGCGGGCGAGCCGTTGTGCGGCACCTGCGGGGGGAGCAGGGAGACCGTGTCGTCAGGGGTGCCGCACTCGCGGCGGTTCAGGTCGTAGCGGACCGCGCCGTTGTCGACGATCAGCAGGGTCCACACGTCGTGGACGTGCATCGGGTAGGCGTGCTCGGTGAAGTGGGCATGGAAGACCTCGACGACGCCCGGGACCTGCGGGCGCCACGCCGATACCTTGTGCCGGGACACCATGCAAGAAACGTACAAGACGGTACGGCGGGGCGGTCGGCAGCCTCGGAGCATGACGAGCCTGACGAGCCTGACGACCGAGACCGCCCCCGTACGTTTCGACACGAAGATCGCCGTGGTGCTGCGGGAGGATCTGCAGCCCTGGCAGCGGCTGAATGTGACCGCGTTCCTGGTCAGCGGCCTGGGCACGGAGCTGCCCGAGGTGATCGGCGAACCGTACGCCGACGCCGACGGCACCCCGTACCTGCCGATGTTCCGCCAGCCCGTCCTGGTCTTCGAGGCGACGAAGGAGACACTGACCGCGGCGCACTCCCGTGCCCTGTCCCGCTCGCTCCCCCGGGCGCTGTTCACCTCCGACCTCTTCACCACCGGAAACGACCGGGACAACCGCGCGGCGGTACGGGCCGTGCCGAGGGGCCGGCTGGACCTGGTGGGGCTGGCCGTGTACGGGCCGCGCAACGCGGTCGACAAGGTGATCAAGGGCGCTCGGATGCACCCCTGAGCGCCACGCCCTGAACGCCACGTTCTGAACGCCACGCCCCGGGCGCCGTCCGGCCGCCATTCGGCGGCGGCCCGGGAGCCATGGAAGTGTGGAGGGTCAGTGCACGTGCGAGCGCCGGTCGCGCGTGATGGGCCACTCACACGGTCGCCGAACCTAATCTAGTGCGGGCACGGGCGTTCGAGCGACGAGAAAGACGATAAGGCGGGATGGGCGATGCCCCTGAGCACCGGGGATCCTGAATCCATAGGCGGCTACACCCTGGTCGAGCGGCTGGGCGCGGGCGGCATGGGCGTGGTCTATCTCGGGCGGTCGGCCTCGGGGCGGTATGTCGCGGTCAAGCTCGTGCACGAGCAGTACGCGCAGGACGAGGAGTTCCGCACCCGCTTCCGGCAGGAGGTCGCGGCGGCACGCAAGGTGAGCGGGGCGTTCACCGCTCCCGTGGTGGACGCCGATCCGGATGCCGAACGGCCCTGGATGGCCACGCTGTATGTGCCCGGGCCCACGCTGAGCGAGGTGGTACGCAAGGGAGGCCCGCTGGACGGGCGGGCCCTGCGGACGCTGGGGCTGGGTCTCGTCGAGGCGCTGCGCGACATACACCAGGTCGGGGTGGTGCACCGGGATCTGAAGCCCTCCAACATCCTGATGGCCGAGGACGGGCCGCGCGTCATCGACTTCGGCATCTCGCGCGCCGCCGACAACCAGACGCTCACCGTCACCATCGGGCGGGTGCTGGGCACCCCGCCCTTCATGTCGCCGGAGCAACTGCGCAGCCCCCGGGGGGTCACCGCGGCCTCCGACGTGTTCTCGCTGGGGTCGCTGCTGGTGTACGCGGCCACGGGCACCGGGCCGTTCGACTCCGACAGCCCGTATGTGTCGGGCTATCAGGTGATGTACGAGCACCCGACGCTGGTGGGGGTCCCGGCGCCGCTCGCGGCCATCGCCGAACGCTGCCTGGCCAAGGAGCCGACCAGCCGTCCCGACCTGGCCGAACTGCACCGCATGCTCGAGGGTCTGCCCGACTTCGCCGCCGCGGCCCCCTCGGCCACCGTGAAGCCGGACGCCCAGGGCCCCGGCCCGCAAGGGCCCCACCCCCAAGGCACCCACCTGAGGGGGACCGGCCCTCAAGGGACCGGTGCCGCAGGAGCCCCCGGGTCCCCGTCGCCCCGGCTCCCGGGCGAGTCCGCCGCCGGGCGGCGACGCGGGCGGCTGATCCTCACCGCCGTCGGCGCGGGCCTGGCCCTGGCCGGGCTGACCGTCGCGGCGGTGATGTACGCGACGAACTCGGATGACCCAGACACGTCGCAGGCCAAGGACACCGCGTCCGCGCCGACCGCGGCGCTGCCCAAGGGCTGGCGCCCCTGGCGCACGTCGCTGAGCGTCACCACGTCCGGCCCCCGGATGGGCTACCAGAAGTCCGGGTGTGTGTCCGAGGCCACCACCCTGTACTGCGGCGGAACGGGCTTCACCGTCGCCGCGGTGGACGCCGCCACCGGTCGCGTCCGGTGGCGGTGGGGCGACATCCCGCAGCAGGCGCGGCCGATCGGCGTGCGCGGCGGGGTCGTCTACGCCTACCGGGAGACGACGGGGCGGGGCCGGTACGTGGTGGCGCTGGACGCCGACACCAAGGAACAGCGGTGGGAGCAGCGGATGAGCGGGGCCGGGTCGGCGGTCCTGTTCTCCGGCGGGGTGCTGACGCTGGCGGACGGGGAACAGGAGTTCATCGCGTACGGGACGTCGGGTCAACTGCTGTGGCGGTCGCCGGCGCTCGCGGGGAAGTTCTGCGAGCCGACGGTGCTGGGCGGCGTCCCGTACGCCCTGTGCTCACCCACCGACGAGTCCGGCCTGGCCGAGGAGGGCCCGTACACCCTGCTGCGGCTCGACCCCGCTGACGGCACCCCGCGCGAACTCGCCACCCTCCCCAAGAAGTCGCTGCTCCTCGGCGCCTTCCACGACCAGCCCGTGTTCCTCGTGCCGCAGACCGCGAAAGACGTGTACGACGAGGGGTACGTGCGGCCGTACAACGCCCTGATCCGAGTGGACCCGCGCACCGGCGAGACCGAGCGGACCGCGCTGGCCCACACCATGTACGGCTCGGCCACCGTGCTGAACGGCGTCGTCTACTTCGTCCAGGACAACGGGACGGTCAGCGCCGTGTCCGCGGACACCGGCCGGAGGCTGTGGCGGAGGTCGACGGGCATCGAGAGCCTGTCCCCGCCGGTGAGGTCCAAGAAGTACGGACAGGTGTACTTCTCCAACCGCTTCGGCCGGTTGCTGGCGCTGAACACCAGGACCGGGGCGGAGGCGTGGCGCGTCACCGGGCTGGACAACGTCGGGGTCGGGGGGGTGGCCGTCCCGCCGAGCGTGACGCTCGTCAAGGACGCGATCGTGGCCACGGCCGGGTACTCGGCGTTCTCCGTGCGCCCGGACCGGCCCTCGGCCCAGGGCTCGAACCGGCCGTCCGCGTCCGGGCAGGTCACGTCCCCTGGCGCCACAGGCTGACGGCGAGGCCGAGACCGGCCAGGGCGATGGCGATCCGCAGGGGTGTCTCGGGCAGCCGCCGTACGATCACGGGCCCCACCCAGCTGCCGACGAGGGCGCCCACGCCGAGCGCCACCGCGGCGCCCCAGTGCACGGGCGCGACGAAGGCGTAGGCGACCGCGGCGGTGATGTTCGCCGCGCCGGTGGCGATGTTCTTGACGGCGTTGGTGACCGGAAGCGGTTCCCCGGCGGCGGCGGAGAGCGAGAGCACCGCCAGCATCAGCACGCCTGAGGCCGCGCCGAAGTATCCGCCGTACAGGCCCACCACCAGGACCGCGCAGGCCATGGGGAGCGTGGGACGGGCGGCCCCGAGCGGGCGTGGCCGCGACGCCACCAGGCGGCGCAGCGGGTCACGGACGAGGATCAGCACCGAGCCGAGCGCGATGAGCCACGGCACGACCGCCTCGAAGGCCGAGGACGGGGTGGAGAGCAGCAGCGCGGCGCCGACCGCGCCGCCGAGCGCGGCGAGGACGCCGAGCCGCAGCAGCCGGTCGCGCTGACCGCGCAGTTCGGCCCGGGACCCGGCCGCGGTGCCCACCGTGTTGGAGAACAGCGCCACCGTGTTGGTCACATTGGCGGCCACGGGCGGCAGACCGGCCGCGAGCAGGGCCGGATAGCTGAACAGCGAGGCCAGTCCGGCGATGGAGCCGGCGAGCCCCGAGGCCACGCCGGCCGACACCAGCAGTGCCGAGGACCCGATTCCCATCTCCAGTTCCCCGCTCCTGCCCGTGCCCGCGTGTGCCGTCGGCTCATCCTCCAGACTCGCTGTCTCGTATGCAAGACAGCGTCCACATACTTAGACGGTCGCGCGCTCGGGGCCCACGAGCTCGTCCAGGACGTCCGTCATGGTGACGAAGCCCAGCACCGCGCCGCCGTCGTCCCCGGTCACCGCCGCCAGGTGGGTGCCCGCGCCGCGCATCGCGGTGAGGGTGTCGTCCAGCGGGGTGTCGGCGCGTACGCGGGTGACGATGTGCAGGGCGGTGCGCGGGAAGGGCTTGTCCCGGTCGGTCGCCCCGAGCGTGTCCTTGATGTGCAGATAGCCGAGCACCGCCCCGGCCGGGCCGATCACCGGCAGCCGGGAGTAGCCGGAGGCGGCCGCGGCGCGCTCCAGTTGGTCGGGGGTGACCTCGGGGCCGACGGTGACCATCTCCTCCAGCGGCACCAGGACGTCGCCGGCCCGCCGGGTGCCCAGCTCCAGGGCGTCGCGCAGCCGCTCGCTGCCGGAGGGGTCGAGCAGCCCCGCGGCGCTGGAGTCCCGGACCAGCCGGATGAGCTCGTCGTCGGTGAAGACCGACTCCACCTCGTCCTTCGGCTCGACCTTCAGCAGCCGCAGGAGCGCGTTGGCGAAGGCGTTGATGCCGAAGACGACGGGGCGCAGCGCGCGGGTGAGGGCCACCAGGGGCGGGCCCAGCAGCAGCGCGGTGCGCTCGGGGGCGGCGAGGGCGATGTTCTTGGGGACCATCTCGCCGATGAGCATGTGCAGATACGTGGCCGCGGTGAGGGCCAGGACGAAGGCGATCGGGTGCACCAGGCCCTGCGGGACGTGCACCGCGTCGAAGCCGGGCTCCAGCAGATGGGCGATGGCCGGTTCGGCGACCGCGCCCAGGACCAGCGAGGAGATGGTGATGCCCAGCTGGGCGGTGGCCAGCAGGGCGGACAGGTGCTCCAGCGCCCACAGCACGGTGCGGGCGCGCCGCCCGCCGGCCTGCGCGGCGGGTTCGATCTGACTGCGGCGCACCGAGATCAGGGCGAACTCGCCGCCGACGAAGAAGGCGTTGGTGAGCAGGGTGAGGGCGCCGATGGCCAGCTGCAGAACGGTCATCGGGCGTCCTCCTTGTCTGTGGCCTTGTCCGTGACCTTGTCTGTGGTCTCGCCTGTGGCCTTGCCTGTGGTCTTGCCCGGGGCGGGCTCGGTGGCGGGGCCGGCCGCGGGTTCGGCGGCGGGCCGCGCCGGGGCGGTGAGGGTGACGCGGTCGGCGCGGTGGTGGTCCACGTCGAGGACGGTCAGCTCCCAGCCGTCGAGATGGACGGTGTCGCCCTCGTCGGGGATGCGCCCCAGGCGGGTGGCGAGCAGCCCGGCCAGCGTCTCGTACGGGCCGTCGGGCGCGACGAGGCCGATGCCGGCGAGCTGGTCGAGGCGGACGCCGCCGTCGGCCTCCCAGACGGCACGGCCGTCGTCGGCGGGCGGCGCGGGCAGCAGATCGGGGGGATCGAGCGGGTCGTGTTCGTCGCGGACCTCGCCGATGACCTCCTCGACGACGTCCTCGACGGTGGCGACCCCGGCGGTGCCGCCGTACTCGTCGATGACCACGGCCATGACGCGCTCGGCGCGCAGGCGCTGCAGCAGGGTGGCGACGGGGAGGGTGTCGGGCACCAGCAGCGGCGGGGTGAGCAGGTCGGTGACGGGGGTGTCGGCGCGCTTGGCGGCGTCCAGGGCGAGGACGTCGCGGATGTGGACGGTGCCGATGACCTCGTCCAGGCTGTCGCGGTAGACGGGGAAGCGGGACAGGCCGGTGGCGAAGGTGAGGTTGGCGGCGTCGGCGGCGGTGGCGTGGGCCTCCAGCGCCTGGACGTCCACGCGCGGGGTCATCACGTTCTCGGCGGTCAGCTCGCCCAGGTGGAGGGTGCGGACGAACAGCTCGGCCGAGTCCGGCTCGATGGCCCCCTGGGCGGCGGAGTGCCGGGCGAGGGCCACCAGCTCCTCGGGGGTGCGGGCGCCGGCCAGCTCCTCGGCGGGCTCCAGGCCGAGGCGGCGTACGAAGCGGTTGGCGGAGTTGTTGAGGTGGCGGATGAACGGCGAGAAGGCGGCGGTGAAGCCGCGCTGCGGGCCCGCCACGACCTTGGCCACGGCCAGCGGGCGGGAGATGGCCCAGTTCTTGGGCACCAGCTCGCCGGCCACCATCAGCACCACGGTGGAGGTGGCCACGCCCAGCACGGTGGCCACCGAGGAGGCGGCCGAGCCCAGGCCGACGGCGCGCAGGGGGCCGCGCAGCAGCGCGGCGAGGGAGGGCTCGGCGAGCATGCCGATCACCAGGGAGGTGACGGTGATGCCCAGTTGGGCGCCGGACAGCTGGAAGGTCAGCCGGCGGACGGCGGCCAGGGCGCCCTCGGCACCGCGCTCGCCCGCCTCGACCGCGCGCTCCAGCTCACCGCGCGGGGCCGTGGTGAGCGAGAACTCGGCGGCCACGAAGACCGCGCAGGCCAGGGTGAGCAGCAGCGCCAGCAGGAGCAGCAGGACCTCGGTCACCGTGTCACCCCCCACTCACCGCTCGGCTGCCGACGGGGGATGGCACGGCCGGTACTGGGAGGTTCACCCATGGCGGGTCCGCCGCTCCTTTTCATCGCTCGGGTGGGCCGCATGGGCCCTCGTACAGGGGGAAGGGATCCTCTCCCAACCAACGTAAAAGGATGGTAAAGCATTTCCAGTGGACGGTACCCCTTCCCCGCTTCTACATGCATGTAGAAGGCCATATCGCGCAGAGTAACTTGTGAACCGGCGGCCGCACCGGCCGCCGCCACACGCATCCTGCTAGCTTTTACAACACTGTAGAAACAACACACGTACGGAGTTCTCATGGCCCTGTGGGATCGCATCAAGGATTCCGCCCAGACGATGCAGACTCAGCTCGTCGCGAAGAAGAACGACCTGAAGAGCGGTGCGTTCCGTGACGCGAGCATGGCGATGTGCGCCCTGGTCGCGGCGGCGGACGGCAGCGTCGACCCGTCCGAGCGGCAGCGCGTCGCCCAGCTCATCGCCACCAACGAGGTGCTGCAGAACTTCTCCGCGGACGACCTGCAGCGCCGCTTCAACGACTACCTCAACAAGATCACCGCCGACTTCGAGTTCGGCAAGGTCAGCCTGTTGCAGGAGGTCGCCAAGGCGAAGAAGAAGCCCGCCGAGGCGCGGGCCGTCATCCAGATCGGCATCGTCATCGGCGGCGCCGACGGCAACTTCGACAAGACCGAGCAGGGCATCGTGCGCGAGGCCTGCTTCGCCCTGGAGCTGCCGCCGGCCGAGTTCGACCTGTAGGACCGCCCGCCCGTCACAGCGGGGTGGCCGCCTGCAGGACGAGGAACAGCGCCACCGCCGCGTTCGCCGAGGACAGCGCGGACGCGGCGGTGCCGGCGGCCGCGATCCAGGCGGCCAGGCCGGCCGCCGTGGCCGCGGGCGGCCACCAGCGCGCGGGCGGCACCGGCCCCAGCAGCGCGGCCACCCGCCGCGGCACGGGCCCGGGGGCGGCGAATCCGGCCAGCGTGGGGGTGGGGGTGCCCCGCGAGACCAGCGCCGCCTTGCCGACGGCCCGCGCCATCACCCTGCGGTCCCCCACCGCCCCCGCCGCCTCCTCGTCGGCCCACCGCTCCGCGCAGTAGGCCACCGCGCCCCGCAGCGCGTGCAGCAGGGGGTTCGCCCGCGCCGCCAACTGGGCCACCAGCAGATAGCGATGGTGCCGTCCGGCCAGATGAGCCCGCTCATGGGCGATCAGCGCCTGCCGTTCGCGCGCGTTCAGACACTCCAGCATCGCGGTGGAGACGACGATCCGCCCCCGCGCACGGCAGCCGCCCGGCCCGCCGGGCAGGGCGTACGCGTACGCCTTGCCGTCGGGCAGCACCGCGACCGGCGAGTCCGGCATGCCGACCAGCGCCGCCTGGGCCCGCCGCCGCACCGTCACATGCCGCACCAGGGTGGCCGCACAGCCGGTGGCCACCACGGCCAGCGCGCCGATCGCGGCCTTCCCGGCCACCTCGTCGTACGGCACCGCCGCCCGCACCTCGGGGTCGGACCAGCCGTCCGGCAGCGGATTGCCCGGCAGTTGGGCCGTGCCGACGACGACCAGCAGGCCCAGGCACAGCGTCGAGCACAGCGCGAGCACGCCCCCGACGAGCGACAGCAGGCGGGTGGCGGCGCGCGGATGCAGATGCTGCTCGGCCAGGCGCGCGATCGGCAGCGCCGTCAGCGGCAGCACCAGGGGGAGGAAGACGAACACGCCCATGGGTCAGCTCTCCGGCTCCTCCGCCGCCTCGCTCAGCAGATCGCGCAGCAGTCGCTCGTCGTCCGCCGACAGCCCCGTCACAAAGCTCGCCAGCACGGCCTCCCGGTCGTCCTGGCCGTCCAGCACCCGGCGCATCCGCAGCGCGGCCAGGCCCGCCTCGTCCGCCTCGGCCCGCCATACGAACGACCGGCCCACCCGCTCCCGCGCCACGGCCTGCTTGGTGTGCAGCCGGGAGAGGATCGTCATCACCGTCGTATACGCCAGGTCGCCCTCAAGCCGCTCCTGTACCCAGGCCGCCGTGACCGGGCCGCCCGCCCGGCACAGCACCTCCAGGACCTGCGCCTCCAGCTCGCCCTGCCCGCGCCGGCGGGAACGCGGGCGCGGACCGCCCTCGTCCGGGTTCAAAGGGTCATGCCTCACCTTCCGTCTCCCTCCGCTAGGCCGCGCTGCGCGGGCGAGGTGCCACTGGCGACCGGCCGCCACAGGACCGTACCGCCTCGGCGGCCGCACACCGCCCACCCCAATTCTTCTACAGTGCTGTAGATTTTTCCTCCGGGCCCGACGACCAGCACACCCGAGCCACAGGAGGAGATCGTGGGAGTTTCCCTGTCCAAAGGCGGCAATGTCTCGCTCAGCAAGGAGGCACCGGGCCTGACCGCGGTCCTCGTCGGCCTCGGCTGGGACGTACGGACGACAACGGGCACCGACTACGACCTGGACGCCAGCGCGCTGCTGTGCGACGAAGCCGGGAAGGTCCCCTCCGACCAGCACTTCGTCTTCTACAACAACCTCAAGAGCCCCGACGGCTCGGTCGAGCACACCGGCGACAACCTCACCGGCGAGGGCGACGGCGACGACGAGTCCATCAAGGTGAACCTGGCCGCCGTGCCCGCCGACATCACCAAGATCGTCTTCCCCGTCTCCATCCACGACGCCGAATCCCGCGGCCAGAGCTTCGGTCAGGTCCGCAACGCCTTCATCCGCGTGGTCAACCAGGCCGACGGCGTCGAACTCGCCCGCTACGACCTCAGCGAGGACGCCGCGACCGAGACCGCCATGGTCTTCGGCGAGCTCTACCGCCACGGCGCGGAGTGGAAGTTCCGCGCGGTCGGCCAGGGCTACGCCTCCGGCCTGGCGGGCATCGCCTCCGACTACGGGGTCGGCGTCTGACGCCCCCGCCGCCACCGCCGCCGCTGCCGGGCCGGGCCCTCGGGCGCCCCGGCCCGGCGGCGGCAGCGGCGACCGAGTACGGCCACTACGTCCGACAGCGCGCGCCGGCGGCGCACGGCGCCACGGCCGGACTTCTCCGGCCCTGACGTCACCCCGGCCGACCACCCCGCGAAGAAAGCAGGTACCGATGCTCGGGATAAGTGAGCTGTCGCTCCTCCTCATCGTCGTCATCGTCGTCATCGGGGCCAAGAAACTCCCCGACCTGGTCCGCTCCATGGGCAAGTCGGCCCGCATCCTCAAGGGCGAGGCCAAGGCGATGAAGTCCGACGACGCGCCCGCCGTCTCCGAGGACGCGTCAGGACACCGCGTGATCCGGGCCGAGCCCGGCGACGTCATCCGGTCCCGGACGGAGCCCGACCCCGGCAGCGGCACCGCTCCGCGCTGACCCCGCCCCGGCCGCCCCGCCTCACAGCACCGAGCGGAATCCGGGCAGCCGGCGCAGCCCGGCGGCGGCCGGGAACGCCGCGCCCAGCGCCAGGACCGCCGTCAGGGCCCAGGCGCCGAGCGCCGGAAGGCCGTCGCTCCCCAGGGCGGACTGCACGGCCACCACGATCGGCAGATGGATGATGTAGACGGCGTACGAGCCGGCCGCCAGTTCGCGGCGCAGTCGCCCCGAGCCCGCGCAGCGCTCGCGGAAGAGGGTGAGCAGCCCGACGCACAGCGCCACACACAGGGCGCTCTCGTACAGCGACCACAGCGCGGACCGCCATCCTGAGCCCCCCGGGGCGAAGCAGCCGGCGTCCGGGCCGACGGCGAACAGCAGCGCGGCCCCGCCCAGGCCGCCCGCCAGCCAGAACCGGCCGGTCCGGGCGGGGAAGCGCTCGAGCCACCCGTATCGGTGGGCCACCACGCCGAGCAGGAAGAAGCCCCCCTGCAGCGGCAGCCGGGCTGGCTCCACCTGCAGAAAGTCCAGGAAGGGCACCCAGGTGTCCAGGGGATAGCGCAGCCGTACGGCGTAGGTGGCCACCGCGAGCGCCACGGTCAGCAGCGCCAGCGCGCCGTGCCCCGGTATCCGGCCGCCCTCCGGGCGCGCGGCCCCCCGCTCCGTACGCCACCGCCGGGCGAGCCGGGCGGCCTGCCGGCACAGCACGTACAGGGCGCAGTACGCCAGCAGGTTCTGGATGAACCACAGGTGGGCGAACTGCAGATCCGGCCAGGACGGGCCGCTCCAGTCGGCCGGCTTCTCCCCGAGCCCCAGGTAGATGTCGGTGAAATAGCGGGGGTAGGAGATCGGGGCGTAGCCGCGGTAGTGGACGTAGTACGCGTACATCAGCCCCGGCACGATCGTCAGCGCCCCGACGGCCAAGGGGATGCCGAGCCGCCGCAGCCGGGAGCTCAGGAAGCGCCGGGCGCCGTGACGTTCGTACGAGACGGGCACGAGGTAGGCCGAGACGAAGAAGAACAGGCTCATCGCGAACGTGCCGTCCAGCGCGGACAGCGTGGCCAGCGCCTGGGAGTGCGGCCGGCCCTCGACGTACCACCAGTCCCCCGGGCCGTACGCCTGGGCGGCGTGGTGGACGACGACGAGGACGGTCACGGCGATACGGAGGTTGTCCAGCCAGGCGAACCGGGATGGAGCAGAAGACTTGGTGTCCATGTGTTGAGCTTGGTGTACACATGCACACCCGCGCGGTAGGGCTGTCCCCCGTATCGGCCTTCGGGGCAGCCCTACGTACCGTCGGGCCCGAACAGACCGTGGAGCAGCAGCCGCTGGTTGGCGGCGCTGCGGCGGGCCAGCACCTCGGGGGCGAACATCGGGGCGCTCACATTGGGTTGCATGACCCGCTCCAGCAGCAGCGGCCCGAGGATCACGCAGAGCAGCTGGAACGGCGCCCACTCCTCGTCGGCCCCTCGCGCCGACGTGCCGGACGCCTCGCGCAGCCGCTCCAGCTCCCCGCGCGCCCCGTGCAGCAACCGCCCGAACAGCGCCGCGCTCGCCTCGCTGTCCTCCAGCAGCGCCTGCCGCAGATAGCCGCGCAGCACCAGATCGGCCCCGAACAGCCGCGCCGAGACCTCCCCCAGCGAGGCCATCAGCGCCCCGCCGTCCGCGCCCTTTGCGTCAAGGCCGCCCAGCGCCTCGCCGATCCGCCCGAGCACGTACTCGTCCACCGCCGCCCGCAGCCCCTGCTTGGAGCCGAAGTGGCGGGTCACCAGGGCCGGGGAGAGCCCGGCGGCGGCCGCCACCGCCCGCGTGGACGTCGCCTCGAAACCCCGCTCCGCGAACAGTTCGAGCGCCGCCTCCCGCAGCCGCGCCCGCCCCGTCAGGTCCGCTCTGTCCACCGCTCGCATACCGGCAGGCTAGACCGGGGCGCGGCAGCGTCCCCCGGCGCCCGCCCATCCGTCGCGCTCGCTCGCCCCGGTCCAGCGCACCGCTGGACTCCTCGCTCAACCACCGCGCGGCAGCGGCTGCGGCGGAGCGCAGCGGAGCCTCTTTGAGCCCAGCCACCCGCCGGGCCCAGGAATCGGGACACCGGGCCCGCCGCCCCCCTCCCCCTTCTCGCCGGCGCTTTGGACCCGGAGGGTCCGAGACGAAACCCGCACCCGCCCGAGCCGAATGCCGCGAGACGGCACACAGGCGCAGGCGAAGCGAAGCGCCGCCCACGCGCAGCGAAGCGGAGCCCGCGCGCAGCGCAGCCGCCTTAGCGGCCGCTTCGTTCAAACCTCGGCAGCCACGCTCGGTACCCTGATTCAGTCGCGGTCCCCCCACCACCTACCTCCTCGTACGGTGCTGCTGTCCGTCGGCGTCGGTTTGCTCAGGGTCGATCAGGATCGAGGTTGGTGCACACGTGCTGGTGGCGGATCGGTACCGGTTGGAGACGCCCATAGGCCGCGGCGGGATGGGCGAGGTCTGGCGGGCCACCGATGAAGTGCTCAGACGGACGGTGGCCGTCAAGCTGCTGCTCGGGGACGACCCCGCGTCGCAGGCTGCGGCCCGCTTCCGGCTGGAGGCTCAGACAGCGGCCCGGCTGAGCCACCCCAACATCGTGGGCGTGTTCGACTTCGGGGCACGCGACGGCCGCTTCTATCTGGTGATGGAGCTCGTCGAAGGCCAGAGCCTGGCCCAGGAGCTGAACTCCCAGGGCACGCTCCGCGCGGAGCGGGTGGCCGCGATCGCCGCCCAGGCGGCCGCGGGGCTGGCCTCCGCGCACCGTACGGGGATCGTCCACCGGGACATCAAGCCGGGCAACCTGATGTCCGACGCCGACGGCACGGTCAAGATAGGCGACTTCGGGATCGCCCGGTTCGTCGACGACCCCGCCACCGCGCTCACCACGGCGGGGCAGATCATCGGCACCAGCCTCTACCTCGCCCCCGAGCGCGCCCTGGGGCGGCCCGCGAGCCCGGCCTCCGACGTGTACTCCCTGGGCTGCCTGCTCTACCAACTGCTCACCGGCACCCCACCGTTCCAGGCCGACACCTCCGCCGCCACGCTCGCCCAGCACATCGACGCCGCGCCCGTGCCGCCCAGCGGGCGGGGCGCCGCGCTGCCGCCCGCGTTCGAGAACTATCTGCTCGGCATGCTCGCGAAGCAGCCCGAGGACCGCCCCTCCGCGCAGCAGATCGCCGACTGGTTCGGCTCGGGCGCCTGGCAGGGCCGCCCGGAACCCATGCCGCAGCCCGCCCCGGGGCCCGCGCCCATGCAGGGGCCGCCCCCGCACGCCCAGGTCTTCGGCACCGCAACGCCGGCATCCGCACCGACAGCCATGCCGCCGGCCACCCCGCCCCGTGCGCCCGAGGCGCCCTCCGTGGCCACGTACCGCCTGCCGCAGCCCGCCGCCACCCGCCCGGACCGAAGACGCCGTCCCACGCCCGCGGCCCCGCCCGCGTCGGCATCCGCGCCCCCGTCCGCGAAGCGGCGTGGCGTCCGCGAACTCATCCGGCGCCGGCCGAGGGTGGCGAGCCTGATCGCCGGCGTCCTGGCCTTCCTCATCGCGATCCTGATCGGTGTCGTCTGGCTCTGACGGCGCTGCTAGCCTCGGGACGTGCGTTGATCTCCTCGCCGTGGCGCATCGCGCCACGGCCGCGGCCTGACCTCGACCTTCCGCGCCCCGCGCAGCCGAGGCGCCTTCGCCTGGAGATCCGCCGATGACCTCACGTCCCCTCCCCTGCCCCCTGACCTACGAGGCGTTCGTCGCCCACGCCACCGCCGACCCCCGCGTGCTCGGCCTTGTCCTCAAGGGCTCCCAGGCCCATGAGGACATGGCCACGCGCCACTCGGACCACGACCTGTTCGTCGTCCTCGACGACGAGGCCGAGGACGCGGCCGAGAACGGGGCCACGAACGGGACCGAGGGCGGGGCTGACGGCGGGGCCGAGGGCGCGATGGACCTCACCGCGCTCGACGGCTACCGCTCCGAACAGCTCGACCTCATCGTCATGCCGCTCAGCGCGTTCCGCCGCTACGCGCTGCCCGGCGACCCGGCCCAGATGGACCGCTACGCCCTGCTGCACGCCCGCGTGGTGCTCGACCGGCTCGACGGCGGGACTGGCATCGCGCGTCTCCTCACGGAGAAGACCACCGTCGGCGCCGACGAGGCCCGCACCGCCGCCGACCGCTGGCTGGACGCGTACGTCAACTCCTGCTACCGGTCGCTCAAGAACCACCGCGACGGCCACCTCCTCGCCGCCCATCTGGACGCCGCCGACAGCATCGGCTACGCGCTGGAGTCGATCTTCGCGCTGCGGCGACGGCTGCGCCCGTTCAACAAGTTCCTGGAGTGGGAGCTGGCGCGGTGGCCGCTGGAGGGCTGGGACACCGGGGACTTGCTGACGGCGGTGCGGCAGATCACCGCCACCGGCGACGCCGCCGCGCAGCGGGCGCTGTTCGGCGACATCGAGGCGGCCGCCAGGGCCGCCGGGCACGGGGGTGTGCTGGATTCGTGGGGCGACGTCCTGGTGTTGCTGAGGGGCACGACAGCCTGACCCGGAGGACGGCTGAGAGAACGCTGAGAAGAACCGCCCCCGCTTACGTATCTCTTCGGTATGCGACGACAACCGATGAGGGGCGGCCCGGTGAAAAACAGGAAGAGACATAAGCGGTCCCGAGTGATCGTGATGTCCGTGGTCGGTGTGACGGCGTTGGCCGTAGGGGGCGGAGCGCTCCTGATGACCGACAACAACGCCTCGGCCGCCAAGGAGACGCCCGCACAGCAGGCGGCAGCGCGGGCCGGCATGACCGTCAAGTGCCCCGATGTCGCGACCAGCTTGTCGAACGTGCCGCAGCAGGCGCGGCCCGCCGTGAACAACGAGCTGGCGAAGATGGACAGCCAGGTCGCCGACGCCTACAAGCGGCTCGCGGAGCAGGGCGCGAAGGCCGACCAGGAGTTCGTGCGCACCCGCGTACTGGACCCGCTGACGTCCGAGCGGCGGCAGACCCTGGACCGGATCGCCACCGAGATCGAGAAGGTCCGGACCCGCCCGTCGGGCCTGGACTCGCTCGCGGCCTGCACCGTCAAGCAGGACGAGGCGGCCGCCCAGGCCGCGGCGGCGAACACCCCCGGGGCGGCGAACACCCCCGCCGCGGCGGACACCCCGGCGGCGGGCGCGGCCCCCGCCGCGGGCGGCCGGCAGCAGTCAGGCCCCCAGCGGTCGGACTTCGTGGACATCCGCAAGGTCAAGCCCAACGTCAAGAACCCCCGGGTGCAGGCCAGGGGCTCCAAGGGCACTTTCTCCTCGCGCTGCGGACGCAACGAGAACAAGCACTTCAACTCCGACAACGTCATCGTGGCTCCCGGCGTGGGCAACGGCGCCCACCACATGCACGACTACGTCGGCAACCTGAAGACCGACGCCTTCGCCTCCAACCAGGTCCTCGAATCCGCCGGGACCACCTGCACCAACGGCGACCGTTCCACCCACTACTGGCCGGTCCTGCGGCTGCAGGACGGTACGAAGGAGTTCGACGCGGGTGCCCCGGGCGGCGGGACGGAGGGCAACGTGGGGCGCATCCTGCGGCCCGCCTCCGTGCAGCTCAGCTTCAAGGGCAGCCCCGTCTCCAAGGTCGTGGAGATGCCCAAGTTCCTGCGCATCATCACCGGTGACGCCAAGGCGTTCACCAACGGGACGGCCAACGCCAACGCGTCCTGGAGCTGCACCGGATTCGAGAACCGCCAGCTGAAGGACAAGTACCCGCTGTGCCCGAAGGGCAGCAACGTGGTGCGGACGTTCAAGTTCCAGAGCTGCTGGGACGGCAAGAACATCGACAGTGCCAACCACCGTACGCATGTGGCGTTCGCCCGCGCGGACGGCTCGTGCCAGCAGGGGTTCAAGGCCATTCCGCAGCTGGTCCAGCGGATCACCTACAAGCTGGCGCCCGGCGCCCGGAACTTCGCGGTGGACAGCTTCCCCGAGCAGTTGCACAAGCCGGTGACGGACCACGGCGACTTCATCAACGTGATGTCGCAGAAGCTGATGAAGCAGGCCGTGAGCTGCATCAACAGCGGCCGTAAGTGCGGCTGACGCACTGACCCGGCAGGGGGGTTGCCCCCCCTGCCGGGTCCTTCCCGCCGCTTCAACGCCCCATCGGCTCAGACAGCGGGCGCATCCCGGAGGCCCACCGCCTCGAGGCCCAGGGCCTTGAAGGCGATGCGCTGGTCGACGTAGAGCAGGGCCACCGTGGCCCCGCACATCACCGCGGCGAACACCAGGTGCCCCGCCACCGACGTCACCTGGGCGCCGACCGCCCCCAGGACGGCATGCGCGCCCAGGCGCAGGGCGATCAGCCCGAAGGCGATCTTCCGGGTGCGGGAGTTCTTCAGCATCGCCCGCACCAGCTTCATCCGCCGCCGCAGCACGGTCACCCCCACCACGATGTTGACGGCGGCGAAGGCGGCGATCACCATCCAGGCGCCGCTCCACGCCTGGCACAGGTCGTACGCCGCGCCGCACACGCCCTCGAAGGCGAAGAACCACACCGGCAGCGGCTTGACGTCCGCGAGGTCCGCGGCTGGCGCCGTGGCAGTGGCCCGGTCCTGCTCCTGCTCCTGGTCCCGCTCGGAGGTGATGACGCCGCTCATCTCTGTCCGTCCCTTGGTGGTGGTGGCGCGCTTCGTGCCGACACTTCGATCCTGCCGATCGCCCGCCGCGGAGGGCAGATCCGGCCATCACCACCTGGCAGTGACAAATGTCAGTGCCCGCCCGCCGAACGGAAGCTTCCGCTGCCGCCCCGCTGCTACGCTCCGTCCGTCTCGCCCTCGAGGCGCACGCGGGGCCCCACACCCGAAACCTGGTTCACGCCCGCCGCCATGGCGGAATCCACCGTTCTGGGAGGCCCCCTTGAGACGCCCTGCCCGTTCGTTACTGACCGCCGTCGTGGCCCTCGTCGCGGGCGTCACCGCGACCACCAGCGCCGGCGCCGCGGACACCCCGCTGCCGATCCGGACGGACGGCGTCTGGGGCATCGACTTCGCGGGCGGCACCCTGGCCACCGTGGAGCACAGCGCGTCCCGCGAGCTGTACGTCATGACACGACGGGTCGCGCCGGACGGATCGACGGCCGCCACCCGGGTCCCGATGATGTACGCCGGTACATTCGCCGACGGGGACCACATCAAGCGCGTGCCGTGCGACGCGGGCGACTGCGTCCCGCTGGTCGGCTCCGGCAACGGCGACGTCGGCCTTGTCTTCGTGGACGACAGCAAGGAGCGCGTCCAGATCCGGACGAGCCCCGACAGCTACCACGGCGTGGAACCGGCCGTGACGGGCGCCCGGATCGTGGATGTCACCGGCCGCTACTTCCTCTACAACGCGCAGTCCACCAACAAGCAGTACCTCGACGACCTCCAGCCGTACCGCACCACCGACATCCGGGTCACCCGCTCCATCACCGCCGCCTCCGTATGGGGCACCCGCCTGTGGGCCGCGGGCTCCACCGCCGGGACGGTCACCCAGACCGACATCAAGACGAAGAAACTCGTCGAGACGGTCGCCACGGGCGCGCCCTGCGTCATCAAGGAACTGCAGGTCATGGGGCGCTGGATCTACTGGAGCTGCGGTACGGCCGGCCCGGCCGGGGTCTACGACCGCACGGCGAAGAAGAGCTTCACCGTCCCCTCAGGCCCCGCCCTGGTCGGCGACGGCTACCTGGTCCGCCACGACCGAACCGCCGGACAGCTGCTGCTCACCGACTTCCACACCGGCGCCGCCGAGGCCCCGCGCCCGCTCGCGGACCTCCCGGCCGGCAGCACCGCCGACCAGCGCCGGCTGACCTGGGCCGTGGACAAGTGGGGCGGCGACATCGCGTACGTCGACTCCGCGAAGGCCATTCATGTCGTGCCCAGCGGGGTGCCCACCCAGTCCCTGGCGAAGATCGAGTCCGATGTGGCGGACCCCGCACTCGTCAAGGGCGACGAATGGGGCAGCACCTGGCAGTTCAACAAGCCGGTGACCTGGACCTTCACCGTCAAGAACGCCAGCGGGCGCACCGTACGCACCCTCACCGGAAGCGGCAGCCCCGAGGCCGACGTCGCCTGGGACGGAAAGACCGACACGGGAACCCAGGCCCCCAGCGGCCGCCACACCTGGACGCTGACCGCCAAGGCCATCGAGGGCGCCGGCACCAGCACCACCACCGGGGAGATCGTCGTCTCCGGCACCTGACCCGGCGTGCAGCACCCGCAGGGCGATCGGCGAGCGCCATGCCCGGGGATCGGGCAACCGCAAGGCCGCACGGCCACAACCAGCGGTTGTGTCCATAGGGTGCCCGCATGGACCTCGACACCGTCCGGACCTTCGTCGCCGCCGCCGACGCGGGGCAGTTCCAGGAGGCCGCCGCCGAGCTGGCAGTCACCCAGCAGGCCGTCTCCAAGCGCATCGCCGCGCTGGAGCGCGACCTCGGCGTGCGGCTGTTCACCCGCACGCCGCGCGGCGCCGAGCTCACCATCGACGGGCAGGCGTTCCTGTCCCACGCCCGGGACCTGCTGCGCGTCGCCGACCGGGCCGTCGAGGCCGTGCGCCCCGGCCGCCGTCCGCTACGCGTCGACGTGATCGCCTCGCGCGGCGCGGCGTCGGGCCTGATGCGCGGCTTCCACCGCGCGCACCCCGAGATCGGCCTCGACGTGTTGACGCTGTTCGACATCGAGACGGCCGTCGCCGCCATCCGATCCGGTGCGATCGACGCGTCCTTCCGCGCCGTCGCCAAGCCCGGCCGGCCCCTTCCCGAGGACATCGAATCCGTCCGGGTGCTCGACGAGCCGCTCCAGCTCCTCACCGGCCCCGCCCACGCGCTGGCGAATGCCCGGTCGGTGACCGTCACCCAGCTCGCCGGGCACCGGATCTGGATGCCCGGCATCGTCCCCGGAACCGAATGGGCCGCCTACTATGACGACCTCGTCGCCGCGTTCGGCCTCACCATCGAGGCGACCGGCCCCAACTTCGGCTCCCACGTCCTCCTCGACACCGTCGCCGAGACCCCGGACCTGGCCACGTTCATGGGGGAGCAGACCCTCCCCGTCTCGCCCCCGGACCACGGCCTGCGCCGCATCCCGGTGACCGACCCCACGCCCGTCTACCCGCACTCGCTCCTGTGGCACCGCGACAACCCCCACCCCGCGCTGGCCGCCCTCCGCGCCCACCTCACCGCCACAGCGGCCGGCCACGACGCCGCCGGGACCTGGGTGCCGGACTGGGCGCTCCCTCGTCCCAGAGGGGGACGGCGACGGCGTTGAACGTCGGGCTACCGTGGCGCCTTCCGTGGCCCTCCCGAACGGGGCACGACGAGCCCGAACTCGTACGCCAGCATGACCGCTTGGGCGCGGTCCCGGGCGCCGAGTTTCGCCAGGACCCGGCTGACGTGGGTTTTGACGGTCTCGGCGCTCACCGTGAGACGGGCGGCGATCTCGGCGTTGGACAAGCCCTCCGCGATGAGGCGGAGGACCTCGGTCTCACGCGGGGTGAGGAGGGCGAGCGGCGTGGGCGCGGCGGTGTGGGGGCGCAGGCGGACGAACTCGCCGATGAGGCGGCGGGTGACGGTGGGGGCGAGCAGGGCCTCTCCGGCGGCGACCACGCGTACGGCCTCGAAGAGCCGTTCAGCCGTCATGTCCTTGAGGAGGAAGCCGCTGGCGCCGGCGGCCAGGGCGTCATAGACGTACTCGTCGAGGTCGAAGGTGGTCAGCATGACGATGCGCGGGCCGCCGCCGGCTCCGGGCCCGGCTCCCGCGCCGGCGATGATGCGGCGCGTGGCCTCGATGCCGTCCAGGACCGGCATGCGCACATCCATGAGGACGACATCGGGACGCGTCTGGCGGCAGACCCCCACCGCCGCGGCGCCGTCCGCCGCGCTGCCGACGACGGACAGGTCCGGCTGGGTGTCCAGCAGCGCGCCGAACCCGGCGCGCACCACGTCCTGGTCGTCGGCGATGACGATGCGTACGGTCATGCGGCCGCCTCACGCAGGGGCAGTTCGGCCGTGACGACGAAGCCGCCCGCCGGGCCGCGCCCGGCGCGCAGGGTGCCGCCGGCCATGGCGACGCGCTCACGCATGCCGAGGAGGCCGTGGCCGGCGGCGGTGGCAGGGGCGGCGGGGGCGGGACCTGCGCCGATGTCCCGTACGGTGACGCGCAGCGCGCCCTCGGCGTAGTGGAGTTCGACGTCGACCGGCGCGCCGGGGGCGTGCCGGCGGGCGTTGGTCAGGGCCTCCTGGACGATGCGGTACGCGGTGAGCTGCAGACCCGGGTCCAGGGGCGTGATCCGGCCGCGTACGACGAGCCGGACCCCGCCGCCCGCGGTGTCGCGGGCCTCGTCGACCAGCGTGAGGAGCTGGTCGAGTCCGGGCTGCGGCCGGCGCGTGGGCACCTCGGCCGACGCGTCGTCGCGCAACACGCCCAACAGGCGGCGCATTTCGGTGAGCGCCTGCCGGGCCGTGTCGCCGATCGCCAGCAGCCGCTCGGCGCCCAGCGGGGGCAGCCCGGGGGTGGTCAGCCGGGCGGTCTCCGCCTGCACGGACAGGGTGGAGATGTGGTGGGCGACGACGTCGTGGAGCTCCCGGGCGATCCGGGCGCGCTCGCCGCGCGCCGCGTGTTCCAGCACGGTGTGCGCGTACGCCCCCTCGGCCGCGGACCGCGCGGCGGCCTCCCCGCCGGCCCGCCGCGCCGCACCGGCCGCGAGCGCGGCCGCGGCGCCCGCCAGCAGCGCCACGCCGAAGGGCTTGCCGCCCGCGGCCGAGGGGGCCGGGCCCACCGCGTACGCCACGAAGGGCACGGCGAACAGCAGGGCGGTGCGCGGCGAGCCCCGCAGCCCGGTCAGATACAGCAACGCGGCCAGGGCGGGCAGCGCGGCGACGCACGGCAGCCGGCCGCTGAGTGGGGTGAGCAGGACCGCGGCCGTCACCGCCGTGGTCGCGGGCAGCAGTTGGCCGCGGGCGAAGGCGAGCGGCGCGGTCGAGCCGAGGACCAGGGCGAGGGTGAGGGTGAGCGGGATGTCCGCGCGGGGCCGCTCGCCGAGGGGCACGACGGTCTGGAGCAGCCCGGCGGCGCACAGCGCCGCGGCCGCGACGAGCGGCAGGTCGGGCGCGCGGCCAAGCCGCCGCAGCGCGCTCGCCCCACGCCCGGCCGCAGGGCGCCGGCCTGCCTCGCGCCCCCCGGCCACGACGCCCCGGGCCGCTGCCCGCTCCGCCACGCCGGCCCGGGGCTTTCTCCACGTCACGCCGGTCATTATGCGGCGGGCGGCGCCCCCTGCCGTCCCCCGCGCGGGGGACACCCGGGCCGGAAAGATTCCCCACGGGCGTGACGGCCCCAAGGCCGGGGCTGCGTAGCGTCCCTGGGCATGGCGGAAACCATGAGGGGCATCGCGATCGAGGCCCACGACCTGCGGAAGCGTTACGGGCCCACGGCGGCCGTGGACGGGCTGACGTTCACGGTGCGGCCCGGTCTGGTCACCGGGTTCGTCGGGCCCAACGGGGCGGGGAAGTCGACGACCATGCGGATGGTGATGGGGCTCGACGCCCCGGACGGGGGCAGCGCCCTGATCGGCGGCCGCCCGTACGCGTCGCTGCGCGAGCCGCTGACGGTCGTCGGGGCGCTGCTGGACGCCGAGGCGGTGCACCCCGGCCGCCGGGCGCGCAGCCATCTGCTGTGGCTGGCGCGGTACAACGGGCTGTCGGCGCGGCGCGTCGACGAGGTGCTGGAGCTGGTCGGCCTGGCCTCCGCCGCGCGGCGGCGGGCCGGGGGCTTCTCGCTCGGTATGCGGCAGCGGCTCGGCATCGCGGCGGCGCTGCTGGGTGATCCGCCGGTGCTGATCCTGGACGAGCCGGTCAACGGGCTCGACCCCGAGGGCATCCAGTGGATCCGCGGCTTTCTGCGGTCGCTGGCCGCCGAGGGGCGCACCGTGCTGGTCTCCAGCCACTTGATGAGCGAGCTGGAGGACACCGCCGACCATGTGATCGTCATAGGCCGCGGCCGGCTGCTGGCGGACACCGATGTGGCGTCGCTGCTGGCCGCCGCGTCCAGGGACCGCGTGACGCTGCGCACCCCGAGCCGCGCGGCGGCGGTGACGGCGCTGACCGGGGCCGGGGCGGAGGTGGCGGTCCTGGGGCCGGACCGGCTGACCGTGGACGGGCTGCCGGCCGAGCGCGTGGTGGCCCTGCTCTCCGAGGGCGGGGTGCCGTTCTCGGAGGTGGCGCGGCATCGCGCCTCACTGGAGGAGGCCTATCTCGAACTGACCCGGGACGCCGGGGAGTTCCGAGCACAGGAGGGCTCGTGATCCGCGCGATCCGCGCCGAGTGGACCAAGCTGATGTCGGTGCGCAGCACCGCCGTCGCCCTGCTGGCCGCCGTCGCCCTCACCGTCCTCATCGGCTATCTCGCCGCGCAGGGCGGCCACGGCAACGCCAATGACGCCCCGAGGACCGTTGACCACTTCAGCCTCGTCCACCGCGAACTCACCGGCGACGGCAGCGTCACCGCGCGCGTCGCCCGGCAGGAGGACAGCGGCCCCTGGGCGAAGTCCGGCGTGGTCATCAAGGCGTCCACGGCCAGCGGCTCCTCGTACGTCGCCCTGATGGTCACCCCCGACCACGGCGTGCGCATGCTGGCCGACGCGGAGACGGAGGCCACCGGCGGCGGCGAGACCAGCGCCCCGGTGTGGCTGCGGCTGACCCGCTCGGGGCGGAAGGTGACCGGGTACGAGTCCGCCGACGGCCGCACATGGCGGAAGGTGGGCACGCTCACCGCCCGCGCGCTGCCGGCACGCGCGCAGGCGGGGCTGTTCGTGGCCTCCCCGGGGCGCAGCCACGAGCGCCTGGCGGGCCCCGGCAACATCGTGGGCGGCTTCCGCCCCACGACCGGCCGGGCCGTCTTCGACCATGTCGCTCTGGCTCCGGCGGGGGCTTTCGCCCCGGACGACTGGCGGTTGACGGACGTGGCCGAGGCCCCCGTGACCAATGGCCCGCCCGTGGAGATCCGCACGGCGTCCGAGAACCCGGGCACCCTGCGGCGCGCCGGCGGCACGTTCACCCTCACCGGGAGCGGCGACCTGGGGAGCATCGGGGTGGCGGGGGTCGGCAGCGAGCTGCATGGCTTCGACCGGGTCAAGAACAGCCTGTCCGGCACGGAGTTCGGGCTGATCGCGGTGATCGCGCTGGGCGTGCTCGCCATGACCTCGGAGTACCGGACGGGCACGATCCGTACGACGTTCAGCGCCTCCCCGCACCGCGCCCGGGTGCTGGCCGCCAAGGCCGTCGTGCTGGCGAGCGCGGTCTTCGCGGCCGGGCTCGCCGCGGCCGTCACCGCCCTGCTGCTCACCCGGCCGATCCAGCGCCGCAACGGCATGGGGCCGCCGATCTTCCCCGATCCGTCCCTCACCGACCCGACGGTGCTGCGCGCGGTCGTCGGCACGGCGGCCACGATGGCCCTGATCGCGCTGTTCTCCCTGGGCGTCGGCGTGCTGCTGCGGCGTACGGCGGGGGCGGTGATCCTGCTCTTCGCGGTGTTCCTGGTGGTCCCGATCGTCGCCCAGGTCAGCTCGATCGGCGTGAACACCTGGGTCAACCGGGCCACCCCGATCGCGGGCCTGGCCGTACGCCAGACGATCCACCAGCTCGGCGACGCGATCAGCCCCTTGGGCGGGCTCGCCGTGCTGTGCGCGTACACGGCGGTGGCCCTCGGCGCCGCGTTCTGGGTGCAGGGCAGGCGTGATGCGTGAGGCGCGGCGCGCCGGGCGGGCGCTGCACACCGGGCGGGCGCTGCGCGCCGAGTGGACCAAACTGTGCACGGTGCCGTCCCAGCTGTGGACCCTGGTGGCCCTGGCGGCGCTCATGGCGGGCGTGACCGCGCTCACCGCCGCGGGCCAGGGGCGCCCCCGCGACACCCCGGCGGACCCGGTGGCGCTCGCCCTGTCGGGCGTGTACGCGGCGCAACTCGCCGCCCTCGCCGTCGGGGTGGCGCTGGTGGCTTCCGAGTACCAGCCGAGGGTGATCCGTACGACGCTGGCGGCGCACCCGGGGCGGACCGGCGTCCTGGCCGCGAAGGCGGCCGTGGTGACCGCGGCGGTGCTCGCCGCAGGCGCCCCCGGGGTGCTCGGGTCGCTGCTGGCCGGGCGAGCCGTCCTGGCCGGGCGGGGACTCGGTACGGCCGCCCTGTCCGACCCGGCGCTGTGGCGGGCGGCCACCGGCACCCTGCTGTATCTGGCGCTGGTCGCGCTGCTGGGCGCCGGGGTGGCCGCCGTGCTCCGGCACTCCGGGGTGGCCGTGGGGGTCACGGCGGCCCTGCTGTACGGCCCGTTCCTGGCCACGAAGGTCGTCCCGATGTCCACGCACGCCCTCCACCTGGTCCAGAAGGCCTCGCCCATGAGCGCCGGGCTCGCCGTCCAGACCACCCTCCCGGACACCGGCCCCGCGCCCCTCGGCCCGTGGGCGGGGCTCTCCGTCCTCGCCGCCTGGGCCGGGGCGGCGCTGGCGCTGGGCTGGGCGGGGCTGCGGTTCCGGGACGCGTAAGTCAGTTTTCCCCGGGTGACGCGAGCAGTTCCCGCACGGCCCGGCCGATGAACTCGACGTCGTCGGGGTTGGCTCCGGCGCCCGTCAGATGGCCCCACTCGCCGGGGATGACCCGGACTTCACCGCCGGGGATGTGGCCCGATGCCCAGGCCTCGTCCTCGGGTGGGAAGTAGAGGTCCTTCTGCGCGGGCATGGCCAGCGTCTTGGCGGTGATGGTGCCGAGCGCCTTGGTGACATCCCCACCGGCTCCCTCCGTCGCGCCGACGTCCGCGTGCTGCCAGGTCCAGAGCATCGCGAGCAGGTCGTTGGTGTCCTGCCCGGCGAAGTTGGGCTCCCAGAAACCGGCGAGGAAGTCGTCGAGGGAGTCGAACCCCAGCGTGCGGTAGCGCTCGTTCCAGTAGAACGCCTGCGAGAAGCCCCACCCGGCGTACACCCTGGCGAATGCCCGGAGCCCCGCCGCGTACCCCGGGGCCTCGCGGCCTCGGCGCCATTCGGGGTCCGCGGTGAGCACCGCCCGAAGCCCCTCGATGAACACGGAGTTGTGGGGCGCGGTCTTCGGCGATCCGCAGAACGGCAGGGCGCGGGCGACCATGTCCGGATACGAGACCGCCCACTGGTAGGTCTGCTGCGCGCCCATGGAGCAGCCGATCACGAGCTCCAGGCGTTCGATACCGAAGCGGCCATGGACCAGCTCGTGTTGGGCGCGCACGTTGTCGCGCATCGTGATGTGGGGGAAGTCGGCCCCGGCCCGGGGCGCGGGGGTGTTGGAGGGGGAGGAGGACAGACCGTTGCCGAAGAGGTTCGGCACGATGACGAAGTAGCGGTCGGTGTCCAGGGGCCGGCCGGGGCCGATCAGCCACTCGTGGGAGGTGTGGTCACCGGCGAACCAGGTGGGGAACAGGATGGCGTTGGACTTGTCGGGCGCGAGCGCGCCGTGGGTCCGGTAGGCGAGGCGCGCCGGGGCGAGCGTGCCGCCCCGCTCCAGGGCGAAGTCGGGCAGTTCGAGGACCGAGTGGTCGGGTGGCGTGGTGGTCATGGGGTGTCCTTGTTCTGTGGGGTGTCGGGTCGTGGGTGTCGGTCGTGGGGTGTCGGTTCGTGGGGTGTCGGGTCGTGGTCAGCGGGTCAGGGCTTGGGCGATGGCGGCCACCCGGGCCTCGTCCCCGGGACGGCACACCAGCTGCAGGGCGACGGGCAGGCCGTCGACGGAGCCGGCCGGGATGCTGAAGGCGGGCAGGCCCAGCAGGTTCCAGGGGCTGGTGAGCGAGAGCAGGGCCTCGCGTACGGCAGTGCCCGGGCCGCCCACGGCCAGTTCGCGCGCGCCGAGAGGGGGCGCGGTGAGGGGGACGGTCGGAAGCGCCAGGACGTCGTGCCCGTCGAAGAGCTCCCCGACGAGGCGGGTGACGTCCTTACGGGTGTCGAGCGCCGCCGCGTACCGCTCGGGGGAGATGGCGGCCGCGGCCTGGAGTCGGCGCAGCACTTCCTCGTCGTACAGACCGGGCGCGCGCTCCACGCGCCGCGCGTGCGACTCGGCCGCCTCGAAGCCCTGGATGGCCGAGAAGGCCTCGCGGCAGGCGCGCGCCTGCTCCCACCGCGCGTCGGGTACGGCGCCGACCGCCGTCTCCAGGGCGCGCCGCACCGTGGCCACGACGCGCGGGTCCCCCGCGACGGGCTCCTCCTCCGTCAGCCATCCGACGCGGCCGGTGTCCGGGGTGCCCTCCGGCCCGGTCGGTGCCGACTGTGCCAACACCTCGTGGACGGTGAGGCAGTCCCGCACCGTGGGGGCGTGGACGCCGACGTGGTCGAGGGTCCGGGAGAGCGGCAGCACGCCCTCCGTCGGTATCACCCCATAGGCGGGTTTGAAGCCGACGACGCCGCAGAGGGCGGAGGGGATGCGGACGGACCCCCCGGTGTCCGTGCCGAGCGCGAAGGCCACCATCCCCGCGGCGACGGCGGCGGCGCTTCCGCCGCTCGAACCCCCGGACATCCTCGTGAGATCCCGGGGGTTGCGCGTCGGGCCGTGGACGGAGCGGTCCCCCGTGGGCCCGTACGCGAACTCGTGCGTCGTCGTCTTGCCGACGATCACCGCGCCGGCCCGGCGCAGCCGTCGTACGCAGGCGGCGTCGGCGCGGGCGACGCGGCCGTCGAGGTGGGCCGAGCCCGCGGTGGTGGGCAGGCCGGCCACGTCGATCATGTCCTTGATCCCGGTGGGCAGGCCGTGCAGCGGTCCGCGGTCAAGCCCCTCGCCGAGCTCGCGGTCGGCCTGGTCCGCCGCCGCCAGCGCCCCTGCCGCGTCCACATGGGCGAAGGCGTTCACCCGGGGGTTGGCCCCGGCGATGGCTTCCAGGGCGCGACGGGTGAGTTCGGACGCCGTGGTCCGCCCCGACCGCAGATCCGTGGCCAGGTCGTCGATCGTCCGGTCGGTGAAGAAGCCCGGGGTCACGGCCCCGGTGGGGGCCCCGGAGCCGGGGGTGAGGCTGGTCATTTAAGGGGTGTCCTTGTCGGGAGTCCGGGTGCGGCCGCGCGCCGGGTCGTTTGAAGCCGGTCGGTCGTTCAGAAACCGGTCGTTCAGAAGTGGGTCGTTCAGAAGCCGGGGAACAGGCCGAGGAGCGGGACGATCGTCGCCGTGCAGATCGCCATGGTCGCCGTGTAGGCCACCATGGGGTGGATGTACGAGGGCAGTCGGCGGGCCAGCTCGGCGGCGAGCGGAGGGGCGGCCAGCGCGCCGAGGGCCGCTCCGGCGGCGATCGAGGCGGGGGACCCGCCGTAGGTGAGCACGGTGGCCGGGGTGACGGAGACGACCGGTACGAAGGTGGGGTACCAGCCGGCGCTCGCCCAGCGACGGCGCCACAAAACAACGCCGCACACGGCCGCGAGGATCTGGGCCGCCATCATGTGCGGGAGCAGGCCGCTGCCGTAGGCGACGGCGGCGGGGTTGAGCAGGAAGGCCGCGACGGTGCCGAGCAGCAGGCCCGCACCGGCCCACTCATTGCCGTAGAAGTGGGCTTCCGTGAAGTCGGCGAGCACCCTGCGCACCACCCATCCCGCCCCCTGAACGGGAGCCTCGACGGGGGCGGGAGCGGCGGGCGCCGCGGGCAGATCCGGCATCCACGGGAGGGCGCGGCACAGCGCGAAGGCCGCGGCCCCGCCCAGGCTCATGCCGGTGACGCTGCCCACGACCGGGGACAGGCCCAGCGGGACGCACACCTCGTCGACCAGGAGCAGCGCCGCCGGGGTCACCAGCACCACGCCCAGGACGGCTCCCGTGACGGCCACGCGCCAGCCGCGCCCGTACAGCACCACGAGGGCCGGCGGCACGGAGACGAAGGGGGCGAACGTCGGCTGCCAGGCGTCCGACGCGGTGAGCGTCCAGCCCCAGGCGAGATTGGACAGCACCAGGGCCAGCCCGGCGCTCACCGCGACCCAGGGCCACAGCCCCGTGGCGCAGGCGAGCGGAAACCCGCGGGCGCGGCCCTTGCGCGCGCCGGCGTGGGCGTACGCGGCACCGCAGACCATGAGGAGTCCGCCGAGGGCCGACTTGTACAGCGTGGCCTCCGTGGTGTCCCCGAGGAGCCACCACAGCAGCCACTGGGGCTCGGAGCGGTCGAGCGCCCAGCGGGAGTAGGCGGGGATGAGCGCGGGCAGCCGTGGCTCGACCGCCTTCAGGCCTATGCCGACCAGTACGCCGGCCAGGGCCGTCGCCGCGGCGCCCGCCCACAGGGGAGCGCCGCCCGCGCGGCGGTCCGGGGGTGTCTCGCCTGCCACGGACGCACCTCATCGCGGGGCGGCCGGGCTCAGCGTGTAGCCGAGCATCGGGTCGTACAGGTCGGTGCGGCGATCGCGGATCAGGTCGTTGAGCTGGTTCCAGACGGGGGCGCTGCGGGCCGCGACGACGTCGATGTCGGCTGTCAGGATGCGTTCCTCCTCTGCCCCGGCGACCTCGCCGAGGGGCCACCCGTTGGTGCCGGCGATCAGCGAACACCCGAGGAAACGCGCGTCCCGGTCGGTGCCGATCCGGTTGGCCGCGGCGATGAAGACGTTGTTCACATGCGCCGCCGTCATGGTCAGATACGCGGCCATGCACCGCCCGGACTCGTCGAAGATCGGCGGCGGAGTCCACACCCAGTTGTTGACGCTGCAGATGATGTCCGCCCCCTGCTGCGCCAGCAGCCGCGGAACCTCCGGGAACCAGATGTCCCAGCAGATGAGGAGGCCGATGCGGCCGATCGGTGTGTCGAACACGGGGAAGCCGAGGTCGCCCGGTTCGAACCAGAGCTTCTCCGTGTTCCACAGATGGGTCTTGCGGTAGCGGCCCACATATCCGTCCGGGCCGACCAGTACGGCGGTGTCGTACAGGCGCACACCGTCCCGTTCGACCAGCCCGCCGACGAGGTGGACACCGCGCTCGCGGGCGAAGGCCTCCCAGGCGCGGACGGTCTCCCCCGAGGGAACCTCCTCGGCGTGGTCGTATGCCTCGGCCCGGGTGGCGAACGTATAGCCCGTGGCGCTCAGTTCGGGCAGCACGATGAGGGTGGCCCCGCCGTCGGCGGCGCGGGCCGCCAGGCCCAGGCCGTGCTCGACGTTCCGGCGGCGGTTCTCGACTCCCACCTGTGCGTCGCACTGGACGACGGCGACTCTGGCGGGGCTGACCCGGCGGTCCGCACCGGGCTCTTGGGGTGGTGCGGCGGGGTTGGGGGAAGTGTTCACGGTTCTCGCCTCTCGTCGCTGTCGTCGTGACCATCGTTGCCCAAACGTTTGGGTACGCAAGGAAAGAACCCAAACGTTTGGCCCAATCGTTTGGGTTATGATGGGCACGCGCTCGAAACGTCGTCAAGAGCAGCGGCTGAGAGAAGGCAGAAGACAGAGATGGCAGACGGTGCACGGCCGGTCACCCTGCAGTCCATAGCCAAGGAGCTGGGCCTCCACGTCTCCACGGTGTCCCGCATCCTGAACGGCCCCCCGGCCACCGGAGCGCGGGCCGCGTCCACCGTCACCGCCGACCGGGTCCGCCGGCTCGCCGCCGAACTGGGCTACCGGCCCGACCCGCACGCCACCGGGCTGCGCACCCGCCGCTCCAACCTGATCGGCGTGCTCGTGCCCCGCATGTCCGACCTGGTCCTCGCCATGATCCACGAGGGCATCGAGGAAGCGGCCACCGCCAAGGGGCTCTCCACCATCGCGGTCAACACCCTCGACCGGCCCGAGACCCGCCGGGCGCGCACCGACATGCTCATCGCCCGCCGCACCGACGGCCTGATCTTCGGCGACGCCCGGGTGCGGGACGACTTCCTGGCCGAGGTCGCCGCCCGCGGCACCCCCTTCGTCCTGGTCAACCGGCACTCCGCGGACCACCCCTCGGTCACCTGCGACGACCGGCTCGGCGGCCGGCTGGCGGCGGACCACCTCCTGGGGCTCGGCCACCGGGACGTCGCGATCATCGCGGGCGAACCGCATGCGAGCACCGGGGCGGACCGCGTCGCGGGCTTCCTCGAGCGCTGCGCCGAAGAAGGGGTCACGGTGCCGCCCCACCGGATCGCCCACGGCGGTTTCGACACCGCGGCGGGCCGAGCGGCCGCCGACCGCCTGCTGGCCACCGACCCCGGGCTCACCGCGGTCTTCGCCGTCAACGACTTCGCCGCGATCGGCGTGCTGGGGGCGGCGCGGGACCGCGGTCTGCGCGTCGGCGAGGACCTGGCGGTGATGGGCTACAACGACACCCCCCTCGCGGCCGAACTCCCGCTCCCCCTGACCAGCGTGTCCTCGTCCACACACGAGATGGGACGCCGGGCGGTCGCCATGCTCGTGCGGATCCTGGCGGGGGAACAGCCGCCCTCGGAGCGGCTGCGCCCCCGCCTCACCGCCCGCGCCTCCACGGGCTGCTGAGGCGGCGTGCGGGCGGGCGTACGGACTGACCTGGCGGGCGTACGGACTCAGCCTACGGACGGACGGGCGTCAGCCGAGGACGCGTACGGGCGAGCCGTCGAGGAAGGCCTGGATGTCCTCGACGGCCTCGCCGTAGTACCTGCGGTAGTTGTCCTGGGAGACATAGCCCAGATGCGGGGTGGCCAGCAGCCGGGGCACCGTGCGCATGGGATGGTCCGCCGGAAGGGGTTCGACGTCGAACACATCGACCCCCGCCCCGGCGAAGGCACCGCGCCGCAGGGCGTCGATCAGCGCGTCCTGGTCGACGATGGCGGCCCGGGAGGTGTTGATCAGGTACGCGGTCGGCTTGAGCAGCGCCAACTCGGCGGCCCCCAGCAGGCCACGGGTGCGGTCGCTCAGCGCGAGGTGGACGGAGACCACATCGCTGGAGGCCAACAGCTCCTCCTTCGACCCGGCCAGCGCCACCCCGACCTCCTCGGCCCGCTGCCGCGTCAGGTTCTGGCTCCAGGCCGTCACCTCCATCCCGAAGGCCGACGCGATCCCCGCCACCCGGCTGCCGATCTTGCCCAGGCCCAGCAGCCCCAGCCGGCGGCCGTGCAGATCCGCGCCGACCGTGCTCTGCCAGGGCCCGCCCGTACGCAGCGCCGTGTTCTCGGCGACCAGACCCCGGGCCAGGCCGAGGATCAGCGCCCAGGTCAGCTCGACCGGCGGCGCCTGGGAGCTGGCGGTGCCGCAGACCGTCACGCCGTGGCGCTCGGCCGCGGCGTAGTCGATCACCGAGTTCCGCATCCCGGAGGCGATCAGCAGCTTCAGCTTGGGCAGCCGGTCGAACAGCGAGGCGGGGAAGGCCACGCGCTCGCGCAACGTGACGACGAGGTCGAAGTCGGCCAAAGCCGCGGCGAGTCCGTCCTCAGTGCCGAAGTGCTCGGGGAAGCTCACCACCTCCACCCGGTCCAGGACGGGCGTCCAGTCGGCACTGGTCATGGCGACCCCCTGGAAGTCGTCGAGCACCGCACAGCGCAGCTTCATCCCCGCTCCCTCACCGCGGCTTTCCGCGTCATGTTGTCCGTTTCGTTGTCCGGGCGCGGCCTGTGAGGCTGTTCCCGGCACAGGTTTATCGGCCATACTGCCCGCCGTGGAGCAGCGCATAGGACCGAGCACCCCGCCCGTGCCCGCCGCCGGGTTCGATCCGGCGTACATCCCGGGTATCACGGCCCCGCGCCCTGACGAGCCCAAGGAGGCAGCCGAGCCCTCGCGCGAAGATCCCGTCCCCGAGGAGGCCGCGGTCGCGGAAGAAGCCGCCGATGCCGTCGAGGACGAGCGGGCCGAGCCCGCGGACGCGGCCGAAGCGGACACCGCCGACAAGGACACCGCCGAGGCGGAGGCCGAGGAGGAGGGGGAGGAAGACGGGACCGACGGCCCCGTCTTCGAGGCCTCCGACCACCGCGGCTCGATCAGCGCCGGCCGTCGCGGTGTCACCCTTCTGCTGGACGGCGAGACGGCCGAGTTCTACTGGAGCGAGATCGGCGCGGTCGAGATCGACACCCCGCGGTTCGGGCGCCGGTTCTCCGTCACGGTCTACACGACCGCCCGCCGCTGGTACTCGGCCGATGTCCAGGCGCCGTCCCGGAAGTCCCTGAAGGAGTGGACGGCGGAACTCGACGCGGTCCTGGACACCTACTTCGAGGACGCGAAGCCCGAGGACGCGAAGCCCGAGAAGGCCGCGTCCGAGGACGCCGAGCCGGCGGACGCCAAGTCCTGAAGCATCCCCGCGCGTCCCGCCGGGGTCACCCCGGCGGCCGCGCGGCCGTCAGCTTCCGTACGGCCATCGGCTCGGCGAGCACCAGGTCCAGTACCTGCCGCGCATGGCGGACCTGCGGGGTGGTGGAGTGCCGGGCGAGGGCTTCCGGGCCCGCCCACTCCGCCACCACCACCATGTGGCCGTGGTTGTTGGGGTCGGTGTAGGGCCGGTAGGCGAGACAGCCGGGCTCTTCCAGCGCCGGTTCGATCAGCGCCTCCAGGGCGGTGCGGAGCCGGTCCTCCCGCCCCGGCAGGGCCACGTACTCGGCGACGACGACCAGGGACCCGCCCGGGTCCTTCTCCCCCCGGGTCACGGCCGGGCCGGGCCGGTACCGGCGCCGGACGCGGTGATGGCGGAGGCGATCTCGTCCAGATCTGCCTGCGTCAGCTCCACGCCGCCCGCCCCGATCCAGCCGTCGACCTGGCCGGACTTGCGGGCGCCCACGATGGCCCCGGTGATGCCGGGCCAGGCCAGCGCCCACGCGATGGCCACCTCGGCGACGGAGGCCCCGTGCCGCTCGGCGACGGGCCGCAGCGCATCGGCCAGCTGGAGATTGGCGGCCAGGCCCGTGGTGAAGTCGGCGTGGGCCGAGCGCCAGTCGTCGGCGGACAGGCCCGCCGCGCGCTGGGCGGTGAAGGCGCCGGTCAGCAGCCCGGACTGGAGCGGGGAGTACACGATCACGCCGGTGTCATGGGCGTGGGCCCAGGCGATCTCGGCGGCGGCCGAGCGGTTGATCGCCGAGAACGGCGGCTGGATGACATCGACGTGGGCGATCCGCTCGGCGGCCGCCAACTGCTCGGCCGAGTGGTTGGACAGGCCGATCGCCCGGACCTTGCCCTCGGCCTTCAGATCGGCCATGACCTGCCAGTACTCCTCCAGCGGGGTGGCGTTCGGAGACACCGCGCCAAAGCCGCCACCGGCGTACTCCAAGGATTCGCCGGTGTCCGGGTAGTGCACCTGGTACAGGTCGATGTGGTCGACGCCCAGCCGCCGCAGCGAGTCCTCGATCTCGCGCCGCACACTGGCGGGCTTCATGATCCGGCGGGGCGCGGCCTGCGGATCGGCCGGGTCCCAGACCAGCCCGGCCTTGGTGAACAGATACGGGCGCTCGCCCTCGGGCAGATCGGCCACGGCCTTGCCGACCAGTTCCTCGGAGTGGCCGAGCCCGTAGACGGCGGCGGTGTCGATCCAGTTGACGCCGGAGGCGACCGCGTGGCGGATCGCGGCGATCGACTCGGCGTCGTCGGTGGCTCCCCAGCTGAAGCGCCAGTTGGCCCCGGACACCGCCCAGGAGCCGAAGCCGACCCGGGTGATGTCCATGCCGGTGGTGCCGAGAGGGAGGGTGGGGAGGCTGCCTGCGGTGGTCGCGCTCATGTGTGGGTGTCTCCTGCACGAGAAGGGTGACCGGGTGCCGTACGGGGCTCCCGGTGTGCCGGAACCGTTCCGGCGAGACCAACTCTCGCCGCCTCGCGGCGGCGTACCCAGTGGCAGCCGGTGCCTGGGCACGGCATGACCAGGCTGAGCGCCACGCGGGCCGGGGATACTTGCCGCATGGCACTGGACAGACGAGCGGAACTTGGCGAATTCCTCCGGTCCCGGCGGGCCCGGCTGCGCCCCGAGGAGCTGGGCCTGCCGGGCTACGGGGGCCGCAGGCGGGTCCCCGGCCTGCGCAGGGAGGAGCTGGCGCAGCTGGCCGGGGTGAGCGTCGACCACTACGTCCGGCTGGAGCAGGGCCGTACCCTGCACTTCTCCGAGGCGGTCCTGGACGCCGTGGCCCGGGCGCTGCGGCTGGACGCCGTGGAGCGCGAGCACTTCTACCGGCTGGCACGCCCCTGGTCGGAGACGGACCGGGGCGACGGCGCGGACCGGCCGCAGCGCGTACGGCCGGGGCTGCGGCGGCTGCTGGACTCGGTGGCCGACGTCCCCGCGTACATCGTCGGCCGGAACACCGACGTCCTGGCCTGGAACCAGCTCGCCGCCGCCCTGATCACCGACTTCGGCGCCCTGCCGCCCGGGCAGCGCAACCTGGCCCGGCTGGTCTTCCTGGACGAGGGGATGCGCGGTCTGTACGCGGACTGGCGCGGCAAGGCCGCCGATGTGGCCGCCTATCTCCGCCTCGACGCCGCCCGCCACCCCGACGACCCGGGGACGGCGGCGCTCCTCGACGAACTCTCCGCCGCGAGCCCGGAGTTCCGCGAGGCCTGGGCGGAGCACCAGCTCAAGGACAAGACCCATGGGCGGTATGTCTACCGCCACCCCGTGGTCGGCGAACTGGACCTCGGCTTCGAGACCCTGCGTCTGCCCGACGACCCCGACCAGGCGCTGATCGCCCACACCGTGGAGGAGGGCTCCCCGTCCGAGACCGCGCTGCGGCTGCTGACGGCGTGGGCTCAGGAGCGCGGCAGCACACCGAGTGCCTGGGCAGTGGGGGTGGAGTCCGGTTTGAAGGAGACCGCCACCAGCGGGGCGTCCAGACCGGGGTCGGAGACGGTGAGCACGAGGACCGGATAGTCGGCCGCGTCGTTGCTGCGGGGCGGGGTGGAGTTCATGAGGTCGGACATCGAGTAACCGTGCCGCAGCGCCGAGCGCGGCAGGTCGACCATGAAGCGCAGCGGCTTCTCGCGGGTGACGCGTATCGCCCCGTCCTTGGCGGCGAGGGTCTCGACGGACTTCGGCGACAGCCCCTTGGCCTCCGCCATCACGCCCTTCCCGTACGGGGCGCAGAAGCGGACCGACACCCCGCCGCGCGCGAGAGGCGGGTGGAGGACGAGCGGGCGGCGGCCCACGTTGATGCTCGCCCCGATGGTGAAGTGCTTCTCGCCGCCCATCGCGGATTTCGAGGAGTATCCGTAGCTGAGCGTGAGCAGCCGCGGCTCCTTTTCGTCCCAGACCCCGGGGTGGGGCGCGTCCTTCACGCAGGGGTCGTCGGCGGGCCATGTGGCGGCTTCGCCGGCCGCCTCCCGCGAGCCGCGGGTGCCCAGGTACACCAGGGTGAGCAGGCTCAGGACCAGCGCCGCGATCAGCGCGCACGAGCGCCGTGACAGGTTCAACTCCCCCTCCTTGCCCCACCTTGTCCGGTCCTGCCATCCAACCATGCCGGACTGACAAGGCGGCGAGCCGCCCGCCCACGGGGGTGGGCAGGCGGCTGGGCCCGTTCACGGCATGGCCAGGGCCTCCGTCGGGGAGAGCCGGGAGGCGCGGAGCGCCGGGTACAGGCCGGCCAGGCCGCCGATGGCGAGGGTCGCGGCCAGGCCGCCGAGCAGCGCCCACGGCGGGATCACGACGGGCCAGCCCTGCGACAGCGCATAGCCCGCCGTCACCGTGGCGCCCAACAGCGCGCCGCCCGCCCCGCCCAGGGCGGACAGGAGCTGGGACTCCGCGACGAACTGGGTGCGGATCTGGCCCCGGGTCGCGCCCAGGGAGCGGCGCAGCCCGATCTCCGCCCGGCGCTCCAGTACGGAGATCACCATCGTGTTGGCCACCCCGACACCGCCGACGAGCAGCGCCACCGCGCCAAGGCCGAGGAGCAGCCCCGTGAATGCCTCGCCCGCCGCCTGCTGGGCGGCCAGGGCGTCGGAGGGCCGGGAGACCTCGACCTCGCCGGGCGCCTCGGGGTTGGCGGTGGCGCCCAGGACGGAGGCCACCGACTCGACCGCGGAGTCCTGCGAGCGGGTGTAGATCGTGGTGGGGCGCCCGTCGAAGTACAGCTCGGTCTCGGCCGCACGCCAGCCGACGAGGGCCGCTGTGTCCAGCTCGGGGGCGAGCGGGGCGGGTTCGAGGACGCCGACGACGGTGAACCACCGACCGCCGATCAGAACCTGGGTGTCCGGGCCGACCTGCCCGATCCCGAGCCGTTCCGCGGCGGTGGCGCCGAGCACGGTCGTCGGATAGGTGCGGGTCGCGCCGTTGAGCCAGCTGCCGGAGCGGAGCTTGGCGCCGAGGGTGGCGCGCAGTTCGGTACGGGCGGCGTAGGCGGCGAGGCCGTTGGTCTCCGCCTCCGGAATCTTGTCCGTACGGTAGACCTTGGCGTCGGAGAGCTTGCCGACGGCCGACACCGAGTACACCGGGCCGATCCGCGACACCATCTCCTCCGCGGTCTCCGGCAGCCGGGCCTGGCCGCCCGACATCGTCGAACCGGGCGAGACGGTCAGCAGGTTGGTGCCCAGCGCGGCGAGGCTGCGGTCGAGATCGGCGCGGGAGGACGACGAGATGCCGACCACCGCGACCATCGCCGCAATGCCGATGGCGATGCCCAGCGCGGAGAGGAAGGCCCGCAGCGGGCGGGTGCGCAGGCCCACCGCGCCGACCTTGACCACGTCGCGGGGGCGCAGCCGGGCGGGGCGGAGCGCATCGGCGCGCCGATCCGTACGCCCGGCCCGGTCCGTACGCCCACGCCCACGGCGGTCCGTGGGCTCCGTGGGCTCCGTGGGCTCCGTTGGCTCCGTTGGCTCCGTTGGCTCCGTCGGCTCCGTTGGCTCCGTTGGCTCCGTCGGCTCCGTTGGCTCCGTTGGCTCCGTACGCCCAGGGTGTGTGTCTGTGGCCATCAGTCCGCCACCACCCGCCCGTCGCGCATCCGCACCTGCCGGGGCAGACCGCCTGCAATCTCCCAGTCGTGCGTGATGATCACGACGGTCGTCCCCCCGGCGTGCAGCTCCCGCAGCAGCCGCATCACCTCGGCGCCGGAGACCGAGTCGAGCGCGCCGGTCGGCTCGTCGGCCAGCAGCAGCGCGGGGTCGCCCGCGACCGCGCGGGCGATGGCGACGCGCTGGCGCTCGCCGCCGGACAGCTCGTGCGGCTCGTGGTGCACCCGGTGGCCGAGCCCGACCCGGTTCAGCATCAGCGCGGCGCGCCTGCGCCGCTCACCCACCGGCAGCCCGGAGTACAGGAGCCCGTCGGCGACGTTGTCCAGCGCCGAGGTGCCGGTGGCGAGGTGGAAGTGCTGGAAGACGAAGCCGATGCGGCTGGCCCGCAGCGCGGAGAGCTTGGTGTCGGAGAGCGTGCTGATGTCGTAGCCGTCGATGCGCACACCGCCCGTCGTGGGCCGGTCCAGGGTGCCGAGGATGTGCAGCATCGTCGACTTGCCGGAGCCGGACGGGCCGACGATGCCGACGAGTTCGCCCGGCGCGATGTCCAGGTTGACGCCGCCCAGCGCGGTGACCCCGCCCGGATAGGTCTTGGTCACATCCGTCAGACGGATCACTTGGGCACCCCCACCTTCGTGCCCTCGGCGAGGCCCCTGCCCGAGATCTCCACCCGGCCGTCGGCGAACAGACCGGTGGTGACCGGCACATACTCCGAGGTCGAACCGTGGACGACCTCCACGCCGAAGCCTCCCTCGGCGAGCGCCAGCAGCGCGCCGACCGGCACAGTGAGCACGCCCTTACGGGTCTCGGAGGTGAAGTCGACGTGCACCGCGGCCAGTGCGTAGGCGTCGGCGGCCTTCCGGCCCGTCTCGTCCTTGAACCCGACGACCACCTCGACCTTCGTCTTCGCCTCCTCCCCCTGCCCGTTGCCCGGCTCGATCACCGTGGCGACGTCCTGGACGGTGCCCTTGACGGTCCGGTCGTCCGGCAGCTCGAGTTCGACCTCCCTGCCCTTCTTGGCCAGCCGCTGGTCGGCGGGGTCGAGCTCCACCGTGACGGCCTGCTCGGTGCCGGTGTACGACAGCACCTTGCCGCCGGGGCCGACCGTGTCGCCCTTGCGGGCCGCCACGCTGTCCACCCGGACCGCGTCGGGCGCGAACGCCACACTGCCCAGCTCCACGGCCCCGGTCTCCGCGAGCCCCAGGTCCTCCTGCCACGCGCGCACCGCGTCGGCCGTGGTGTCGGTGTACTCGTCGTCGACCGTGAAGCCCGTGTAGCCGAGCGCGCTGAGGTTCTTCTCCAGCTGGCGTACGTCCGCGCCCTCGGCGCCCTTCTTCAGGGCGCGGTACGCGGGCGTCGAGCCGTACATCAGCGTCACCGGGCGCCCGTCCACCTCGTACAGCGCCTTGCCGCGGGTGATCCGGTCCCCCGCCTCGGGCGCCTCGGTGACCGTGCCGGGCCGCCGGGCGGCCAGGGTGGTCGTCGGGCCGAAACCGAGCTGTCCGTCGACGCTCTGGGTGTCCTTGAGCGTCCGGCGGGTCACCTCGGCGGTGCTCGGCGGCAGTTCGCTCGCCGCCTTGTCGCCCGAGCCGCGGTCGCCCAGGCCCAGCTTCGCGGCGGTGACGCCGCCGCCCGCCAGCAGGACGAGGACGGCGAAGGCGACCACCTTCCTGCCACGGCCCCTGGCCTTACGGCGCCGGGGGCTGAGGGCAGTTACCGGATCCGGCGCCTGCTCCGATGCCGACTCCGGCGCCTGCTCCGATGCCCGCTGCGACGGCTGCTCCGACTCCCGCTCAGTCGCCTGCTCCGACTCCCGCTCAGTCGCCTGCTCCGACTCCCGCTCAGGCGCCTGCTCAGACTCCCGCTCGGGTGTCCGCTCTCGCTCACGCGCCGGCTCCCGGTCCTGCGCGCTGTCCACGGTCGCCTCCCCCATCAGCCCTTTTCCTTGTGGAGCGTGCCGCCACCGCCGATGAACTTGTTGCACGCCTTCTCCGCCTTGGAGAAGTCGGGATCGTCCATGATCGACCCCTCGACCCGGAGTCCGCCCTCCGTCACCGGGTCCGGGAAGTTCTCCACGCCCTCCTCACGCATGCACTTGGCGTACTTGCGCATGTTCTCCTGCGCCTTCGCGTCCGGCTTGCGTCCGCCCCCGTTCTGCACCGGGTCGTACTCGCGGCAGGCCTCCTGGGCCTTCTCCACCGTCCCCTTGGGGTGCCGGGCGGGATGGCGAGCCTGATCCCCTGTCCGGGCTCCGGGTCCTCCATGTCGATGCCGTGCTCGCGCATGCACTGCGCGAACTTGACCCCCATCTCCTGTGGATCCATGCTCGGGCCCGCGCTGCCGCCGCCGTCCTTCTTCGCGCCGTTCGCCTAGGCCACCTTGCCGTCGCCGCCGCCGTCGGAGCCACATCCGGTCAGGGACAGGGCGAGGGCCAGCGCCAGTGGCACGGCCGCTGCCATGCCGAGGATCCGCCTGCTCATGGCGTCGTCTCCTTCTGCTCGATCGGTCCGTACGAGAAGGGATGCAAGAGCAGACCGCGTTTCCCCCACGTTTCCGTCGCCTCTTAACGGCGCGGAAACGCCGCGCCGGGCACCATGGCCTCGCCGGGCCGGGGAGGGCCGGACGGGGAGGGGAGACCGATGCGGGTACTGGTGGTCGAGGACGAACCCTTGCTCGCCGACGCGATCACGGAGTGGCTGCGCGACGAGCCGCACGCGGTCGATGTCGCGTACGACGGCGCGGCGGCGCTGGAGCGGCTGACCGTCAACGACTACGACGTGGTCGTCCTGGACCGGGACCTGCCCGGTGTGCACGGCGACGACCTCTGCCGCGAGCTGGCCGGGGCCGGAACCGGATCCGGAACCGGAGCTGAGGCGGGGGCCGGGGCCGGGGCCGGAACCAGGGCCGGGACGACGGCGCGGGTGCTGATGCTCACCGCCGCCGCCGAAGTCGCCGACCGCGTCGCCGGGCTCACCCTCGGCGCCGACGACTACCTCACCAAGCCCTTCGCCTTCGCCGAACTCGCCGCCCGCGTCCAGGCGCTGGGCCGCCGCAGCCGCCCGGCCGCGCCGCCGGTGCTGCGCCGGGCCGGTATCACCCTGGATCCGGCCCGCCGTGAGGTGTTCCGGGACGGGCGCTACATACCGCTGTCGAAGAAGGAGTTCGCCGTGCTGACCGAGCTGCTGCGGGCCGACGGAAGCGCGGTCTCCGCCGAACAGCTGCTGGAGAAGGCCTGGGACGAGCACGCCGACCCGTTCACCGGGGCGGTCCGGCTGGCCGTGCTGAAGCTGCGCCGCAAGCTCGGCGAGCCGCAAGTCGTCGAGACCGTCACGGGCGTGGGGTACCGGATCGTATGACGCGCCGCCTGAAATTCCCGCCGCGCCGGATCAGCCTGCGGGCCCGGCTCACCCTGATCTACGGAGGGCTGTTCCTCGCCGCCGGCGTGGTGCTGCTCGGTGTCACGTACGCGCTGTTCAACCAGCAACTCGCCGGCGGCGGGCTGAAGATCTACGCCCGCAACGTGAAGACCGACGACCCCGCCGCCGGCCTGCCCAAGAACCAGGTGATCACCGGCGACGGCCGTGTCCTCACCGACGCCTCGGCGCAGAAATGGGTGCAGGACGAACGCGACCGGCTGAACGCCGCCGCCACCACCTCGCTCATCACCCAGGGCGGGCTCGCCCTCCTGGTCGTCGGCGGCGTGGCGGCCGGCTTCGGCTGGCTGGCCGCCGGCCGGGTGCTGGCCCCGCTGCACCGGGTCACCGACACCGCCCGCCGTATCGCGAGCGCCCCCGCCGCCGACCGGGGCCTGCATGAGCGGATCGCCCTGCGCGGCCCCGACGACGAGGTCAAGGACCTCGCCGACACCTTCGACACGATGGTCGAACGGCTCGACCGGTCCTTCGACGGCCAGCGCCGCTTCGTCGCCAACGCCTCCCACGAGCTGCGCACTCCGCTGACCCTGGGGCGGGCCCTGGTCGAGGTGGCCATGCACCGCAGAACCGCCTCCGAGGACGTCAAACAGCTCGGCGAGAACCTTCTTGAGATCAACGCCCGCCACGAGCGGCTGATCACCGGGCTGTTGCTGCTCGCGAGCTCGGAGAACGAGATCACCGAGCGGGCGCCGGTCGATCTCTCCGACGTCGTGGACCATGTCGCCGGACAGACCGCGCGGGAGGCGGAGGCGGCCGGGGTCACGGTGACGCAGGAGACCGCTCCGGCCCCCACCACCGGCGACGCGCTGCTGCTGGAGCGGCTGGTGCACAACCTCGTCGAGAACGGCATCCGCCACAACACCCCCGACGGCGGCGGCCGGGTACGGGTCGCCTGCCGCGCCCGCGACGACGGCTGGATCGAGGTCGAGGTGGACAACACCGGCCCGTCCGTCCCCCCGTACGAGCTCCCCGCCCTCTTCGAGCCCTTCCGCCGCCTCGGCACCGACCGCCTGGTCACCGCCAAGGGCGCGGGCCTCGGCCTGTCCATCGTCCGCTCCATCGCCCGCGCCCACGGCGGCGAGGTCACGGCCCGCCCCCGCGAGGGCGGCGGCCTGACCGTCACGGTGACCCTCCCGGGCCACGCGGAGGCGGTCGACGTGGCGCACGCGGCGCCGTAGCCCGTCGGCGAATCGGCTGACGAACAAGGCGGAGGTCGCTGACCTGGGCCTTCGTCGCGGAGCGGGTGACGGGAATCGAACCCGCGCTCTGAGCTTGGGAATCACCGGTGCTGGCGGGCATCAAATCTGCTCTGACCTGCTGGAATAGGCTACCTGCCGTGGCGCGCCACGGTTCCTCAAGAACCCTGATTGACCGTGGTTCACCGCCCGATCGGGCACGCATCGGGCACGACCTGGCGAGTCAGCCCGGTCGAGCCGGGGCAGCTCACTTTGGAGTTCGATCTCTCCTCAGCCTGGTCGGGGCCCGCCGCGTGCACTGGTGCCACACGTGGATGCTGTGTGTCGCCGCCGTCCGAGGTTGTTGATGTCAGTCTTGGATGTTAGCGGAACAACTGCTGAACGGTGGTCAGCTTGACCTCTGGGGTGGGAAGATGGTTGCCGGGCATAGTGGCGAGTGATCGTTCTTGTCTTGTTCAACAAGTCTAGTCGGGCTGACTCCCACAGTTGCGAGGGGGGAAATGGAATTCGTGAGTGTCGCCGCAGTCGCCGGGCTCAGCGGTTTTGTCTCGACTTTTGTGCGCTTGCTCGTAGCTTGGCTTAGATCAAGGCGTCCCGAGCGTGCGCGGATGAGGGTCAATGGGCAAGAAGTGACCCTGGACCTTTCCAACCCGAATGAAGCTGCGGAGTACCTGGAACGGCTTCGAGCGGACTTCCGGGGGTAATTGATCCTGTGTCGAGTCAAACCGCAGGTACAGGCAGCAATGGGGCCGCAGTGCTGGCGTCCCAACCTCGCAGAGTCTTCAACGCCGACCAGATGAACGCATCGTTTGGCGGTGCCGGGACAGGTATCGGTCTGGCTGCATTCGCTGATAATCTGGGGCCAGAGAGCATCTGGGGAAAACTGTTTCTGTATCTTGCTCCGGTCGTGGCCATCGCCTTTACCATCGTCATGAGCTGGATATTCGCGAAGCTGGAACAGCGTGAAATTCGCAACCAGAACGCTAAGGCTATCGCGACGGTCGAAGCGGAGATCAATAGTCCAGATTGCTCTATCTTGCGCAAGCAAGAGCTTCAGGAGGTCCTTAAAATGCTCCGGGATGAAAAAATCGCCCATCGACTCTAAGTGATGGCATGTTAATCGGCAACCTTATCAAGGTGATCACGTGCCGCTGTCGGTATTGCTCAAGCAACTTGCGAGCTCGGCATGCTCTCCGTCAAGCTGCAGCGTTGGCCGCCATTGTCTGTGCTCGTTGGTGTCAGCCGCTATGTTGATTTTTGTTAAGACCAGAACTTGGACCACTCTCCGACTTTGAGGAAACGACGGAAAGCGTCCTCGCCCATCTCCTCCACCCACTGAGGCGCTTCTTCCTGGACTAGCAGATCAGCGGGGAACCCCGGCGCCGTGCGGTAGTGGGCGAGAGGCTGAGAAAAATTAAGCGCAATCACCACGATGCTTGGGTTGGAAGACCCCTTGGCCCTAGAAACCGCATTGTCCGAAAATCCTGAGTACGAGTAGAGGACGCCTCGATCGGCTCCGATGTCCAAGACCTTGCCTATGAACTGGTCGACAACCTCGATGTTGGCTGGCCGCCGAAGACGCTTGCACTCCACGGCAACTTTGATCTCCAGCCCCACCACCTTCCCTGTCGCCAGAACGTCAATTTGCCGCTTCGCCCCGCTCAGGCGCCCATTGACGTGTTCGTTGTGGACGACTGTGGCACCAGGGTCCAGCGCCTTCAGCATCTCGTGGACGGACAGCTCATAGCGTTGCCAGAGTGGGTTCGATGTTGATGTCACGAACGCAACCTAGCGGCTACACGCGGTCGGCGGAGCGGCTTTGGGCTGGAGCTGCTTTGGGGCGAGAGATGGCACGGTCGGGTGACGGTCGGCGTTCGTGATGACGGCAGGCCCGACCGGCGCCACGTCGAGCGCAGGACCAAGGCCGAGGTGACCAAGGCCGTTCGCGAGATGGAGCGCGCGCGGGATGAAAAGAAGCTCAGGAAGCCTGGGCAGAGCTGGACCCTGCAGAGCCGGCTTGAGCACTGGGTCGAGAACATCGCCAAGCCGTACGTCTCCGAGTACACGTACGACGGGTACGAGGTCGATGTCCGGGTTCACCTCGTCCCCGGCCTGGTTGCCCACAAACTCGATCGGCTGGAGCCCGAGCACCTGGAGCGCTTCTACCGGAAGCTGCAGGGGGCCGGGAGTTCGGCCGGCACCGCCCGCCACGTTCATCGAACGATCCGGGTGGCTCTTGGTGAGGTTGTGCGACGCGGGCACGTTCCCACCAACGTGGCCGAGATCGCCAAGGCTCCGCGCCTCGAAGAAACTGAGACGGATCAACGACGAGGGCCCCGACCATGATCGGTCGGGGCCCTCGTCTGCCCTGCTGGGCGGGTGCGGAGGATACGAGATTCGAACTCGTGAGGGGTTGCCCCCAACACGCTTTCCAACTGTGGTGGTGGTCCTGGGGGCCTCGGACGGGGCCGTTCACCTGCGTTCATGGGCGGCCGGTCGCCTGAGCGGCTACCGGCTCCGGTCTCGACTGAACGGCCGTGAACGACGCTGAATGAGACGGAAACTGAGACGGATGGCGGCGCGGACTCGCTAGCATCTTCGCTGATGAAGGGGGGGAGTCGTGGCACTGGTCCGCAAGGGATCACGACGGATCGTTGTCGACGGCACTGCGTACCGCTGGCGGCTGCGAGGCAGGCCGACGTACTTCCAGGGGCGCTGGCCTGGTCGCCGTGCACGTTCGCCGTCGAGCATGCGGACATCCAGGCCATGACGCTCGTGGTCACCACCGACCAGCCACATCCGAATAACTGGATTGGTCGCGAGGCCGCGCTTGTGCTGTCATCCGTCGTTGCCCAGGCCATTCAGCTTGCTCTCTGGGAGGGCTGGACTCCGACGGCTCCGGGCTTCGCGTTCCACCTCGACCAATTCGCTGGATTCATGCCCTGACGAGCTTTTGAAAGAGCGTGTTTCATCGTTTGAGATATGTGAAGTTAGCGCTGGGAGGGGCAAGAATTGCCTGAATATGACTTCAGTACCCTGTCGCCGGTCGATTTCGAAGCACTCACAGCCGATGCCCTCAACGCAGAACTTAACGTGCACGTGGAGTCCTTTGGCCCTGGACGCGATAAGGGGGTCGATCTACGGTGTGCATTGGCCGGCAGGGATGTAGTTATCCAGTGCAAGCACTATCTACGTGGTGGGCGTAGTGCCCTGCGCCGCTCCGTGGAAAAGGAGGTAAAAAAGTGGAAGGATGCGAGGGGAGTGGGTCGCTACATCCTCGTGACTAGTGCCTCGATGACTGTCGAACTGAAAGAGGAACTAGCTGGAATATTACAACAACACCTTCCGGTTGCTACTGGTGACATCCTCGGCCGAGAGGACCTTAACGCTCTTCTGCTGCGACATCCAGCAGTTGAGCTTAGGCACTTCAAACTGTGGACCTCATCTGCTGCGGTCCTTTCTCGAATCATCCACAGTGGACTGTGGAACCGAACAGAGGAACTGCTAGAAAGCATTGAGAGCCGAGCTAAATTCTATGTTTTGACAGATCACTTCGCTCGCACGACTCAGGTTCTAGAGGAACATAACCTGTGTGTGGTTACCGGACCCCCGGGAGTAGGGAAAAGTATCCTGGCTGAGATGGTCCTCCTAGCTCACTGGAGAGAGGGGTGGCAAGTAGTTCAAATCAGCGAAGACGTAAAGGAGGGGTTTGAGCTCTGGAACCCTCAACAGCCTCAGATTTTTTACTACGACGACTTTCTCGGCCAAACCGATCTGGCTGAAACCACAGGCAAAAATGAAGATCACCGTATTGCTCAGTTCGCTGAAAAGGTGCGCAGAGCCACACGAGGAACGAAGCGCTTCATATTGACGACGCGTGAGCAGATTCTTCGGCATGCTCAAGAACGTAGTGACAGAATTCGCAGAGCACGTGCATCGCTAGTGCCGTCTGAGGTAAGGGTGGAAGATTACTCTGATTACACTAAGGCTTTGATTTTCTACAATCATCTCTATTTTTCTGACCTGCCACTGGCAGACAGGCGAGCCTTGGTCGCAGATCGCTCCTATCTGAACGTGATCAGGCACAACAACTACAGTCCCCGTATTCTGGAACAGACCCTACGCTATCAATCGCATAGTGTGGCCTCGCTTCTCTCTGAATTGAATGCGAGCCTGGATGACCCGTCAGAACTTTGGGCAAGCTCGTACAATCACCTCTCGCTGGTTGGTCGCAGAATTTTGTCCATCTTGGTCACTCATCCCCCCAGGGGAATAGATGAGACTAACTTGCGGAAGTGCGTGCAGGCGCAGGAAGCACACACGTATGTCCAAGCACTCAAGGTCTTGGAGGGGACTTGGCTGACGATATCCGATGGATCAAATCAAAGGGTGGCGCTAGCTAATCCGTCATGCCGTGACTTTTTGCTTCACAAAATCAACGGCTCGCCTGCCATGGCGGATGCCGCTCTGGCCGATGTGCAGGATATTCGACAAGCCTTGATGCTACTTCGTTACTCCGGGCTCGATAAGTATCGCAAGTCCAAAAGCGACCAGCGAGCGTACGAGGCGCGGGAAAAGCTGGAGTATAAGCGGTTTCTCCGCGAGATTCATGACAACATGAAAGCCCCAGTGGACGTCGTTAACGAAGGTTTGCGAGAGGCTCTTCTAGAGAATGCTGCCGATTTTATTGGCAAAATTCGTCGATTGTATGACATGCGGGTGGCTAGCTGGAAATCGGAAGTGCGTAAGAAGCGGAATGGTTACAGAGTTACTGCCCCAGATCCGCGTCCTGAGATGCTATCCACTGTAATGCACTTCATCTCGGCCCACGGTAGAGCGGACGACATCTCCTGGTGGCGATCAGAAGTATCGAATCAGACATCTGCCGAAACTGGACTTCCTTCGGGAACCGTCGAAGCCTACGTGACTTTGGCTGTAGACGTACAGGTTTACCCGTTCGGGGCTGAGGACCTCGTGAACGGAATCCTCAAGAGGTCATTCGAAGAGTTCTATGATCCCTCAGATGTGGAGCTCTTCTTCGATGTGTTTGATCCACAAGGACTCAGCGATGAGATGCGGGATGCCGCGTACGCAGCTTTCATGAGTTTTGCGGATGGCGAGTATGAGCATTGGAGGTCCGAACGGGATTATCAGGAATCGAGGAACGCGGCAGATTTTGTGGAAAGCATCGCGGAGAAATTTGATGCTCCCGTGTCGAGAATGCTTGAGAATTGGAGGCAGTCGGCGGATGAGCACGAGGCAGAAGAGGAAGAATCTCAGCGATTCGCGGAAAGTCCTGGATCTTGGTCTTCGGGTAATAGTTCTGCAGCAGATAGCGGTCGAATAGTGGAACTCTTCTCAACTCTTATCGAGGAGTAAAGAGAAGGGGCGTGAAGTAGCTCCGCAAGGTCGGTGGAGCGGCTTTGGGCTGGAGCTGCTTTGGGGCGAGTGATCATGGCCCCGTAAGCTTTCGGCGCATCGGGCAGTCTGTGGACCTAACGTCGCGTCTTTGCGGTGTAGTTGGGGCGCGTGTGGGGGTATGGAGGTTGACGGCCATCGAGGCCTCTGGCATGTCGGATAGCAGTGAGAGATTTGACCTGTGGAGCCTCGATGTCTTGTCATCGCGTCACCGCAGCGGGTGCGAACTCCAGGGTTGGGCAGCGGATCATGTCGGCGCGAGCGGCTGCCGGGATCCGGTTGGAGGCGCTGGATGAGTTCATCTCCCCGCAGGCGGTCGAGGAAGCCGTCCGTTCCTGTGGCCGCCGGGACAGACGCTGGTGCGCATGCCTGCCGGCCAGCGCGGTGGTCTACTTCGTGCTGGCGATGTGCCTGCACTTCAGCGAGAGCTACGCGGAGATCCTTCGCAAGCTGACCGATGGCCTGCGCGGGGCCGTCCACGCAGGCGCCCTGCGGGTGGCAGGCACCTCCGCTGTCTCCAAAGCCCGCGCGCGGCTGGGCCCTGAGCCGCTTTAGGTCCTGTTCGAGCAGGTGCGCGGATCACTGACCACTCCGCAGTCGCCCGGCGCGTTCGCCTTCGGCCGACGCCTGCTGATGCTGTCCCTGGACGGCACCGTCCTTGATGTCGCGCCCACGGCGGCCAACACCAAGGCGTTCGGCCCGCCCCCGGGCGGCAGTCACAAACCCGGACGCTACCCGCAGGTCAAACTCGTCCTGCTGATCGCCTGCGGCACCCGCGGCATCCTCGGCGCCCGGTTCGGACCACGCCGGGAACGAAGTGACCCTGGCCAAAGACCTGGCCACGACCCCGACGCTGTCGGTCGGGCAGCTCGTGCTGATGGACCGGGCGTTCCACGGCCATGACGTGCTCGCTCAGATCAGCACCTGCGGCGCCGACTTCGTCGTCCGCGCGCACGCGCACCACTGGCTGCCCCACCTGCGCGAACTGGAGGACGGCAGTTTCCTGTCCTGTGTGCCGGACCGGGCCTCCAGCCAGCGTCAGGCCGCCTCCCGTTTCTGCAACCGCCGTATGCCCCCAGGCCACCCGCACGGCATCCCGGTGCGGGTGGTGGACGCCGACATCACCACCACCCCTGAACACGGGCCTTCCCGCACCCGCCCCCTGCGCGTGATCACCAGCCTCCTGGACCCTGACCAGGCCCCGGCCGAGCAGGTCGCCGCCGTCTACGCACAACGCTGGAACAGCGAGACCAGCCTGTTCGAAGCCAAGGTCCTCCAACGCGACCACCGCCTTCTGCTGCGCTCCCAGCTCCCCGACGGAGTCATGCAGGAGATCTACGGACTGCTCATCACTCATCAGTACCTGCAATCCCGGCGGGCCCACGTCGCCCAGGCCAGCCTGGACCCCGCCGCAACCGGCGACATGCTGGACCCCGACCGCATCTCCTTCACCGCGGTCCTGCGCACCATACGCCGGCACCTGCACTACCGGCCGTCCGCAGGACAGCCTCTGCTGATCACCCTCATCCAAGCCGAGGCCCTGGCCCAGCTCATCCCCCGCAGACCCCACCGCGTCAGGCCCCGCGGCAGACAGGCACCCAATCACCGCACACGAGCTCCCGGCCCCGTGCCCACCGGCAACGTCACCTACACCATCACCATCTGCCGCCGACACGAGACCCCTCACGTCACACCCCCACCACCAACCAAATAGCGACGCGACGTTTAGGTCCCAAGACCCGCCCGATTCGCCGGGCCAGCGTAAGGCCGCCTGTTCTCTTGCCCCGTGGCAGCTCCCGCCCAAAAGCCCCGGACGCCGGCGGCGTGCCCACACCGCACCAATCCCCCCATGCAGGCCCGCCACCGGCTGCCCCGCTCACCCTGCCTTACGGCACCGGGCCGCCGCCTCCCGCGCCAACGCCGCCACCTCACGCGCCACCGCCGCCGACAGCTCGAAGCACACGACCCCCGAACCGTCCGCAGCCGTCCCCACCCCCAACCGAACCCCCTCCATGTCCACGCCGACCAGCCGCAGCGCCCCTTCCAGCTCGGCCACCGCTTCCTTCGCATCCCTCCAGCCCGCTATGTAGTCCACCCCGCGCACCCACATCACCGCGTCAGGGTCGATCTCCCAGCCGTCGAACGCGCCGCCCTAAAGGCCGCTCATCCTGTACGCGTCCCCCTTCTATGAGCACCGACCGAACTTCCGATCAACCGGGGCCGTGCCGCATCCGAACACGCCAGCGGCCCCAGTACCATCGGCACCGGGGTTTGTGATCAATCCCCAGCCGGACCACCCCACTTGCTTGCAGGCGGAGGGGTGGTCCGGCGTTGCTTCTGTGGTTGTCGTCGCGCGGGACGAGGCGTCAGTACCTCTGTCGGCCGCCGGGGTAGTGGATCGGCTGTCGGCACTCCGGCGCGTCAGCAGGCGCAGGCTCAGCGCCCAGCGCGTAGCAGAGGGCGGCGTGCAGTTGCTCCGCTTCCGCCACGTTCAGCAGCAGCGAGGCAAGGGCGACGTGCTGCCCGGAGCGGATGACCTGAAGTGGCAGCGCAAGGTGACCATCCCGCTCACGGCGCAGACCGCGACCCGGGATAGGCCCGACTTGCCATCCCTCTGACTCGCTTGACCGGGCTCCGCTCATTGGCGCGCTCCCTTCTCGGACTCCGGAGCGCCGTCCGGGCCCTCTTGCGGCTCGCCGTCGGCACAGGAAGGCAGCCGCCCACCCCGACTCTCGGCGACCCGCAACGCGTCGTGCAGTGCCTCACACAGGGACTTGGCGAGGAACCTCAGTTCCCGTTCACCTACCTTGTGATTTCCGATCATCTCGCCTGCATGACCGAGAAGTTCGACACCAGCCCTGAGCTGTACCGCCTCCATCTCGTCGGCGAGCCTGGACAGACGGCTGTTGCTGTCGTCGTCCGTCACGAGGTAGCAGCGCTTCCCGGCCGAGCTCGGCCACGGCAGCAGACGAGGCCGCGTGCTCATGTCGCCACCGCCTTGACCTCGCGCCCGGCGACCCCACCCCGCCTCTGCCGCTCGTGCGCGACGACATACGGCCGGACAAGACCCGTTCCCCGGATGTCCGCGCCACACGGCAGCCATACGTGAGCCAGAGGGACGCGCGTCAGGCGAACCGTCGGCTTGTCCGGGCAGCGGACGCCTGGCCGGATTCCAACGGCTCGATGCCGCCCTGGAGCAGGCAGCAACAGCACTAACAGCCATTCCACGAATCGAGCGATAGTCTTCCGCACGTTGACGCTCCTTCACAGCGTTGACCGTGCTCCCGGGCCGCCCGCAGCGGTCGCGGGAGTCTTTTCGCGATCATTGCGCCGTGACCAGGACGTAGGAACCTCCCCTAAACCCCACTTCGGGACGTCCTGCGTCGGGTAAAACGTCCCTAGTGCCGTCCCGACATGTGGGGAGAGACTCAGGTGCCGAACGAGAGGCTACGAGCCGTCATGGCAGCCGGAGGCTGGACGTACGCCACCCTCGCGGAAAAGGTCGAGGTAGACCCCAAATCCGTCGAACGCTGGGTCAACCTCAACCGCACGCCGCGACGCACCACGGCCATCCTGGCAGCGGAAACGTTAGGAGAAGACGTGCACGCCCTATGGCCAGCGCTCCGCCAAGCGCGCCCCGCCCGCGCGGTCAGCCCCGAGCTTGTGGCGCTCTACGATCAGCGCGCGGACATCCCTGTGTCCACGTTCGTGGACATGCTGACACAGGCCAGCGAACGAATCGACGTGCTGGTGTACGCCGCCGTCTTCCTGCACGAGGCGTACCCCCGCCTCAACGACCTTCTACGGGAACGAGCCGCTGAAGGCTGCGCAGTGCGCATCGCGGTCGGCGACGCCGAGAGCCCCAACGTCCAGCAGCGCGGCCAGGAGGAGAAGTTCGGCCACGGCATCGAATCGCGCTGCCGACTCGTCCTCATGCACTACCGGCCCCTGCTCGGCACCCCGGGCATCGAGGTTCGGACCCACGGAACGACCCTCTACAACTCGCTCTACCGGGCAGATGATCAACTCATGGTCAACGCCCACGTATGGGGCGTGAACGCGTACGGCGCACCCGTCTGGCACCTCCGCCGACATGGCGAGGGCGGGATGTTCGACACCTACGCTCAGAGCTTCGACGCCGTGTGGGCGACAGCGACGCCCGCACACGAGGAGTGACCATGGCGCGGACCGAGTACTACGACGATCCGGACGCTCCCGAGCCGAACAGCTTGGTTGTCGCCGCCTCCGCCGTCGTCACCGACGAGACCGGCCGCATCCTGCTCCAGCGCCGCCGGGACAACGATCTTTGGGCACTCCCCGGCGGCGGCATGGAGATGACCGACTCCCTCCCGGGAACGGCAGTCCGCGAGGTCAGGGAAGAGACCGGACTCGACGTGGAGATCACCGGACTCGTCGGCACGTACACCGACCCGCGTCACGTCATCGCCTACACGGACGGCGAGGTCCGCCGACAGTTCAACGTCTGCTTCACCGCCCGCATCATCCGCGGCCAGCTCGCGATCTCCGACGAGTCCACGGAACTACGCTTCGTCCCGCCGGAAGAACTGGCCGATCTGCCCATGCACCACACGCAGCGGCTCCGCCTCCGCCACTTCCTCGAACATCGCGACCGGCCGTATCTCGGCTGACCCCGTGAACATCGGGACAGGTCCCGTCGCTGCAGGTCAAGGCGGTTTTGGTGAATCTCGAAAAGAACACTTTCGGGATTGACTTGAGAGCTGCTGACCAACGTCTGGAAGCACACCGACGGACAATGCCATCTGACCGTCCTGACTGGCCCGCACGGTGTTCACATCCACGTGCGCGACTACTCGACGGATCTCCCCGTCCAGGTCATCGCGGAGGACGACGAGGAGAGCGGCCGGGGCGTCGTCGCCGTCGACCGGTGCGCCACCAACTTGTACGTGACGAAGCTCCCGGAACGGGAAGATCGTGACCGCCTTCCTCGCCGTCGGAACGGTGCCGACGACGGCAGTCGACGGCCGAACGGATGGCGACGGCTGACAGAAGTGCCGAGGCACGACTGGTGCGGATCCGGTGCGCACCGGGCACGCGGGGCGCGAGAGGTCTGGACAAGGGCTCGCGGAGCGTGCCCTTGGGCGTACTGCCCGGCGTACTCAGCCCGGAACGGTCAGGCCGTAGCGGAGCTTGGCCTTGGCCTGGGCGCCGAGGCGGTCGTAGAAGCGGGCGGCCCCCTCGTTCCATTCGGGGGTCTGCCACTGGATCTCGGTGAGGCCGAGGCGCCGCGCCTCGGCCGTCACGGCGTCCATGAGGAGCACGCCGATCCCCGATCCCCGGTGGGCGGGGCTGAGGAAGAGACAGTCCATGTGGAGGTATTCGCCACCCTGCCAGGTGGAGAGTTCGGGCGCGCAGGTGGCGTAGCCGACGACCTCTCCGCCGGGCACCTCCGCCACCAGGCAGCGCAGCCGTGGTGCCGGGGCGGAGAAGAGAAGCGTCTCCAGCCGCTGCACGAGGTCGGGAGCAGGGGGCGCGGCTTGTTCGTAGGCGGCGTGTTCGGCGGCCAGTTCGGCGACCCGTGGGAGATCGCCCGGGTGTGCGTGCCGCACGGTCGGGGTGCCGTTCATCGGATGCCTCCCGTCACGGTGTCCGCGCTCCAGGCGGCCAGCCGGCCGGGGATCGGGCCGCTGCCGTCCAGGACGTGCCGGGAGAACGCCTCGCGTTCGTGGGCCAGGACGGCGGCTTCCCAGACGCAGGGGGCCAGGCCGGCTCGGCCCGGGCGGAGCGCTCCGGGCTGTCCCACTGGGCCGGCGAAGACAGCCAGGTCGGACATGTATCCCTCGATCCAGGTGTGGACGAGGACATAGTCGCCGTCGCCGCCGGCGTGCACGATCAGGGCGGCCAGACCGAGGGAACCGCGGGTACCGCCGAGCTCCAGGTGCGCCGCGGCGATCCGCAGGGCGGCAGCCGTGTCCTCTTCCGTTACGGTGCGGTTGGGCGCCTGGAGTGCGTAGACCTTGACGAGGTGCCCGCTGACCTCCCGGGTGCCCAAGGGGCGAACGGTGCGTTCGTGGTGGCCTTGGGCCAGGGCGAGCAGTGCTTCCGCGTCCAACGATTACTCCCCGGTGTCGTTCGGCTTGCCCCGTGGGCTGGAGGTGAGCAGGGTCCCGTCGAACGGCGCTGTCGCGCCCATGCGGGCGAGAATGCCGTCGAGTTCGGGTCCCGGTGGGTTGGCGCACCCCAGCGAGACGGCGACGATCTGGGTGCGGTCGTCGATGGCCTGCTGGACTCGCAGTTCACTGATGGTGCGGGCGAAGGCTTCAAGGTTGTGGTGCTCGCGGAAGCCGGGCAGCAGGCCGTCGTTGCAGTCGAGCAGGATGAATTCGTAGGTGGGGTGGTCGGCGGGCGGCAGCGGTGCCCCGGTGTCCCAGGCGGCCAGGAGGCGTTGGTCGATGTCGTACAGCAGGGCTGGGCCGACGTGCGGGTCATGGTTCCAGTGTCTGGCGGCCAGCGCGCGCACATGGTGACCGCTGGCCAGCCGCCGTTCCTGACCGGCCAGAAGCGGTGTCCAGGTGACGGGGTCGTCTGGAGCGACCCAGTCGCGGCACACCTCAAGCGCCGCGGGAGGGCCTGCGATCTCCAGCGGGTCGACCACACCCCGGCGTGCCTGGGCGGCCTGCCTCCACAGCAGCGGCTGGGGATCGGCGTGGTCGGGGTGAGCGTGCGTGAAGAGCACGGTCCGCACCGTGTCCAAGGGGACTCCCGCGCGCCGGGCGCTTCCGGTGTCGATCAGCAGTGTGCGGTCCACCAGGACGCTCGTCTGGCCGCGGGAAGCTCCCGGAGTCTGCCGTGCCCACTGGCAGGACCGGCAGACACACCATGGATTGGGCCACCCGTCCCCGGAACCTGTCCCCAACAGATGTACGTCCACCGGCCCTTCCGCTTCCCCCAGGGTTTCACTTCCTGCCGATTATCGCCCAGGTGTTCGGCAAGAACGGAGATCAACGCCTGGTCACGGAGCATGGCCGGCGGTGTACTGCCCGGCGCACTCCCCGGTCACCGGGATAGCGGTGATGACGTCGATCATGACGCCGTCCGGTGCCGCGCCGATGAAGTGTCGCTGCCCGACCAGCCTTTCGTACTCGGTGTGGTCCAGCAGGGCGAGTTCGTACTGCGGGGCGTCCGGGCGGTGGACGCTCACGTACCGCTCGGCCTCGAAGGTCGCCTCGAATCCGAAGTGCCGGGCGTAGAAGTCGTGTGACGCGGCGACATCGCGCGTCGCGATCACCGGATAGAGGCTGCCGAGTTCGGTCTTCATACGTGTCTCCATCTGCTCGCACAGGCGCGGGCGGCAGGGGTCACCAAGGGTGCGGCCTATCACCACCTCGACAGCAAAGCGGGCCTCTTCCGGGCCGTGGTCGCCGAGGTGCAGCGGGAACTCGGCGAGCGGGTCGCGGACGCCGCTGACCAGCATGACGACCCATGGGAACAACTGCGGGCCGGCTACCGAGCCTTCCTGGCCGCCGGATCCGATCCGACGGTACGCCGCATCGTCCTGGTGGACGCCCCAACCGTCCTTGGGTGGAACGAATGGCGGGCCATGGACGAGGACTCCTCCGCCCGGCACCTGACCGAGGCCCTCGAGGCCCTCGCGGCGGCCGGCATCATCGCCGAACAGCCGGTGGAGCCGCTGGCACGCCTGCTGTCAGGGGCGATGAACGAGGCCGCACTGTGGCTGGCCCGATCGACGAGCCCTCAGGCACTGGCGCAGACGGAGCGGGCGCTCGACCAGTTGCTGACTGGACTGCGAGCCCGGGCCTGACCGTCCGGGGGGGATTAGGATTCGCCGCAATCTTGATCTCAAGTGCGGCGCCGGAGGAAGCAGCGTGAGTGGCGAAACGGACCGGGCCAAGGCCATCAGGCTGGAGCGGGAGTATCGCGACGCCCTCGAAGCCGAGGCCGATTACGACATATTGGATCCGCTCCGCGGCGAACTCGAGGCGTCCTACCGCCGGATCCTGGAGACCGATCCCGACGACGCGGACACCCTGACCGCGCTGGCCGTGCTCCTCTCCACGGATGTGCAGGTGCCGGACGGAGAGTCGGTGGAGCTGTTGTGGCGGGTGTTCGACATGGATCGGGCGGATGAGGACGCGTGCGAGTCCCTGGTGAGCTTGCTGGAGAGTCTCTCCGAGGAGGAAGAAGCGGACGAGGTCTACCGTCAGGCCTCGGAAGCGGGGAATCTCCGGGCGACCTTCGAGCTCGCGGCGCGGCTCGATGAACGAGGGGACCTCAACGAGGCGGAACCGCTCTATCGTCGGGCGGCCGAGGCGGGCGACGCCCAGGCCCTGGCGAACCTCGCCGACCTTCTGGAGGAACGCGGCGACCACGAAGCGGCCGCGGCGCTCAGGAACGGCGAGGGCGCCCGCCCCCGCTCGTGAGGAGCGCTAGCTTGATCTTTAACCTGTGCGGCGTGGCCGTGGGGTTGTTGACTTCCTCTTGCGCTGTTTTGGTGTGTCTGTTTTGCGGACTGTGTGCACGT
>NZ_JBIBKK010000040.1:0-73831 GCF_042959105.1 Streptomyces sp. NPDC007917
CTGAAGTACCGGTACGAGTAACGGGCCGACCAGCGAAATGCTGAACCACCAGCCCGTCGAATCACCGGGCCAGCACGCCCCAAGATCAATCGCGGTGCGGCCCGAAATGGGGGAGGTCGTGCCCGGCAGCTCGTAGAGGCTGAGATTCCAAACGCTTCACCCGCACGGATGAACCTCGCCCCAGCACACAGCCGAGACACGTGATCTCCGCGTCTTCGGCGCGGAGATCACGGCGCAGCCCATCGCGACGAGACGCTACGGAAGGCGGACACGCCCGACGCCGCGTTAGAGGTCGTTTTCTCCCGTTGTTTCATCCAGGTATGCGAATTTGATCCGGTGGTGTCGGGTCGCGCCAGGAGACGGTGGTCTCGCCGGTGAGGCGGCGGGCCATCAGGTGGGTCATGGCGAGATGGATCATGGCTTCGGAGCGGTGCGGGTGGGTTTCGTAGTCGCGCGCCAGGCGCCGGTGCAGCATGAGCCGGCCGTAGGTCCGCTCCACCGCCCAGCGTTTCGGGATCGGGGTGAATCCCCTGGTCCCAGGGCTGCGTTGGACAATTTCGAGGTCGATGCCGAGGGCGGCGGCGTGCTCGACGAAGTGCTTGCGGTAGCCGCCGTCGACCCGGACCTTGCGCAGGGTGGGGTGGTCGGTGGCGGCCTGCTCCAGGAGGGTGCGGCCGACGGTGGAGTCCTGAATGCCGGCCGCGGTGACCAGCGGCGCCAGCAGCAGCCGAGGGTGTCGGTGATGATGCTGCGCTTGCGGCCCACGATCTTCTTGCCTGCGTCGATGCCCTGCGTCCTGGTGGGCACGGAGGTGGAGGTCTTGATGCTCTGGGCGTCGATCACGCAGGCCGACGGGTGGCGGTGCTTGCCTTCCTGCTGGCGCACCAACTCCCTTAACAGGCCGTTGAGCTGGGTGAATATGCCGTCGATCTGCCATTGGGCGAAGTAGCCGTAGACCGTCTGGTGGGGCGGGAAGTCGTGCGGGAGGTAGGCCCACTGGCAGCCAGTGCGGTCCACGTACAGGATCGCGTTCATGATCTCGCGCAGGTCGTGCCGTGGTGGCCGACCGAAGTCCAGGGCCCGGCCCCGGCGTTCGAAGCGCCAGGCGGACAGCACCGGCTCGATCAACTCCCAGCGGGCATTGGACAGATCACTCGGATACGCACGACGGTCGGTCATGGCCTGGGCATACCGCCGTTTGGGGGCGTGCGCCCAGGCGTGTTTTCTGGCTTGCGGGGGCACGGGACAGATCTGGGCGTCCTGGAATGAGACAGGTGTAAGTCGGCTCTCTCCCCAGACGTCACACCATCCGCCTCGCGAGCCGCGGCCCGCACTGCAGACTCACCAGCACCGGACCATCGGCAGGCGCAAACCCGTGGATAGCACCGCACTACAGAGGAGAACGACCTCTAGCTGATCATTTCAAAATGAGGTCTGGAGTCTCCTGAAGCAGATGATGCTGCAGGGGAGTTGGAGCAGGTCGAGCTGCCACAGGTGCGTCGGCGTCTCACGCTGCCACCGCTTGTACTTGCGCCGATGCTGCTGTTCTTGCGGGGCGCACGAGACCGTTGCGTGCCAGGACCCTGTGGACCGTTGCCCTCGACGGAGCGGACTCAGTACCGGCCCGCTCGATCTCGTAGGCGATCCGTCGAGCGCCCCAGCGTGGATGGGGCCGGCGCATCTCGCAGACCAGGGCCTCCACCTCGGCCGGCAACCTGGTCGGACTCGTCCGCGTCGACGCGATGCCTCCCGCAAGCCTTCGAAGCCGCCTGCGGCGTACTTCGCCTTCCAGGTGTAGACCGACTGCCGGGAGACAACCGGGCTCTCCACGGCATGGGGGGTCTCTCTACCATCCGCTGCAGCTGCGGCGGGCGGACTCCGAGGCCGGCGCCGTCGCGCGGCGCTCGGCTGGGACTTCGCCGTAGAGGACGAGTCCTTCACGCTACCGGCCCTGACCGATGTCTCCGTCCCCGTCGCGCACGTCGAGCCAGCCCTGATCGCCAGCACCGCCCAGCTCAGCGGCGAGCAAGACTGCCCCGAGGCGGTGGACCGCCGTGCTCCGGCGCATGCCGCACTTCGTGGCCCTCACTCTGTCAGGGGCGGCTTGCGGGCACGGTGTCCTTCGTCAGCAGCGTGTTACCGGACCAGCAGAGCCGGTAGAGGTCGACTTGGTCCAACAGATCGCGGCCGGAACGGTAGAACTCGCAACGGGTGCCGGGCGGCCGGGATGCGGAACGGGCGTAGTCGGACGGGTAGGGGTAGGCGCGGGCCGGCAGCAGAGGGGCGAGTTCGGCGCGCGGCCGGCCGATGGTCAACTCGTCGAACCGGGAGGGCGGCAGCACGCTCGTCGTCAGTTGCCAGGCCAGGTAGAAGGCGGATGGCACGAAGAAGACGGCTGCGACGACGGGTGCCACGAAGGCGACGGCGGAGCGGCGACGGGCGTCGCTCCGTACGGAGGCGAGCCGCTTGGCGGACTCTGGTACGACGGGGCCCGGGTCCGTGGCCGTATCCGGGTGGGGAGCGGTCTCGGACGGCAGCGCGGACCCACGGGTTCCAACCGGCCTTCCGGGCGCAGTTACTGGTCCTGGCGTCGGCGCCCCGGGACGGGCGGTGGCCTGGTGCGGGAGGACAGCGGTGACGTGGAACCCGCCTTCGTCGAGCACGGTCCGCAAGGAGCCGCCCAGGACCGTCACCCGCTCCCGAAGCCCTGTCAGCCCCCGGCCGCCGACGGCGTTTACCGGGCCTTCGCCCGCGTGCGCCGGTTCGCCGACCGACGGGGCGGCATTCACAATGCTCACGCGGGTACGGTCGGCCTCGTGGGTGATCCGTACCCTGATCGCACAGTCCGGCGCGTGCTTCACTGCATTGGTGAGGGCCTCCTGCACCACCCGGTACATCCCGCGTTCGACCAGGGGAGACATCGGGGGCATTGCCCCGCGCCGCTCCCAACGGACAGGCACCCCGGAAGCGACCGCCCGTCCGAGGAGGTCCTCGACGGTGTCGTTGACGGGCAGGCCTGCCCCCGTGTCCGTGCCGGGCGGGTCGTGCAGGACGGCGACGGTCTCCCGCAGTTGCTCTACCGCGTCCGCGATCGTCCCGCGCAATTCGGCGAGATCGGCGCGGTCGCGGTCGGTGAGGTCGGGCGAGAGTTCCAGGGCCCCGGCGCGCAGGGCGACCAGGCTCAGGGCGTGGCCGAGGGAGTCGTGCATGTCGGCCGCGATGTCAGCGCGTTCGGTCAGCCGCGCCCGCTCCGCGACCAGATGCTGGCGCTCTTCCAGGCTCCGGGCCAGCCGCCAGCCTTCTCGCACGAGTTCGCGTCGGCCACGCCAGTGCCGTCCGGCCAGCCAGGGCAGCAGAAGGGCGGCGGGCAGCACGGTCAGCGCGTAGAACCACCACACGGGCTGCGTTCGCAGCACCGCGCACGTCGCGAGATCGACCGCTGCGCACCCGGCGAGCACCAGGAGCGGGCGCCGTGCCGCGGCGACCCGGGCGCCAAGCAGACAGCTCAGGGCGGCCAGCGACAGGACGTGGGCGTTGCCGGGAGTCGCGGAGTCGGCCAGGCCCAGCGCGCACAGCCCGTTGACGAGCGCGACGGCGGCCCCGGGCCGGCGGCGGGACCACGGCACGGCCACCGCCAGGACGGCCAATGGGAGGAAGAGGTCCAGAACCAGAGAGGCTGTACCAGCGTCCCAAAACCGGTAGCCGGTGGCAGTGGCGAGCGAAGCCCACAGGGCCACGTCGCCGTACACAGACCTGGTTGAGGGTATGCGCGTGTGCAGCATGGCGCGTCGGCCGTCCTTCCGATGGATGTCCTCTGGATGTCCTCACCTGTCCGGGTCGATTCTGTGGGTCGGGCCGGGACGCCTGACGAGGGGGTAGACATGGCGAGGGCGTCAGGGCTGGTTTCGGCGCGAGGTCAGGCGTCCCGCCGTCGCAGCACGAAGAGACCGGCCACATGAGCGGCGACGGCCCAACCCAGCAAGATCAGCAGGCTCACTACGTCTGGGAACGGGGCTTTGCCGTTGCCCAGCATGAAATAACCGCCCACGGTTTGCGGCATGTACTCGTTGATGGCCAGCAGCACCGGGCCCCCCAGTCCGACCAGCATGCTGGGCAGGGCGGAGACCATGAAGAAGATCACGGCACCCGCGCCCGCCGCCGTCCGCAGAGCGAACGACACCCCCACCGTCATCACGCAGACGAGAGCGGAATAGACGCCCATGGCAAGGGTTTGGTACACCACCTTGTACAGCTCGAAACTGGCGTGCCCCTGGAAGGGCCCCCAGGCCAGGGCGGTGCCCAGCACAGCCCACACTGCTCCGGTGACGAAGCCCACCAGGGCACTCAGTAGCGCCTTGGCCATCTGCACGTGGTGCCTGACCGGCACCCACAGCAGCGAGGTGCGCACGCTGCTCGTCGAGTATTCGCTCGTCACCATCGTCATCGCCAGAATCACCAGGGCGAACTGCGTGAGGATGACCGACGACACCGAGGCGTTGCCGACCGGCTGGATCGGCTTGTCGTTGATCCGGGCGATCGACCCGTAGTAGAAGGTGAAGATCGCCGTCACGATCAGGCCAGCCAGCAGGCAGACGTATGGCGTGCGGATGGTCCACAGTTTGGTCCACTCCGAGGCGAACGCGCCGACGAGTCCGCCACCGGTGTGGCCCGAGGCCGTGCGGCCACGGAGGCCATCGCTCACGTCAGTCGATACGGCGCTCATGCTCCCGCTCCCTGGGTCTCCTTGGAACCCGTGCCACCGAACACGGTGTCGCCCGTTCCGTACTCCACGCTCTGGGCGGTCAGTTCCATGTATGCCTGTTCCAGCGACGCGGAGACAGTCCGCAGTTCGTGCAGCCTCAGCCCCAGCCGGTGGGCCAGGTCGCCCACCTGCTCGGCGCTGCGGCCCTTTACGACGACCTCGTCGGCCGCGGGCGACTCCACGGTCACATCGTCGTCCTTCAGGAGACGGTCGATCAGCGTGCGCAGGTCCGCCACGTCCGGGGTGCGCACCCGCACCGACGACAGCGAGCTGTTGGCCAACAGGTCGGCCATCGGGGTGTCTGCCAGGAGCTTCCCCCGCCCGATGATGACCAGATGGTCGGCGGTCAGCTGCATTTCGCTCATCAGGTGACTGGACAGGAAGACCGTCCGGCCCTCCGCGGCCAGGGATCGCACGAGCTCACGCACCCATCGGACACCGTCGGGGTCGAGACCGTTGACCGGTTCGTCGAAGATGAGGACCTGCGGGTCGCCGAGCAGCGCGCTCGCCACACCCAGTCTCTGGTACATACCGAGGGAGAACGCCCCGGCGGAGCGCCGAGCCACCTTCGCCAGGCCAACCGTCTCCAGTGCCTCGTCCACCCGGCGCAGCGGAATGCGGTTGCTGCGCGCCTGCGCCACCAGGTGGCTGCGTGCGGAACGAGCCGGGTGCAGCGCCTTGGCGTCCAGGAGTGCGCCAACCTCGCGGATCGGGTGGCGCATCGAGGAGTAGGGCCTGCCATCGATGAGCGCCTCGCCCTCGGACGGATGGTCCAGGCCGAGAATCATGCGCATCGTGGTCGACTTGCCGGCACCGTTGGGTCCCAGAAAGCCGGTCACTTGACCAGCCTTGATGTCCAGGGTCAAACCGTCCACGGCAACGGTGTCGCCGTAACGTTTGGTCAGTTCTCGAAGGGTGATCACGGAGCTCCTTTGCGTCAGTCGCGGAACGCGGAAGTCGACGGAGGCGCGCACCGACCGACGCATGGTGCTCAGCCCTGGGGCGGCCACCGCGTTTCCTGTACGAAAGCGACGCTAGAAGTCCGTGGGGCCGGCGCCCATTGGTCGAACGGCAGCGGTGTCCTGCCGTTCGTCAGGGGTGTGCCCCGACCCGGGCTGATCCGTGCGGCCCGCCGCGCGCACGGCGGTGCGACGGCCGTAGGCTCGCCGCGTGGAAGAGACAACACCGGACAGCCGGCCGGTCCGGGTCCTGATAGCCGACGACGAGGCGATGATCCGGGCGGGGGTGCGGGCCATCCTCGCCCGGGACCCGCACCTCGAGGTGGTCGCCGAGGCAAGCGACGGGCACGAGGCCGTCGCGCTCACCCGCAGGCACCGACCGGACGTGGTCCTGCTGGACATCCAGATGCCCGGCCTGGACGGGTTGACGGCAGCGGCGCGTCTCCACCGGGAGTCGCCGGCGATCGGTGTGATCATGCTGACGACCTTTGGGCAGGACGAGTACATCACCCGCGCCCTGGAAGGGGGCGCCGACGGCTTCCTGCTCAAGGCGGACGACCCGCGGGAACTCCTCAACGGGGTACTGGCGGTGGGAGGCGGCGGCGCCTATCTGTCCCCGCGGGTAGCCGGCCGTGTCATCGCCGGGCTGCGCGCGCACCGGGCGGCACACCCCCACCGCTCACTGGAGCGGCTCACGGAACGGGAACGCGAGGTGCTGGCCGGACTCGGGACGGGGCTGTCCAACGCGGAGATCGCCAACCGGCTCCACCTCGTCGAGGGCACGGTGAAGGCACACGTCAGCGCGGTATTCGCAAAGCTGGGCGCACGCAACCGGGTGGAGGCGGCCATCTCCGCGTACGAGGCGGGCCTGGTCCCGCCAGGCCCCCGCTGACCCAAGGTCGGTATCCCGCCGCAGAGAGATGCCGCCCGCTCCCGCTGTAGCCCCTGTTCAGCGTCGCCTGAGGGGCCACAGCGGTGGCGCTTCCTTCGTGGTGTGGCTCGCCTGGGCCCAGCGCCGAGCATGGCCAGCATTTTCACCGTTCGGCCGCCGAGCGGCGGACGTGGCGGCCCGGCGGAGTTCCGACTGAGTCCCTCCTCGACGGAATGGTGTGGCGCCGAGGAACCACCGCGGCGGGTCTACGCGTAGGGCGTGCTGAGGTAGTTGTGGGCGAGTTCCCGCAGGCGGTGTCCGTCGAAGCTGCGGCCTTGGCCCGGATGGGCGGTGGATATGTCCAGGTCGGCCAGGAGTGCCAGGCTGCGCCGGTAGGCCCGCGGGTCGGATTCGGGGAAGTCGTCGATGCGGTGGCCGTTGTAGATGACGTCGCCGGTGAACAGTGCCCCGGTGCGCTCTTCGAGGAGGGCGATGCAGCCGGGGGTGTGTCCGGGCAGGCGCAGGACGGTCAGCGCGCGTCCGCCCAGGTCGATCACGTCCCCGTCCTGGAGGGTGCGGTGCACCGTGAGCGGCTCCACGCGGTAGGTGCGAGGGGCGTAGCCGGTGTGGGGCAGCGCGTCGATCAGCAATCCGGGCAGGCCTTGTGCGTCTGGCTCCATACCGAGTTCTTTGTTAGAGCTCGGGGCCGTGGAGGCTGGCGGGCACGCCCTGTGCCAGGGCCTCTTCGGCGGCTTTGTGGGCCGCCCGTTCTGAGAACTCGTGTGCTCCGCCGACGTGATCCAGGTGCGCGTGGGTGAGGACGACCAACGGATCCCGCTCGAACATGCGGGGGATGTGTGCCGGCGCAGACTGGCGACGCCCAGGCCCGCGTCCACGACGAGGTCGCGGTCCGTGCCGCGCAGCCACCACAGGTTGGCGCGCACCAGCTTGTCGGCGTGCGGCTCGGTGATGCGTATGAGGCCGTCGTCCCGTTATTCCAGCTCGTACCAGCAGCGAGCCTGCGTCAGGGTCATCGGCTGGCCCCGCTCGCGACGAGATGCCGATCAACGAAGTCCCGGTCTTGCGGCGAGAGTACGGCAGTCACCTTTCTTTTCCATTACGGGAATCGGTCCTTCCCCGGCAGAGGCCCGTTCAGCCGTTGTCGCCGGATCGGCGGCCCGGGTGCATCCGGATGCCGAGGTCGCTGACCTGGTGCCGGTGGTGCAGCTTGTCGGGGGTTGTTGATGGGGTGGATCGTCTGGATCCGGCCTTCGGCGATGTCGAGTCCCATGACGCCGACCAGCCGGTCCTGCGCGTCGTACGCCAAGGCGCCAGGCTGGCCGTTGACTACGGTGAGACGGATGCGTACGCCGTGGTGTGCGTAGACGGAGAACCCGCGCAGCGCGGTTTGTGCCACGCGTTCTCGGCCGCCCACCGGTCGGCCGAGTGCCGGCACCGTGCCGCCGCCGTCGCTGTGCAGCGCCGCTTCCTGAGTCAAGAGCGCCTCCAGCGCAGGCAGATCGCCCTTGTGCGCGGCGGCGACGAGGCTCTGGGCCAGCTCTTCTCGTTGCCGCCGTGTGGCGTGGTAGCGCGGTCGGCGCTTGCCGAGGTGGTTGCGGGCATGCGCCACCAGGTGCCGCATGCTGTCCACGTCGGTGCCGGTGCACCGGCAAGGGCCGCCACTTGCCCGGAGTTTCACAAGGCGCCGTACATCGCCACGCGGTACAGAGTCGCAAGTGCGTCGTCGATGGGGTGGGGCTGCGGCTTGCCGGAGGAGTCGAGCCTGTTCCACCTCTGCATGTTCACCGCGACCGCCATCTGCCGCTTGCCGTCGGCACGGATCATGGCCAGCGTCCCACCACCCCAGACCGTGCCGCCATGGCCCCAGAAGGTGCCCTGGCCGGGTCCCTCCATTGGGTGCAGGCCGAGGCCGTAGTCGATCGTCTTTCCCTCCTGGGAGATGACCGGGACGGTGCGCTGCATCTGCGCCAGCGACGACGGGCTGACGATCTGCCCGGCCAGCAGCATGGCGTAGAAGCGGTTGAGGTCAGCGACGGTCGATATCAGCGAGGCCGACGGGCCCACCCACGACATGTCGTAGACGCTGTAGTCGTGTGGCGGGTCGATCATGCCGAACCATGCCTCGTGGAGCTGCGAGTGCGGCCCGTCGACGTACGGTCCGGCGGGGAGTTCGGTGTCCCGGAGCCCGGCGCGCTCGATGACGTTCCGGGTGATGTACTGCTCGGCCGGGGTGCTGGTCACCTGTTCCAGGAGTTGGATGAGGAGCAGGTAGTTGGTGTTGGAGTACACCCCCGGCGTGCCGCCCGGGGCTCCGACGGCGGGTGCGGTGACCCCCATCTCGATCAGTTCAGTGGGGTCGAACCGCGTGAACCGGTGGTCGTCCAGGCTCTGGGGCCCGGTGTCGGCGAGGGCGGGGAACGCCTTGAGGGAGGGGTAGGCGTACGGGAGGTACTCGGCGAGTCCGCTGGTGTGGTTGATCAGCATCCGGACCGTGATCGTGTCACCGCGTTCTCCGGGAACCAGCTTCGGAAGGTACCGGCCGATCGGTGTGTCGAGCCCGATCTGACCGCTCTCGACCTGCTGCAGAACCGCTGCGGCGGTGAAGGTCTTGGTGATGCTGCCGACGCGGTGCCGCATGCCGGCGGTGACGGGTCGGCTGGTGGTGACATCGGCGACCCCGGCGGCGCCGCGCCAGATCTGGTCGCCGTCTCGCACCTCGGCGAACAGGCCCGGCATCCGATCGCCTCCGAGGCCGGGGTCAGCACTCTCACTCCCGAAGAGTACGAACAGGGCAGGGAGCTGTTCCGCGTGGCGGTACTGGGGGCCGATCCCGAACGCTTCCCCGCCCTGGCCCACTTCGCCCGCGACGTCCGCCCCCTCGGGGCGGACCGCCGCGCCGCCTTCGAGGAGATCCTCGCCGCCCAACTCGCCCACATCGAGACCGCAATCTGCCCGAGCTAAGGGCTGCCCCGTAACTGATCTTCGAGGTTGTCAGTTCCGGGCCTCCGTCGGACCGCTCGCAGCTCGGCGCCGAGAGGTAGCTCTGGCGGGGGAGGCGGATCCTCCGTGCGGATGAAGCGCGTCGTCGTGGTTCGGACCATGATCAAGTCAGTCGATCATGCGTCCCTTGGACGGCACAGCGCGCCCCGTCCCGCGCCAGGCAGGCCGCCTCCATCTGAGCAAATGGCCTGGATACGTCGTTGCAGCATGGGGATTTTTGTTCGCGGTACCCAGTTTCGTCTGGGCAACGGGCGATACCTTCGGCGCGCAGTCGACGGTGTCCCCGTCGTTGCTGAAGCTCGCTCGTGACGGAGTGCCATGGTTCCTGACCGTCCTGGTGGTGACCGGCATCCTGAAGCTCCTCGGGCACTGATCGGCATCGGCCTGACGCGACCGCGGGGCTCCCGCATCAGCCGGCTCATGTGTTCTGCGGCGGTGGCGCGGCGACCCTGCTCACGTGGCATGGCGGCCTCTTCGTCGTCCACGGTGTACTGATCGAGGCTGGGGCCGTCTCTGTTGAGCCAGATCTGGCTGGGCTGACCGGCTGGTACCTCTACTTGTGGGGGCCGTGGTTCATCATGGGTGGTCTGGCCTTCGCGGTGGCCACCGCGCTGTATGTCCGCCAACGCGGTGATCGGCGCAAGATGCGCCTCTACGGCGCCGTGGGTGCGCTCGGTGCCCTGGTCCTGTCCTTGGTCTCGACGGCTACCGGGATCGGTTGAGAGTTGGCACGTAACTGCTGGTCGCGAGTGAGATGATCTCGCGGTGGCTGGTGTGATCACGGCGTCGGATCCGTCCTGGATGACCCCATTCAGGGGCTCAGCCCGCGCCAGTTTCGCAAGCTGGTGCCCGTGCTGCGGCGCGGGGAAGCAGGCAGGGACGGTCCTGGGGTTTCTCCGTTGAGGACCGGATCGCCCTGACCAGCACGCCCGGGAACCCTGGGTCCGCCAGGGCGGCACCACCTTCACCTTCGCGAATCCGCCCTGGCCCGGGCCCGCGAGGCCGCAGCCGGCAAGGACGTGCACATCTCGGGTGGCGCCCACACCGTGCGCCAGTACCTCGACGCCGTCCTGGTCGAGGAACTCCAGATCCACCTGGCGCCCATCGTGTTGGGCAAGGACGTCCGTCTCTTCGACGATGTCTCGCCCGACCTTGCTCTCGAACCCATCCGCGCGATCCACTCGCCCGGCGTCACCCACCTGATGTACCGGGTTGTGCGGACCTGACCGCGCGGAGGCGCCTCAAACGAACGATGCGGGCAAAAGTACGCTCGACCACCCACCGGGTCTTGCCCAGACCAGATGCGGGGCACCACGTCGGGCGATCTTTGGGATGATTCCCCGACTGCGCAGAAGTCGACGGTGCTTGTCGAAGTCGTAACTGTGACTGAGAGCGATAGATGGCTCGGCTGGACAACTTCGATGCTCAGTTCCCTGAGGGCGAGCCGCGCTGGAGGAGTTGGCGCGGTCCCGGGAGCGCCGCCAGGGGGCTCCGCCGCGGGCGGTGATCAGCCGGGAAGTCGAGGGTCAGGCGGGCCAGGGCAGTAAAGCCGTCGTCCGCCCTGGGCACCGTTGCCCCTCACCTTCGTCACCGCCGACCTCGGATACCCGCTGGTGCCGCAGCCAGGCGTGGTTCCGTCGCGGGGCGCTCGATCGGATTCTCGGGTGGTCTGTTCGGATCACGGAGCGGGCGTAGTGGCTGGTGGGGCCTGTGGTGGGTGGGAGGGTGCGTTGGGCTGGTGGGGTTGAGGGAAGGGTGCGGCGGTGCTGTTACGGCGGTGGTTGGACGCGGCGTGCTGATCGAAGGGGGCGCCGCCGTTCCATGCCCAATGGCGATCATCCATACTGGATACGGTGTTGCTGTTATGGTGCTGGCCGAGGAGGTGGACGTTCAGTGGCAGCAACTGGTCCTGTGCGAGCGACCACGGCATCGGCTCGGCGCCCGGGGCGTCCGCCCGTGCCGCTGGAGCGCATCGTCTCCACCGCACTGCAGATCGTGGACGATGAAGGGGCCGACGCTCTCTCGATGCGGACGCTGGCCCAGCGCCTGGGCTCGGGCACGGCGACGCTGTACCGGCATTTCGACAACCGGGCAGCGCTGGTCGCCCATGTCGTGGACCGCATGTTCGGCGCTGTGGAACTGAATGGCGACGAGCTCCTCGCGATGGGCTGGCAGCAGGCGCTGCGGACGGTCGCGCACACCATGTTCGAGGCCCTGGCCCGGCACCGGAACGCGGCGCGCCTGATGGTCGAAGAGATTCCCCTGGGGCCGAACGCCATGGCGCTGCGGGAGCACTGTGTCGCGGCGCTGCTCGACAGCGGCTTCCCGCCGCGACTGGCCGCGCACGCCTTTGCCACCCTCTCCCGCTACGTCCTCGGATTCGCCATACAGGTCAACGGTCATGGCGGCGGCGGACGACTCGACGACGCACAAGTGTCCGCCGTCTTTCAGAGCGTCGATCCAGCCTTGTTCCCGGCAACGGTCACCGTCGCCGGGTCGATGCCCGTTCCGATCGAGGACGAGTTCTCCTTCGGACTCGAACTTCTTCTCAGCGGGCTTGCCCACCTGCGCGACGACGCCTGACCAGCCCGGACGATGCGAACCTGAGGCCGCCCGCCTACGGAGTCATCTCGGTCGGCATGGAGCGTCGCCACAGCTGCTGGTGCGAGCGGGTGATCTCGTGTGGTCGGCGGCTCGTCAGCGGAAGGCGAAGTGCTCGGCGTGGAGATGCTGGCGGGGGACGCCCTGGCGATGGAGGGCGCGAGTGAGGTTTTCGATCATGGAGGCGGGGCCGCAGAGGAAGACGTGCGTGTCGGGAGTGATCGGTCCGGCCTCGGCCTGGATTCTTTCGGCGGTCAGACGGCCGTGGCTGCGGCTGAACGTCGGGTGGAGCCGGAGCTCGGGGCGGTGTGCTGCCGCTGCGGTGAGTTCCGGGAGGAACGGTGCGTCTTCGGCGGTGGGGGCGCAGTAGAAGAGATCGGTGCGGGGCGGCGCTGCACCGGGGCGGGTGAGCCAGCCGAGGAAGGGCGCGATACCGATGCCCCCCGCGATCCATATCTGCCGGGGTCCGCCGAGGGTGTGGTCGAACATGCCGTAAGGACCCTTGAGGGTTGCGGGGTGTCCTTCACTTATGTCCGTGTAGAGGCGGCGTGTACCGCGGCCCAGGGCACGGATTGTGAGGCGTACCGAGCCGTCGGCCTGCGTTCCTGCGACGCTGAAGGGGTGTTCGTGCCAGCCGCCGACCCGCAGGTAGACGAACTGGCCCCCTGTCACGGGAAGCGTCGTCTCGCCGGTGGGCGTGAGGGTGAGGTCGAGGATGTCGGGTGTCGGCCGCTCGACACGGTGGATGGTGTAGTCCGCCCGGGGTTCCCTGTGCCGTAGCACCAGTTCGTCGTAGGTGTAGGCGGTCATGCCGATGGTGGCCATCGTGACGTAGATCGCCAGGAGGGGCGTGGATCCGTTGATGATGAGATCGAGGAACCAGCCGTGCAACAGCGCCGACAGGAGCAGCAGGCCGGTGAGGCGATGCAGGAACAGCCAGCGCTCGTAGGGCAGTCGGAGGATGCGGCCGACCTGGCCGAGTGAGATGAGGACGAGCAGCAGCAGGCCGATGGCGGAGACGGCACCGAGGAGATGGCCCATCCCTACCGATGCGGTCCGGTGGGCGTAGCCGTACTGGCTCCCGTCGAAACCGGAGAAAAAGTGGAGGAGCAGGTGGGGGGTGAGCAGGAGTATGGACCATACGGCGTACAGCTTGTGCTGGCATCAGGTAAGCGGACAGGACGCCGGCGAACTCGCCTACGAAATAGACAGCACTGAGGCCCTCTGGCCTGAGCCAGTCCCAGGCCAGATAGAGCATGACCGCTCCGGTCGTGACCGACAGGGGTCCGACGTGGCGCTTCTTCAGCCGCGCGTCCAAGGGGGCGCGGGCGATCCGGATAGCGTAGATCGCTATCGCGATCAGGACGGGCATCGTCTACCCCTCGGGGGTCGGCACTGTGGACGGAGGTGCCGGCGAAGGCAGGCGGACCGTGCGGTCGCGGCTTGAGCGCCCTCGAGCCCAGGTGGCTGCGTTTCCTGCCACCTTAATATTGGATACAGTGTAGCCGTTTGGCTGGTTTTGGTCCAGTGGTGTATTCGGATGCTGGTCAGCCCCGGATCTGCCCTTCGGGAGCGTGGCGGTCCGAAGCCATTCCCGTCGGCCAGCTCTTCGAGGTGAAGTCACAGCTCGGGGCGGCATTGCTTTCAGGGCGAAACTGCCGGAGCTGCCCATCCTTGGCGTGGACTCGATCCGCAGCGCTTCAGGCGAACAAGGCCGCGAGGTATGAGGCGACAAGCACCGCGCACACGGCGGCGGGCGCGAATTTGGCAACCGGGTCGCCCTTGCGCAGGTGTACGACCGCAGCTCCGGCGAGCAGTAGGAGAAGCCCGGCTCCCGCGAGGCCGCCGAGCGGCGGCATGGCGGGGCCGAGCGCCACGCCGGCGGCTCCTGCCAGTTGCAGCACGCCGATGCGGCGGTAGGCGGCGACGGAGAAGCCGGTCTCGGCGGCCAGCTCGCGTGCCTTCGGCAATGCGAGTGTATTGAGCACTCCGATCGCCCCGAAGATCAGGGCGATGGCGCAGGCGAGGGTGATGGTGAGGATCATGAGGTATCTCCAGGGTGCAGGCGTCGTGACGGCGTGGGCGTCAAGGGTGATGGCCTGATGGCGGGCGGGTCGTCACGAGACCGTTATGGAATGTGTCGGGCGCGGTCGAGTTGCCGGCCGGGTGCATTGCATTGCTCGGCGCCCAGACGGGCGATTTGGTCGATCGATGCAGCGGCTCAGCCTAGCGCAATAACGGAAACAGTGTAACCGTTACGATGTTGCGACCCCTTAAAAGCGGAGTGCTCCTTCGGGTAGATCCCGCTCCGCGGTCAGCGGCAACTCCAAAGTGGTGAGCATGTCCCGGTACCGCTCCGCCAGCTGGGAGGGGAGCTTCCTGCTGAACACCACCAGCTCCCGGAAATAGCCGGGCCCGATCCGCCGGGCGTGCCTCGACCAGCGCAGCGGCACCGCGTTCTCCGGTGTCACCGTCACACCGATCCCCTCGACCGCGAACAGGAGCGCCGCAGAGACCTGGCCCGTGCGTGCGACGGCGCGCGGCGTGAACCCGAGGTGCCCTGCCAGGCGGTCCACCACTTCGCTCATGCCCTGTTCCTGCTCGTAGAGCACCCAGTCGGCAGCGGCCAGTTCGGCCGGATCAGCCGCTGTCCCCGGCAGGTATTCGGCCGAGCCGGTCACCACCATCTCCTCATATCCCAGGGAGATGACGGGCCCCTCCCACGGGTCGGGCCGTGGACCGACCGCGATGTCGCCCTGGCCACTGCGCATGGCCTCTTCGAGGTCCCGACGGTGGGAGTAGTCGTGCAGTCTCAGCACGGTGGAGGGGTACGTCGAGTGCCAGCGCGCCGCGGACGGCGGCAGGATCCCCGAGGCGACGGACCGTACGGTCAGGACGTGGACGTCACCCTGGCGGCCCTCCACCACCTCGCGCACCGAGTCCTGCGCGTCCTGAACCGCACGGACGACGTTCTGTGCTCGGGGCAGAAAGACACGGCCCGCGGGAGTCAGCGTCACCCCCTGCCGGCCGCGCTCCAGCAGGACCGCGCCCAGCTCCTTCTCCAGGGCCCCGATCTGCTGGGACAGCGAAGGCTGCGTGACATAGAGCCGCGCAGCCGCTCCGCTGAAGGAGCCCGCCTCCCAGACCGCGAGGAAGTACTCCAGCTGACGTAGCTGCATGTGATCAAGTTACCCGGCCGAGCGTTGCCCAGTACTCGTGCTGTGACCACACATCCGGTGTCGTTCAGGATCAGTCGGCATGGCACGCAGCTCGCGTTGGCGGGGATGTGTGAGGGCAGCGCGTGTCGGAGACAGGAGACGGGAGTTCCTGAATCGGCAGAGTCCTGGTCTGCTGGTGGGGCGGGGTCAGGTGACGTGGTGCCGTACGGCTGTGCTGCTGAGGGGTGGTATCTGCGCGTCATGCCGTGAGTGCGACCCTGCTGTCCTTGCGGGTGAGCCGGGACAGCAGGTAGTCGACCTCGGTGCGGGCACGCGCCGAGAGCACGGCCCCGGGCTTGCGCTGGGTGTCGGAGGCCAGGATTCCGCGGCGCTTCATGACGTACTTGCGCACGGCCAGGCCGATGCCCGGCTGCTGTTCGTAGCGCAGCAGGGGCAGGTGGGCGTCGAAGACGTCATGGGCGGCGTCACGATCGCCGGCGGCGGTGTGGCGCACCACGTCGACGAGGAGTTCGGGAACGCAGTAGCCCGTCATCGCTCCGTCGGCTCCGCGTTCGGTCTCGAAGTCCAGGAAGAGGCCGCCGTTTCCGCACAGGATCGACAGGCGGGGCATCGCTCCATCAGCTTCGAGTTGCCGGAGTGCGCTGATCTTCTCCAAGCCCGGCCAGTCCTCGTGCTTGAGCATCACGCATTCTGGCGCGGCGTTCGCGATGCGGGCGATGACGGCAGGGGACATGACGACGGAGAACGACAGCGGATAGTCCTGGATCACGAACGGCACGTCCGCGCCGATGGCGCCCGCCGCTCCCTCGTAGTAACTCACGATCTGGTCGTCGCTACGCAGCGTGTTCGACGGGGCGATCATGACGCCGCCGGCACCGGCCGACATGACGTCGACCGCGAGAGCCCGTATGGCGGCGTAGCCGGGTGCGGAGACGCCCACGATGATCGGCAGATCGGTGCGCTTGAGGACGTGCTGGACGACGCGCACGCTTTCCTCGTGGGACAGCTTGGGTGCTTCGCCCATCTGGCCCAGGAGGGTCAGTCCGGTGACGCCGGCGTCTTCGTAGAAGTCGACGAGTCGGCTGAGTGAGTCGAAATCGATTGCGCCTTCCTCGTCGAAGGGCGTTGGTGCGATGGCGAAAACACCATTGGTGTTGCGGTCCGGGGGTGCCATTGTTTTGCCTCCTCAGAATTCCGATGTCTTTTTCAGAGGCTGGCGATGAGTCCGCCGTCGACGCGAATGACCGAGCCTGTGATGTAAGAGGCCTGGACGCTTGCGAGGAAGGCGACGGCGGCGGCGTATTCCCGCGGTTCGCCGTAGCGGCCCACAGGGATCGACGCGACGCTCTCGGCGGACGTCTCCGCGACGGACTTGCCCTCCCGATCGGCCTTGGCCTGGTCGAGGAACTTGGTCCGCTGGGTGCCGATCTGTCCCGGAACGACTACGTTGCAGGTGACACCCTCGGCCCCGACTTCCCGGGCCAGCGTCTTGGACCAGCCGAGCAGGCTGCCCCGCAAGGCGTTCGACAGCCCCAGGTTGGGGATGGGGGCGATCACCCCCGAGCTGGTGCTGGTGATGATCCTGCCCCAGCCGCGGCTCCGCATCAGCGGCGCGACCCTGTCCGTGATCGCGATGACGGACAGCACCATGGACTGGAAGTGCTTCTGCCAGAGTTCAGGGTCCTGTCCCGCAACCGGCGAGGGCGGCGGCCCTCCCGTGTTGTTGACCAGGATGTCCACGGGACCGAGCGCCCCTTCGACTGCCGCGATGTGCTGGTCGATCGCGTCCAGGTCCGCGAGGTCCCATTCCAGGGGCACGGCTTTCCCGCCCGCGTCGGCCACCGCCTCGGCGGTGCTCTCTGCGGCCTGTGGGCTGATGTCCGCGACGGCGACAGCGGTGCCTTCCGCGGCGAGGGCCTGGGCGATCGCGCCGCCGAGACCCCCACCTCCGCCCAGTACGAGCGCGGTCTTGCCCGAAATTCCCAGATCCACAGCTTTGCTCCTTGGGCGGTGGCCCCGTTCGTCGTTTCCAACCGACACTGCCACGAGGTTGTGGTGGGTCTCCAATAGGAATCTCTCGCGACATGCATAAGGGATGCCTATGCGCCGCGAATAGGGAATAGGCGTTGCCGGCGTGCAAGATGAGGTGGGGAACAGGGCCGTTTCGGCCCGTCGATTCCCGACGCATGTTCATGGCCGTAACTGGAGGCCCCTATGCCCTTGCCGGAAACCATGCAGGCCGCGGTGCTGGGCGAGCCCGGCTCCCTCGCCGTCACGACGCTGCCCGTGCCGCAGGTGGGACCGGAAGACGTTCTGGTACACGTCCGGAGGGCGTCCCTGTGCGGAACGGACTTGAAGATCCGCAGTCGGCACTTCTTCAAGGACGGCGGCCCGGCCGCGGGCGAGTTCGTACCCGGCCACGAGTACGCCGGCGTCGTCGCCGCGGTGGGCAGCGCCGTGGACGAGCTCCGGGTTGGCGACCGGGTGGTGACGGAAGCCCACCGCGGCTGCATGCGCTGCGCCAACTGCCTGGCCGGGGCCTACACGGACTGCCTCAACTACGGCCTGCGGCACACCGGGCACCGCGTGCAGGGGATGACCGTCAACGGGGGCTTCGCGGAGTACGCGCTCAACCACGTGGCGACCCTCCACCGGCTGCCGGACACCGTGGACTTCGACGCCGCGGTCGTCCTGACCACCGTGGGCACCGTGATGCACGCCTTCGACGTGCTCGACACCTTGCTCGTCGGATCTACGGTCGCTGTGATCGGCCCCGGACCGATTGGTCTGCTCGCGGTACAGGTCGCCCGTGAACTCGGGGCCAGGACCGTAGCCCTGGCCGGCACGCGGGAAGCCAGGCTCGCCATCGGCAAGTCCTTCGGCGCGGACCTGGTCGTCAACTCCCGGGAGGAGGACGCGGTAGCGGCGGTTCGGGAGGCGACCGACGGGATCGGCGCCGACATCGTCCTGGAGTGCTCCGGCGCCCCGAGTGCGGTGGACGACGCGCTGCGCATGGCCAAGCGATCCGGGACGGTCGTCCTCGTCGGCTTCTTCGAAAAGCCCGTACAGGCTGACCTCAACCACGCCGTGATGAACGGCATCTCGATCCAGACGGTCCGCGGCGAGGGCACCGGTTCGGTGGCCCGCGCCGTGGGCCTGGCTGCGCGGGGTCGGCTGCGCACCGCGGAACTGGCCACCCACCATTTCGGGCTGCCCGACGTCGCCGAGGCGTTCGACACCTACGCCGAGCGCCGGGGCAATGCCATCAAGGTCATGCTTGACATCTCCGAGGACCCGGAGTCCACCGGTGACCGGTGACCGAGAGGGCACCGTGCCCGACGCCCTGGCAGCCGGGCGGGAGAAGGCAGCGGCCGCCATGGCCGATGCTGCCACCGCCTGGCTGAACAGCCTGAGCGAGGACCAACTCCCGCTCGCCGCCTACGACTCCCCGCTCCACCCGGATGCGGAGGCCGAGCGGCTGCGCTGGTTCTACACCCCCACCGAACACGGCGGGCTCGCCATCCGAGACCAGAACGCCCGCCAACAGAGCCTGGCCATGCGGCTGGTGGCCACAGGACTGTCCATCCCGGGCTACGCCACGGTCACCACCGTGATGGGACTGGAGAACGTCCTGGACCAGCTGGAAGGGTGGCGGGTCCACTGGGGCCGGCAGCGCGGACGGGACCCCGGCCTGTACTGGCTGAGGATCTTCGGCCGCCCTGGCGACCGTGTCTGGGCATGGCGGTTCGGCGGCCACCACATCTCCCTGAACAACCTCGTCGTCGCCGGTCGGCTCGTCTCCACGACCCCCTGCTTCATTGGTGCCGACCCGGCCACGACCGAGCTGATCGGAGGCACCCTGCGGCCCTTGCAAGGCCCTGAGGAGACGGCCCGTCAACTGGTCCGCAGTCTGGACACGGGCCAACTCCAAAGCGCCCTGCTCCACCCGTCCGCAGTCTCGGACATCGTCTCCGGCAACCGCCCACGCGTCGAACACGGCGACACGATGATGCACATGCAGGACCTGTGGCGCGGCCGGTTCGCCGACCCTGAGCTGGACCGGCTTGTCGACGACATCGACCGCCGGGCGGAAGCGGGCAGCGGATACACCGAGAACGATCACGCGCGCGTGGCCATCACGATTCCCCCCAAAGGCATCAGCGGTCGCGACCTGAACAACGAGCAGCGACACCTGTTGCGCCGGCTCGTCACCCTTTACACCGGACGGGCACCCGAGTTCCTCGCAGACGCCTACGACACCCACTACGCCTCTGACACCGTCCTCGACGCGGTGCATTTCGGCTGGGCGGGCAGCACGGACGCCGGGGAACCGCACTACTACCGGGTGCAGGACCCTCGCGTCCTCATCGAGTACGACAACACACAGCGGTACGCCAACCACGCCCACTCGGTGTGGCGTGACCTGACCTCCGACTTCGGACTGGACGTACTCGCCGAACACCGCGCGCACATCGCACACGAGTAGGGCCTACTCGGGGAGCGCCGTACACGCCCGTACCGCCGGTCCATCCCCCCACGAAAGAACCAGCACCATGACCACCCTGCTGATCGTCGACGACGAGTCCCCGCAACGCCTTGCCGTGCGCATGATCCTCGAACGACAACCTGGACTAACCGTCGTCGGCGAGGCCGACAACGGCTCCGAGGCGGTCCGTATGGCCTCTGCACTCCAGCCCGACATCGTTCTGATGGACGTGCACATGCCCGGCATGGACGGCACGGAGGCCACACGGCGCATTGTTGATTCCGGCAGTCGTTCACGGGTCTTGGTCCTGACCAGGTTCCATCTCGAGGAATGCGTCTACAAGGCGCTGCGCGCCGGAGCCAGTGGCTTCCTCCGCAAAGACGCTCGCCCAGACCAGGACCACGACGACAGCGGCCGCTCCACCACCTCACCGGACGCGAGCGTGAGGTTCTCGCCCGCGTCGCATCGGGTCGGAGCAACGGAGAGATCGCCGAGGACCTGCATCGGGCCGAAACCACGATCAAGTCACACGTCAGCAGCATCCTCGCCAAGATCGGCGCCCGGACCCGCGTCCAGGCGGTGGCTTTCGCCTACGACGTAGGGCTCGTCAGACCGGTCCTGCACATGTGACAACCTCCGCGAAACGGACGACATCGCGGTGCCAAGAAGGAGAGCCGTACATGAGCAGTCCCCAGATGAACGTAGTCGCCGCGTACCTGCGGTTGACCCGTAACCGCAGGACGGCCCCTGACCCCGTGGCTGCATCGAAGGAGCCGCCTCGTCCGCCCGCCAAACTGGTACGGCGGCACGACGTGAGATCGCGCAGCATCGACGGTTTCGAATGCCGCACCGTCAGTCCGCGCGGGCGCCGGGCGGAGCGAGCGGTCGTCTATCTGCACGGCGGCGCCTACATCAGCCACATGGTGCCCCAGCACTGGCAGTTGATCTCGCGGCTCGCGGATGCCGGTGTACGAGTCGAGGTGGCGCAGTACGGGCTGGCGCCGAAGTACACCTACCGTGACGCCTATCCCTTCGTCACTGCCGTCTACCGCGACCTGCTCAGTGACCTGGACGCCGGCCAGGTCACGATCATGGGCGACTCCGCCGGCGCGGGCTTGGCTCTGGGCGTGGCGCAGAGCCTCGTCGGGTCGGGTCTGCCCCAGCCGACCCGAGTAGTACTGATCTCCCCCTGGCTGGATCTGACTCTGACCAACCCCGCGATTCCCGAGGTCGAAGCCCGAGATCCGTTTCTCACCACCAGCCGCCTGCTCGCGGCCGGACGTGGCTGGGCAGGCGGGGACGACCCCGCCCAACCCCGGCTCAGTCCCGTCAATGGCCCGCTTGTCCCCCTGGCGCCCATCGACATCTACATCGGCACTCGCGATTTGTTCTACCCGGACGTCCGGCGCCTGGAAGAACGGGCTGCTGCGGAAGGGGCGGCCGTGAATGTCATCGTGTGCGACGGGGCGGTCCATGCCTACCCGCTCGTCCCCGCTCCCGAGGGGCGTGCTGCGGCCCGCGCCATCGTGCGGTCCGCGGCCTCCTGAGCCGGTGAGAGGCGATCTTCAGCCGACGTCGGGCGAGCCCTCGCCCCGCTGTTCGAGAGCGGTGTTGCACACCGACCAGCAGCTGTTTCCGAACTCCTGGTACGACACAGCCTGCGGAGGCGTGAGGTTGAGGAGAGGTCAGGTCTCCCGCCCGTCGCCCTGTCCGTTCAGAGGAAGGCGGTCGAGCTGGGCGTCTGCCTCTTCTGCTGTGTCGGGTCAGGTACGGGCGGCAAGCCTGGCTTCGACGCCGTCGAGAAGCGACTGCAGACCGAAGGACACATACGGGCGGGGGGTGGCTGCGAGGGCGGCGCCGATCGCGAACGTGACGACGCTCTGCGCGGCTTGCTCGGCATCCCGCCTGGTGAGGCCGGACGCCTCGCAGACCGCGAGGAGGTGCTCGTCATGGCGGTGCCTGGCCGGGCCGTCGAGAGGCTGGACGGTCATGGCGGCCAGCAGCCAGGGGTGCCTGAGAAGCATCGAACGCAGGTTGTCGGCCATGGCCAGGAGGGCCGGACGCCATTCGAGGCCGTCGAGAGCGGGGAGAGGTGTCTGCCCCCAGACGGTGTCAGCGGCCAGTAGGTGCAGATCGTGTCGGCTTTTGATGTGCCAGTAGAGTGCCGCCGCGGTGATGCCGAGACGGCTGCCGAGTCTTCGCATGGTCAGACTCTCGATGCCGCCCTCGTCCAGAAGGGCGATGGCCGCCTGGATGATCTGCTCCTGGTGCAGAACGTCGCGGGGCATCCTCGCGGTAGTCGGGATGGGGCTGCTCACGGCACCTTCTTGCTGTGGGAACGAGGCCGCGGTGTACGGCTCTGAGGGCGCCTGGCCATCGCGCCGACGAGGACGGGGTGTCATGCGCGTCGGCGCGCGCTTCATGCGTGGGGGCCGTTGCGGTGTGTCAGCCGGGAGAGCCCGCGGGCCGGATGCTGCGCAGCAGCCGTTCTCCGGACTCGCGGAGTTGGTCCTTGACCTCATCGAGGCCGGATGCGAGCAGGACGTGATCGCGTTTGCGCCAGGTGCCGGCGACCATCACGGCTTCGATGTTGGCGATGTCGGCGTGCAGGACCGTGGCGACGGGGTCGTGCGCCGGCCACAGGTTGAGCGCCCGGGCGTCGACGGCGACCAGGTCGGCCTGCAGGCCCGCCTCGATCCGGCCCGCCGTGTCTGCCAGGCCCAGTGCCTTCGCTCCTTCGACCGTGGCCCAGGCAAGCGCCTGTTTGCTGGTGACGGACGGTGTGTTGGCGTACATGCCGGTCGTCTGCCGGTGCTGGGCATGGTCCAGGCTGCGCTGGTGGGCCAGAGCGATCCGGGCGGCGGTGAGGACCGTGCCGGGTACGGCGGTATCGATGTCCGTGCCCAGGGAGGGTGCCGCGCCCAGGCTCAGCAGGGATCCGGTGATGGGTGTGCCGTGACCCTGGCCCAGTTCGTTCTCCGGGGTGGTGGTGAAGGTGACGCCCGTCTCGGCGAGCGTCTTGATCCAGTCGTCGGGCAGGTCGGCTCCGTGCACGATATTGGTGAGGGAGCTGAACAGCCCGGCGGCGCGCAGGGCCTCCCAGCCGGGTGAGGGTTCTCCGCCGCTCTGGTGCATCGAGACGACGAGTCCGCGTTCCGCGCCGGCCTGGAAGTCGGCCACCGCGGTCTCGGCGGAGGAGTACTGCGGCCCCTGGAGTGCCATGCCCAGGGTGAGGAGGGCGTGGTCGCGGACGGGACCGTCGAGCAGCCGGTCGATCTCGGCGAGCGGGTGGGGTGTGTCCGGCGAGCGGTAGGGCGTGCCGTGCAGGAAGACGGCGCGGATCCCGGCCTGGAGCAGTCCCTCGACGGCCGCGTCGGCGTGTTCGGGCGACAGGGCGTTGTGACACCAGTCGCCGAGGGTGGTGGTACCGCAGTTGAGCTGGTTCAGGGCGCCGGCGAGATTGCTGATGTGCATGTCGGCCGGGGTGTAGTGCCCGACGCACTCGCCGTGCAGGTGGGTGAGGTACTCCATCAGCGTCCAGTCGGCGCCCGCGGAGCGCAGCGCGGTCTGCCAGGTGTGCAGGTGGGCGTTGACCAGGCCGGGGATGACGATGCGGCCGGAGAAGTCGACGACCTCGGCGTCGGGCGCCTCGATGGGTTCGCCAACGGCCGCGATGGTGTCGCCGTCGACGAGGATGTCGACATGCTCGGCGTCCGGCCGGTCCGGCGTCATCGTGATGACCTGCGCCCCGCGCAGCAGTATGCGGCTCATTCAGTGGCCCCCGAACCGGGGGAGGTGTGGCTCGGCTGGGACATGGTGCGGGTCCTTGCCTGCGGCGCCATTGCCCGCACGGCCGCTTGTGTGGTGGTGAGGAAATCCCGAGTGGCGATGTGCCCGATGTAGCCGTCGGGACGGATCAGCAGCAGCGTGTCGCCGGTCAGGCCGTAGGCACTCTGCAGCGTGTTCTTGGGGTCGGAGAAGGCGCGGCCGTCGCCCGCGGCCGATCCGACGGTCAGCCGCTTCAGTTGGGCGCCCGTCGTCGGCCAGTCGAGGAGTTCGAGGTCCCGGGCGGCGCCGGGGCCGTAGGCGATGGCGGTGAAGTGCGGTCCCTGGAAGAGGTTGAACAGGCGGGTCTCGGCGCTGTCGGCGCCGAGCAGTTGGGCGTCCGGGGCGCGGTCGCCCACGTGCAGCGTGCTGGTGTCGCCACTGTCGCCGTCGGCGGGGGCGAGCGGGCCGCCGTAGTAGGTCAGGGAGAGCTGCTGCTCGTCCTTGCCGCGCTTCATGCTGGAGGGGTCGAGCTTGGCGATGCCGCCCCATTTCTCCGTGGACAGGCCCAGGACCCCGGCGGCGATCGGCTGCCGCTCGGCCTCGTAGGTGCTCAGCAGGGCCGGGTCGGCTCCGGCGAGGACCTGGCCGAGCTTCCAGCCGAGGTTGTAGCCGTCCTGCATACCGGTGTTCAGGCCCTGGGCACCGGCCGGGGTGTGGACGTGCGCGGCGTCGCCGACGAGGAAGACACGTCCGCGGCCGTAGTGCTGCGCAAGACGGATGTTGGGCCGGAACACGGACTTCCAGTGGATCTCGTGCAGCTGGATGTGCCGGTTGCGGGTGTGGGAGTGGATCCGGTCGATGATGGCGCCGATCTCCTGGGGCGGCTTCTCGTCGGGCGTGAGCCGGATCATCCACTGGAACATGTCGCTGTGGGGCAGCGGGCAGGCGCCGATGAGCTTGCCGCCGAGGCCGGGCCACATGTGCCACCGGTTGCGGGCCAGGCCACTTACGGAGGCATCCACGATCAGCACGCGGTCGGACTCGTCCGTCGTCCCCACGAAACCGATGTCGAGCTGCTTGCGCACCGCGCTGGAGCCGCTGTCGGCCCCCACGGCATAGCGGGCGACGATCTCCTCGACCCCGTCCGCGCCCACCACCTTGGCGACCACCGTGTCCTCGTCCTGCGTCAGCTCGGTCAGTTCCTTGCCGAACTCGACCTCGCGGCCGAGCTCACTGAGCCGGGTGTGCAGGGCGCGGTCCGTGCGGAACTGTGGGATCAGCCAGGTGTTCGGGTACGGGACGTCCGGGGTTGCCTCTTTGTGGGGGAACATCTTCCACGGCACACCGATGGGTCCTGCATGGAGCCCGAGCTTGGGATAGATGTCGCCGCCGGCCAGCACGTCGTCGAGAGCGCCGAGGTCTTCGAGGACTTCGAGGCTGCGGGGTTGGATGCCCTTGGCGCGCGAGCCGTCGAAAGCGTGGGGGGACCTGTCGACGATCCGGACGTCGAGTCCGCGCCGTACGAGGTCGATCGCCAAGGCGGAGCCAGATGGGCCGGCGCCGATGATCAGTACGTCGATGGCCTGCGGCCTGTTCATGAGTCGAGCCTTTCGGTGCGTGCGGACACGAACGAGACGAGCTGATCGGCGACGTTGCGAGGCCGTTCGAATGGGGCCATATGCCCGCATTTGGTAATTACATGATGTTTGTGAGGCTTCAGCAGAGCGCGCGCTGTGTCGAAGTGCACCAGCGGCGTGACGTCGTCCTCGTCGCCCCACAGCAGCAGCGTCGGAATGCCCAGTGCCCCCGTCCGCCGGAAGAGGTCGTCACGGCCGGTGAAAGGCAGGTGCTGCAGGGTGTCGAAGACCGCGTACAGCGAGCCCTCGAAGCGGAGGGAGTCGAGGACCATCTCGGTCAGTTTCGCGCCGAGCTCGGGGTCGCGGACGTTGTGTCCCAGGTGTCCTTGAAGTATCTGTCGGCCGCGCCGCCGGGCGATGAGGCCGGCCAGCCAGTCGTTGCGCAGCAGCCGGTGGGGGGAGGTCAGGCGGGGTTTCGCAAGACCGGCAGGGCCCACGATGGTGAGGGTGGAGACGGACGCGGGGTACTGGGCGGCGTACGTCATGCTGACGAGCGCGCCCATGGAGGTGCCGACCAGGTGCAGGGGCCGCGCCGTCAGGCCGAGCCGGTCCGTCAGCTCGGCCAGCTGCCGCGTGAACAGCGTCTCGTCGTATCGCGCCTGTACCCGGTCGGAGTAGCCGCGGCCGTAGGCGCTGCAGGTCAGCGTGCGCAACCCGCGGGCGTGCAGTTCGCTGACGAGCCCGTCCCAGTAGAACAGCGGGATGGTCAGACCGCCCGCCATCAGGACCACTGCTCCGTCCTCGGGCCCCGTCAACTCGTAGTGGGTGACGCCGTCGGACAGCTCGATGAAACTGCCGCGCAGCGCCTTGCGCGAGTCGGCGGTGAGCTTGCGGTCCTCGCCCGAGGCGACGAAGTACTTCATGGAACGGGCCTCCTTGCCCTCAGTTCGCGGGGGTGTCGGCGCAGGAGCCGAGGAACTTCGCGATCGCGTCCGCGACCCACTCCGGTTCCTCCTCCGGCAGCAGATGTCCGCCGTGGGGGTGGACGAGCTCCTGGGCGCCGGGGATGTCGCGGGCGAAGTGCTGGCCGTCGATGCTCGCGCTGCGCAGCACCAGCGTGGGCACCATGATGCGGGGGATCTGCGCGCTGCGGTCCGGCTGGTCGGTGTTGCAGAAGTCGACGAAGGCCGAGCGGTTACCTGGGCGGCTCATGAGCTGATAGGCGCGGTCCACCATGGCGTCGTCCACGATCTGCGAATACGGCCCGACGCTCTCGCGCAGGTTGCGCTCGATGGCTCCGCGCGGCATCACCCGCCTCAGCAGGGGCCGCACCAGCGGGTTGCGGGTCAGGCGCATCCCCGCGGGCACCGCCTTCTCCGGGTAGCCGGTGGCATTGACCAGTACCAGGCCGGTCAGCCGCTCCGGATGATCCAGCGCGACGTTCCAGGCGATGTTGCCGCCCAGGGAATTGCCGGCCAACGCGTAGCGCGGCACGCCCAGCGCCTCCAGGAAGCCCGCCACCGTCGCGGCGTACGCCGGAACGCGGTAGTCGCGATCCTTGCGCGGGCCCGTCAGTCCGAACGCCGGCAGGTCGGGACGGATGACATCGAACGAATCCGACAGCAGATCCGTCGCGCGGTCGAAGTGCTGCAGGGATGAGGCACTGCCGTGCAGCAGCACGAGTGCCGGGCCGTGCCCAGCACGCTTGTAGTGGATCCGCAGGCCGTCCACCTCGACGAACCGGGAATCGGGCTGGGGCTCAGACCAGGTACTCATAATGGCTACACTGTTACCGATATGGTGGTCGTGTCAAGAGGAAGTCCCCGCGTGTTACGGCCACGGTGGTCCTGAGCGAGGAGATGGATCAGTTGGTGCGCCGCGCTGCCGGTCGTCCGCCGGTCCCACCCGACCGGATCGTCGCCATGGCGCTGCGGATCGTCGACGAGGAGGGAGCGGAGGCGCTGTCGATGAGGGCCCTGGCCGAGCGCCTGGGCTCGGGTACGGCGACGCTGTACCGGCATTTCGGCAACCGGGCAGAGCTCGTGGCGCGGGTCGTGGACCACATGTTCGGCCTCGTCGAGCTGGACGACCGGGAACTGGCCTCGGCGAGCTGGCAGCAGTCTCTGAGGGTGGTGGCACACGCCATGTTCCGCGCCTTGGGTCGGCACGGGAACGCTGCCCGGCTGCTGGCCGAGCAGATTCCGGTCGGCCCCAACGCGATGGCGCTGCGGGAACGCTGTGTCGCGGTTCTGCTCGAGGCGGGATTCGAGGCCTTACTGTGCACGCATGCGTATGTGACGCTGGCTCGCTACGTATGCGGCCTGGCGATACAGCTCAACCATGAGAACGATGCCGGTGGACGGCGCAACGAGGAGTCGGTCGCTGCCCTGCGGGGCGTGGATCCGGCACAGTTCCCCGCTGTCCACTCGATCGCGGAGGCGTTTCCGGTGCCTGTCGAAGAGGTCTTCTCCTTTGGGTTGGATCTCATCCTCAGGGGGCTGGGGCTTTCCGTGATGGTGGCTGACTAGGGCAACAGCTGCGTCGAGCGTCAGGACGATCACCGCCGCCGCCCCCGCGGCACGACGCATCCACGGGTCACATGCCTCCACTTCCCGTGGGCGCTGCCTCCACACCGCACGGAGGATGAGTACGACGAGGCTGGGAACGCGAACGGTGAGCGCCTGCGAGGAGGAAGAGTCCGTGCGTATCCACCGGCGACGTTGCGTGCTACTCGGGGCCTGCGGGTGCGTCACCGTACACCCCGGCTCCACCCGGCCCACCGAGGCCTCTCCACCGTGACGCCGGACGACGGCAAGCACCCCGCCGGCTGGCGGACCGCCCGGCCCGAGACCGTACCGCCCCCGAAGCACGCCGCGTACCTGATGCGTGGGGAGATCCACTGAGCAGGTGCGGGGTCACCCCCCCCCGAGCAGGGGGTGGTGAGATTCAGATATCCCCATCAACTGGCACGAGGGCTCTCGGACAATGCAATGTCGATCACCTGCTGGAGTGCTGCCTGGTACGCCGCGGCATTGCCCGGCTCTTTCTGCCACGTGCGCATCAGCAGGGTGGTCGACTGCAGGGTTCCTGGCGCCATGCCGAGGAAGCGGGCGGCAGAGGCTCGAGCTCGTCCGCTGACCATCTGCACAAGGCGGATCGCGGCGTCCCTTCGCAGCGCTCGGACCGGAGCGTCGAGCTGGCCGAGCGGGGCAGTCCAGTGCGCGGGCAGGACGGCCGAGACGCTGCTGGGGTCGAGCAGGCCCAGGTGGGAGGCCGGTTGCGGGAAGAGCTCGGGCGGCCAGCTGACGCCTCGGCGGATGACTGCCTCGTCGGCGAGGATCGCGCGTAGGGCGGGTGAGCAGTGCGGGGTGAGACGCCGCAGGCGCGGCCGGCCCGGGCCGACGGCTGGCATCCGGCCGAGGAGACGAGCCAGGATCGTCTCGGCGCCGGGGTGATCGAGCAGGCGGACGACGGTGCTGAACAACGCGGCTGCCGCACATGGGTCGGCGGGCGGAGCGTCGTGGGAGCGGGCGACCCAGCCATCCGTACGAGCGCCGGAGTCGAGGGCGCCGGTGTCTTCCGCAGGGCCGCAGGCGGCGAGCAGGTCAGACGCGGTCGGCCATGTGCGACTGACGACGAGGGCGATGAGCCGGACGTCGTGGAAGAACACCTCGGCTGCCACCGGCTGGCCGAGACTCTCCACGAGGTTCTCGGGCCGGCTTGCGGCTGCGGCCGCAAGCCGTTCGTGCACACGGGCCATCAGCGGGGCGGGCAGCGGCGGCGTCGGTGCTTCGTGGTCCAGGCGGTGGCCGCAGGCCGGTGTGCGGGCGGTACCGGCACGGTGGCGGCATTGTGCCGGGTGGAGCCGCTGGGCAGGGGCGGGAGTGAGCTGGGCGCGGCGCCATCTGTCGTTGGAGGCGTAGCCGTTGGAGAAGGCCCGGGCTTGGCAGGCGGGGCAGCGCCAGGCGAGAAGCCGGTCATGGCGCCGGCGCAGGAAGGTGTGGGGCAGCCGCCAGGCGCTGTGCCAGACGGGGCCGCCGGGCAGGTGGGCGGTGTCGGTGAGGCAGTCGGGGCAGTAGCGGCTGAAGGTGGTGAACACCCAGTCGTCGTTGGCCATGGTGGTGTGGCTCTGGTGCCGGCCTAGGTAGACATCGCCGACGGGAGCGTAGCCGGGGTATTGCACCGCCAGGGTGAGGGCGTGTGCTTCGGCCGGGTCGAGCCGGCAGACGGTGCCGATCCGCTGTGCTTCGCGCTCGGTGAGGCGGACAAGGAAGCGGGTGGACAGCTCGGTGCCGGAGGTGAGGCCGCAACGGTGGGCGAGGTCGAGCGGTGCGACCCCGATCCGGTGAGCGAGCCTGAGGAGGTAGCCGGGCAGCAGCTCGCCCGGCGCGGGCTTCAAAGACCGGGGCAGCGTGGTCGTCATGCGGTTCCCGCCTGCGGTCCGTGGTCGTCGAAGACGGTGTTGCGGCGTCGCGCGGTCCGGGCCGCGGGCCGGCCGACGGGAACGGCTGGGATCTCGCCCGCTTGGGTGTCGCGGCCGGCGGCATCTGCGAGGGTGAGCGGAAGGTTGTCGAGGAGGGGTTCGGTCAGACGCTCGGTGCCGCAGGTGATCGCCTCGGTGCAGCCGTCCTCGATGAGCCGTTCCAGAAGTGCGACGACACCGTCGGTCCGGGCGTAGAGGTACTCAGGCATCGTTCCGTCGGTGAGCATCCCGGGGCGTGCCTTGAGCAGCCGCAGGTGGGCCTCGACACCGGCGAGGTGGCAGGTCCAGGCGGTGGTCTGCTCGGGGGTGTCGTAGCGGAACCGGTCAAGTTCGACGAGGTCGAAGCGGCGTTCGGTCTGGGTCGGCTCCCACTCGTTGACCGGCCGGCGGCGCTCGTTGTTGGCGGTGGGGCGGCCTTCGTCCATGAGGCCGGAGCCGGGGATGTCGACGCCGACCAGGACGAGGGTGACGTGCATGCTCATGAATGCGCGGATCAGGTCCAAGGTGTCCTGGTCCTCGGCGCGGTGCATCCGCAGCCGGGTGATGTCGTCGAGGATCAGCACCTTCGTGCCGTGGTCGGTGAGCGAGGCGGCGACCTGGACGACCAGCTCGGGCAGGTCCATGCGCTTCGTCGGGGTGCCGTAGAAGTCGAGGATCGCCTTACAGGTGCTCTTGGGTTTGGCAGTGACGGGGGTCTGTACGTAGGCGACCGGCACCCATGCGTCCCGGGTGCCGGGGACCGTCTCGGGGTTCGTCCGGTGCAGCTCGCGCCAGGAGTCCTCGAACGTGGCGGCGATCTCGCACACCGTCTCGGTCTTGCCCTGGTAGCCGCCGCCGGACACCATCACCCCGGCCCGGGTCGCTGGCCTGGCCTTGAAAGCGTTCTGCCTGATCCGCGCCGACAGCAGCCGGTCGACCTGGCGGCTCATGGGCGTGCCCAGCAGCGGAAGGTTCGCGTGCGTGGCCGCCCGGGCCAGGTCATGGGCCGCCTTCTTGGCTGGGGACAGAGCCCGCCATCGGGCCAGGGACATGCGCGGCGTGGGCGTGAAGTCGTGCCGAGTGAGCCGCCACGCTCCCCACCCGGCCAGAGTGTCCCGAACCGGAATCTCGCCCCTCATCCTGTCGTCCCTTCCCCTCCCGCCGGGTTATCGCCGGTGTCCTCGGTGCCGCAGCCGTCGTGGTCGTCGTGGTCGGGCCGGGGCCTGGCCGTCGGTAGAGCATGCGGGCGGGAGCGCACGTCGTCACCGAGCGCCTGCGCGGGCACCGGAGGTGTGCCGCCCGCTGCCGCACGGCGACGCCGGGCACGGTCGGCAGTGATCGCGTCGGCCACGTCTGTGCCCGGTGCGGCGCGGTGAGCCGGCGCCGGCGGGGGTTGCTGGTCGGGCCGGTCCGCGAGTGCGGCGCGGGCGCGAGCGAGTTCCCGGGCCCGGGCGGCCGCCTTCTTCCGCGCCTCCGGCCGGCCCGGCCAGGCTTCGACCGGAGTGACTGCCACCAGCAGGTCCAGCAGCACGGGCAGCAGTTCGGTGTCCGTCCGCGGCCGCAGTCCGGCCCGTGCCGCCGCCTTTAGGATCTCGCTGACCCGAGCGTCCCCGAAGGCGGGCGCCGCCTCTCCCTCGGGCAGGGCGTTCCACGGCAGGGCGTGCCAAGCGCCGTCGAGTTCGATGTACACCTGCCGACAGTCCCGCGGGTCCCGGCGCACTACCCACTTCCCCGCATGCCGGCCGCCCCGAGGCGCTGGGACGCCCCGACACGGGTCCAGCGCTGGGCTGGTTGCTCCGTACCAGAGGCCGCCGGCCTTCACCCCGCGCCGGGGATCGACCTTTACGAAGTGCACTGGCAGCAGCTCGTAGTACAGCTGGGGTGGAGGGATCTCCAGGCTGATGCCGTCCCGCGCGGCCGCCGCGGCGAACAGGGTGTTCGGGCTGTGTCGGCCCGAGGGATCCCAGGCGGGGGCGTGCTGGTTCAGGCGTCGGTTCTGCCACACCGCGACGATCCAGGAGACGAGCAGGTGCTCCATCTTTGCCACCGTCCAGGCAGCATCGGCCTCCGGGTCGGCGCCGCGGTCGGCGACATCGATGCCGCGCCAGCCCGGCACGAGTTCCAGCAGCAGCGACTGGATCGCAGCGAACGCCCGCTCGCACGCGGCCTTGTCGGTCGGACGCATCGCCCGCGCGGGCAGCACGTCCACCCCGAGCGTGCGAGCGACCTCGACCAGGTGGTGGTTCTTGAATGCGGCGCCGTGGTCGACGGTGATCGCCTCGGGGGTGAAGAACGGCAGCCCCGCCACCGGCCCTCCTGCCAGGTCCGCCACCAGCGCTGCGGGCACCCCTGGCTGGGGCCAGGCCATGTCCTCGCCCCAGCCCGGGCGCATCGGCAGCGGCGACAGCACGTCCCGCAGCAGCATCGCCACCTCTCTCGACGACTCCGCCACCGGCGTCAGCCGGAACGCCACGATCGAGTGCGTGTAGGCGTCCAGCGCGATCGTCAGGTGCACCGTGATCGGCGTACCGAAGACGTCGTCGAGGACCTTCACCGGCAGCGGCGTCGAGTCCAGCACCACCACCTGCCCTGGCCGCGTAGCGACCATCGGAGCCCCGGCCGTTGCGGGCACGGCGGCCGCCGACCGTGCGTACCGCTGGCGGGCACCGCCCGGCCCGAACCACTCCCGCCACACCCGCGCCAACGTCGTGCGGTGCGGCACCCGTACCTCCCGGTCCGCGAACACCTCCCGCACGTACTGGTGGATCAACCGCTCCCGCGAGGTCATGCTGATCCGCGACCGGCGCAGACACTGCTCGTGCACCGCCCGGATCGCTTCCTCCACCTCCGGGCCCACCGACCGCCGGCCCCGCGCCGCGCCGGTCCGGCGGCCGTCTACCAAGCCGGCCGGTCCCCGCTCGCGGTAGGCCGCTGCCATCCGGCCCAGGGTTCGCTCGCCCACTCCCGGCCAGCCAAGCTGCCGAGCCTCCTCCCTGCTCAGGGTGCTCAGCTCGACTGCCTTCGCCCGGCGCCGCTCGGTCACGGTCGTCGTCGCCGGATCGTAGGCGGCCCTCGGCTCGTCCGGCCGAGCCCAGTACCGACTACCGCTGCGGAACCCGGTCTCGACCTCCAGCAGGTGCTCCAGCCGCAACCGAAGCCGCTCGCGCTCGCCCTCAGGAAGCTCCTCCAGCCCAAACCGCTGCCCGGTCATCGGCCGCCCCTGACGGGATAGACCCAGGAGGCGTCGCCCAGCACATCGTCAAGGTCGACGGCCAGCCGCCGGTGCCAGAGGAGGTGAAGCAAGTGGGCGCGGGCCACCGCCGGCATCCCCGTGGTCGCTGCGAGCTGAGCCAGGCGCATCGGTCCCGCCTCCACTGCAGCCAGCAGGAGCTCCTGGCAACCAAGAGGGTCCTGCATCGCGCGGCGCCGCCCGGCCAGTACCTCGACCGTCTCCACCGCGCGTGGACGCCACCCCCGGCCACCAGCACATAGGCCCAGCCGGCTGCCGTGGTGGCCCGGGCTGTCGCCGCGAACTTCACGGCGTCCGCCCGCTGTCCCCGACCGCCGGGCCGCACGTCCACCACGAGCACTGACCCGCCGTCGTCGATCACCGCGAAGTCTGGCACGTGCTCCATTCGGCGCCCGGACACGGTGAACCGCAGCGTGAACGGCTGGGACAAGATCTCTCCGGCACCGGCCACGAAGTCGAGGACCAGAAGCAGCCGCCGCTCGGCCAGGCTCTCAAACCCGTGCAGTCGGCCGGTCAGAGTGCTGTAACCCAACCCAGGCCGATGCCGCTGACCAGGGCGCCACGAGAACTGCCTCACCGGACCCGTCGTCGGCGGCGGAGGACCAGGGGCGTGCGCCGACACCGGAATCACGACTTCTGCGCCGGCCGCCGACCAGCGCGTCGACCAGCCCCGCACCGACGCAGCGGCGACCTCGTCCTCAATCTCCTGCGCGATGACGCAGGGAGCAACCAGGTCGCCCAGCACAACCAGGTGCGACCACACCGGCCCAGGTGCAGAAGGTTCGACGCGAAGCCAGCTCTCCACAGGACCAGCGCAACATGTTGGGTGGGGCGAGGAGGCAGATACGGCAAAACCGCCCAGGTGAAGCACGGTGGGCGCTACCCTGCCCCGCCAACTTGAGTGCTCGGCACGACAAGTCCAGTGCTCATTGGACAGGTCTAGTGCTCAGTCACAAGTGATGTGACTGAGCACTTCGGTTGGCGGATTTCGCCGAGCGGAATGCTCAGTACTCGCCTTCGGCAACGGCGGCTGCGTCCGCAGCCCCGAGAGTTGGTCGGTGACTGGTGAGCGCCCCGCTGTACGGCACGTTCCGACCTCATCGGACAATGAGCGTGACACAGTCAGGGCAGTTGGAGGGGGTGTGTGTCGACGACGGGTACGGGGCGAGCCGGGAGGAAGCGCGCGGGCATTTTGGAATACCCGCGCCGCCCGGTGCTGACCGCGTTGTCGGTCCCAATCGCCGCGCTACTGCCGCTCGTCGGCGGTGTGTTGGGGCCACTGCGCTGGATGCTGGTGCCCTCGATCGTATTGTGTCTGGTCGGCACCGTCTGGCTGCTGGTGGCGGTGACGTCGCTGTCTCCTTCACGCGTACTGCGAAGGGTGGCCATGGCGCTGATGTTCGCGCCGATGATCGCCGCGCCGCTGTGCGCCATGCAGGCGTCCCAGGCACTGGTCCTGCAGACTCGGGGTGTATCGCGGCCGGCCCTCATCACGCGGATCGAGGTCCACCACGGGAAGTCGACCACGTATGGTTGTACGGTCCGCTACGACGGTTCTGCCAAGCCGGTCGCCGACGCCATCACCTGCAGTGGAGACGACCGGGTCGGCGACCGCGTACAGGTGGTGCGGGATCCCGGGGGGTTGGTCGATCCGGAATTCGACAGGCGGGTGCGTGCCGCCCGGATCGACGTCGTGCTCGCCGTCGTGTCCGAGATCGCCTTGATGGTCTGCTCGGTCTCGGCCGTCGCGGTCGGCGCTCTCATCCACATCGTCAGCCGTCGACGCGCGGCCACCAGCTGCCCCGCCAACGGAGACGCTCAGCCCCGCCAAATCAACCGCTCATCCGCCAGGTGAAGCGCTTAGTCACAAGTGATGTGACTGAGCGCGGTACTTGGCCCCACTGGCCAAGTACCGCGCTCAGTTCGGAGCCCAGTTCCCGGCCCTAAAGGTGCGGGGCGCCCTGGTCAGCTGCCACAGGCGCATCCCGCGACGGCCTTGGCCTCGGCCGGCGTCTGGGCCGGGTCGACGGCCTGCTCGTCGGGGGTGCAGAAGCGGTGGTGCCGCAGCAGGCATCCGGGGCACCTTCGGCGCTCTTGCCCAGGGTGTCGGCGTCGGCCTTGACGACGTAGACCTCCCACGGCTCCTTCCCAGGGCCGGTGACCCACACCTTGTCCTGGAGCGCGTAGCAGCAGGAGGTGTCGTTCTCCTCGAAGGTGGCCAGGCCCGCGTCCTTGAGCCGGGTGGCGGCTGCGGTGACGTCCTCGGTGGAGGCGACTTCGACGCCGAGGTGGTCCAGACGGGTGTCCTCGCCGACCTCGCCCTCGATGAGGACAAGCTTGAGCGGGGGCTCGGTGATGGCGAAGTTGGCGTAGCCGTCGCGGCGCTTGGCCGGCTCGGTGCCGAAGAGCTTGGAGTAGAAGGCGATCGAGGCTTCGAGGTCGGCGACGCGCAGGGCGAGCTGAACACGGGACATGGCGGTCTCCCAACACTTGCTTCGACGTCTGTCGATACAGCCGACCTTGCCACCGCGATCGACGACTGTCAATATTGAGGAATGTCGAAACAAGCTGGTCTGCCGGTGCTCGGACAGGACGGCGCCGCGTGCTGCGCGCCGATGGTCCGCGAGCCGCTCGGCGAGGAGGCCGCAGCCGAGCTGTCGCGGATGTTCAAGGCACTGTCGGACCCGATCCGGCTGCGCCTGCTGTCCCTGATCGCCTCCCACGAGGGCGGCGAGGCGTGCGTGTGCGACCTCATCGGCCCCTTCGACGTCTCCCAGCCGACGATCTCCCACCACCTGAAGGTGCTGCGCGAGGCCGGGCTGGTGGGCTCCGAGCGGCGCGGGACCTGGGTGTACTACTGGGTGCTCCCCGAGGCCCTGGCGAAGCTGTCCGCCCTGCTGGAGATCCCCGCGATGTCCGCGAAGACGCCCGCGTGAGCGCGCCCGCGCCGCTGCTGCGGCGGGCCGCTGTCGAGGGGCTGGGGACGGCCGCGCTGGTCGCGGTGGTGGTCGGCTCCGGGATCCAGGCCACCGAACTGACCGGCGATGTCGGGACGCAGCTGCTGGCCAACTCCCTGGCCACCGTCTTCGGCCTCGGCGTGCTCATCGCCTTCCTGGGCCCGGTGTCCGGAGCGCACTTCAATCCCGCGGTCACCCTGGCCGCCTGGTTCACCGGCCGACGCACCGGCGACGGCCCCGCCCTGCGCGACGTCGCCGTGTACGTGCCCGTCCAGGTCGCCGGGGCGATCGGCGGCGCGGTGCTGGCCGACGCCATGTTCGGCAAGCCGCTGGTCGCCTTCTCCACGCACGAGCGGTGGGCCGGGCACCTGTGGCTCGCGGAGGTCGTGGCCACCGCCGGGCTCATCTGGCTCATCTTCGGCTTGGCCCGCGCCGACCGCGCGCACCTGGCGCCGCTGCTGGTCGCCTCCTACATCGGCGCGGCGTACTGGTTCACCTCCTCCACGTCCTTCGCCAACCCGGCCGTCACGGTCGGCCGGGCGTTCACCGACACCTTCGCCGGCATCGCCCCCACCTCCGTGCTGCCGTTCCTCGCCGCGCAACTGCTCGGCGCTGCCTCCGGTCTCGGCCTGGTCGCCGTCTGCTTCGGCCGCCCGGCCGCCGCGGACCAGGACGAGGTCGTCGTCCCCCACGCCGAGCAGCAGCCCGTCGCCCCCGCCCGTTCCACCGAAGAAAGCGCTCTGGCCTGATGAGCACCTCCGCCACCCCGTCCGTGCTGTTCGTCTGCGTGCACAACGCCGGCCGCTCTCAGATGGCTGCCGCCTTCCTCACCCACCTCGGCGGTACCCGCGTCCAGGTCCGCTCCGCTGGCTCCGCCCCGGCCGACACAGTGAACCCGGCCGTCGTGGAGGCCCTGGCCGAGGTCGGCATCGACATCTCGGCCGAGACCCCCAAGGTCCTCACCACCGAGGCGGTGCAGTCCTCGGACGTGGTGATCACCATGGGCTGCGGCGAGGCCTGCCCCTACTTCCCCGGCAAGCGGTACCTGGACTGGCAGCTGGCGGACCCCGCCGGCCAGGGCGTCGCGGCCGTCCGGCCGATCCGCGACGAGATCGAGCGGCGCATCCGCGGCCTGCTCGCCGAACTCGGCATCGAGCCCGCAGCGTGACGGCCGCCGACACCGGCGCGCGCATCGCGCCCCTGCGGCCGGAGCACGCCGAGCAGGTCCTGGCGATCTACCAGCTCGGCATCGACGAGGGCAAACGCCACCTTCGAGACCACCGCCCCGACCTGGGAGGCGTTCGACAAGGCCAAGCTGGCCGACCACCGCCTGGTCGCGCTCGACGGCGGCCGGGTGCTGGGGTGGGCCGCCGCGGTGCCGGTCTCCGACCGGTGCGCGTACGCCGGCGCCCTCGAGCAGATGTGCCTGCCGGATCTCGGCCCGTGTCAGGTCATGGGCCTGCAAATCCTCGCTCCGCGGCCGCTGGCGCCCGTCGGTCATCGCCGCCTCCTCGCCGGGTAGATCCACGCGGCATCCCCCAGCGGCTGGGCAAGATCCATCGCCAGCCGCCGGTGCCAGAGGAGATGAACGGCGTGCGCGCGGGCAACGGCCGGCAGCGACGTGGCATCCACCAGTTCCCCGAACCGCCGAGGCCGCTCCCGAACCAGATCCAGCAGCTCAGTATGCAGACCGAGGCGGTCGGCCATCGGCCGACGCCGGGCGGACAGCGCATCCAGCCCGGCAGCGACATGACGGCGCCAGCCAGTCACCACCACATAGCGCCATCCAGCTGCGGCCGCCGCCCGCTGCGCCGCTGCGAACTTCACGACATCCTCATCCTTGATCAAATGACCGGGCCGCACGTCGACCAGCACCGCCGTCCCCGGCAACAGCATCGGGAAGTCCGGCGTGTGATCCTCACTGCCGTCGACGGTGGCAAACCGGAGCCTGAAGGGCTGGGAGAGCACCTCATCGACCTCGCCGGTGAAATCCAAGGCCACTAGCAGGCGGCGCTCGGCCAGGCTTTCGAAGCCATGCATCCGGCCCGTAGCCACCAGGTACTGCAACCCGGGGCGGTGCCTCTGCCGAGCCCGCCAGGTGAACCGACGTACCGGCGCCGAAGCCGACGCGGGAAAGCCCGCCAGATCCTGGACCGGGCAGATCACCTCGGCCTCAGATGCCTTCCACAACGCTGTCCATCGCCGCCCCCACCCCGAGCCCGTATCCAGACGAGTAGCCGCCTCCGGACCGACGACGTACGGCGTACTGCTGCTGTCGAGTCGGCGCCGGTGTGGTCGCACGGGGCCAGGTGAAGCGCTTAGTCACAAGTGACTGGAAGGCTGCCGCATGTTTCCTCTACTCGCGGTAGAGTCGGGGTATGGCAGACGAAACGAGTATCAAGGTGAGCTCGGCCGCGCGTGACCGGCTTGCCGTTCTGGCGGCTGAGGGCAACACGACGATCCGGCAGCTTGTCGAGGAGCTCGCCGAGGGCCGGCCGACCCGGGCCGAGTACGCGGAACGCGCCGCGCAGGCCCGCGCCGAGCTTGCCTCCGTCCTGGGCAGCGTGCCCAGCGAGGAGGCGGAGGCGAAGGCCCGTGGCCTTCTGGAGCGTCTCGCCGCCGGCCATGGTTCGGCAGCCGCGTAGTGGGGCCGATCGCGGTCGTCCTGGACCACACGACCGCCGCTGCTCTCCATGACCCGAAAGATCCGTACAACGAGGCCGTGGCCGCGTTCTACGTCCAGGCATCCGGGGGCCTGGGCACGCTCTACGCCCCGGTGCTCTCCCTGACTGTCGGCGACAGCGAGCAGTCCGGTCTCCTGGCCCACATCCACGGGCTGCGGTTCATCACGATCGCGCCCTTCGACACGGAGGCCGCGCTCACCGCCGCTGGGTTGCTGCATGCCGGGTACTCCTGGGCGGCCGTCCACGCCATCCATGCCGCCCGCCCCTCCGCCGACTTCCCTGCCGGGCGCTTCCTGCTCACCTTGACGCCCGACCTGTACGAAGGGACAGGCGTCCAGGCGGTCCACCCCGACCAGTAGCGGCCGCTTCCGTTGGGCCGTGGAGCGGTAGAGCGCTCATCGAACGGCCCCGGGCTAAGGGCCACCCGGGAGGGATCCCGGGTGGCCCTTCGCGCTGCACGCCGCTGGGGTGGTCGCTGCTGCTTTACGGGCGAGCAGGCAGCCGGTTGTCAATGGTCACCACGACCGGGTCTCCTTCTGGGTGGTGTGCTCGGCTCAGGACCGTCGCTGTCTCGTAGTAGACCTGTGAGGCCATGGCCCAGTCAGCGTAAGTAACCAGTTCGTCCATGCCTTCCCCTTGCCGGGCGGCCTCTGCGACTTGGTAGAGCGACAGGAGCATGGCGACGAGAGATCGGCCGGAGAGCACTGCGGCCACCATGCCCTCGTTGCGTTCCTCCAGGGCCGGGGTCCGGAAGTGAGGGTGATTTCCGACCTGAGCGGCGACGAAGTCCCAGGTGTCGCGGTGGCAGACCAGCGTCGCGGACGAGACCTTCCCGGCCCTCATGATCGCCCAGATCCGCCCTTTCCAGCTGATAGGGGCCGGCTCGTTTGCCAGGTCTTGGTCCGAGATTTGTGCCCCAGCCTCCAGCGCTGCCTGTTCCTCTTGCTCCTCCTGGGGGATCGCCTCCCCTCCGGTCTGCCCCTGTGCTTCCGGTGCGGGCTGCCCGGTGTCCGTTTCGGCTGCGGGTGTGCCGTCGTCCGGGGCCGGCTCAGCGGGGGATACGGCGGTGTGGGCGTCGGCCGGGGCGGGAATGTCGGCTGTGGCCGGCGCTGGTTCCTCCTCCGGTGCGGGCGGCTGTCCGGGCAGGATCGCCCGCACGTGGCCCAGCTCGTCACCGGACCCCCGCTGTGTGAGGTCAGGCGTCTTCGCGGCGCCGTCGGTGGCGGCCGGCGCTGTGGCACGCAGCAGTGCCAGCACCTCCCCGAGGTCCTGGCGCACCTGGTCGACGTCTCGCCGTAGCTCAGTCACCGCGGTGGCGGTCTCGCTGGTTCGCTTGCCCGCGTTGTAGGCGCTGCGTTGCGTCTCCTGCTGTGATGTCTTCAGGTCGGCGAGGCTGGTGTCGCGCAGTGTGGCGATCTCGTCGGCGAACGCTGTTCGCAGTTCCCGGTCCAGCTCGCTGACGCGGTTGTCCAGGTTGTCGACCGACTTCTTCATCTCGTTCTTCGCGTCGATCACGATCGCCACGATGTCGTTCCTGCGCGACAAAACGCCCCTCCAGTGACCATTGAGTAGTCAGACAATTGCAAGAAGTAGTCTCTGGTGTGGTGGGGGCGTACATGCCTTGGTTCGTGAACTTGGCCGGAACGCCCTTCCTGCTGACCGGAGTGGATCGGGTTCAGCCAAGGTGAGCCCAAAAGCCGCCACGAGATGATCTTGGAGTCCTGAAGGCGGCTGGTCAGGATGCGGTAGGCATCGCGCGGGCGAGCGGCGCCAGGTTTCCGTACAGGGCGGCGTGCAGGGCGGCTGCGAGTTCGCAGGCCCGGCCCTCCTCTGCCACGTCGTGCAGTACGAAGTAGACCGGCCCCGCGGAGGAGTCCGAGCGGATCTCGCCGGCGCGGAGCAGCTGGATGACCGCGGCGCGGACGGCGTCGTACACCGAGTCGGCGACGGCGTGCTGCGGGGCGGTGATCATGTCGGCCTTCACCGTCCAGTGCTCGCCCAGAGACTCGATGGCGACGAAGACGGCGTCCTGCTCCTTGGCTGCCGGTACGCCGCTTTGAAGGCCGCCATGCCCGTCGCGTCGGGAATGAGGTCGGCGGGGCAGGGAGCCGGCAGCGGCTGCATGAGGATCATCGTGCCAGGCGCGCGGGGCGGCGCGGTCGTCGACACGGCCCCACATGCTGAGCCTGGAGGCACAACCGATCCAGGGTGTGTCACAGCAGGCGGTCGGCCGGATCTCCGTCGGGGTCGTCGGCCAGCACGATGGCGGCCCTGACTCGCTTGCCCACCGGCTCGCGGCGCACCTCGAAGCTCTGGCGCACGGCCATGATGATCTCCAGGTCGTGCTGCCCGACCCGGCCTGGGTCTGCGGGGCAGGCAGGGCCAGTCGGACGAACACCACAATTACTCGACGCCGACCGCGCAGCCAACCCGGAACGCACCGTCTCAACCAGGCACGAGGCCGACTCCCTCGGCGCGAGCCCGTTCACGGTGGCTTGCCCCGGAGGTACTGCTCCGCCGGCCGAGGTGTCTGCGCGCGATGGCCCGGCAGGGGGGAGGGCTGGCAGGTCGTGGTCGTGTCGGTCTTGCGCGAGAACCATCGTTCTCGTACGGTTGTGCTTGACGGTGAGAACGTTCGTTCTCGCGACGGTGCGCCCACGCCAACGGAACCCACACCCCGCCGGCGGTGATACCGCACAGACCCAAAGGAAGCGACATGGCTGACGAAGCACGCCCTCCGTTCCCGCCGTTCACCCGGGAGAGCGCCATCGAGAAGGTCCGCCTGGCGGAAGACGGCTGGAACACCCGGGACCCGGAGAAGGTCGCCCTGGCGTACACCGTGGACTCGCGCTGGAGGAACCGCGCGGAGTTCGCCACCGGCCGTGGCGAGATCATCTCCTTCCTCACCCGCAAGTGGAACCGGGAGCTGGAGTACCGGCTCATCAAGGAGTTGTGGGCCTTCGACGGCAACCGCATCGCCGTGCGTTTCGCCTACGAATGCCGTGATGACTCGCACAACTGGTTCCGCTCCTACGGCAACGAGAACTGGGAGTTCGATGACAACGGCCTGATGCGACTGCGCTACGCCTGCATCAACGACCTCCCCATCAAAGAGTCGGAGCGCAAGTTCCACTGGCCGCTCGGGCGTCGCCCCGACGACCACCCCGGCCTGGGCGACCTCGGCCTCTGACCGGCCGCCCCCGCGCCATGGATCCGGGCCCGATGCCGGATCCATGGCGTGGCCGTTCGTGCGTGAGGCTGTACCTGGGGCAGGGGCCGCCGCGTACCTGGAGGGCTTTGGGCTCAGGATTCCCTCGCAGGCCTTGAAGACCCTCTCACCTGCGGTGAGCGTGGGGCGTTGCTCCAGATTTCGGCAGTTCAACGCATCCCTCTTGCGCTGAGAACGATCGTTCTCGACTGGAGGCTCACGACACTGTCACCGCTGGCCGGACGGATTGCCGGTTCGGCCGCCGCGAGTGCCGCAGGACCGCCGCCTCGGCCCTGACGCCGACCCAATCCAGGGCCGAGGGTAAAGAAGCTGCAGAGCATGAGCCTCTTGATGTGGGCTCGGAAAGTTCGGATGGGCGTTCCCATGACCCTCTCGCACACCGCAACGCAACCCCCGCCGATGGTGATGCCCTTGTCCGGTGAGCAGCCCCGGACAGCCCCCGTGACCCCGGCGCTGGCCCATGCTCGTACGGGCATGCACCGGCGCGGCATGATCGCCCTTCGCGCCGAGGAGCGCTGGGTACACACCGCCCGCCACTTCGCCGCGTCCCTGCTGGCCCGATGGGACGTCGTCCCGGAGGATCAGGACTCCGTCCTGCTGATCGTCGGCGAGCTTGCGGGGGACGCGGCCCAGCACGGACGGGCCGACATGATCGTGAGCCTCACGTTCGAAGGCGGCGCCGTGCGCGTGTCGAGGTTGCGGACTCCGGCGCCACGGCGCCCTCGCCCCATCGTCGCTGCACCGGTGCCCATGATGAGCACGGCCGTGGCGTGGGCATCGTCGAGTTGCTGGCGGACTGGACCGAGACGCTTGAGGAACGGCATCGCCGACGGGACCGCGCCGGTGTGCGCGTCGCCACGCACCGGCCGGGGCTTCCCGGGCGGGCCTTGTGCTCGCTTGAGAGGGCAGGGGGCAGGCCTGCCCGGCCTCGCTCCGGGCAGGCCGCGTTACGGCGACGGTCCGGCCCGCGCCCGGGAATGTGCCTTGCGACCTGGCGCGCTGTACCGTAAGCGGATCCTCGACGCTGTCGAGGAACTGTTCTACGGCCGAGGCATTCAGTCGGTGGGAATGGATGCGATCCGCACCGCCTTCGGCGTGCCCCTCAAGCGCCTGTACCAGATCTTCCCTTCCAAGGACACCCTGGTCGAGGCGTACCTGAAGCGGCGGGACGCGAGGTGGCTCCATGATCTGGCTCGGTACGTGGATGCCCACGACTCACCTGCGCAGCGGATTCTGGCGGTCTTCGACTGGCTGTACCGCTGGTTCAGCGAGCCGGACTACCGCGGCTGCGGCTTCATCAACTCCTTCGGGGAACTGGGAGCGACGTCCCAGGCCGTGGCCGACATCGCGAAGGCCCACAAGGATGCCTTCCGGCGCTATCTCGCTGATCTCGTGGCCGCCGCGGACGCGCCCACGTGGCTGACCGACCAGCTCGTTCCCCTCGCCGAGGGCGCGATGACCACAGCGGCCATCTCCGGGTCTCCAGAGGCCGCCCGTCATGCCAAGGACGCCGCCCGCACGCTGCTGCGGGCCGCTCACGCAGACGTGGTCACCGCTGCCTGAGCACGCCGTCGCCTTCACTCACAGCCCGGGTGTTCGTAAGGGCACCCCGGCCCTTTGCAGCTCGGTTCGGGGCGTTGGGACACAGAGCGAGGACAGCTTGAACGGGGCCGGTGATGCTGTGCGGCAGCCGCCAGGCTCCGAGCGCGGCGCCACGGCCTGCTCGCGTGACGCCCTGATTGGGGCGCGGAAGACGCTGACGGCACGCTGACACCGCCCAGTCTGCACACGCTCGGCGCTCCGCCGTCGTCCTGCCTGATCCCGTGGCCGGAGTGAGCGCAAGGCCCGCCGCCTCACCGCGACCCCATGTCGTGCTGGGGGCGCGGGAAGCGGCGGGGGCCCCGTAGTGGTGGCCCTGGTCGCTCGAAGCGAATCGGCGTGCCGGCCCGGGCGCCTCATCGGCAGCGGCCGCCGGCACGGCGAACGGCTGGGTCAGAAGGGCTTGGTGGGCAGGTACTTGCCGTCCAGGGTGATCACCGCGCGCTCGCCGCCTTCGGGGTCGGCGACCTTCTTGACGTCGAGTTTGACGTTGATCGCGCTGATGATGCCGTCGCCGAACTGCCGTGGATCAGGGCCTTGAGTGTGGTGCCGTAGATCTGGACGATCTCGTAGAAGCGGTAGATCGTCGGGTCGGTCGGGACGCCGCCGGGGATGGAGCCGCGGACCGGGATGGTCTGCAGCAGTACGGCCGCCTCCTCCTCCAGGTCCAGCAGTTCGGCGACCGCCCTTGCGGCGGCCTCCGGCAGGGGATGCTGACCCAACAGCGCGGCGGGGTGGTGAATGCGACCGACAGGCCGCTGACGTCGGCGATCTCCTGCCAGGTCAGGTCCTTGCGCGTCTTGGCCTCGACAACCACAACGGCCAGAGCTGCCGGGCGGCAGGGCCGAACTGAGCGTGCACCATGAGGGTGTTCCTTTCCAACATGCCGGCCCGCACTACAGAGAGCTCAGCGGAGTCATACGGTCGGGGGATCAGGCCGCCGGACGGCGGCCTGGACGAAAGGGCCAGGGCAGCTCAGGCCGCGAGGGCGGCGGAGCAGCCCGTGACCGGGTCGAGTTGGTCGACCGCGCCGGTGGGGATGTCGTAGACCCAGCCGCGCAGCGTGACGGTCTTCGCCGCCAGTGCCCGGACGACGCAGGGGTGCGTTGCCAGGTTCGCCAGCTGAGCGATCACGTTGTTCCGTACCAGGACGCTCACCTTGTCCTCGCCGGGCTCGGCACAGGCCGTACGGACCCGGGAGGCCTCCGCATGCCGCAGCCAGTGGGCGACGGCCAGCAGGGCGGCGAGGTCGTGGTCGTCCGCCAGGGCGGTCATCGCGCCACAGGCGGAATGCCCGCCGGGCTCCTACCAAAGCGCTGCCGCCCGGGCTTTCACCCACCTCACCCGACAATGGGTCGCTTCCAGCGGATACTCCTCCTCCCCGTGAGGTCGCGGAGGCAATGGGCTGTGACCCATGGCACAGGGACGCCGTCTGTCGAGCGGACAGGTCGAGCCGTGGAACTCTCCCTTCGTACCCGAATAAGGGCCGGCGACCCACAGGCTTTCGCTTATCTCTTCGAGGATCATGTCCAGGCCGTGTACGGCCACGCAGTACGGCTGACCGAGGATCGCAGCACCGCGGAAGACGTGGTCTCGCTGACCTTCCTTGAGGCGTGGCGGCTGCGCGAGAGGCTGCTGCCCGACGCGGAGGTCTCCGGCGACGCCGGTGACGGCCTGCGGGCCTGGCTCTTCGGCATCGCCGCCAACGTGCTGCGCAACCCCCGGCGGTCCGCCCGGCGGCACCGGGCGGCGCTTTCCCGGCTGCCCGGAACGGTGTACGGACCGTGAGACGGTGCCCGACTTCGCGGTCGTGCCCGGCGGCTACCCGGCCTTGTGGCGCTGGTAGTGGCGGGCGACGCGTATCCGGTTGCCGCAGCGGGCGGCCGAGCACCAGCGGCGGCGCGGATGAGTGGGCAGGAAGAGCATTACGCAGTCATCGGCTTCGCACTTCCGGATCCTGGTGACCTCAGGGTCGGCCAGCAGTTCGGCGGCGGCCTCGGCAAGGGATGCGGCCAGTTGCCGCCCGGGGGACCCCTCGCGCCGACGAGTCGCGGTCACGACCGACCCGCTCCACGCCAGCTCCTTGATCGCCGACGCGGCACGCTGGGCCTGGTTGAGCGCCTCCAGGTCGGACACCGAGGGCTCCTCGCCTCGGCGAACCTGATCAAGGGCGCGCGCCGTGTGCTCCCGTACAGCCTGCACGGCGGCCAGATCCGCGGCACTCACCTCGTGCGGCACCGCCTCCGGGAGGCGGTCGGCCTGCAGGACCCACCAGGCGTGCAGGTCACCCGGCGTGGCGAGCTGATCGCCGACGGTCGGCCGGGTGTTGACCAGGTCCAGCGCCAGGGGTTCTCCGGTCAACGGTACGAGATCACTCATAGGCCTAATGGTACGTCTACGAATTGACGCGTTAGCCATCCCCGGCGTATACCTGTCTGTGCGGCTAATGCATCAGATGCCAACTCAGGGATTAGTCATGCCTGCTTCGACCGCCCGTACCACCCACCGCTTCCTGGACGTCGACGGTGTCCGCGTCTTCTACCGGGAGTCCCTCCCCGAGCGGGCCGACGCGCCCGTGCTGCTGCTCCTGCACGGCTTTCCGTCCGGCTCCCACCAGTTCCGCGGCCTCATCGACGCCCTCGGCACGCACTACCGACTGATCGCCCCGGACTACCCCGGCTCCGGCCACACCCAGGCCCCGGACGACTTCACCTACTCGTTCGACCGGCTCGCCGACATCACCGAGGGCTTCGTGCAGCGCCTCGGACTCGACCGGTTCGTGATGTACGTCTTCGACTTCGGCGCGCCCGTCGGCTTCCGCATCGCCGAACGCCACCCCGAGCGGGTCGCCGGGCTCGTCGTGCAGAACGGCAACGCCTACGCCGAAGGGCTCTCCGACACCGCCCGCGGCCTCCTCGGCCTGACCTCCGACACCCCCGGCGCGCAGGACGCCGTCCAGGCCGTGCTCACCCTCGAAGCCACCCGCAGCCAGTACGAGACCGGTGTCCCCGCCCCCGACCTGGTCGCCCCGGACGGCTGGACCCTCGACCAGCACTTCCTGGACCTGCCCGGCCGCAAGGAGGCCCAGCAGGCACTGATCTTCGACTACCACTCCAACGTCGAGCGCTACGACCATTGGCAGGCATGGCTGCGCCGGCACACCCCGCCCACCCTCATCACCTGGGGACGCAACGACCCCTTCTTCACCGAACCCGGGGCCCGCGCCTACCTCCGCGACCTGCCCAACGCCGAACTCCACCTCTTCGACACCGGCCACTTCGCCCTCGAGACACACCTGCCGGAGATCGCCCCGCTGATCGCCGACTTCCTCGACCGCACCTGGAAGTAATCCCGCCCGCGTACCGGAGGGCGTCGCCCCGGAAGGACAACAAGGACAACGATGATGGCCAAGAGCAGCACGCACGAGGGCGAGCAGGCGATCCAGCGGCAGGCGGGTGAGGGCGGCTCCGGATGGGGCTCTCCGATGTTCGGCCCGGAGATCCCCCGGGGATTCGTGCCGTTCCTCAGGGACCAGCGCTTCCTCGTCCTCGGCGGGGCCGACGACGACGGCGCGGTCTGGTCGAGCATCGTCGACGGACCGACCGGCTTCGCCCGGCCGGTGGGCGAACGGACCGTCGTCATCGACGCGTTGCCCACGTCCGGTGATCCGCTGCGCGAGGCCTTCCGTACCGAACTGAACGAACGGGACATCGGTGTGCTCGCCCTCCAGCCGCAGACGCGACGCCGGATCCGGATGAACGGAGTCGCCAGGCGCGACGGGGAACGGCTCGTCATGCGGACCGAGCAGGTGCTGGGCAACTGCCCCAAGTACCTTCAGACCCGCACCATCAGGGAGACCGCACCAGCGGGCGCCGGACCGGTCGCAACCGGTGAGGCACTCGGCGAAGACCAGCGGCGGTGGATCGAGGACGCCGACACGTTCTTCATCGCGAGCCTCTCACCCGAGCACGGAGCAGACTCCTCCCACCGCGGCGGCATGCCGGGCTTCGTCACGGTCGTCAACCCACGCAAGATCATCTGGCCGGACTACACCGGCAACCAGTTCTACATGACCCTCGGCAACCTGCACCTCAACCCGGCGGCCGGTCTCCTCTTCCTGGACTGGGAGAACGGCCACACCCTGCAGCTGACCGGGTGGGCGCGGACCGTATGGCCCCCCACCGGAACCCATAGTGATCCCCGGGCCCAACGGATGGTCGAGTTCGACATCGCCAAGGTGGTGCAGATCGCCCACGCCAGCTCCCTGAGGTGGGAGTTCCACGCCTACTCACCGGTGAATCCGCCCGCGGGCGGATGACAACCAGCCCCGGAGGAGGGCTTCATGATCGCGGGAGCAGCGCCGACAGAACATGAGCGACCCCCGGATTCACCGGCACCGGGCGATGATGGGCATCGGGCTGTCCCCTGAGGAACAGCAGGCCAATCCGTCGACCACAGCCAGGCGACGGCCACGGCCGAGCCGCGTCCGAGCGCGGTTGCCGCAGCTGGTCTCCGCACCGCATCGCGCCTCGCCCGCCACCGCGGACTACTTGCCGGGCATCCCGAGCCTCCGAAGTTCCTGGCGCAGCAGGGGAGTCAGCGCCTCGGCGTAGGCCTCGGCGATATGGCTCTCGTCGCGGTAGACGAACGTGTCGCCGACGACCACCGGGCACCGGCCCGGCCGCGGGCACAGCCAGGGTTTCGGGTCGATCAGGGCGGCACCGGCCCCGCGGGCGCCCTGCCGGTTGGCCTCCCGACGGATGGGGTCCCTGATCGCTTCGCGCTGGTTCTGCTCGCAGTCTTCGAGGTGCAGGGGGTAACTGGACGCGCACTCAACGGCGTCGCCCTTCGGCCATGGGTTGTCGAGCAGTACGGCCACATGGTCCGCGGCACCGACCAGCCGCCGGTAGACGCGTTCATAGCCCGCCGCCCAGTCCCGCAGCGGGTCCTTCAGCCCCTTCGCCGACTCGCCCGCCTCGGAGGAGGAGACCACGACCCAGCATCGGCTCCAGGTGCGCGATCCGCTCCAGTGCATGTTCGCGCCAGGTGTCGCATGCCTTGTACGGCCGGTGGTTGTTGACGATCGTGATGTCGGCGGTCTTGCAGGACGCCTTCGTCAGGGACACCAGCTTCCACCCCTGCTGCCGGCTCAGCTGCTCCATCGCCGGGACCACTGCGCGGCGTGGGAGTCCCCGTACAGGACGACGACCTTGTCGGAGGTGCGGTCCCCGTAGACGCAGGCGGGCGACGTGGTGGCGGCGTAGTTGACGTGGCAGCTGTCGCGGTAGGCGGCCGACCGTTGCTTCTTGATGTCGGGGAGTGCCGGGGACAGGTTGCGGGGCACGCCGGTCACGGACTCGGCGATGAGTTCGGCGAGCCGGGCCTGCGGATCCTGCGCCCCGGCGAGGGCTTCCCGCACCATCACCGACCTCGAACGCATCGGACGACCAACCGGCGCCTATGTCCGGAACAAGAATGACCAATGGTGCCGGACCAAAACCACCGAAAGCCCATACCAGCTGGTGTCCGACGACGGCGCAGGCTACGTACCCGACTTCCTCCTCACCACCGTGCCCCGCCCCTGGGCCGCCGGACCTCCCGGCCGATTCGGCTCCGACTTCTCACGCTTCGCTCCGGAAGCCGCCAAACGGCAGGGGAAGAACGGCTACGCACACACAGCCGTGCGCCTCACCACGATCCCCACCGCAGAGAACGCCGATGCTGACCTCATCGGAAAGGCGGGCGTCGTGCTCATCAACCAGGGCGTCAGCGGGGACGGCCGGCAAACCGAGCCCACCCCCCTCCGGCTGGCAAGACAGATCGACACCAACCACCCCTACTATCGGCGCAGCTGCGAAGAGCCCCAAGACCCCACGCCGCCAGCCCAAGCCCCGGACAGTTAGTCCGAACTGTGACTGAGCGCCGTACCTGGCCAGACTGGCCAGGTACGGCGCTCAGTTAGGTGCACCAGCGCGAACCAGGTCGTTGAAAGCAGCCGGACGCGTCAGCTGCGGGACGTTTCCGAGGGTTTGGCCGGCCCTCGCAAAGCGGAGCTCCGGTGGCTTCAGCGGCAGCGCTCTTACTTCCGCTTCCGTGCCCGCTTCGGCTTCCGCTCAATGATCACCGTCTGAGGCGCGGCAGGCGCCTCGTCCTCAGAAGCCGGCTCAAAGCGACCCGGGGTGCTCCTGCGCATCGCCTCGACGTACGGCGGTAGCTCGAAGGTCCGCTGGTCTCGATCGACCGGGATCTCTCCGAGGTGCCCCGAGGCGTCCCGTGCCCCGCGGGCGCCACCTCGCCGGGTGAGCACATCAAGCGTGCCGTGGACACGGTCGACCCAGTCACCGCGGTCCAACCTGGGGTGCCAGCGCTCCTCCCCTCGCTTGGAGTCCCAGGGCGGGAACCCAAAGGCGTACGACCAGGGGACGGCCGCTGACAGGTACCTCTGTACGCGGAATCTGGCAGCGGCGGGTGCGGCGATGTCGCTGAGCTTCTTGACGTCCAGGGTAGAGATGATGGCGCAGCCGTAGTGGCGAGGCTCGGCGTGCTTGCAGTCCTTGTACGAACTCAGCCCTGGGCAGGCGTTCCACTGGGCCGGCGGCGCCCAGTACGTTCCTTCCTCGAAAGTGCCCTCGGGCCAGCCGTTATAAAAGACGTGAAACGCGTAGCGGGCCTGATCAGGGTTACATCCCTTGATCAACGTGTCGTACTGGAACGCGTCTTCGCCTGCTCCACGGTGCTTCAGCATCCGGTAGGTGTTGTCCTCGTAGACGCGCTTGGCCTGGATGCGAAGGCAGATCCACCCCGCCTGGTCGTCTCCAATCCACCACTCCCAGTCAGCGCCCGAATTCCGCTCTTGCACCTGGTTGCTTTGGTAAGTCAGCAACCCAGGGACTTGGTTCTGGAGCGTAAAGAGCAGGTTGTCCGTGACAGCCGTCTCGTCGAACCTGCGCCCGGGAAGACGCCCGAACTCGATGCGTCCCCAGGTCTCTATCGCTGCCGTGTCCATGGCCGTGCACAGGGCTCGGAGACTTTCTATCGCCATAGTGGCACTCTTCCATGTTGGAGCGATCAGCACGGGGCGTTGCGTGAGTTGGACGGCGCGCTCGGCCCCCGCACATTTCTGAGGGTGTGCGGGTCCAGCAATCCCCGGCGCCGCCGTTACTGACCTTGCTGGCGTGATGTCGCGGGCTGACAAACGGTGGTTGTCGCGGTAGGCCGGTTACATGAGGTATCCACAAGGGGGCGGGCTGACCGCGGAGCGGCGGGCGTTTCGCGAGCACATCCGGATGCAGGCCGCCGAATTATTCGCTCTGGGACGCGACAATGCCGCGGTCGCCAAGCGGTTACGTGTCAGTGTGCGGTCGGTACAGCGGTGGCACCAGGCATGGGAGCACGGCGGAACGGCAGCCCTGGAGTCGAAGGGGCCGGCGTCCACGCCCAAGCTGAGTGAGGCCCTGTTTGTGGTGCTCGAGCAGGAGCTGGCCAGGGGACCGGTAGCGCACGGCTGGCCGGACCAGACCTGGACGCTGGCGCGGATCAAGACGCTGATCGGGCGCCGGTTCCACAAGAGCATGACACTGTCGGCCATCGCGCAGATGCTGCACCGGCATGGCTTCAGTCACCAGGTCCCGGCCCGCCGCGCGGTGGAGCGCAACGAGGAAGCCGTCACCGGCTGGGTGAAGGAGACCTGGCCTCAGGTGGAAACGCCGTGGCGGCGCTCGGGGCCTGGCTCTGCTTCGAAGACGAGGCCGGCTTCTCGATGACGCCGCCCACCACCCGCACCTGGTCCCGGCGCGGGCACACACCCGTCATCCGGGTCCGCGGACGTTCCCAGCGGCGCATCTCCATCGCCGCTTTGGCCTGCTACAAGCAGGGCGAACGCTCCCGCCTGATCTACCGGCCCAAACGGCACGCCGACCACAAGCGGGGCGGCAGACGCAGTTTCACCTGGACCGACTACCGCGACCTGCTCATCACCGCCCACCAGCAGCTCGGCGCGCCGATCGTGCTCGTGTGGGACAACCTGAACGTCCACAGAGACCGCCGGCTGAGGAAGTTCATCGACACCCACGACTGGATCACCTGCTACTTCCTGCCGGCCTATGCGCCGGATCTCAACCCCGTCGAGGCCATCTGGTCACTGGTGCGGCGCAGTAGCCAGGCCAACACCGCCTTCACCGACCCCGACCACCTCATGCGTGCACTTCGGCACGGTCTCCGCGCGATCCAGTACCGCAGCAACCTCATCGATGGATGCCTCGCCGAAACCGGCCTCACCCTGACGACATCACGGCAGCAATTCAGTAGTTGGCGAGTCCGGGCGCCAGACGGTCCCCGCCAGGCACAGCCACTGACCAGCACGTAGATGATCGCCGCGAACAGCGTCTCATCAGGCGTGTCCTGCGTCCCGCCGCCCTGTGGCCGCACCTTCGACGGCGGGATCAACAGCTTGGCGGTCTCCCACAACCCGTCGGGAACAATCCAGCACCGCCCAGCCGCGGGCGCGGCGCAGGGCGGTGTCCGCAGCCGTACGCCTGCCCACACCCCGATGGCAGGGTGCAGAGGACACCGCAAGAAATACGACAGAAGATGTCGAGTTTTGTGGAGACAGTGGGGGCGCCGGTCGGTGTCGTGGTGGCGCGGGCCGGGACGACGGACAGACAAGGACCCTCATGCGTGAGACACCCGACGATCTCCACCGGCTCCAAGCCCTCCTCGACGCCTCGCTCGCCCGCTCCACGGCGCACCTGCGGTCGATCATCAGCAGCGAGCGCACGCTCACCGCCGAGCAGCTCACCGGTGTGCTCACTGGCATGTGCACGCTTGCGCTGTCCACCGTGACGGCAAAGGGCGAGCCGCGGGTCAGCGGCGTGGACGGGCACTTCTTGCACGGCAAATGGCACTTCGGCACCGCGCGCGGCGCCGCCAAGGCACGGCACCTCGCCGCCCGGCCCGCCGTCAGCGCCGCGCACATGCGCGGGGAGGACCTGGGCGTGTTCACACACGGCACCGCGGAGGTCCTCAACCCCCGAGACGGCGAGCCGGCCGCCGACTGGCCGGACCTGCTCGCGCACCTCCGGGACTTCTATGGCGACGACGCCTTCGACTGGGACAACGACGTGGTCTTCTACCGACTGCACCCGCAGTGGATGGCCGTGTTCGCCCCCGACCTCGCCAAGCTCGGCGGGAAGGCGGACGAGGCGTGACCCCGCCCGTACCAGACACGCGCATGCCGGCCCCACACGCTGCCGGGGCCGGCAAGACGCGCGACACCATCGACGTCGTGGGCGCCCGCACCAACAACCTGCGCGACGTGTCCGTCAGCATCCCCAAAGGCCGCCTCGTCGCCTTCACCGGCGTCAGCGGCAGCGGCAAGACCTCACTCGCCATCGACACCCTGCACAGCGAGGCCCAACTGCGGTATCTGGAGGGCCTTTCGCCGTTCGTACGCCAGTACATCACCCAGCGCAACCGCCCCAAGGTCGACCGCATCCTCGGCCTCAGCGCCACACTCGCAGTCGACCAGCGCCGCCTGAACCGCAACCCCCGCTCCACGATCGCCACCATCACCGGGATCGATGGGCACCTCGGACTGCTCTACTCGCGCCTCCCGCGGATCGGCCCGGACACGGACACGGACCCGGCCGCGGACGCCGGCGCCCTGACCACTGCGCACTTCGACCGCCACACCCCCGAAGGCAGCTGCCCGGACTGCCACGGCGTCGGCGGACGCTGGCAGGCCCAGGAAGACCTCGTCATCACCCGCCCGGACCTCCCCCTCTTCGAAGGCGCCTCCCCCTGGTACGCCAAATGGCGGTCCGGAGAGCACATGTTCGTCCCCGCACTCGCCGCCAAACGCGGCGTGGACCTCGACCGCCCCTGGCAGTCGCTGCCCGCAGCTTTCCAACACCAGGTCCTGTACGGCACCGGCAAGGAGACGGTCGAGGCCACCATCGACATCCCGAACAAGAACGAGACAGCTCGTATGACCTACACCTCCAGCCAACCGCTGCGCGGCGCGCTCGCCGAGGTGGAACGGGTGTTCGTCAACGCCCAGACGGCCGACGCCAAGCAGCGCTACCTCCCGTACATGCGCAAGCAGCCCTGCGGCACCTGCCACGGCAGCGGATTCGATCGAGTCGCCCGGTCCGTACGTCTCGGCGGCCTGACCTACCCCGAGCTACTGGACGTGGATGTACGCGAGGTCCGCCGCTGGGCCGGGCACGTCGCCGACTCCCTCGACACCCGGCAGCGCACCGTCGGCGAGCCCCTGCTGCAAGACCTCGGACGCCGGATCCGCCTCCTGGACCGGCTCGGCCTGGCCCACCTGCAGCTGTCCCGCAGCGCCGCCACACTGTCCGGCGGTGAGTTGCAGCGCACCCGGCTCGTCGCTCAGCTCGGCACCGAGCTGAGCGACGTCATCTTCGTCCTGGACGAACCCGGCGCCGGGCTGCACCCGGCGGACAAGAATCACCTCCTTGGCATCGCCCTGGAGTTGCGCGAAGCCGGCAACACCGTCCTCCTCGTCGAACACGACCCCGAACTGATCGCCCGCGCCGACTGGATCGTCGATATGGGCCCCGGCGCGGGCCGCCTCGGCGGCGAGGTCCTGGTCTCTGGCTCACCCGCCCTGGCCGCCGCCAACCCCACCTCGGCCACTGGCCGCTACCTGGCCGGCAACGGGCCGCGGCTGCGCCGTACCCCCCGCCCGGTCCGCGATGACGCCGACTGGGTGGAACTGCACGGCCTGCGCGCCCACAACACGGCCGCGGAGCTGCTGCGCCTCCCTGCCGGGCGGCTCACCTGCCTGACCGGGGTCAGCGGCAGCGGCAAGAGCAGCGTCCTGGGCGCACTCGCCGCGGGCGCGGCGGCCGCCCTCAAAGGCACGGCCGCCGACACCGTGCGCGAGGTGACCGGACTCGACGGATTCGGCTGGGTCGCCGTGGTCGACCAGGAACCCCTCGGGCGCACGCCGCGATCCAACCCGGCCACGTACAGCAAGGCGTTCGACATCGTCCGCAAACTGTTCGCCGCCACCGATACGGCACGCGCGCGCGGCGTCGACGCCTCCTGGTTCAGCTTCAACACCACCGGTGGCCGCTGCGAGACCTGCACCGGCTACGGCCGCAGGCTCGTCGACATGCACTTCCTCCCCGACATGTGGGTGGTGTGCGACACGTGCGACGGCCGGCGCTACGGACCCGAGGCCCTGGAGGTCACCTACCGGGGGCTGTCCGTCGACCAGGTGCTGGACCTGACCGTCGCCGAGGCCGGGGAGGTCTTCACCGAACCCCGGCAGCTCGCGGAGATTCTCACTGCGCTCAACCGGGTCGGGCTCGGCTACCTCCGACTCGGCCAGAGCGCCACCGAGCTGTCCGGCGGCGAGGCCCAGCGTCTCAAACTCGCGTCCGCGATCCAGCGCGGCGCGGCGAGCCGCAAGGCCGGCCTCGTCATCCTCGATGAACCCGTCTCAGGCCTGCACCCGTCCGACATCCAGCGGGTCGTCGACGCGCTCGACATGCTGCTCGACTCCGGCAACACCGTCGTCGTGGCCGAACACGACATCCCCGTCGCCGCGTCCGCGGACTGGGTGATCGACCTCGGACCGGGAGCCGGCCCCAACGGAGGCGCAGTGGTTGCGCAGGGCACCCCCGACACCGTCGCCGGCGCGGACACTCCCACCGCGGGATACCTGCGCCGGTACGCGGCCGGCCTGCCACTCCTGGACGCCTCGGAGGACGCACGGCGCTGACGTACGGCGTGCCGGCGCGACCGGCAGGGTCGCATGCGTGGTCCGCGGCGGCTGTCCGTTCGCCACGGGCCACGCATGGCTTGCACCGGGACCGGGGCAAGCCCGAGCCGCCGCTTATCTCCGTACACGACCACAACTCACAGTCGCCAGACCACGGCTCGCCAACTACCGATCAAATCCGCCAACTACCGATCAACGTCACAACTGGTGCTATAGGGGTCGAAGCGGGCCCCCTTGTCGACTCTGGTCGGCCCGACCACGGACCCCTTGTCCGATTCGGCGTGGGCCGCCAGGAGCGGGCGTTTCTCCTGGACCAACTTCGCTACCGGCCGCCATCAGGTCGCGGACAAGGGGTGGGTGTTCACGATGGCCGCCGCCCGCCCGCAGGAGGGGCATGCAGCGGCCACCGAGCCATCGGGGCGGCTTCTCCCCTCGCGCGGGTGCGCCACCGGCCGTCACAGGGCCGGTGGAGGAGGCCAGACGCAAGGGAGAGACCCGGGATGATGACCGAACACAGGCGCCCGCCGTACCCTGACCGCGCCGCTGACCGGCGAGCCGCGGGCCCCGCGCCGGGAGGGATGGTCGGCTGGACAAGCCGCCGCAGTCTCCTGCCGCCGGCGCTTGCGATCCCACTGCCGTACCCACTTCCGTGCCCGGCACGAGAGCTGACCGCATTTCCCCAGGCCACCACGGCTTTTCAGTGCTGGAGCGCGCCGTCACAACCCTCTTCTCTCCTCCTCTCACTGACCAAGCCCTGGGAAATAGGTGGGGGTGGGGTGTCAGTGGTGGAGGCGATCACCGGGATCAGGGCGCATTTGGTGCCCTCTGCGGCCGGGCGGGTCCGGCGTCCGGCCGGTGGCCGGACGCGGACGACGGGAGGGCGGGGCTGATGGCGGGCAAGCGCAAGACGAACGAGGCGGGATCGTCGACCGGGCACCGCGCCGATGCGCTGCGCGTGCTCGGGGTGCTCAAGGCAGCGACGGCGGACCAGATCCAGCGCCTGTCCTCACCGCACCTGACGTACCGGCACACCACCAAGGACACGGCGGCCAAGCGGAAGGAGGCGCGCACCGCCTTCCACCGCGGCGCACTCAACGATCTGCGCAGGCATGGCCTGTCCGTCGACGGCGGCCGCACCCGAGGCGGGGAGGAGGTACGCCTGCTCACCAAGGACGGGCTGGCCGCCGCCGGACTCGAGTTGGACCGGGGGCCGGAGGAGATGGGCGGCATGCCCAAGAGCGCGGGCCGCTCTGGTGCCTCGCACGCGATGACGGTCAACGAGACGGTTATCGCGATGATCCGCCCGAAGCCCGACCTTCACCTGGTGGCCGGTGAGCCGGCCGAAGCCATCGCGGCCGCCCAGGCCTGTGTCGACGCGCCCGACGGGATCGGCAGCATCACCTCCTACGCCACCGAGGTCGCCCTCCCGGCGACCGGCACGTGGAAGAACCCCGGCGTGGTATGTGCCTGGGCCGACATCGTCCTCACCGCCCCAGAGGCCGGCCTGCCGCTGTTGTTCATCGAGGCCGACAACTGCACCGAGGAAGCCCCGATCATCGCGGCCAAGTTCGACAAGTACATGCGCCACTTCCACCGGAAGGTGAAGGACACTGACGGCCAGGACAAGCCGATGTGGCGCACCCGCTGGTCCGCTCCCGATCCCCAGTGGGGTGACGCGACGCACCCGCCGGTCCTGCCCGTCTTCCACCAGGTCGGCAAGCGGACCGTGCTGACGCAGATGGAGCGGGTCGCCGAACTCACCCGCGAGCACTGGCAGGGCCAGAGGGCCGACGGCTTCCATCTCTACAACGGGAAGGTGCCGATCGTGGCGACCACGCTGGAACTGCTGCGCGAGCACGGCCCGGCCGGGCCCGCGTTCCGGCGCTTCGGCCGCGACGACGACCAGAACCTCTGGGACGCGATCGGCAACCCCCGCCGGGACGCCGCCCTCGCCCGCCGCGCCGAAGACGCGCGGCGCCGTCTCGCGAAGGAAGCAGCCGAACGCGAGGCTCAGCGCCCGGTGTGCGCGGACTGCGGGACCAAGTTCACCGACGACCGGTGGAAGGCCATCATCACGGTCGACTGGGGCCGCGGGGACAGCCACCCGCACCTGTGCGACGACTGCAAGGCGAGGGCGCTCGAAGCGGAGCGGCAGGCGGAACAGGCCGAACGCGAGCGCCAGGAACAGGAGCAGCAGGAGGACGAGCCCACGCCGAAGGCTGGCGGCTGGCGCGCGCTCTTCCGTCCCTGACCCGGGTACGCCTCGTCCGGCGGCGCGGGCAGGACCAGGACAGCCCTGGGCCTGCCCGCGCCGCCTGTGGTGCCGAGAGGAAGGACTCAGCCAGTCTGCTCTTTTGTCCGGTTGAACGTAACGTCCGGTCGGGACCGAGTACCCGGATGGCAGCCACGTGTGGCGCCACGAAGTCACGCAACTGCTGTTCGGCTCGTTCCCGTTCGCCCGCGCTCAGTGCGCGGCGCGCGCACAGCTCGGTGACCTCGATCGGGTAGGTCCGATAGTCCTCGGCCGGCCGGGGCATCGGCACGGAGTACAGGTGTCATCCCCGTGCGGTGGCCCGCCATAGCTGCCGGTCGGCCTCCGGGAGCGTGCCGAAGTAGTCGACGAACATGGCGACCACGTCGGCGGTGAAGTAGGTCGAGGCCCGATCGCCGGCCGCGCATCCCTCGCAGCCTTCCCCGCTGCACGCCGCCAGCCGCTGCTCGTAGCGCGGGACGGCACGCCGCGGGTGCGCCCGCCGCTGCCAGTAGTTGCGCCCGACTCCCAGCCGCCGTACATCGACCAGACCGCCGGCCTCCAGGCGCCGCAAGGCACGACGTACGGAGGCTCGCTGCGCATCGGTGGGCTCGTTCACCGCATAGACGCGACGCGCCAGCGTGGTCACCGAGGCGAACAGAGGGGCGCCGTCCAGTTCGCTGCGGCCCCCTGGCTCCCCGCGCAGGATGTCGAGCACTGCCCGCTGAATCCGCCCCGGTCCACGCGACATACCACCAGCATGCGCCGGTGCGGCTCACCTGAGCAACGAGCACATACCCCCGACGAGGATGTCGGGGCCGCCTCGTCAAAATGGCCCCGGTCTCAGCTACGAAGGCTTAGCGGTCCCGTTGCCTGCCCGCCCAGGCGGCCTGGGGGGCGATCGAGGCGGTCACCAGGTCCCGGCCGCCACGCCGTCGCATGGTGCGAGCCCGGCCGCGCGAACCGGGCTCACGCCTGACCCGACCCCGCGACTGTGATCACCCACACGGGAAGCGCTCGCTCACGCCGCGGCGGCCTCCTTCGCTTTCACCAGGGCGGCGAGCGGGGAGCGCCGGCCTTTCCCGACGCTGCGCAACTGCTCCCAGTCGACCTCGGGGTGCGCGTCGACCACCACATCGACGTCAGCCGTCCGGAACAACGGGACCATCACGGCCCCGGCCCGAGACGTGCCGAAGCGCACCTCACGCCGCTCCGTCGGCCGCACCCACAACAGGTCCCGCATGTAGTCGAAATCGACCCTCCTCACGCCCAGCCGGGCGACGGCCTGGTCTGGCCCGAGCGGCGCCTCGTCGGCAAGGCGCTGCGCCAGGTCCTCGATCGCGCAGACCTCCGTCACCTGGTCGGGGTTGATCAGCACGGCCTCCGGGTTCGTCGTCAGGTTGGCCAGCAGCCCGCAGGCGATGAGCCGGCGCACCGCGAAGGCACTCACGACCGGCGGCTCGCCGGGCACGTTCGGTGTGCCCAGTGCTTGGGCGATCCGGTCCCCGGCCGCGGCGGCGGCGATCGGCTCGTGGGGGAGCGAGGCCCGGATCGCGTCCGCGTCCATCGCCTCCACGGCGGCCCGCGACCACTGCCAGGAGGACACGTCCGGGGCCAGGACGAGACCAGTGTGCCGCGCCCACCGGAAGGCGGCGGCGGGTACGCGCAGGCGCTTCGCGGCCCACCCGGAACGGGCGAACATGACCGTGACAGAACACCTGAGTCTATGTCAAGAGCCTTAAATATGGGCAAGTTGGCTTATTCGCTTAGATCCGCGCCCGCGTACGCGAGGGAGAAATTCACCCGCGCGGGCTGCCTGGCGCCGGGTAGCGTCCCGGGCCATGTACATTGATGTGGACGCCGATGAGGCGTGGGAGCGGCTGCGGGCCAGCCGCTGGAATCCACCGGGCAGGGCCGGGACCGGCTCCCGCCGCAAGACCTATGCGGCGGCCCTGGAGCAGACCGAGCAGATGTTCCGAGCTGCCGCTGTCGTGGGTCCCGCGACGCGCCCCTTGCAGGTCTTCTACGGCCTCAGCCAGGCCGGCCGAGCCATCGCGGCCGCCGCGGTGACCCTCAAGGGTGAGGACTGGCGACTCGTCACCCACGGGATCAAGGCTTCCGGGTTCGACAAGTCTTTCCCCGACATCGAGATCCGCACCGACCCGTCCGGCACCCACGGCAGCTTCGTCCGGGTCAGCGAGGTGCTCGACTCACCGGTGTGGGAGAAGGACGCGGTGCGCCTGGAAGACGTGTGGGACCTGCTGCCGCTGAACCTTGGCTACCCGCTCGGCGGGCGGGAGCGGCCCACCCCGCTTTTCGCGGCCGCGAGCAGCATCCACCACCAGGACCATCCCTTGCTGAGCATCCCCGTGTGTGACATCCCCGACCGGGTCATCGACGCCGGCACTCGCGAGGCGCTGGCCGACTTCCTCACCGCGTACCCCGCCGTCGCCCGGCACGAGAGCTACGTGACCACCCGTGCCTTCAACCTCGGAGCCGAGGCGACACCCGAGTACACCCGCTACGACCACGGCGGCGGCGAACTGGTGGTCAACTGGGAGATGCCCCAGGGCTCGGCAACCGCAGCCGAGCGCCTCGAGTACCTGCTGACCATGACGCGCCCCTACGCGGGCCAGCGGTACTTCCTGCCCGTCCTCACTCCGATGTCCCGCGAGCTGCACCCTCTGATGGCCTGGTGGGCCGTCCTGTACGCCCTGTCGATGCTCGCCCGCTACGAACCCGCGAGCTGGGTGACCAACATCAGCGTCGACAACAGCCAGCACGCCGTCTCGATCGAACGGCTCCTGGAACTCGCCATCACCCACCTGCCCGTCCTGATCGCGGACACCATCACCGAGGTGAGCATCTGATCCAGGGGCCATCCTGGACGACCCGCGGTGGGTCGAGTGGCGCAGCCGCCACACCCACGAGTTCAGCGCCGTCGGGCGACCGGGTGAATCCTGTGAAGGTGCCCGCTGGTGCAAGGGGGTGGGAAATAGGCTTGGTGCCGCGGTCGTCGGGCACGGATCGGCTGCGCCCGTACTATCGCCATTGACGGGAGCCAGGATGGGCTATTTAGACGGTATAGAGCCACGCCTCAGGCAAGCGTTGGAGCTTCGTAAACTCTCCCTCCACGAGCGGGCAGACAGGAGCGGTCACTTCGACGTGTACTGGGATGACGGCATCAAGAACACTCCAGACGACCGCGGGCTCCCTGTCGGGTTTCTGAACGTGTCCGCCCACCCCACCAGCTTTACGCAGCGCAAGGTTGAGGTCTGGTGGGTCAGCGTTTCCAGTCCCGTGGTCCACGAGGTCGCCAGCAGGCTTCCTAACATCAACGAAGCCATCAGCGAGCTCCTCGTCTATCTCCCCGACCGATATTCCTGAACCAACCACTGACGGTGTCCTTGAGTGCCTGTTCCTGCCACTGCACCCTGGAAGACGCGGGCTCAGTAGCCTGATACGAGGCGGGCAGTAAGTGCCTATTTGGGTGCACTGAGACCCCAAGACCGTTCGCGAACGCGGCGCACGTGCCCTGCAGAACCTGCGGATGGACTTCCTCATGCTGCTACCGGGCAACCGCCGCGTGGTGCTGGAAGTCGACGGCATACAGCACTACACACGCAATGGTGGAGCCGAACCCGACAGCGCGAAGTACGCCGCGACCATGGCCGTTGATCGAGACCTGAAGCTCCAGGGCTACGAAGTCTTCCGGTTCGGCCACGACGAACTGCGCGGCCGAGATCGCGCCCGGACTGTGCTCACTCTCTTCTTCCGCGCACTCCTGTGCCGCACCAGTGAGCGGTTGCCGCGGCACGCTACGGGCGACCTCAACCGAGGCCGGACCTACCTGGGCTACTCGAGGATGCCCAGGGCCGTGTCCGGTCGGCAGTGGACGCACGCTGGCACCTGCTGGCGCAGCGCCTCCAACGCTTGCTGCCGGGTGGCCGGACGGCACTGACCGCTTCTGGTACTGCCCAGCACTCATCGGTGTGCCCGGCGTCGACGTTCGACGGTCGAGCCCGGGCTGGATCAGCCACTCAGGAGGAGGTGGCTGTATCTCCTCACCCCGTCGCCGTTCTGCCTCGCGCCGCACTTCCACCGCGATCCAGCCGTCGATCTGAGCGAGGGCCGCCATCGCCTGCTGGACCACCACGCGCGGCGCGAGCAAGCCCAAGGTCACCGTTGGCAAGCCCGCGTTGTCGGTGGCGGCGACGCGACCTCCTTGACGCACGCAGCTCAGCCAGGCGAATTGGGTGGATGCGTATGGAATGCCGCGTCATGCTGTACAAGATTTTGATGTGGGAGGAAACGTGGGACGAGGTCAGCCAGAGAGCATTGATGAGAAGCACCAACGCTGGCTGGAGGCGTACGTGGTGAGGGCCCGCCGCGTGGAGGAGCACTCGCTCGCGGCTGACTGGCATGCTCTTGTGGCGTTGACCCAAATGAAGATCAAGGTCCTCTTCGACAACGGCGAAGTGCGGATCCGGTATGAGCTGCCGCCCGAGGAGGTGGTCGAGTCCGCTGCGGCGCGGCTCAGACCGATCCTTCTGGAGAAGGAGGACTGCTTCCATATGAAGGCGCTGGCAGCACTGGGCTACATCTGTCGAACATCGCCGCAAGACATGGAGTGGATACGGGCTGCGCGTGCTGAATGGCGGACACGGGTGAACCCCTCAACGTGCGAAGAAGCCGGTTACAGGGTCATGGTCGCTGACACTGCCACAGGTGAGGACCACGATCTCGATGCCCACAGGCTGGCCATGGCTTGGATTTATGGCGATGTGGTGCACCACGATCCGGACCGGCGACAGGAAGGCGATGCCTTCGGGCTGCTCGACCGGTTTCGTGCGGCTGTGCCACTTGTCGCCTGGGCCATGGTCGGCACGATTGAGCTCCTGAACTACATCCGATCCCTACGCGAGGCTGGTCTTCTGCAGCTCCGGCAGGAGGTCTTCGACGAGCGGGTCGCCTTGAAGTCGACAGTGTGGGAAGAGACTGCCGAGGTGTTCTTCGCTCCTGTCGGGGCAGAGCCCCCGTCGCTGGCGAGCACCCCAATGCCTGAGGGGTGGCTCCCGCTGAGCAAGGAAACGGACCTCTCGCTTTTCCAACACAGCTTCGGGGGACAACTTCTGAACACGGAGCGTTCACTGTCCATGACGGAACTCCCATCACCTGATGTCGTGGTTCGTTGGTTCTGATCGGTGGCCGGAGGGCTGAGCTGGGCTGATCAGTTGGCTGGTTGGGTCCGGTGGTGTGGTGTGTGCTGGCGGGGTGTTTGGTGTTGCTTGCGGGTGTCGACTGGGCGGGCTTGTGAGCTGCAGATTTCCTGTTCTGGGTGGGTTTTGTGGGTGTTGATCAGTTTGGTCGGGTGGTTGGTCAGGTTCGCTGGGTGGCTGTTGTAGCGGTGTAGGGGTGTGGGTCCGTGGATGCCGATGGTGGTCATCAGGTGTTGCCGGTGGGGGTGGAGCTGGTTCCAGGTGCGTTGTTGGGTGCGGATCCATTTGGTGGTCTGGTTGGGGAAGGGCATGCCGGTTTTGTGGTGGGTGTGGGCTTGGTGCCAGCTGTGGTTCCAGGTGGCTCGCCAGGGCGGGTTCCACCACGGGTCGAGCGCGGTGAGCTGTGGATCGTGGAGCCAGGGGTTCCCGGTTCGTTTCACGTGGGCGTGGGCGGCTCGGCGTTGTTTGTACAGCCACCATCCCAGGGGGAAGCCGTCGTGTTCGGTGCGGTAGTCGGCTGAGGTGAGGTTGCCGTGCTGGGCGGCCCAGGCTTGGGCGTAGGGCAGGCCGGCCGCGAAGGCGGAGGGCGGGTTCTTCAGCCGCGGGCGGGCTGGACGCGCTGGTTGCGGAGGTTTCGGTGGCGGTGCCAGAGCGCGGGCGTGTTCGCTGGTGAGGCCGATCTCGGCGAGCTGCTGTTGCTGCTCGGGGTGGAGGTGGTTGTAGCTGGAGCACTGGGTGAACAGCCATTTCGCTGTGTCGGCTGGGAGCGCGTCGAGGTCGGCCACGGTGGCCAGGGAGCGGCCGGTGGTGTGGGTGCGGGCGGTGAGGTAGGCCTGTTGCCAGCGCGGTCCTCCCGCCGGGTTCCAACGAGCGTCGATGGCTTCCAGTGCTTTGACGCGGTCGTCCGGTAGCCGTCCGCGGGAGGCGCGTTTGCGCTGGTGGGCGAGCCAACGGCCGAGTGGGTATCCGCTGTGACTGGTGTCTGAGGTGATCGTGAGGTCGCCGTGTTGCTGGGCCCAGGCGCGGGCGTGGGCGAGGCCGGCGGCGAAGGATGCGGCTTGGGTTTTGCGGCGGGGTAGGGCGGTGCGGGCGCCTTCGGCGGTGAGGCCGAGACCGGCGAGCAGCTGCTGCTGGCGGGGGTGGAGGTCGTCGTAGACGGCGCACTGGCTGTACAGCCACTGTCCGGTCCAGTCTGGTGTGCCGGGGAAGCCCTCCTCGGGGGCGAGGTTTTGCCCGGGGGTGAGTTGTGTACGGGCGGCCTGGTAGCGGCGGTGCCATTTCATGCCCCAGTGCGGGTTCCAGTACGGGTCGATGCGGGCGAGGCCCTCTTCGTGCGGCCAGGGGGCATCGAAGCGTTCCTGGTGGAGGTTGGCCTGGTGGCGTTGTCGGATGAGCCAGCGGCCGAGGGGGAAGCCGCCGTGCTGAGCGGTGCGGGGAAGATCCAGGCTTCCGTGTTCGGCTGCCCAGGTGCGGGCGTAGCACAGGCCGGTCTCCATGACCGGGTGCTGGGTGGCCGGGTTGGGCACGGCGGTGCCCGCGAGGGGTTCGGTGAGACCGAGGCGGGCCAGGAGGCGCTGCTGGCCGGGCTGGAGAAGGCGGTAGTTGACGCACTGGGCGTACAGCCACTGCCCCGTGCGGTCATCGAAGTTCCGGAACCCGGCTTCGGGGTCGAGGAGGATGCCGGCCGTGACGGCGGCGTGTGCGATGTGGTGCTCGCGCTGCCAGTCGGTGGGCCAGGGCGGGCTCCACGAGGAGTCGATGTCGGTCAGTGCCTGGTTGAGTGCGGGGTCGAGCTGGCCGCGTCGGGCGCGTACCCGCTGGCTGTGTAGCCATTTGCCGATGGCGAAGCCGTCCTGGCGTGCGGAGGTGGGAGCGCACAGGTGGCCGTGCTCGCCGGCGTAGGCGCGGGCGTGGTCCAGGGCGGTGCGCCGGGCTGCTTTGAGATCCCGGCGCCTGGGCGCTGCGCCACGTGCCCGTTCCTGCGTGATGCCGAGTTCCGCGAGGAGCCGCTGTTGTCCGGGGTGGAGACTGCTGTAGCTGGTGCACTGCTCGTAGAGCCAGGTGCCGAGGTTCTCCGTGGTTCCGGGGAATCCGTGTTCGGGCGTGAGCGGCTGCCCGGCCTGCACCAGTGCCTTGGCGCGGTGGTAGATGCGCTGCCACCACAGGTTCCAGGGCGGGTTCCACCACGGGTCGAGGGCGGTGAGGGCTGCGGCGCGTTCGGGAGCGAGTTCGGGTCCTGCGGCGCGCTGGTTGGCGAGCCATAGGCCGACGGCGAAGCCTTCCGTCCGCACGGTGTTGGGCGCGCACAGGTGGCCGTGCTCGGCGGCGTAGGCACGAGCATGGCGCAACCCACGCGCGAACCCCCGGGCCGCGTCTTCGGCGCTGTCCGGGAGCGACACCCGCTCGGGCTGTGCGGGTGTCTCGCCCCGGTCACTGCTTTCTGCCAGGAGCTGGGAAACCGGGGTGGGCCGGTGGGGCGGGGAGATGCGCCACATGCTCTGCGTCTTCGGCTTGTGCCCGGCTTGGCTGCGGACGCAGGCGCGCACCCAGGCGTTCAGCGGCCCTGTCGTGACCGCAGCGAGGCGGTCGGCGATCCACGGCCGCTCAAGACGCCGGGCCAGTTCGCCGACGAGGCGGGGGACATCGGCGAGCGAGTGCGGTTGATGCCGGCCCGCCTCGTCGAGCAGCTGCTGCTGCACCCGCGCGTCGGCCAGGGCCACCGCCAGCGTGACGGCTTCCGGGTAGGGCACCGCATCCCGCGCCGCTCCACGCCACACCAGGCCGTCACCCGAGGCCATCGACCGCAGCCGGTCGGGCCAGAGGGTCTCTTCCGGCCAGCCCTCGTCCCACCACGAAGCCGTGACCGCCTGCGCCACAGCGAACGCTTCGCCGGCGTGCGGGCTGCGCCGCAGCAGCCGTACATGACGACGCTGGGCCGCTGCGATCTGCGGCACGCACCGCACGTCCAGTTGCCCGGGGCCGGCCGTCGCCCCGTCGACGACGGGGGCTTCCAGCATCCAGCACTGGTGCTTGACGCAGACCCGTGCGTGCGGCAGGAGGTAGCGGCGTGCTTCTTCCCGGCCCTGTGTGGCCCTCGCGGTGCAGGCCTGGCATCCGGGGCCGGCCGGCGGGATCGTGCCGGAGGTGCGGACCCAGGCGGCCGGCCCGCTCCCCAGCCTGCTTGAGGGAACCTCCCGGTCCCAGGCCGGTAGGGCACGGCGCAAGTGTTCTTCGGGCATGCGGCAGAAGGCGGCGACCACCGTCCGGGCCTCGGTGTTGAAGACGACTTCGCCGTCGGGCCGCACGGTGAAGAGGTTGGGACGCCGTCCCACGTCCACGAGTGCGCCGATGAGTTCTTTGGCCGTGAGCCGGTAGCGGGAGGCGACTCGGCCCATGTAGGACAGCGTCGTCTCGCCGTGCAGCGGCGCTACCCGCACCGCGCCCAAAGCCAATCTGTGCCGGGAGAGTTCGGGCCGCTCGCACTGTGGCGGCTGCGCCTGCCGCCCGCTGGTGGCCTGCGTCACGGCTGCTCCGACCTCCGTCAGGATCCAGCGTGGTGGGGGCGCGGGCGCGGGAGGCGTTTTCGGGGCGGGCGGGCTTGCTGTTCCGCGCGGATGTCGAGCTGGATGCCGGCCAGGAGCTTCTTGGTGATCTTCTCGCTGCCGTCGAGGAGGGCGGTCAGGGCGGCTTCACGGATGAGGTGGGAGAGACTGCCCATGACGCTGCCGGTGCGCTGGTGGAGGTAGTCGGCGTGCCGCGCCAGAGTGTGCGGGGTGTGGTGGCGCAGGCGCAGGGCTTGTTCCATGTCGGTGACCAGAGCGCGCCAGATCTGGCGTTGCTCGTCGGTGGCGCAGGGCAGCGCGGTGTTGCGGATCAGGGTGAAGCGGCCGGCGAGCTGGGCGCCGCGCGGCCCGGTCAGCAGGGGAGAGGCTTCGACGTCGACGCCGGCGTAGACGAAGGTGGCGGGGATGCGCTCGCCGAGGTGTTTCATCTGGTCGGAGGTCTCCGCGCCGGACCGGGTGCGGGTGTCGAGCAGGTGGACGTCGTCCACGAGGACCAGCTTCGTCTCCAGAAGGCACAGCAGGTGGCAGACGGCGTCGGTGATCTGTGCCTGGTTCATGCGGGCCGCGATGGAGATGCCGAGGCACCGGGCGAATTCGCTGACCAGCATCTTGGGTGTGGAGACCGGCGGCACGGCCAGGAAGACCACGGGCAGGCGGTCCGTACGGCCGGGGTGGCGGCGCTGCTCGGCGAGTTCGAAGGTGCGGCCCATTTCCAGCAGGGTGGTGGTCTTGCCGGTGGTGGGCGGTCCGGAGACGATCAGGCCGCGACGTGCGGTGCCCTGCTGGCGGCCATTGAGGAGCATCAGGCGCCGCAGCGACAGAGAGATGCGCTCCATCGCCGGGGTGGTCAGCACCACGAACCGGGAGTGGTAGTCCAGCCGTTCCTCCAGAGACCAGTCCTCATCCGCGATCGGATGGGGCTGCAGCGGGCCAGTGGCGACGAACTGGTGCCAGCCGTCCCGTGTGGTCGGCGGCGCGTACGCCGCGGCCCTCGCTCCGTCGTGAAGGGTGCTGTCGGCAGGGGCGTCTGTCACCACTGTGCTGCTTCCTGGTAGGCGTCATAGATCCGGGACGGGCGCGGAACGTGAGCGGGGGAGTCCGGCCGTTCGTCTCCGGCAAGCTCATCGGCGTCAGCGGGGCCGGGCAGGTCGTCGTCCTCGTCCCAGCCGTCCTCGAACCCTGTCTCCCCTTGCTGATCCTCTTCTTCCAGCGGCGTGAAGGCGCCCACCAGGCCATAGGAGAGGGTCGGAGCCGCCACGGGGTCCGGGACCGCATGCGGCACGGCTGGTCGGGCCAGGGACGCTGCGGCACTGGCGCGCGCCGCCACCGTCTGCTCGCGGCGAGTCCCGGCACCATTGCTCGCACGCCGCAGGAGGCGGTCCAGGGCCTGGGCGAGCTGCCGCTCGTGCTCGACGCGGTCGCCGCGGCGCTCGACTGCGGCACGGACGTGCTGCCAGGTGAAGTCGGTGAAGGGCAGGCTGACACAGCCGCGGTGGATCCACGGCACCTCTTCCCACCCGGTGGGCAGCCGCACCCAGATCTGATTGGGGTCGTAGGGGTTGTGGTGCACCTCCCATCTGCCGTCCGGCGCGCCCGACCGGTCCCCGCGGTGCGGATTGAGGACCTTGTGGTCGTAGGTGCGGTAGTCGAAGCGGATACCGTAGTCGTTGATGGCCACCCGCTTGACGGGCATGAGCTCGATGTAGTCGTCCGCGCTCAGCGGCACCGGGACATAGCCGGTGACTTGCACGAGCGCGCCCCACATCTCGTTCGGCGACAGGGCGAGCTTCGGTGCCAGCGGATGGCGCAGCGACGCGTGCGGGCGGTGCTGCCAGTCGGTGACGAGCCACTCATCCAGCAGGTCCTGCACCTGCGCAAGCGTCCAGCACGCCTCGTCCTCCACGCACGTTCCGCGCCGGGTGACATCCGAGCCGCTGTAGCCGGCCACGTACTGGGAGAACCGGTCCCCGATGGTGCGGAACGTCCGCTCGACATGGCCCTTGGCCGGGCCGTTGGCCGGCGGCGCCGGCTGAACGGACACCCCCAGGCTCTCGCACGCGGCAATGAAGGAACGGGAGACAAACACCGCACCTTGGTCGACTACCACCGTCTCCGGCATGATCACCGGCCGGGCCGCCGCCCCTTCCAGCCGCGCATCCAACGACACCAGCCGCTCATAGGGGATGACCGACCGGGACATCGCCAGCGCCGTCTCCCACCCCGGGCGCATCCGCATGGGCGCGACCATCTGCGCCAGCAGCACCGCCGCATCCACCGATCTTGTGCCCACCGGACGCACTACCGCGGCACAGACACTGCGCGTTGCCACGTCCAACGCGATCGACCACTCGACCGACCCCGTCACCCCGTCGGCGAGCACCACCAGCACATCCAGCGGTGTACTGTCCAGCATCACCAGCTCACCCGGCCGCAGCGCAACGGTCGGAGTGAAGGGAGGGGCCGGCCGCGACGTGCGCCGCCGCTGCTGCGCCGCCGACCCCAGCAGACCATGGCCGTCGGCGAGTGCGTGCACCAGCCGGTTGAACGTCGTCACCGGCGGCACCTCCACCGCGCCGGGACCATGGGCCTCCTCCAGAACCCACCCGACCATGCGCCGCAACCGGCTCAGCGAGCCACTGGAACGGTCCCGCTGCGCCTGCAGCACCTGAGTGATCGCAGCGACCACCCGCTCATCGGCCCGTCCCACCACAGAACGCCTACGCGCCGTGCGCTGGTCGACCAGCCCCCACAGCCCCTTCTCGCGGTAACGGGCCCGCATCCGCCGCACGGTCACCGCACTCGTCGGCTGCCCCGCCGCAGTCAACTCCGCCGCCTTGGCCTCCTCCCGCTGAGCCACAGTCCGCTGCGCCGGATCGAACCCTGCCCGCGGCACACCGCCCTGCCCCGGCACCGGAAGGCCGGTCTCCACCTCCCGCACGTGCCGCTCCCAGGCCTCAGCCCGCTCGCGCGCCTGCACAGGCAGTTCCTCCAGGAGCCCGAACGGAGGCACCCGGGGACGGGGTGTTCCTACGAGTTCGAAGTCAGGAGCAGCGAACAGATAGTTCACCAGCACCGTTGCCGTGGAGTTGTCCGAGCTGACCAGCCGTACACGGCCCCCTTCGAGCATCACCACCGTCCAGGTGCGGTCCTCGAACCGCACCTGGCTCCCCACCTCGAGTACTGCCGCTGTCACGCAGACGCCCACTCGCCCGGCCCTGCTGTCACGCTCGCCCGTTCATGCAAGGGATCATTCAGTGGGGCTGACAGTGCTCCGGCCCATAGGGCGTGGAAGAGGACCGGGAGAACCCTCATGGTGTCCCCGAGGGCACGTGCCCCTTCGATCAGCGGCCGAGGACGGGCAAAGGCCCGCACCGCCTCTTCCATGAGCGTGGTGTCCTGGTAGCGAGGGTGCCGGTATCCCGACAGCCAACTCAGGTTGGCAGCGACAACCGGTTCGGGAGGCGAGGCGACCCTGTACTGTCATCCCACCGCACGTGCCGCCGCTGCCATGCCCTCAGCACGGTGTGCAAGCCCGGGAGAGATCTCTCCGCGCCCGGCACAGTCGAGCAGCAGACCACCGCCGTCCCCGAACCGTGCCATCAGATGCGGCGCATGCGACATCATCGTCCCCTCAACTTCCCGCCAGGACAGCTCTACAGGGCGGCATGTCATCGCCATGACCGAAGCATCACGGTCCAGCAGCATCGCCTGGGTGCGCATGACACCCGACCCGTAGTGCACCAGCCGCCCGGTGGTAGCCGACCACCACCAGCCCGGCGCGAAACGGCGGCCAGATCGCAGGGGAAACGGACGTACCGGACCGCAGTCCTCCAGGCACACGACGCGAGCTGCCTCACCCCATGGCATCCGCCGTTCACCACCGCATGGATCCAGGAACCGGGCGCTGTATCCACAGGGATCAGCGACCGCCGGGTGAGTTGAGGAGCCTTGCCGCCACATGCACCTTCAACCGATGAGCATCCCATCAGGTAATGGCCACGCGGCGGCCTGCTCCCTCATTCCCATCCAAGCCCTGCTCAGCGCGGCCCTGCGCCGCCGCTACGGTCATCCGGTCGCGTCCGTCCCGACAGCCTCAGCAAATCGAACGCTTTCTCAGCCCATCGCGCTGTCATCTGGTCGGCTAGCCGGTCTTGCCCACCACCGCCCTCGGCCCGGCTTGCCTCCCCAGAGCTTCACCCCGTGAGCAGGGGTGTCGGGGGAGTGCCTCCGGTGGCCTCAGCCGGCCGTCCCTGGCCCGGGTTCGTGCTGTTCGCTGCTCACGCGGTGCCTTCCTTGTCTGTCCGGGTGCGGTGGGCGACCCAGTCCGGATCGCGCACGGGCGTCGGCGTCTTCGTGTCGCTGACCGGGGCGCGCATGATGCGCCAGTTGGTGCGCGGTGCGGTGACGGAGTGGGCCAGGACGACGACGGCCTGCCGCCCGGCACCGCCCCGCAGCCACGCCCCGGTGAAGCGCACCTGATCGGCCGCCCAATCGCCCAGCCGCTGCCACGGGCGCAGCCGCCCAAGCAGATAGCCGGCCGCGAGCGCGACCACTGCGATGACGACGATGCCCATCACGACCACCGCATCCCGATCGCGGACAGCAGCTCCACCCGCTCCGGGGATAGCGTCGCGGCCCTGCTGCGCTGATTCCCGATCCACGCCCCGAGCCGGAGCTCCCGCTCCTCCTGGTCCTCGCCGACGATCCGTTCGATGTGCTTCCTCGGCACCCGAAGGTGCCCCTCGCGCTCGTAGAACTGCTTGGCGGCCTCATAGTTCAACGCCCACTTGTCGGCCTGCGTACGGCGCGGCTGGGGCTTCTCGTCCTCGGCCGCGGGCTCGATCCCGAGGACCTGCTCGCACATCCACTGCTGGACGGTGGTGAGGTTGCCCCAGCCGAGCCGGACTGAGCGCACCCACCGGCCGAGGTCCTCGCCCTGGTGCACGACGGTGCCGGGCTCGGTCGGCAGTTCGGCGCCGGCCTCCAGGTGCATGCGGGTGAGGTGGAAGGCGCGCTGCCACTCGACCGGCCAGGCCGGGCACCAGGACGGGTCGATGTCCTCCAGCTGCTCGCGCCGCTCCTCCGACAGTGCCCCGGCCGACGACTCCACGGGCAGCCCCTGGGCACGCCGCTGCTCGATTTCGGCCGCCTTCCGGGCGGCGGCCCTGGCGTTCTTCAGCCAGATGCCCACCTTGTAGCCCTGGTAGGTGGCGTCCAGCGGCGCCAGCAGGTGCCCGTGCTCCTCGGCCCACCCGCGCGCCGCCGCGAGACCTTCCTCCCACGCGACGTCGAAGTGGCTCCAGATCATGCCCAGCTTCTCCAGCTGCTCGATGCGGTCCTCCTCCATGGCGCCGCGGGCGTAGAAGCGCCGGTTGTCGGCGATCCACTGCCCCAGGGGGAACCCGGCGAGCGAGGCCGGCCACCCCTCGGCTTCGGCCCCCTGGTCGTCGCCGCCGGGCACGCGGTAGGTGAAGGGCACCTTGAGGTTGCCGTGCAGCCGGTTGTAGATGACGGAGGCCTCGATGCCGCGCCGCCAGTGCTCGTGCTCGGGGTTGAGGACCCGCAGGTTGATGAACGCCGCCAGCTGCGCGGGGTCACGCGGGGTGGAGAACTTCAGCAGCTGCCGGGCCGGAGTCGACGGCCCGGACCCTTCCCCCTCACCTCGGCCTTCCTGGCCCCCGCTGCGGCTCTGAACGCCCCTGACACGGCTTGGCGCCTGCTGCTGCGCCAGAGTCTCCACCACGCGGGCGTCGTGCGCCCTGAGCGCCTCCAGCAGCTTCGCCAACCCGCCGAAAGCCCGGCTGGTGAGCATGTTGTCCGCGGTCTCGCCCGGCTCGAGCAGGACTGGCACCACGAGCGAGGCGACCTTGCCCTCGCCCGGCTGCATCCGCAGCGCGCGGCCGATGGCCTGGACGAGGTCGGGCATCGAGCCGCGCACATCCGCCCAGTACACGGAGTCGCAGTTCTTGGTGTCGACGCCCTCGCCCAGCACCTTCACCGAGCCGAGGAAGCCCTTCTCCACCAAAGTGCCGTCCGTGGCGATTCCGTCCGCGAACTCTCCGAGGACCCGTCGCCGGTGGCCCGGCTTGTGGTCGCCGCACAGCCAGTCCGCCCAGATCGTGCGCGGGTACAGCTCGGGGTCGGCGGCGTGCAGCTGCGCGGCGACGTCCGGAAGGCCGGCCGCGAACGCCTCGGCCTCCTTCACCACGTGGTGGAAGACGAGCGTGCGCCTAAAGCCCTCCTCCGAGGCCGCCTTGAGCAGCGCGGTCTGGAGAGCGGCGAGCCGGGCCCCGCGGACCTCGTCCGAGCGCCCCTCCGCGCCCAGGAGCTGCGCGGCCTGGAGCTGCGTGTCGGTGATGTCCACGCACACCACCTGGTAGGGGGCACAGATTCCCCGGTCGATCGCCTCCGAGAGGGTCAGGGTGAACGCCCGGCTGCCGAACGGCCCGTCCGAGTCGTCTTCCATGCTCGCCACCAGCTCACCCGGCGCGCCCTCGACATCCTCGTCCAGCTGCCACAGGCGGGGCGTGGCGGTCATGTAGAGGCGGCGCAGGGACGGGATGCGGGTGTTGTCGTGGACGACCGCCCACGGCTTGCCCAGCCGACCCGACGTCCGGTGCGCCTCATCGACCACGATCAGGTCCCAGCCCGGAAGGCCGGCCTTGTGCGCGCGCTCCAGCGTGCCCAGCCCGAGGGAGGCATACGTGGCGAACACGGTGACCTTGTCGAACGGCCGCACCCAGTCGACCAGTTCCTCCACGTCCGTGGTGTTGGGGAAGGTCACGTCCTCGCCCCGCAGGGACGAGACCCCGATCATCGGGCCCGTACGGCCCGCCTCGCGCCACGCGGCCTCGGTCTGCGTGAGCAGATCCAGCGAGGGGACAAGCACCAGCACACGGCCCGCACGGAGCTTCTCCGCGCTGCGGGCCGCGACCCGGGTCTTGCCGGACCCGGTCGCCATGATCACCTGAGCCCGGAGCCCCCTCTCGGGCGCAAGCGATCTTGCAGGCAATTCGAGGGCACGGACAACCGCGTCAACGCCTTCCTGCTGCGCCGCCTCACGCTGATCGGTTCGGCTTGTGGTCGACATATCCGTCTGCCTTCTCCTGGGCTCTTGGCTGGGCAGGAAACGGGAAACCTGCACGTAGGCGGCGTGCGATCGACTACGGTGAACCTCACCGGAACCGGGTCACAGCCTCGGGCCAGTAACCGGAAGCTTGATCGGAAACTGGTCCAACTTCCTTAGCAATTGTGTTGCTCGAGTCCAGAGCTTATCTCGTACTTCAAAGTGAAGCACTCGGAACCGAGAAAATCCCTCGAACGTGGCTGAATTCTGCTACTGTCGCCTTATGGCCACCCGGCAAAGCGGCCTGACAACCGGTCAACTCGACCTCGAGTGTCCCCTCTGTTCGCCTCCCACTTTCCCGACTACCCGCCACCCCTTCCCGCACCCCCTTGCACCTGTTGCTGCCCCGCGCGTAGCGCGGCTGGGGGCTGGAGCGCAGCGGAGGCCCCGACCCGGGCGTGAGCCTGGTTGGCCGCAACGCGGCCGTGGCCCGTGGAGCGCAGCGGAGCGGAGTCAACCTGCTGGGCGCAGCCCAGCAGGTTGACGTCAGGTCACGCAGTGATCTGATTGGCGCT
>NZ_JBIBKK010000041.1:0-68873 GCF_042959105.1 Streptomyces sp. NPDC007917
AGCCATCCAGCGGTCTCCCCACCATCTGCCATACCCAGAGCCCCTGGGTCCCGCTGATCTTACGAATGATCATTTCGAACCCACCAGAAAGGTAGAGCCCTGCCATGACCTACACCGAGGCGTCGATGGACGCCCTGCGGCAATCCGGTGACGAACTCGCCGACGCCACCGTCGCCGCGCTCTTCGAACGCGGCCAGATCGGCATGTTCAACAGCCTGATGCGCCACGTCTCCACCGCCGGCGCTCCCCTGCCGGACGGGCTGCCCGACGTCGCGCGGGACTACCTCGAGGCCACCCGTGTCCCACCGTCCTGGGTGGACTGGGCTGAGATGGAGAAGGCCCGGCTGTTCTTTATCGACAACAACGTGCACATCTCCACCGCGCTGTCCTTCGCCTCCATGCCCGCCTGCTACGTCGTTCCGCATGTGGCGAAGCTGCTGTCGGCCGCCCACGGACTGAAGTACCCCTCCAAGCGCATGGCGGAGACCGGCCAGTTCACCGTCTACCTGATGCAGCCGGACGCCTTCGAGGCCGGCAGCCGCTTCATCCCCGCCGCCCAGAAGGTGCGCCTTCTCCACGCCTCCATCCGCCACCACCTCAAACGCGAGAACCAGTGGGACACCGAGGTGCTGGGGGTGCCGATCTGCCAGGAGGACATGATCGGCGGGCAGATGTTCTTCTCGCTGCTCGTGCTGGACAGCCTGCACCGCCTCGGCATCCACATGTCGCAGGACGGCGCGGACGCCTACTACTACGCCTGGCGCGTGGTCGGTGCCATGCTCGGCGTCGACCAGGACGCCGTCCCCAAGGCCCTGGAGGAGGCGCGCCGGTTCCTCGACCTGTACATGGTCCGGCACATGGGGCCTTCCGAGGAGGGCACACATCTGACCCGGCAGCTCATCGACCTCTACGAGGAGGTGGTGCCCGGCACCTTTTTCGACCCGATCGTCTCCGCCCTCATCCGCCACCTCATCGGCGACACCTGCGCCGACTGGCTCAACGTGCCGCACACCCCGTGGGACACCGTCGTCAGGGCCGTACCCCACCTCCTCGGCATCCTGGAGACCATCGAGGATCGCTCCCCGCTCGGCGCCTGGGCCCTGGACCGCCTCGGCCACCTCACCACCGTCTTCGAGCTGTCCTCTCTCACCCGCGGACGCGTCATGCACTACGCCATCCCGGAGCAACTCAAGAAGGACTACGGCATCTCCAGTACGGTGCCGCGCACCCAGCAGTGGACCCCACCGGCCGCCACAGTCTCTTGAATCCGTTCGCGCAGGTCACGCAGGTCGGCGGCGTGCCGCGCGGTCGCGTACGCGTCCAGCGGCGCGGGCGTCCGGTCGCCACCGCGGGAACAGCGGACGAGCAACCATGGATTCCGCCTCGCACCACCACTGGCCGTCGGGGGTGCGGGTCCGACCGACTTCCGGTGTTCCTCCTCGGCCAGCGCCGGCCCTCGGTGCCAGCGGCCGACGACGTACCCGACCGCGTCCCCGGCTACGCCGACTACCTTCAGCCTCCCGAACCCGAAGTGATCGCAGCACTTCGCGCGGCGCGAGCGCACTTTCACAAGGCTCTCGGAACTACCCCAACCGCCTACCGACGCACCTTTCGACAACTCGCGGCCGCCTAGCCTCCGGGCGGTCTTCGGCAAAGGTTTGGCGGTCATGCATCCGCCGTCTCCTCCTTGTGCCGGAACAGAGTCCGGTATTCCTGAGGAGAGGTGCCGAGGTGCCGGTGGAATGCGGCCCGCAAGGAGGCGGGAGCGCCCAGCCCGGTGAGGCGGCCGATCTGCTCGATGGGCACGGTGGTCGCCTCCAGCAGTTCGCGCGCTCGGTCGATGCGCGCGTCGGTCAGCCAGGTCATGGGCGGAGTGCCGGTCTCCTCACGGAACCGGCGGATCAGTGTACGCCGGGACATATGGGCGCGTTCTGCGAGGTCGTCGACGGTGAGGGATTTCGTAAGGTTGTCAAGCATCCACTCCCGCAGAGAAGCAAGTTCATCTCCGCTCGCTTCGGGGCGGAATTGTTCGATGAACTGTGCTTGGCCTCCCCGTCGCCGTGGCGGCGCGACGAGATCGCGTGCGTGTGTGTTTGCCGCTGCGGCGCCCAGATCGGCGCGGATCAAGTGCAGGCACAAGTCAATTCCCGCAGTCACACCGGCGGACGTAAGGATCTCGCCGTCGTCGACGTAGAGCTGATTTGGCAGGACATCGACGTGTGGGTACCGCTGACGCAATTGCTCGGCGTGCCGCCAGTGAGTGGTCGCGGGGCGCCCGTCGAGAAGCCCGGCCGCGGCCAGCGCGAAGGCCGCGGTGCAGATGGAGACGAGCCGGGCACCTCGGGCGTGAGCCGCCCGCAGTGCCGCCAGAAGCCCAGCTGACGGGAGCGCGTCAATGTCGTCATAACCCGGAATGATCACAGTGTGGGCGTCGTCCAAGGCCTCAAGGCCGGCCGCGACGGTGATCTCGAAGCCGCACCCTGGCACCAGTCCGTTCCCGCAGTCAGCGCACACCGTCACCTCATAGTGCGGGTCCATTGCGAAGATCTGCGTCGCGGCACCGAACTCGAGCGGGAGCACACCGGGCAGTACGAGCACTGCAACGTGGTGTCTGTTTGCCATAATGGCACGACCGTAGCGCTGATTGACATCCGTGCCACTTTTGACAGGGGGTCCGGTCTCATAGCGTCGAGTCATGACTGACACCTCCGCCCTCTCGGAAGGGCCGCAGAACGAGGTACTCGCTCTCCCTACCGGGCCGCTGGTTGAGGCAAGCCTCGCGGCGGCACGGGATGCGGTGCATCCGTCTGTGCTGAACCACAGCATTCGCGGTTTCTACTGGGCCCGTCTGTTCGCCGCCCACAAAGGCCTCCTGAACGACGCGGAATACAACGAGGAACTCCTCTTCGCTGCCCATGTGATGCACGACCTGGGAACAGGACGCGACGCACCCGGCCGGCTCCGGTTCGAGATGGAAGGCGCCGATCTCGCCGCCACAGTGCTGACCGATCTCGGCGCTCCCGCCCGGGACGTCGACCGGGTCTGGGAGGCGATCGCTCTTCACAGCACTCCGCAGATCCCCGAACGAATGGGACTGCTGACCTACCTCACCTACGAAGGCATCTGGATAGACTTCGGCAAACATTTCGACCTCGTGGCCAAGGAGCAGAAGCAGATCCATGCCGCCTACCCACGGCTCGAGTGGGTCCGCCATTTTGCCGACGAAGTCCTCGTCCACGGAGCCCGCTCCGAGACCGCCGCGCCTCCTTACGCGCTCGCGTACCACCTGGCGCGTGAGCGGGAAGCGGATGGAATCACCTTCATGGAGCGTGGCGTAGCCAATGGCCCGTGGGGCGGGTAGGCGATAATCCCTCACCAGGTCGTGAAGCGGCGCGGTGACCGTTGCTCATCCAGACGGGACGAAAGCGCAACCAAGTGCAGGTGCAGCAGGCATGGACGAGATTCGCCCGCCTGCTGCATCTGCACTCCTCCGTGAAGGAGGTGCCGCCGCAGAAGGAATGGTGTACGACAACGACCCGCTCGATTCCGAAGAGGTGCTGGGAGACTGTGATCGAGCGAAGAGCGTCCGCTGCGCGTCCGCCTCCGACGATGACGGGGAACACCGTCGCTGTAGAACCTGTCTTCCTGCCGGACTCGTCGAGTACGAGCTCACCGGGGTAGACCTCGTCGCCGAAGTAGTCGGCCACCGCTTGCGCAGCCCCAGCCGCCCGGGGGTCAAAGCAGTAGACAGCGAGCGTCCTGACGGGAATGACGCTGGTGATGATCTCCCGTACTGCCGGTTCGTTGTAGCTCGGCTGCCCTCTGAAAGTGAACTCGGCAAATTTGTCACTGCTTGACTCCGATTCTTGCGCTAAAGCACCGACTCTGTGGCCTTACGGTGGGCGATGCCGTCTGAAGTGTGCGGCGCCACGGCGTCCCAGGCGATGTCGACGCATCGCTCCTCGACGGACGATCGCAGCCCGGCGGCACAGGGGCACTGCGAGGGTTTACAGCTGGGCGACGAAAGCGCTGATGTGCGCCGCCAGCTGGTCGGGGGTCTCAAGAGGTGAGAGGTGCCCCGCGTCTTCGAGGACGCTCATCGAGGCAGTCGGGATCAGGGGCAGCAGGTGGTCGGCGAGTACGGTCGGCGGCTCGACCTTGTCGCGGCTGCCCGCGAGTACCAGCACCGGGACGCTGATCGCTCCGACGCCGGCCGCCACGTTCTGGAGCATGCCCTGGTACGGCCAGGCAAGACGCGCCTCGCTTGCGCCGAGGAGGCTGTCCTCGAGCACCTGCTGGCGTAGCTCGGCAGTCAGCTTGCGGTTTGTCAGCATGCCATCAATGCTCTGCTGAACGGTCTCCTCGCTCTCGTATGCGCGAGAGACCGTCTCCTGCAGTTCCGGGGTCACCCCCACTGGAGCGGGCGGCGCGGGCGCCACAAGGACGACTCCGGCCAGGCCGGCAGGCTTGCGGGCGGCCAGTACCTGAGCCGCCTTGCCGCCCATGGAGTGTCCGACGAGCACGTAATGGGAGTACCCGAGCGTCTCGACGACCTGTTGTGCGTCGTCCGCCAGCTGCTCCATGTCGTACGGACCCGGCACGCTGGAGGAGTTGCCCCATCCGCGCTGATCGTAGGCCACGAATCCTTGCCGATGGTTCATGTGCTCGAGCACCGGAATCCAGGTGCGCCGCGATCCTCCGTAGTAGTGCAGGAAAACCAGCGCGGGACCGTCGCCCTCGCGGGCGTGGCCGTACAACCGGCCTCCTTTCACGTCGAAATGGCGCCCCGCCACATTCAGTGAACTCATTTGCGACCTCCTCATCAAAGCTGGGGCACGCGTTCCACCGCCGGTGAAGCGTGCGCCTACGGTTCTGTCAATTTTTCTGCTTCTCCTCCGCACGTGCCATGACTCCTTTTCCAACGTTCGAAAGTTTTGAGTCAACACTTTCGGGAGGAGGGGCATTCGACGAATGGCAGCCCGGAAGACCAGCCGGTGGCCGTTCTCTGTGGCTGGTGGGTTCGCGCAGAGCCCGGCGGATGTGTGGGGCCCGCGATGGCGGCCCGGAGCCGTCAAGGCTCAGGCCGCGAGCAGGTGGGTGAGCGCGTCCGGGTCCGCCTCCTGGCGCAGTTCGCCGCGCTCGCGCATCTTGCTCAGGCCGGGTGGGGAAGTGGCGGGCCGAAAAGCCTGTGCGCCTGTCGGTCAGTAGCCGACAGTGAAGCGCTGCCGGCGGTGGCTGGGCTGCTCGATCTCGTCGAGGAGTGCGACCGCGTAGTCCTCCACGGTGATGGTGCTGTTGCCGTCGTCGTCGGTGATGAGGTCGTCCAGGGCGGTGCGATAGCTGCCGGTGCGGGTGCCGGGCTCGATCATGGCCGCGGGGCTGATGTTGGTCCAGTCGACGTCGGTGACGGTCCGGTAGTAGTCGAGGGCGTCGCCGTGGGCGTGCATGATCTGCAGCAGGAAGTCGGGCAGGCCCGGGGCGTCCCACACCTGCTTGCCGTCGGGGGTGCGCAGGGAGCCGGCGCCGCCGACGGTGATCAGGCGGGGTGCCTGCCCGCCGAGCGTCCGCAGCCCTTCGGTGAGGGCGACGGCGGCGGGCTTGATGGTGGCGATGTGGCCGGGTCCGTCACCGCCGCCGACAGCGCTGACGAGGACGTCGTGGTCCTTCGCGGCGGCGGCGACCGACTGGGCGTCGAGGACGTCGCCGGTGGTGACGGTCAGGTTCGCGTGGCGTTCGGTGACCTTGGCGGGATCGCGGACGACGGCGGTGACGGTGTGGCCGCGGTCGAGGGCCTCGCGGACGATGGCGGAGCCGATGGTGCCGTTGGCGCCGAAAACAGCGATGTTCGTCATGGCAGTGCTTTCCTTCGTGATCTGTCGTGGTGGTTCGGTGGTCCGGTGGTTCGGTGGCCGGTCAGGCGGAGGTGGGGGCCAGGTGCCGGTCGAGGGCCTCGGTGAGCTGGAGGGCGCTGGAGAGCGCTCCGCCGAGCCGGTGAGTGCCGGTGGGGGTGTGCAGGAGCAGGGTCGGATAGGCGTCGACGCCGAGCCGGCGCAGTTCCCGGAAGCCGCCTTCGGCTTCGGTGCGGCCGGCCGGGTCGAGGAAGGCTTCGGCGACGGCGTTGGCGTCGAGGCCGTGCCCGGCGGCGATGGACCGGTACACGCCGAGGTCGGAGAGGCTGTGGCCGTCGACGTACCAGGCGCGCTGGAGGGCACTCGCCAGTTCCAGGATGCGTCCGGGAGCCTGGCGGCTCAGCGCGACCAGGCCGACGGCAGCGTCGGTGGAGTCCATCACCACGGTCCCCTTGGCCAGGGCGTGCTGATAGCCGTCACCGAAGGTGACCCCTGTGGCGGCGGCGATGCGCTGGTTGGCGGCCGGGATGTGCGGGTACGCCGCCACGGGCAGGGCGCGCGGACCGGAGAAGAGGCCGCCGGACAACACCCGCAGATCGATACGGTCCGCGTTGCCGTCAGCGAACTGCCGCAGCGCCGGGCCCAAGCCGTAGCACCAGCCGCAGTAGGCGTCGAACGCGTACGTCAGACGGACACGGTCTGTCATTCGGACCTCCTGACATTGGTAGAAGTCAGTCATCGATATCGGCCGGGCGCTGCGACGTCCTTGCCGCCGCGTATGCTCTCGACTGACTTCAAACGTAGGAGCCGAGAAGGGTTCCGCCCAGGTACGGCGAGGTCTTGTCGTGGTGAAAAACGGACACGAAGCGATCCCGGAGATCCAGTACGTCCCGCCGGCGGCCGACGCGGTCGGCGTCGAAGTGATGCCCATCGCCGAACTGCGCCGCCGCATGCATCGCCGCGGCGGGGCGGAAGGCGCCCGGGACGCCGAGGGAGCCGGCCGCGCTCAGCGCCCGGACTTCCATCTGCTCCTCACGGTGGAGCAGGGGCTGCTGTGGCACATGATCGACTTCGCCGACTACGCCGTCACCGACAGCACCTGGCTGTGGGTCCGCCCCGGCCAGGTACAGCGCTTCGGCGACCTCAGTGCGGCGACCGGCACTCTGGTGCTGTTCGAGCCCGACTTCCTCGACCCCGCCACCGCCGCCGACGTCCGCCTCGACGATCCCTTCGGACGCACCCTGTGGCAGATCACCGGAGAGGACGCCCCCGCCCTGCACCGGGCCCTCGACCACCTCGCCCAGGAATACGGCACCACCCACATGCCGGCCCCCACCCGCTCTGCCATCCTCCAGCGGCTGCTCGGCGTGCTCCTGCTGCGTCTGACCCACCTGACCGCACCCGTGGGCACCCTGCCCGCCGGGCACGCGGAAACCTTCCAGCGCTTCCGTGCCGCCGTCGAATCCGACTTCACCCGGGCCCGCGACGTCGGACACTACGCGCGCGCCCTCGGATACTCGCCGCGCACCCTGACCCGGGCCGCGCTCGCCGCGGCCGGCGTCGGGGCCAAGGAGTTCATCGACCGTCGCGTCGTGCTGGAGGCCAAACGCCTCCTCGCCCACGGCGAAGAACCCGTCGCGGGTATCGGGGCCGGCCTCGGCTTCCTCGACACCAGCAACTTCGTCAAGTACTTCATCCAGCGCACCGGCACCACACCAGCCACTTTCCGCAGCCGGTACCGCCCGGCCCGCGCCGCCCGCTGAAGCCGCCGGCCAAGAATCACCCACACATCACTGAGAATCGCCGGCACACCGGCAGGACGAGGACCGCCACCTGGTGCTGATCCATTCGTCCACGTCATGACCCGATCCTGGCGATGCACGGCACCCGGGCCTCTTCTCGTTCTTGTTGCGCCCTCATACGTTCGGGGCATGAACGACATACTCGCCCTGCCCACGGGGCCGCTGGTCGACGCGAGCCTCGCCCTCGTACAGAAGACGGAGAGCACGCCGATCGCCGACCACAACATTCGCAGCTTCCTGTTCGCCCGCCTGTTGGCCGAGCAGGAAGGCTGCCTGAACGACGCGGCTTACGACGAGAACCTGCTCTTCGCCGCCTGCGTGATGCACGATCTGGGGCTGGGCACCCTCGCGGCCGGCCAGGCCCGGTTCGAAGTGGAGGGCGCCGATCTGGCGGCATCCGTGCTGACCGAGCACGGCATCGCCGCAGCGGACGTCGACCGGGTGTGGGAAGCGATTGCCCTGCACTCCTCCCTGGGCATTGCCCACCGGCGCGGACTGCTGACCTACCTGACGCACAAAGGTGTCCTCACCGACGCCGGCCACTTCACCGACCTCGGCGCCGCGATGCTCCAGCCGGTCTACGCCACATACCCCCGACCCGCCGACGACCGCTTTGTCCAGGACGCGATCGTCGAGCATGCCGCCCGCTCCCGGGCCGCGGCACCGCCATACTCGATCGCAGCCGAGTTGCTGCGCCAGCGACAGGCCGGAGAGTGACCTCAGAGAACCCGCACATGACCTGTTGACCGTGCAGCCCGGGCAAAGCCAGGTCGGCGGCCAGCTCCTGCTTGTCCATACCCCAAGTCTGCGCGCCGCGCGGCGCGGATCCTGGTACCGCCTGTGCCTGCATCCGGCCTGGGGGCCGACCTGACACTGTCGTCATGACGGACAACATTGACATTGCACCCATCGGCCTGCTCACCGGCAAGGTCGTGTTCATCACCGGTGCCAGCCGTGGCATCGGGGCGGCCGCGGCCCGGCTCTTCGCCTCCGAGGGCGCCGCCGTCGTGCTCGCCGCCCGCAGCGCGGACGCCCTCGACCGCGTCGTCACCGAGATACGCGCCGACGGCGGCGTCGCCGACGCCGTCACCCTGGACCTCGCCGACCGCGCGAGCATTCGCGCCGCGGTCGACCGCGTCGAGGAGCTGCATGGACGGCTCGACGGCGCCTTCAACAACGGCGCGGTGATCCAACAACCCGGCCCGCTCGACACCACGAGCGACGAAGACGTCGACGAGCAGTTCGCCGTGAACTTCCGCTCGCACTGGACCGCTATGAACGCCGAGGCCGCACTCATGCGACGGAACGGCGGGGCGATCGTCAACACCTCGAGCATCGGCAGCCGTCGCGCGAACCCTGCCCTCCCCGCTTACGGCGCCATGAAGCGCGCGCTCAACAGCATCACCGAGACGGCGGCCGTGACCTGGGGCCGTCAGGGCATCCGAGTGAACGGCATCACCCCCGGCGGCACCGCCACGGAGATGATCGACGCGTGGGAGGCGGTGTCCCCGGGCATCATCGAGCGCAATAAGGCGGCGACCCCACTCGGCCGCATGGCCGAGCCCCGCGAGGTGGCCGAGGTGGCAGCGTGGCTGCTCAGCGACCGTGCCTCGATGGTGACCGGCGCGATCTTGCCGGTCGACGGTGGCGCCGGCGCCTGAATGGAAGTCCTGGGCCGGTCTGGTGGATTCGCATGTGCGGCACGGCGGCGGCTGGGCTCAGGGCGACTCGATCGCGGGTCGAGCACGCCCTCGGCGTACGGCCGTCGGGCTGTGGCCCACCCGGGTCTGAGGCGCCTCAGCGGGTGCGGCGTTCCGCGCCGGCCGTGGCCGCCAGGGCGACAACGGTCAGCAGGGACAGCAGGGCCCAGGCCGGGGTGAAGCTGCCGGTGAGGTCGACCAGCAGGCCCAGCGCGGGCGGCACCACGACGATCGCGATCTGGTTGACGGACATGGCCAGGCCCAGGGCGAAGCCGGTCCTGCCCGGTGGGGCCGCTTCGGTCACGTAGGCGACCCACGGGCCGTACCAGCCGAAGCCGAAGAACCCGAGCCAGACGAAGACGCCGGAAGCGACGAACGGTGCCCGCCCGGCCGGCGTCATCAGCACAGACAGCCCCGCGATCACGGCGACCATACAGACCAGCACGATGACGTAGCGTCCGGACCTGCTCCGGTCGCTCCAGGCCGCCAGGCATATCCGGCCCGCGACCCCCGCACCCTGGGATGCCATCAGGATCAGGGCCGCCTGCCCGGTGCCGACCGATGACGCCTGGTGGAGGTGGAGCACCGTCAGGATGCCCACACCACACTGCACGGAGATCAGACTGGTCCCCGACAGCATGATCTTCACCATGGACGGTTCACGGAGCATTCGGAGCCGGGCGCGGAGCCGTGCCGCGAGCCTGTCCGACGGCTCCTCCTCCCGCGTGGCCGGAAGTGCGGGCGGCCGACGGTAGCAGGCCATGAAGAGCCCAGCCCCGAGCAGCGCGACGAAGCCACCGGTCAGCAGTGTCGCCCGCCAGCCGAACTCCTCAGCGACGAACGGCAGTACGGCCGAGGCGAGCGCCGCCCCCAGCGGCAGCCCGGCCTGCCGGACACCCATCGCGAAGCCCCGCTGCGACGCGTCGAACCAGGACGCCACCGACTTGCTCCCACCCGGCTGGACGGTGCTGTATCCCGCCCCGACCACCAGCAGTGCGACCAGCAGGACCGCGTACCCCGGCGCCAGGCTCCCAGCGCCCAGCGCCAGCGCGACCACGCAGGCCCCGAACCCGACCACCCAGCGCTCGCTGTAGCGGTCCAGCAGCTCACCGGCCACCATCAGCCCGGCCAGCGGCACAAGCTGAGCCGCCGAGACCAGCAGACCCAGCTGCGCCGTACTCAGGTCCAGGGCGCGCTGGAAGTGCAGGCCGAGCGCTCCGATGCCGCCCACGAAGAAGCCGGACGCGGCTTGGGTGAACGTGGCAATGCCCAGCACGATCCAGCGGTAACGCCACGGGTCGCGGGGCCGGGATCCGGCGCGTTCGGCGGTTCGTTGTGTCATGCCGACCACACTGCTGTAAGGGTCTTATGACTCTCAACCCTTACCAGCGACGATGCGGCGAACCAGGCCGCGTAGGTCGCGGGATGCCGCGCGGGCCGGGCTTGCTCGGCCCAGCAACGGCCCGGCGGTGGGCCGGATGCCGAGCGGCCCGAACTCGTCGAACGCGAAGTCGCCGTGCCACATGCGATGGCCTCTCAGCCGCCCCGCTCCCTGCGTTTCACCCAGCCGCACCCGGCCCGCGGAAGGTGGCACGATAAGCGCTGGGCGATGTCCCCAGCGCCTTGCAGAAGTGTTGGCGCAGATTGGCGGATGTACCCAGCCCCGCACGCTCGGCCACCTGCTCCACCGGCAGATCCGACTCCTCCAGCAATTCCCGGGCACGCTCCACGCGCTGCTGGGTCAGCCAGGTCATCGGGGTGGTGCCGACCTCGTCACGAAAAAGCCGGGTGAAATGCCGCACGCTCATGGCCTCCTGGGCCGCCATCTGCCCCAGGGTAATGGGATCCCCCAGCCGCTTCAGGGCCCAGCTGCGCGCAGCCGCCGTGGAGGGCGAAGACGGCTCCGGCACGGGGTGACGGATGTACTGCACCTGTCCGCCTTCCCGGTGCGGGGGTACGACGGTGCGGCGGGCGACGTCGTTGGCGACGGCCATGCCGAAGTCGCGGCGGATCATGTGCAGGCACAGGTCGATCCCCGAAGCGCACCCCGCCGACGTCAGTACGTCACCGTCGTCGGTGTACAGCACATCCGCGTCCAGTCGCACCTGCGGGAACAGGCGGGCGAACCGGTCGGCGTAGCGCCAGTGTGTCGTCGCCACCCGTCCGTCGAGCAGCCCGGCGGCGGCCAGGAGGAAGGCGCCCGTGCAGATCGAGGCCACGCGGGCGCCCGGGCGGATGCGGGCGAATGCGCCGGCAAGCGGCGCCGGGAGACCGAGGTGCTGTTGCTCGTAGTCCTCGTAGGAGGACATCACGATCACCGTGTCGGCATGGTCCAGTGCCTCGGGGCCATGCGTGATGTTGATGGTGAAGTCCCCGTCGGTGCGTATCGGGCCGGGCCGCAATGCGCAGGTGACGACCTCGTACAAGGGCTCACCGGCCGCCGATGCTCCCGTCCGGGCCTGCCCGAACAGCTGGTGGACGATGCCCAGCTCGATCGGCAGTGTCATCGGGCGGGCCAAGACGGCAACGCGGTGGCGTGTGGAGTGGGAGAAGACAGTCCTGTCCGGCATGGCCACATTCTTGCGCACCACGGCCATCGAGACACTCGCATGGTGATCACGACCCCGCCAGGCTGGAGCCATGCCCCAGCCCCCGCAGACCTCGCTGACCACACAGCCCCACACCGCACCGCCCCATACCGCACCGCCCGACACCGCACCGCCCGCCACCACGCCGGCCGGCCCCCGCCCCCGTGGACACCGCGCGTGGGCCATCGCCGCCGTCGCAGGCACAGCCATCGTCACTGCCGGGGCCTTCACCACCGTCCCGGGCCTGCTGATCACCCCACTGCACCAGGAATACGCCTGGGACCGCGGTCAGATCGCAATGGCCGCCTCCGTCAACATGGTCCTCTTCGGCCTCACCGGGCCCTTCGCCGCCGCCTTGATGGAACGGGCGGGAATCCGCCGCGTGGCAGCAGGCGCCATGCTGCTCATCGCCACCGGTGCCTTCCTCACCAACACCATGGCCTCACCATGGCAGCTGGTCCTGTACTGGGGCGTCCTGATCGGCCTGGGCAGCGGCTGCCTGACCATGACCTTCGCCGCCCTGATCACCAGCCGCTGGTTCGCACGCCGGCGCGGCCTGGTCACCGGCGCCCTCAGCGCCTCCAGCCACCTGGGACAACTCCTCTTCCTGCCGCTGCTCGCCCGGGCAGTCGACCACTACGACTGGCGGCCGCCACTGGTCACTCTGGCGCTGGTGGCCCTGGCCGTGTCCGCTCTGATCGCCCTGCTCCTGCGTGACCACCCGGCCGACGTCGGCGCCCTGCCCTACGGGGGCGAGAAACCCGTCGCCAAACCGGCCCCCGACGCCGGCGCCGCCCGCCGCACCGTAACCGTCCTGTTCAGCGCGGCCCGCACCGGAACCTTCTGGTTGCTGGCAGGCATGTTCATCATCTGCGGGGCGTCCACCAACGGCATCATGTGGAGCAACTGGATACCCGCCGCCCACGACCACGGCATGCACGCCACCGCCGCCGCATCCGTGCTGTCCCTCATCGGCGTCTTCTCCTCCCTGGGCGCTGCCGTCTCCGGCTGGCTCACCGACCGCTTCGACCCGCGGCGGCTGCTGACCGTCTACTTCAGCGTCCGTGCGCTCACACTGCTCGCCCTGCCCCTGATCTTCGCCGCCTCAGGACAACACCTCGTGATCGCCTTCGCCGTCATCTACGGTCTGGTCGACGTGGCGACCGTTCCCCCGGTCATCGCCCTCAGCCAGCAGGCATACGGGGACGACGGCCCCATCGTCTTCGGCTGGGCCAACGCAGCACACCAACTCGGCGCCGGGGTTTCCGCGTTCCTCGGCGCCACGGCGCGCGACCTGTTCGGCAGCTACGACACGGTGTGGATCGGTCTGAGCGCAGCCTGCCTCGTAGCCGCCCTCCTGGCCATGGTGGTCCGGGCCTCCCCTCCGGCAAAGGCTTGAGGACCAACCGCCCGACGATGCACAACAGGACGGGGTTGTCGTCGAGGGCCACTGCGATGACGCCGGCGCCGCCAACGGCTCCGGTGAGACAGCCGACTGCCAGGCCGGGGTCAGGGCCTGCCGGCCGGTGAGTGTGCCAGGGAAAGCTCCCACCTGATCTCGCCTTCGTGCCAGTGACCGGTGGGAGCCAGGCCGGCAGCAGCGGCAACCGCAGCGGATGCGTGGTGATCCGGATGAATGTGGGCACAGATCGCCATCACCCCGTGCTCCTGCAGCCAGGCAACCAGTCCTCGGGCCGCCTCGGTGGCGATCCCGCGCCCTTGCCACGCGGTCCCGACCACCCACGCGACCTCGGCCTCGCGCCCGTGCTCAGTCGCGATGACCGTTGCCTGCACGGTCCCGGTCAGGCATTTCTCCTCGCGGAGCTGGATCACCCAGTTCCACCAGGTCACGGAAGGGTCGGGTGAGCCGACCACCAGGCGCTCGTACCGTGCCCGCAAAGCCTGCGGAGAGTACGGGGCACCGCCGATGAAGACATGCAGAGCCGGGTCGGAGAGGACCTCGGCCATCTCCTGTGCATGCTCGACAGCGAGCGGCACGAGGCTCAGCCTGCCAGTCTCGACAGCCGCGATCTTCATGGCGTCCACGCCGTCTCCTGTCCCACCGACCCCGCTGTCGGTGCCCATGCGACACTACGGTGCTGCCAAGGCTCGCGAACATTCAGGGGCCGCGCCGATCATCACTTGGCCATCCGGCCGTCCGCGGACCTTGCCCCGCGACATCCAGCCCCAGCACGTTGGCCCGGCGGCCTCGAGACTCCCTACGTCCTCACGGACTTCGCCGGTACGCACAGCCACGCGATGCCTGCGGCGATCAGGTAGGCGAGCGCGCCGATGGTCATGCTGGCGCGCAGCCCGGTGGAGTAGTCGGTGGCTGTGGCGAGCAGGCTGCCGCCGAGCGCCACGCCGGTGGCGCTGCCGATCTGGCGGGTGGTGTTGAACAGCGCGGAGGCGGCCCCTGAGTACGCCGGGGGCGCGGCACCCATCACGGTGGCGGCCCCGCCGGTGAGGGCGAAGGAGGTACCGAACCCCGCGGCCATCATCGGGGCCACCAGCAGCGGGTAGGCGGGGTCGACTCCCGCCGCGGCCCAGCCGGCCAGCCCCACGGCAGCCAGCAGCATGCCGCAGATCACCAGCGGACGATCGCCGGTGCGGCGGGCCAGCCGCCCGGACAAGGCGGAGGCGAACATGGTCATCGCCACCGCCGGGAACAGTGCCAGCCCAGTGCCAAGGGCGGTGAAACCGCGCTGGTGCTGGAACTCCAGGCTGGCGGTGAACACCATGCCGTAGAAGCCGAAGTTGAACAGCATGCCGATGACGGCTCCGCCGCTCATCGCACGAGAGCGCAGCAGGCCCAGCGGCAGGGCAGGAGACCGGGCCAGCCGCTCGCGCACCGCGAACGCCGCGGCGGCCAGCACGGCCAGGCCCACCCCGGCGAGTAGGGCCGGATCCCACCACCCCCGCCGCCCGGCCTCGTTGAGCGCCGCGGTCAGCAGCGCCACCGCCGCCACGACCGCGCACTGCGCCGGCCAGTCCAGGGCCCGGGCGGTGCGACGGGGCGAGCGTGCCACATGCCGCAGCGTCAGCATCAGGCAGGCCACACCGACGGGCAGGTTGATGAGGAACACCCAGCGCCAACCCACCGTGGAGACGAGCAGCCCGCCCAGCAGCGGCCCGGCGGAGGCCGCGATGCCCGCCATCGAACCCCACAGCCCGAAGGCGTGCGAACGTGCGGCCGGCGCCGGGTAGGCCTGCTGGAGCAGGGCCAGGGAACCGGGCACGATCAGCGCCGCGCCGAGTCCCTCCACCAGCCGGGCCGCAACCAGGAAGGGCGCGCTGGGCGCGAACGCGCAGGCGGCTGAGGACACCGTGAACACCGCCACGCCCGAGCAGAAGACCCGGCGGTTGCCCAGCCGGTCGCCCAGCGCGCCACCGGTCAGCAGGAACCCGGCGAACACCAGGGTGTACCCATCGGTGATCCACTGGATGCCCGTGAGCGAGGCCGGCAGTTCCCGGCCGATCACCGGCACAGCGACGTTAATGACCGTCACGTCCAAGATCACCATGAAGTATCCGGAGCACACTGCCAGCAGCGGCGCCCGGGACCGCCGCCCGGGCTCCGGGGCCGACTCGGGAGAGGGCATGGACTCACCACTATCGGCCGACTCGGCGAACGCCACAGCCCCAACTCCATCCTGTCCACGCAGACCTCACACCAAAGGCCACAATAAGTGACATATACTCCGCACCGCGGGAGCAGCCGACCATTCGTCAAGCGCCGGCGGCCGCCTGCGGAGCGCACCGGATATGACGCGACGCCGCATCAAGCAGGAGTCCCACTCTGTTCGCCAATCGCATAGCGGCCCGCGATACGTATCAATTCGCTACACCGATCGACCCGCTTCCAGTGAGCCGCCTGGTACACCGAAGGACGCCTGCACTCCGCGCCCGACTCCATACGGCCTGTCGAGAACAAATGCGACTTCTGGCAAAGCCAGGAACAAGCCCCACAGTTTGCCTGAAATGAGATCACCGGACTCCATGGAACTCGGGCAGTAAAAGATGATCCGGGAAAACAAAAGAGGCGAAAGATTTGCGCGGCTCTTCGCATATCTTTGGCCCATGAAGATCATGCCTCGCGACATCGTTGCGCCTCGTGTTGCCAATCCGCTGTGCCAGCTCTCTTGGGAGGAGCTGCGGAGGCGCACGAGCCTGAAGTGGCGGACGTACGCCGAGGACGTGCTGCCCTTGTGGGTCGCCGAGATGGACGTTCCCCTGGCCGAGCCCGTCGCACAGGCGATCCAGGACGCGGTGGCGCTGGGCGACACCGGTTATCCGACCGGGAACGGGTACGCCGAGGCTCTGGCCAAGTTCGCGAGCGAGCGGTGGGACTGGGACGGGCTCGTGGTGGAGCGTACGGCCGTCGTTCCAGACGTGATGCTGGGCATCGTCGAGATGATCAAGCTGGTCTCCGGACCGAGTGATCCGGTGATTGTCAACTGTCCGGTGTACCCATCGTTCTACCAACTCGTCGAGAACATGGGCCGGCCGATCATCGAGGCTCCGCTCGGCGCGGGCGGACGGCTCGACCCCGGCCTGCTGGAGGTCGCCTTCGAGCATGCGCTCAAAGGCGGGGGCCAACCCGTGTATCTGCTGTGCAGCCCGCACAACCCGACCGGCACCGTGCACACCGCCGACGAGTTGACGGACGTGGCGGCGGTGGCGCGGACGTGTGGCGTGCGGGTCGTCGTCGACGAGATACACGCCCCGATCGTGGTGGCGCGCACGACATTCGTCCCGTACCTGAGCGTGCCCGGCTCGGAGAGCGGGCTGTCGCTGATGTCGGCGTCCAAGGCGTGGAACCTGGCGGGGCTCAAGGCCGCCCTGGCCATCGCCGGCCCCGACGCGGCCGACGACCTTGATCGCCTACCCGAAGCGATCGGTCACCCCAGCCATGTCGGGATCATCGCCCACACCGCCGCACTGCGGGACGGTGGCGACTGGCTCGACTCCCTGCTCGCCGGCATCGACGACAACCGCCGACTGCTCGCCGACCTGCTGGCCGAACACCTGCCCACCGTGAGCTACACCCCGCCCCAGGCCACCTACCTGGCCTGGCTGGACTGCCGAGCCCTCGGTCTGGGAGACGACCCGGCCGCGGTGTTCCTGGAGCGCGGCCGTGTCGCCCTGAGCTCCGGCGTCCCCTTCGGCACCGGCGGCGCCGGCTTCGTCCGGCTGAACCTGGCCACCTCCCCCCAACTGCTCGCCGAGGGGGTCCGGCGGATGGCCGCCGCGCTCGACTGACCCCGTACGGCTCTCCAGGCCACCGGCGGCACCCCGGCTCGTGATTCTGGCCCGCAATCGTCAATCGCCCTGCTCCGCCTTCCGGTGCGCTGCCCTTCACGTGACCAGTTGAGGGACCGGTCATGGGCCGCGATGATCTGCTGGTGCAGGTCAAAGCCCGAGTCGTTTCTGTCTTAACCTTTTCGGACCCGGCGACCATCACGAAAGGAATCCCACAACACCATGAGGGCCACTGCGACACCGACCACCCTGCCATAGACAGACCTGGGCGAGTTCCACCCGTCTTCCCGCACAAGGTCCAGTTCCCGCTGAAGCAACTCTCGTGCCTTCTTCGAGTAAAAGTGAATCTCGGCGAACGCGATAAGTGTCGCTGTTGCCTGTCGCGGGCCGCACCCCCAGCGCAAGCCAATGTCCGGTCCGCGTGACGACCTCTTCACTCCAGCCTCGTAGGCTCACCGAGTGGCGTTCTCCCGACCGGGATCCGTGCGCCCGCCCTCCCGCCCCGGTTCGTCGGGTTTCGGGAGCGCTCCGTTGTTCGGGCTGGATCCGCCCAGGTCGTAGTGTTTGACCGAGCTGGAGCCCGACATGCTGAACTCCTGGGCGAGGCCTGTGGTGTGCAGTCGCGACGGCTGTCCGTCCGGGATGTGGAACTTGCCGATGTCCACGCCCTTGCCCTTGTCCCAGTTGTAGCGGTCCCAGGCGTTGGCCTGGTAGTCGAGGCCGACCCTGGGCTTGCCATTGGCGTCCGGCTCCACCGTGACCACGCCGGTCACGTTCGAGCCAGTGGATCCGACGGCGAAGAACCAGTTGGGGTTCTTCTGCTGGTCGAAGGAGTAGCCGCTGTTCCCGGTCTGCACCGGGATGGCGACCGGCCTGCCGCCGTTCCTCCGGAACTCCGCAAGCGCCTTTGCGCGCCACTCGCTCTGGTGCCTTCTGATCTGTTCGTCGATGTGGGCCTGGAACCCCTTGTCGTCGGACAGCATCTTGTCGACAGGCAGGTCCATGGGGCTGCCGGAGTTGTTGAGGTAGTGCGCCATGTGGCGGCCCGCGTCGGCCATGCCCCTCCAGTCGGCCGCCTCGGCCAGCAGTTGCATCTTCGCCCTGGTCTCCACCTCCGCCATGCCGGGAGTCTCCGCACCGTGCGGGCCCGAACCCGCGTCCGGGGAGAGTCGCTTGACCGTGGTTTCCAGCAGACCCGCCGCCAGCAGGTCCTTCTTGTGCTCCTTCCACAGCTGAGCACGCGCCTCCGGACTCAGCGACTGCCACAGGCGTCCCAGTTCGGCGCGCTGCTGCGGGTTCGCGTCACCGCCGAGCGCGGCCAGTTTCAGGGCTCGTGGCAGCTGGTCCTCATCCAGCGAGGTGTACTTGGCGTGGCCGGGGTTCAGGGGTTCGCCACCGTGGGTGTTCTTCAGGGCGCGGGAGACGGCGGCGTCGATCTCCGAGGCGTGGGCGACCAGCCCCGTGAGGGTGTCCGCGTACCACTGCGCCAGGTCCTTGGTCCGCTGCGAATAAAGAGGGATGTTCTTGCTGCACAGCGCGCGCACCGTCACCGTGCCGTTGCCGTTGTCGGACACGGACATGCCGGGGTCCTTCTCGCCGCCCTTGCGCGCCTCCTCGTCCAGCTTCTTCGCCCGCTTCTGGACCGCCGACAGTTCGGTGTAGGCATCCTGGAGCACGTTGTAGATGGACTCGGCCTCCAGGTGCAGATCGCCGAACTCCTTCGCCGTGCTGCGTACGAACTCCCTGGTGACGGTGGCATTCACCCCCTGCCACCGTGCCGCCTCGGATTTCGCAACCAGCCCCCTGGAGACCTCGGTCTTGAGCTTCGCCAGGTCGCCGACCATGGTCTTCCAGTCGGCAACCGCGGCGCCCAGCTTGCCGAGGTCCATCGTGAGGAGATTGGTGTATGTGAAGGTCGCCACTCTCGCTCGCCCCCCGCCTGCTTCACGTGCTTGCTACTTCACGTACTCGCTACTTCACGTACTTGGAGATCTCCGAGACCGGGACCGCGGAGCCGTCGCGGTGGCGCAGCGATGCCGCGACGTACTCGTCGTCCTTCGCGTGTGCCTTCTTCGAGTAGTCCAGGTGATTCGAGATGTGGGCGCACATCTGGAGAATCGTCTTGACCTGCGTGCCCCAGACCGAGACCGTGGTCGAGAGCTCGTTCCCCATGGTCATGTTCTGCGTGGACAGCTCCTTGGCGGCCTGCAGGGTGGAACCCGACCCGCTCTTGTCCATGCCCGCGCCCTCGATGTCGGCCTTCTTCCGCAGCACATCGTGCAGCTCGTACGCCTCGTGGCCGACGGCTCCCAGGTCGTCCTGGTGGACGACCAGGTCGTGATTGGCCCCGCCACCCGGGCCGGGCTGGGCCTGGTTGAGCCGCATCCCGACCGACTGCTGCTCCTTGGCTGCGGAAACGAGGTCCGCCCACTCCTGGTCGAACGTCATCTTCACCACCATCCCCCGTGTATCGCTTTCGGTGGTCTGACACGCATCCTGCCTCGAAGGGGCGTAAAAGTCCTTTGCCTGGAGTGCCAACTTCTTGACGCTGAGCGCAACGTTGCGGTGCCGCCGTCGCCGGTGAGGCCGAGGGAGTCCTCAAGCTCTCGGGTATTGCTCGAAGCGCCGCACCGGGTCGTCGTCCGCGTGCCAGCGGCTTTCCAGGGTGATGAGCTGGGAACGTTGGGCTCCGTACGCGGTACGTGCCGTCCATACGACGCCGACGGCGTAGGCGACGGCCGCACACGGAGCCCGGGCTCAGGCGAGCAGGGCTCCCAAGAGGGTGATGCCCGCCAGGAACCAGGCGACGTAGTCGCCCACATGACCGGAGTGCAGCCGTCTCAGCGGGGCGAACCAGCGGGCCGATTCGCCTGCTGGACGCCGTGTGGCCAGCAGTGCGAGCGTCGCGGCAAGGACGGTCGCCAGCAGACCCCACAGCAGGCCGGAGGCCGTCCAGTGCGGCGCGGGGGTGGGCGCGGGCTGCGTCGGTCGGCCGTACAGCACGGAGACGAGGTAGCCGTGGTGGTCGGTGAAGGTGTCCGCGGCGTGGCCGACGCCGGTGCGCAGGCCGGGGACCAGTCCCACCGCGAGCGCACCGGCGAGCAGTGCGGCCGGGACGGCGAGCATCGAGTTCGGGACCCGGGACAGCGGGCCGCCCCGGGTCTCCGGCTCTTCCGCTTCGCCGGTCGTCTCTTCCGGGACGTCCGGAGGGCGCGTGCCGAGCCCGAGGAACACCCGGGCGCCGGCCCGCAGCACCGCGCCACCGGTGATCGCCGAGGCCAGCACGTACAGTGCGGTCCCCCAGCCCCCCGCGGCCTCCTCGGCGACCGATTTGCCCAGTGCGGTGCCGAAGGGTGGCAGCCCGGCAAGAGCCAGGCCCCCGATCCCGAACATCACCCCGACCCCGAGCAGTCCCCGTCCCCTGCCGTGCAACTGGTTCTCGTCGACGCTGCCGAGACGGTCCAGCAGGATCCCCACGCAGGCGAACAGCGCTGCCTTGGTCCCGGCGTGTGACAGGACGTACAGCGCCACGCCACCGATCCCCTCGGGGCTGAGCTGCGCCAGGCCGATCAGGAACAGCCCGGTGTGCGCGACCGTCGAGTAGGCGAGCAGCCGCTTGAGGTGACGCTGCTGCCAGCACATCACCGAGCCCAGTACGGCCGTCAACACGCCCAGAGTCAGCAGTGTCCGGTGTAGGTCGGGCGCCGGAATGCCACCGGGGCCGGCGAAGACGGTCCAGTAGACCCGGGCCATCCCGTATACGCCCAGCTCGACCATCACCCCCGACAGCAGCATGCACACGGGGGTCGGTGCCACCGCGTGGGCATCGGCGAGCCAGAAATGGAACGGCACCGCGGCGGCCTTGACGAGCAGACCGGTGGCGACGAGGACGAAGGCCGCGATCACCAGCGCGTCCGGGCCACCGGTGGAGTGGGCGTCCAACGCCCTCCCGATCTGCGCGAATCCCAGTTCGCCGGTGCGGGCGTACAGCAGGGCGATGCCCGACAACATGGCGTAGCCGCCGAGGGAGTTGACGACGCCGAACACCAGGCCGCCCTGCACGGCGCGCGCCTCCTCCACGCGGTAGCCGGTCAGCGCGTACGCGACCGCGCTCATCAGCTCGAAGAACACGAACGCGTTGAAGAGGTCACCGGTCAGGGCGAAGCCGCACATGCCGGCCTGGAAGAGCAGCACCAGTCCGGGGAAGGCACCGGCGTGGCGTCGTGGGGGTTCGTCGAAGTATCGCCAGGCGTAGACGAGTGCGGCCACCACCAGAAGCGAGACCAGCGTGGCGAGCCCCAGACCGATGCGGTCGCCGACCAGGACGATGCCGACGCTCACCCCGTGGTGCGGCCGCCAGTCCCCCACCCACTCAACGGGCCGCGCGACGGACGCCGAGGTGGCCGCCACGGCCCACAGGGCGAGCGCCGCGACGGCCGCGGCGAACAGGCAGGCCAGCAGCTCGGCGGCGTACCGAGGCAGCCGGCGGCCCGCTCCGACCAGCACCGCGGCGCCGAACAGCGGGGCGCATACGATCAGTGGCAGGACCTGTCCGGCGGTCATCCCCTCAGCTCCGAGAGCTCGTCGGGATCCACGGTCCCGTGCCGTTTGCCGATCTGGATGACCAGGGAGAGCAGGAGCGCGGTGACGGTCGCCCCGATGACGATGTCGGTGAGGGTGAGGGCCTGGACGACGGGGTCGACGACCGGCCGTGAGCCAGGGGTGATGTCGGAGAAGACCGGGGCGGTGCCGCCCTTCCGGTATCCGATGGCGAGCAGCAGCACATACGTCGAGGACTGACAGACCGACAGGCAGCCCACCGCATGGATGAGGTTGCGGCTTGTGGCCAGCCCGTAACAGCCGATCAGGAAGAGCCATCCCGCGATCGCATACGGCAGCACGCTCACCGCTCGCCCTCCTCACCGACGTCCTGTCGTTCGCTCTCGATCTCCACGGCCTGGTCCAGGAAACCGGCCAGCAGCACCACGACGCCGGCTGCGACCTCCACACCGATGGCGGCGTTGAGCAGCGGGACGGTGCCGCCGGAGGCGAGGGTGTTGAAGGTGCCGTAGGGCAGGTAGTTCGTCAGGAAGGCCGCACCGGTCAGCAGGGCGGCCGCACCCACCAGGAAGTAGCCCGCCTCGCCCGCAGCGTCCGCCACCTCATACATTCCGACGGGGCGGATCCGTTCCAGCGCCCGGTAGTCCACGGCGATGTAGAGCAGGTGCAGCGAGGTCGCCACCACCACACCGCCCTGGAAGCCGCCACCGGGGCTGAGCTGGCCGTGGGCAACGACATACAGCCCGATCAGCAGGGCGACCGGCAGCACGAGCAGGGCGTAACGGCGTACCGGCGGCGCCACCCGGACGGGTCGCGGGGGCAGCCGGTCCTCATCGCGGGTCTGCCGCAGCAGTACGACGGCGCCCAGGACGGAGCCGAAGAGGATGGACTCCTCCCCGAGGGTGTCCAAGGCCCGCTGGTCGAAGTTGACCGAGGAAACAGTGTTGGCGGTGTGCCGGGCGAGAGCGGCTCGCACCGCCCGGTCACCGTAGGGATGCCACTGTCCGCCGAACGCGGGCAGATCGAGGCAGGCCAGCAGGTAGAGCACGGCCGTGCCCAGGCCCCCGAAGGCCAGCACCCACAGCCGCATCCGCACGCTCACTCGCGTTCCTCCCGGCGCTCGCCGCGGGCCCTGCGGCGCACCTTGTGTACGGACAACAGCACCATCAGCGGTGTCAGCGCCGCACCGACCGCCAACTGCGAGAGCGCGACGTCGGGCGCCTGCAGCAGCAGGAAGAGGGTGGCGAGCGCAAGGCCCAACAGCGACATCAGGAAGGACTGCCGCACGGGGTCGCGCACAAGGACGGTGCCGGTTCCGGCCGCGGCCACCAGCAGAAGGCCGAGCAGCAACGGCAAGTCGTCAGCCATCTCCCACTCCCTCCGCAGGCGCACCGGACGTGTTTCCGGCGGTGACGGCGGCGGTCACCGCGCGGGTCGCGCTCCAGCTGCCGAGAATCAACAGGGCGCCGATGACCAGTAGTTTCACCGTGGCCCGGCCAGGGACGGTGACGAGGCACAAGGGAAGCAGTACCGCCGGCACCGCCAGGTAACTCAGCGCGGTCACCATCCGCAGCAAGTGCGCCCTCGGCGGACGGTCCGCCAACTCGCCGGAAAGCAGCCGTGCGTAGAGCAGAGTGCCGGCCGGACCGAGCACCGAGAGCACCAGCGCCGTGTCGGTGTAGGCCGGGCGGCGAGAACCTTGCGCGAGCAGGAGGAAGACCAGGGACAGAAGCGTGGTGGTCAGGTTCTGTGCGGGCACTCGGCGACGGGCCGGGCCGGTGGCCACGCACCATGCGGCCGGTGCCACTCCACAGAGCAGCAGCGCGGCGCCGGCAGCGGTCCAGCCGCTCATCGGTCACCGACCGCGCGCCGCGCGCCGCAGGCGGCGGCGGCCGACACCAGCCCGGCGCCGGCGCCGACCAGCCACTCCAGGGTGTCCACGGGGCCGATCAACACGATCCACAGCAGGGTCAACATGGTCCAGCTGCCGATGAGTTCGGCGCCCGCCATCAGCCGTCGCGCCACCCTCCACGCACCTCCTGCCGACCGGGTACCCGGCCCACAGGCTCACATGCGGGGCCCCGGCCGCCCCGTCACCGCGCCGCGCGTTACCTCCGTCGGAGGTGCCGCACGCGGGCGCGAGCCGCAGCTTTCGATACCACGCCTCTCGACGCCACATGCGAGTAACGCGTGGCCGGCGCGCACGGACCTGCCGATCGACGGCGCGGGGCGAGCTCTTGGAGTGCTCGGCGTGTGGAGTTCCGCGGTCCTCGGCCATCACGTCGTGTCGCTGCCTCCGCTTCCGAAGGATCCGCTGGATCCCGGTTTCCAACGGGGGCGGGACTGGTCTCCGCTCGGCCTGCTGGGGTTGTTCCCGAGTTCGTGCGGGGTGCGTCGGGCTCCTCCCCGCGTGGCGCGGGGCACCTCGTTGGGTTCTCGCATCTGCCGCTCCTCGCGAACCGGCCCCGAGTCGGGGAGCGTGGGCTGCTCCGCTCGCCGGGGCGGTGCCGGCTGTCGTCGCCGCGCCCTGATGCCGAGCGGCACGATCCACACCAGCGCGGCCGTGATGAGGAGACCGCAGAGGACGATGACGACTATCCCTGCCGCCGACCCGGCCGCGGCCATGTGCTCCTGTGTCGTGTCCATCGTCTGCGAGTACCCGCCCGCCGGGATCGAATGCCCGACAGGCGGTGGGGGAGGTCAGGGTTACCGATATCGGACCCGCTCAGCCCGGCTCCGGGCCGCCGTGGAGGTCAGGGGTCGGTGCCACGACGCGCGCGCGCCGCGGTTCCGAGTTCTCGTCCGTTGCCAGATCGCCGAGGCAGACGCTGCCGATGGGCTTCCCGTCTCCGTCGACCACCGGGAGGCGCGGGAGCGAATGTTCCCGCATCGCCTTGATGGCGTGGTCGACTTCGTCGTCCGCGCTGACGGCCACCAGGTCCTCGTTCACCGCCTGAATCACCGTCGTCTGCTCGGGGTCCGCCCCGTCGGCGAGAGCGCGAACCACCAAGTCGCGGTCAGTGACCAACCCCCTCAGGCGGTCCCGGTCCATCACCAGGACCGCGCTGACACCGTGGTCGCGCATCAGCCGGGCCACGGATGTCACTGGCTCTTGGGGTGCGACGGTCATGGGAACGTCGGCCATGACATCGCGTACGCGCTGGGCCATGATGAGCCCCTTCCACGATCGGGCGGTCCGGTCACCAAGCTCGCCGACCGGGTACCCCGCAATCGCTCTCTCACCCTCGCTCCCACCAGCATCGACAGGGGGCGGGGCGACCGGGTGCGGGAAGGGCGGCCGTTGCGCTGAGCGCCGCGCGCCGAGCCGGTCGTCCCCCTGACACGGTGTGTCCGCTCGTGGCCCCGCCCGGGAGAACCGTAATGTCCCGGATGCCCAGCGGTGACATCGCCGGGTGTGTGCGACCAGTCCTCGGGAGGAGCCCGGCGTGAACCGACGGCACGTCTTCGATCAGGTGTTCACCCTGGAGCTGGCCCTCGCCGCCATCGTCTTCGTCACCGTCCTGGGCGCCCTGCTGTACTCCGTCGTCCGCCGCCGGGCCGGTTCGGGGGTCTCGCCGTCGCGGCGTGCCGAGCGGCCGAGGATGGAGTCCTACTACGTCGCGGTCCTGGCGGTGGTCGCCGTCTTCCTGGTCGTCTACACCGCGCTCGCCAACCACCACGAGCGGCACGCCCCCGCACACCGCCCGACCGTACGGGTGGACGTCACGGCGTACCAGTGGTGCTGGCAGTTCGCCCACCCCAGGGCCCGGGAGAGGGCGGTGTCGACCACCGCCACCTGCCGCGACGGCCGCCTGCCCACACTGGTCGTGCCCACAGGGCGGACCGTCAGGATCGAGCTCACCTCCCGGGATGTGATCCACTCACTGTGGGTGCCCGCTCTGCGCTACAAGATGGACGCTTTCCCGGACCATGTGAACACCTTCACCCTGACCTTCGACCGGGAAGGCCGGTGGATCGGCCGATGCGCCGAGTTCTGCGGCCAGCGCCATCACTCGATGGATTTCTGGTTGAAGGCCGTCTCCCCGAGGAAGTACGCCACATGGCTGCATGAACACTCCCAGGCCGGTACGGGCGGGGCCTCGGTATGACCCTGGCGCCCGAGGCCGGGGCCGGGTCCGTACGACGGGCCCCGTCGCCGGGTGGCTGGCTGGGCTGGATCACGACTACCGACCACAAGCGCATCGGGCTGCTCACCTCGGCGACATCGCTGGTGCTGATGTTCGTCATGGGCGTCCTGGCCCTGCTGATGCGTGCTCAGCTCGCCCAGCCGAACGAACACCTGATGGGTCCGCAGCTCTACAATCAGCTGTTCACCATCCACGGCTCCGGCATGATCTACATGGTCATGACGCCCTTTGCCCTCGGTCTGGGCGTGTATCTCGTCCCGCTGCAGATCGGCGCCCCGGCGATCGCCATTCCCCGCACCACTCTGCTGGGCTACTGGCTGTACGCCATCGGCGCGGTGATCATGCTCGCGGGTTTCGCCACCCCCAACGGGGCCCACGCCGACGGCTGGTTCTCCTATCCGCCGATGGCCGACAGCCAGTACTCCCCCAGCGTGGGATCGGACCTGTGGATCGTCGGTGTCTCCCTGGCGGCGACGGGAGTGATCGCGATGGGCTGGGCGGTGCTGTGGACCGCGCTGCGCAAGCGGGCACGCGGGATGACCATGCTGCGCATGCCCGTGTTCTCCTGGTCCATGGTCGCGACCTGTCTGATGGTGATCGGCGCCTTCCCCTCGCTTCTGGCCGCGCTCACACTGCTCGCCATCGGCAGGGCGGATCCGTCGGTCTTCTCCTCGAACGTGTGGAACATCGGCTACCAGCATCTGTTCTGGTTCTACGGCCACCCCGTGGTCTATGTGATGTTCTTCCCCTATCTGGCCGCGGTGGCGGAGGTGCTGGCCGTCTTCTCCGGGCGGCGTTTCTTCGGCTACAAGGGAACCGTCCTGTCGCTGCTGGCCTTCGCCGCGCTGTCGATGAGCGTGTGGGGCCACCACATGTTCACCACGGGACAGGTGACCAACGACTACTACTCCCTGACCTCCATCACGCTGCTGATCCCAGCGGGGGTGGAGTACTTCGCGCTGATCGGAACGGTGCTGGGCGGACGGCTGGTGTTCCGTTCACCCATGCTGTTCGCACTGGCCTTCATTCCCCAGTTCCTCATCGGCGGCCTCACCGGAATCATGGTCGGCACCCCCGTCATCGACTACCACGCCCAGGACAGCTACTTCGTCGTCGCCCACCTGCACTACGTCCTCTTCGCGGGCAGCGCGTTCGGGCTCTTCGCCGCCCTGTATTTCTGGTTTCCCAAGGTCGCCGGGGTGATGCTGAACGAACGCATGGGGAGGATCCACTTCTGGCTGCTGGTCGCCGGCACAAACCTGACCTTCCTCCCGATGTTCGCGCTGGGCTACCAGGGCATGCCCCGACGCGTGTCCACCTACCCGGTCTTCGACGGGTTCGGGCTGCTCAATCTGGTCACCAGCTGCGGTGCCGCCGTGCTCGCCGCCGGGATGACGGTGTTCGCCGTGAACGTCCTGTGGACGCTGCGCACACGGTCGCTGGGACGCCACCGGCCTGCTCCTGACGATCCCTGGAACGCCCACACCCTGGAGTGGGCCACCTCATCACCGCCCCCGCCGGTGAACTTCACCCCCGAGCGGCCCCTGCCGCCCATCACCAGCAACGCTCCCCTTCTCGACCTGAGGCGACGCCGCGCGGCGGAAGGCGCCGTGGGGCGGGCCCCCGGGACGGGAGACGGGTCGTGAAGATCGGGTCCCCGGGGTTCTGGGTGGCGGCGGGCTGGGGCCTCGGCAACGCCCTGCTGATCGCGGTCCTGGCCGGATACGGGGAGAACTCCCTGACGTACTGGCTCTGGGGCTCGGCAGTGGTCTTGATCGAGGGGACCGCCCTGGCCGTCCTCATCTCCTCCCGCGGTGGCTCCGAGGAACAGCTCGACTACCGCGCTCCCGCCACCGGCGGCGGTGCCGCCCTGCCCGCCGCGGCCGGCCTCGCCGCCCTGGCACTGGCGTTCGTCTACGGCTGGTGGCTCTTGAGCCTGGGGATTCCCCTGCTGGGTGTGGGACTGACCGTTGCCATCAGGGCCCGTCTCACGCGGACCAGGTGATCGCATGTCCCGAGCTCGGCTCGCCGGGGCACCGCCGGACACCGAGCGGCCGCTTCAGCCCCGTCGCCAGTCGTCACTTTCCAGGTGGGACCCGGCCATCGGCCCCATGCGGAGCATGCCGCCGTCCACCGCCCAGGAGGCTCCGGTGACGTAGGCGGCGTCCGGGCCCGCGAGGAAGGCGACGTGTTCGGCCAGTTCGAGGGCCATCACCTGGGTGAGCAGGCCGAGTCCGCCTTTGGCCGCGCAGTAGGGCGCGGCGCCGACGCGCGGCTGGGACTCGTGCACGCTGGTGATGTTGACGATCCGGCCGCCCTCGCCCTGGCGGATCATCCGGCGGGCGGCGCACTGCCCGCACAGGAACGGGCCCACCAGGTCGACGTCGAGTACCTGCTGGACGGTGGTGTGGTCGAGGTCGAGGAAGGGGGTGGCGGTGCCCGTACCCGCGTTGTTGACCAGGACATCGAGGCGACCGAGCCGGTCGGCCAGGTGGTCGACGACATCGGCGGCCGCCGGGAGAGCGGTGAGGTCCAGGCGCTCGACCACGGCCTGGCGTCCGCGGTCCCGGACCTCGGCCGCCGTCCTTTCGGCACCCTCCTGGTCGGTGTGCCAGGTGATGCCGATGTCCATGCCGTCGTCGGCGAGCCTCACGGCCGTGGCACGGCCGATCCCCGAATCCGCGCCGGTGATCACGGCGGTACGGGGAAGAGGGCCGGATTCGTTGTTCGTGATGAGGGTCATCCATGGGCTCCGGTGAATTCGGGTGGGTGTGGCCGGTGGACCGGGGGGCCGCCGGGGCGTGGCAGCTGGTCGAACGCCGTCAGGACGTCGCTCACGCTGATGCTGAGCAGTCGTTCGTCGGGGACGTCGCCGTGGGCGTTCCCGGGGCGAGGGGTGTCGTCGCTGCCGTACCAGAGCGCCTGGTGCAGCTCACAGCGCGGTGGTCCCCACAGCCGGGGGGCCACCGGCCCGAACAGGACGACCGAGGGCGTGCCCAGGGCGGTGGCCAGATGTGCCAGGCCGGTGTCGCCGACGACGACGGCACGGGCATGGGCGAGGAGTGCGGCAAGTTCAGCGAACGGCACATCGGCCTCGCCGCCGAGCACGACCGTCCGGGGCAGCCCGGCTCGCAGGGCGACCTCTTGGGCCAGGGGCGCCTCACCGGCGCCGGCGGTGACGATGACTTCGTGACCGATCGCGGCCAGGGCGCGGCCCACCGCGGCGAAGCGCTCGGCGGGCCACCGGCGCGCGGCGGCATCGGCGCCGGGGTGGACGACCACCGCTCCGGGCGCGGGCGAGCCGCGGTCGTCGGGGGCGGCGATCCGCCGGTCCTCCGGATCGGCGGGGATGCCGAACCAGGTGAGCAGTCGGCACCAGCGCGCCCCCTCATGTTCGTCCTCGCGCCACTGTGGTCCGGGGATCTGGGGGGTGGCGGGGTGCGCGTACGCCAGGGTGCGTCCGGGGCGCAGGGCGTTCAGCAGGAGGTGGCTGGGCGGCCCGTTGCCGTGGAGGTCCACCGCCATGTCCGGCGGCGGGCCGGTCCAGTCGATGCGGGTGGGGACGGCCCGGCCGGGAGCGGACGTGGGGAGCAGCCGGTCGACGGCTCCGGTCGCCGCCGAGGCCTCGGCCAGCCGGCCCGGCGCGGCCAGCAGCAGTTCGTGTGCGGGGTGGGAGCGCCGGAGGGCGCGGAGGGCCGGGACTGCTGTGAGCAGGTCGCCGAGCCCGAGGGCGCGCAGGACCAGCAGGCGGGGGCGGTGGCCCGCGGTGCGTGTCATCGGCGGCCCCTCGTCGGCGCCGGGGTCGGGCCCGCGGGGCGCTGCAGGGCCGCCCGCCGGGCGAGTTCGGTGGTGGACCGGCCGTCGAGGTACGGCAGGACGAGTGCCTGGCCGCCCCATTCGTGGAGCACGGTGGCCTCGGGCAGGGCATCGGCGCTGTAGTCGCCGCCCTTGACCCACACGTCGGGGCGCAGCCTGCGCAAGAGCCGCTCGGGGGTGTCCTCGTCGAAGACGGCGACGGCGTCGACGCAGCCGAGCCCGGACAGCACCCGGACCCGGTCGGCCAGCGGATTGATGGGCCGGCCCGGTCCCTTCAAACGGCCCACCGAGGCGTCTGAGTTGACGCACACGATCAGGCAGTCCCCGGTGCGGCGGGCGTTCTGGAGCATTCCCACGTGCCCGGCGTGCAGCAGGTCGAAACAGCCGCCGGTGGCGACGACGGTGCCGCCCCGGGCCCGGACCGCTTCGGCCAGGTCCTGGGCATCCGCCGGGGGATGGGTGCCCGCCGGGAGATGGGCGTCCGAGTCGTCGCTGGGGGCCCGTCCCAGATCGAGGTCGCCGACGCCACCCGCCGCGACAAAGGCGGCGGCCTCGGCGACGGCCAGCTGAACCGCCTCTTCCGGGAGCCCTCCGCCCGCCAGCACGTTCGCCGCGGCGGCTGCGAAGCAGTCCCCGGCGCCGCAGGGATCGCCCCCGGCCCGGTGGACGGCCGGGACGTACATGTGGTCGCCGCTGTGCGGGCGGGTGAGGATCGCGCCGCGCTCCCCCAGGGTGACGGCGACGGCCACGGCACCCCAGCGCTCACCGAGGCGGGCGCCCCGCGCTCCATGGGCCCGCAGTGAGCCCTGGTCCTTGTCCGGGGTGCCGTCGGCTCCGAGGAGGAGACGGGCCTCGGCGGCGTTGGGTGTGGCCAGCCGTACGCCGTGCACGGGCTGTTCACCGCGCGGGTGCGGGTCCCACACCACGGGCACGGTGTGGGCCGTATCGGCGAGAAGCGAGCGCAGTGCGCCGGCGGTGCCACGGCCGTAGTCGGCGACGAGGACGGCGCCGGCCTCCCGGAGCACGGCGGCCGCGGCCCGCCCGGGGGGTCCGGGCGTCCCTCCCCCGCTGTCGACCCGGACCAGCGGGCGGCCTCCGGCGCGGATCCTCATCTTGACCGGGAGAGTGCCGTCCAGGGGCAGCTCGGCCAGGGTGACATGGGCACGGAGCACCTCGCGGGCGGCCCGGCTCGCGGAGTCGTCGCCCAGCGCGGTGATGAGCACCACCTCGCGTCCGCCGCGGGCGGCGAGCAGGGCGGCGAGTCCGGCACCGCCGGGGCGGCTGTGTTCCACCGCGACATCGACGACCGGGGCCGGGGCGTCGGGTGCCAGGCGGGTGGCTTCGCCGTCGACGTCTCTGTCCAGCAGGGTGTCCCCCACGACGACCAGGGGTCGCTGCACGGCGCCCATGTTCACCTCCGGCCAGTCGCGCGGGGAGGGTGGGGGGCGAGGGTTTCCGCACGCGCGAGTCCGGGGCCTTGGGCGGTCATGGGGCCGGTGGCATCCCCCACGGTGAGCGTCTCGTGGTCGAACGTCTCGCACAGCAGGTGGAGGGCGATGAGATGAGCCTCCTGGACGGTCGCCGTGGTGCCGGAGGCGATGCACAGGGCGTCGTGGGCGCGGAGGGCCAGCGGGTTGGGCCGGGCGCCGGTCATGGCCCACACCTGCAGCCCGGCGGCGTGTCCGGTGTCGGCCGCGGCCAGGAGATTGGGGCTGCGTCCGGAGGTGGACATCAGCACCAGCACATCACCCGGTCTGCCGTGAGCGGCGACCTGACGGGCGTACAACTCCTCGAAGCCGTAGTCGTTGCCGATGGCGGTGAGGCTGGAGGTGTCGGTGTGCAGGGCGATGGCCGAGTAGGGGGGCCGTTCGCGCCGGTAGCGGCCGACGAGTTCGGCGGTCAGGTGCTGGGCCTGGGCGGCGCTGCCGCCGTTGCCCGCGGCGATGAGCCGGCCGCCGAGGGGGAGGACGGCGGCCAGGTGGTGGCCCCACGCGGTGAGCTGTTCCAGGTCGTGTTCGGCCAAGGACGCCACGGCGTCCTGGAGCGACTGGCAGTGGGCCCGGGCGGCGCGCAGCGTATCGGTCATGGGTGTCCGGGCCGGTGTCCACCACGTGGGGGGCGCCGGCCCGTACCTCCTTCCCGCGGGGTCGGTCACGGGTGGGCGCCCATCGAGACGGTCGGGCACGGCGGTCGGGCCACTGCGAGTCCGGCCGCCAGGACATCGCGGTAGGCGCTTTCGGTGGCGGCGGCGATCCTGTCCCAGCCGTAGTGGCTCAGCACGCGCCGACGCCCCGCTCTGCCGCATGCGGCGGCCCTTTCGGGGGCGTTGAGGAGCCCGGCGACCGCCTCCGCCAGGGCGGCCGGGTCGCGTGGCGGCACCAGTCGGCCGGTGTCCGGGTCGACCACCGTGTCCCGCTGACCGCCGACCGCGGTGGCCACCACGGGTGTTCCGCAGCTCATGGCCTCCAGGGGCACGATGCCGAAGGGCTCGTAGTCGGCGGGACACAGCACGAGGTCGGCGGCGCGCAGCAGGGCCGGCATCTGTTCGGGGGGCAGGCCGCCGGTGAACACGATCCGGTCGGCGACGCCTGCTTGGCGGGCCAGGGCCTTCAGACGGCGTACCTCCGGGTCCCGGTCCACCTCGGCCGGCGGTGGCCCGCCCACGATGAGCAGCACGGCGTCCGGCAGCCGGGGAAGGGCGGCGATGGAGACGGCTGCGCCTTTCCTGGGCACCAGCCGGCCCACCTGGACCAGGAGGGCGCGGTTCGCGGGCCGGGATGCGGTGGGCCCGCTGGGGATGAACAGTGCGGGGTCGACACCGCAGGGCACGACCGTGATCCGGTCCATGTTCAGCCCCATGGCGGCCAGTTCGGCGACCTCGTCCCGGCAGGTGGCGATGATGCGGTCACAGCCCTCGCCGACCTTCGTCTCCCACGCCACGCGGTCCGGGGGGCTGGTGTCGGCGTCCTTCTGATGGCGCCGCTTGACGGTCCCGAGCGCGTGGTACGTCTGGGCGAGCCGCAGTCCGAGGGCTCGGGCGGCCTGGAGCGAGGCCACGCCGGACATCCAGAAGTGGGAGTGGACGACATCGGGCGGGGCGGCCCGCCACTCGTGTTCGAGGTGGTTCCCGAATGCGGGCATGTGCGGCAGCAGCTCGTCCTTCGGCAGTGGCCGGGCCGGGCCGGCGGACACGTGCCGCACCTCGACGCCCTCGCGCATCGGCACGCCGGCGGGCAGGTTCGGCGCGTCGCGGCGCGTGTAGATCCGGACGCGGTGGCCGCGGTCGGCGAGGGCCCCGGCGAGCCGGGCGACGTGCACGTTCTGGCCACCCGCGTCCACCCCGCCCAGCGCGGCGAGCGGGCTCGCGTGCTCCGATACGAGCGCGATGTCCAGTGAGGCGGAAGGGCGGTCGTGGCGTGGAGTCATCGGGTCACCTCCTCTATCAGCCGCTCCCAGTCGTCGAGGAAGCGCTTGAGTCCGTACCGGTCGAGAGCGGCCCGGCGGGCCCTCGTCCCGTCCTCGGCCGCGGCGTCCGGGTCGTGCAGATAGCTCCGGGCCGCGCGGGCGAGGACTTCGGGGCGGGTGGAGAGCACACCGGCGCCGTGGGGGACAGCCTCGACGGCCTCGGTGGTGGCCAGAGCGACGACGGGCATGCCGAGGTGCATGGCCTCCAGCAAGGAGAGCCCGAGCGAGGTCCAGCGCACGGGGTGCAGATACAGCCGGCGGCGCGCCATGGCGGTGTGCAGCCGGGCCTGGGGCAGCTCATGGGTGCGGCAGCGGTCGGCGGACAGGCCGAGATGGCGGGCGAGCCCGCGCGTCCGCATGCCGAAGACATCGAGCGGTGCGGCCTCGCTGAGGCCGGGCAGCAGGTCGGTGCCGGTGTGGCGGCCGCGCCGTACCGGTTCGTTGATGACGACGGCGGCGCGCTCGTACTCCCCCGTGTAGCGGTGGCCGGGATCCACGACTCCGTGCTCGATGACGGCGGTGGGGGCGCGTCCGCTGTCCCAGAAGAGCCGGTTGAAGTGGGTGACGTGGACCAGGGTGAGGTCGTCGCGGCCGGCACAGGGGTGGCGGGTGCCCGGGACGTCCCCGTCCGGCGCGTTGTGCTCGAGGTAGACGGCGGGCACCTCGTGTCCGGGGCGGCGGCCCCCGAGCCAGCGGAGGGCGAGCTCGGCCTCGTGGGGCCTTTGGAGGACGATCAGGTCCACGGGGGCCGCCCGGAGCTCTTCCGGGCTGATCTCGGCGACCGACTCGGGCCAGGGGAAGGTGCGGGCCCGGCCGCGGCCGTCGGGTCCGCGGCCGGGGAGGACGGGCACCAGATAGCGGTGGGGGCCCTGGACGAAGGCCGTGGTCCAGGAGCCGTGCACATGCCACAAGAGGATGTTCATGCCGTCGCCTCCAGGGGGTCGTCGTCCGCCCTGCCCGTGGCGAGCAGCGCGTCCACGGCGGCGACCACCTCGGCGTCGGTCACCGAGTCCAGGCAGGGGTGGCCCGCCACCGGGCAGACGCGGGCGCGGCTGCCCGCGCAGGGAGCGTCCTGGCGCCCCAGCAGGCGGTGGGGCACGCGGTAGGGCGCCCAGCGTTCGGCGGGCACCACGGGGGCGAAGAGACAGACGACCGGGGTGCCGACGGCGCTCGCCAGGTGGCTGGGGCCGGTGTTGCCGGTGACCACGGCATCGGCGCCCGCGAGGACCCCCGCGAGTTCGCCGAAGGTGGTCCGTCCGCCGAGGTCGAGGGCAATCCCGTCGGCCACCAGCGCGGTCAGTTCCTTCTCCGACGGACTGCCGGTGACCACGACGCGGTGGCCCGCCTCCTCCAGGGCCGTCACCGCTCGCGCGGCACGGGCCGGGCTCCATGCGCGGGCGGGCACGGCGGCGCCGGGGTGGACGACCACGTACGGCGCGGCCCCGGTGAGCGGCGCGGTGTCGGGGAGCGGCGTCAGGAGGAGCCGTGCCCCGTCGCCGGGTGGCAGGGCGAACCCGGCCGCCTCGGCGAGGTCGAGGGCGGCGCGTGCCTCGTGGCGGTGCGGTGCGCGCTGGTGCCGCAGGTCCAGCAGGGTGCCGGGGTAGTGCTCGCTGTCCGCCGCGATCCAGGGGACTCCGGCGAGCTTGAGCAACAGGGCGGCGGGGAGGGGGCTTTGGTGGTGGGACGCGAGGACCAGGGCGCGGTCGAATCGGCGGGCGGCCAGTGAGGTCAGCAGGGCGTCGGCGGTCGTACGCCGCACCGGCGGGGCGTCGAAGCCCACCCATGGCGCGTCGTGGACCAGCACCTCGTCGACCCCCGGGAGCAGCCGGGCGGCGGCTTCCCCACGGGGGCCGCACAGCATGGCGGTGTACCGGGAACCGGCGGCGACGGCGCGCACGGCCGGGCCGGCCAGCAGGACGTCCCCGGCGCTGTCGAGCCGTACGACCAGGGTGCGCGGCCCGACGCACGCCCGGCTCACGTGGTGCCTCCGGGAAGGTTCAGCAGCCCCCGTACCGCCGTGAGGAGGTCCGGGGCCGTACGGTCCGCGGCGGCGGTCTCCTCCGGCCGGGTCACCGGAGTGGGGATGAGCACCCCGGTCCCGCCGGCCGAGCGGGCCGCCTGGATGTCCGCGCCGATGTCCCCGAGCACCACGGTCGCACGCGGGTCGGCGCCCAGGAGGGCGCAAGCGGCGTGGACGAGCCCCGGGGCGGGCTTGCGGCACCCGCAGCCGTCCTCGGGCTCATGCGGGCACACCGCCCAGACATCGAAGGGACCGAGCAGTTCCTCGACGCGCCGCCGCACGTCCTCGACCGTGCCGCGGGTGAGCACTCCGCGGGCGAGGCCGGGCTGGTTGGTGACCACACCGACCGGTATGCCTCGGGCCCGTAGCTCGCCGACGGCGGCCTTGGCATGCGGCATGAGCCGCACCCGGTCGGGGTCGCTGTCGTGGGGCAGGTCCTGGATCAGGGTGCCGTCGCGGTCGAAGAGCACCGCCTGCGGACCCGTGCGGCGGGTACGAGGCCGGAGGGGGACCCGCCGCTCATCGGGGGTGAGCAGCCATGGCCTGGAGGCATACGCGGTCAGCACGGCCCTTGGGTAACCCGTAGATTCCGTTACCAAACGAGGCAAAGCGCTACACATGGTCCATCACTCCGCGGCCACCGCCACGGGGGCCGGCCGAGTGACCGAGCGGTGGCGGACCAGCCCCACCACCCGGTAAGCGGTGGCCACGGGCGGGATGGCGGCGCTGGTCAGGGCCATCGTGATGATCTCCTCGCGGGTCCGCGGACCGGGCCGGATCCGGGCCAGGGCGAATTCCGCGGTACCGGCCAGCCACAGCGCCGCACCGCACACGGCCGGCCCTCGGCGCCCGGTCATGGCGCCGAGCACCGCGGCGGCCCCGGCCGCGGTGACGGCCATGTGGCGGGGCAGCCGACCACGCGGGGCGCCCGCCCTGGTCCACCAGTCGTGTCCGTGGGCCTTGGTCATCAGGACGTCGTCCGCGTTTCCCGCCTGGGTCCGGACCGACACCCAGCGGTCGGCCGGGCGCACCGGATGGGTCGTGCGGCGCGCGCCCACGGACAGCCGCCATCCGGCACCCATGACCCGTAGTGCCAGGTCGGCGTCCTCGCGGAAGGCGCGGCGGAACCGCTCGTCGAAGCCGCCGACGGCCTCCAGCGCGGTGCGCCGGTACGCCATGTCGGCGGTGATCCAGCGGGCGGTGGCGAGGCCCGCGGTGTTGCGCTCCCAGTCGGTGGGTCCGCGGTCCCCGGTCAGGGGTACGGTGATCCGGCCCTGGACGCCCCCGGTGTCCTCGTCCGCCGCCGCCAGATCGGCGGCGAGGTCATCCGCCCAGGTGGGGCCGGGGACCACATCGTCGTCGAGGAAGACGGTCCAGGGCTCGGGGGCGGCCCGCCAGCCGATGTTGCGCGCGGAGGCGGGTCCGGCGGCGCGTCCGGGCGCGATGTCCACCGAGGGGGCGAGCTCGTCGGGGATCGCGGCGGCCAGCGCGGTGCGGTCCTTTGGCGGCCGGTCGTCCACGAGAACGATGCGGCGTGGGGCGGGCCCCTTGGCGTCGGCGAGGGCTCGCAGGGTCACGGAGAGACTGGGTCGGCCCAGCGTAGGGATGACCACGGCGTACTCGGCCGCGGTGGCGCCCTCTGCCGCTTCCGTCATGACGGGCTCCTGGCTCGGGGGTGCGGGTTTCCAGGTCCGGTGGCACGGGGGCGCCTAGTCGGGCTTCTCGACCGGTGCCGTACCGACCTGGCCGCCCTTGAACAGGACCCCACGGCGGATGACGAACGGCCCGATCGCCAGCAGGTCCACGGGGGCGGAGCCGAAGCACTCCAGAGCGTCACGCGGGTCGTCCACCATGGGGCGGCCGGAGGTGTTGAGGCTGGTGTTGACCACCACGGGCAGCCCGGTGCGCCGTTCGAACGCCATGAGCATGCGGGCCACCAGCGGCTCGGTGGTGGCGTCGACGGTCTGGATGCGGGCTGTGCCGTCCACATGCACGACGGCCGGGATGCGGTCACGCCACTTCGGGTCGACATCGTGCACGAAGAGCATGTAGGGGCTGGGCAGGGGCCCGTCGAAGATGTCGGCGGCCCGCTCGGCCGGCACCATCGGGGCGACCGGGCGGAACTGCTCCCGCCCCTTGACGTCGTTGAGCCGCTCGAGGTTTCCGGACCTGCCGGGGTGGGCGAGCAGTGAACGGTGGCCGAGCGCCCGCGGCCCGTATTCGGAGCGCCCTTGGAACCACGCGACGATCGCGTCGTCCGCGAGCGCTTCGGCGACCGTCTCGGCGATGTCGGGCGGACGCTCGAAGGGCACGGCGGCCGTCTTCAGCCACGCCTCCAGCTCGGCGTCCGACCAGTGGCGGCCGAGGTCGGCTCCGGCCATCGGTTCGGGCCGGTCGCCGCTTAGCGCGGAGAGCAGCAGGGCACCGCCCAGCGCGGTGCCCGCGTCACCGGCGGCGGGCTGGACCCAGACCCGGTCGAACGGCCCCTCGCGGGCGATGCGGGAGTTGGCCACGCAGTTGAGCGCCACTCCCCCGGCCAGGGTCAGCACCCGGTCCCGGGTGCGGCCGTGCAGCCAGCGGACCAGGTCCAGCAGCGTCTCCTCCAGGCACTCCTGGACGCTTCGGGCGAGGTCGGCGTGGGCCTGTGACCACGCCTGGCCGGGGCTGAGGGCGGGACACAGATCGGCCCAGGGCACGCCGGTGGCGTGGAATCCGCCGTCGCCGGTGGCGAACACGTACCGGCGCAGTTCGGGCAGCATCCGGGGGGTGCCGTAGGAGGCGAGGGCCATGACCTTGTACTCGTCACAGGAGCGCAGGAAGCCCAGGTGTTCGGTGAGTTCCTCGTACACCAACCCCAGGGAGTGCGGCAGCTCCTGCCCGTACAGCGGCTCCAGTCGGTCGCCGGTGCGGCGGGCCGCCAGGTGGGAGGTGGCCTCGCCCCGCCCGTCGAGGACGAGGACGGAGCTGTTCTCGGCTTCGGGCGCGGCGAGCGCGGACGAGGCGGCGTGGGCCATGTGGTGGGGGACGAAGCGCACGGCGCCCGGGTCGAGCCCGGGAAGGGCGGTGTGCAGGAAGCCCGGGGCCTGGCGGGCGTAGGTGAGCCGGAGGTGGTCCCAGGGGTCGTCCAGACCCATGCACGCGGCGGGCCGGGCGAGGGCCGGGTCGAAGGAGTAGGAGACGGCGTCGAGGTCCTGGGGGCGCAGCCCCGCCTGTTCCAGACACCATGTGGCCGCCTTCTCGGGGAGTTCCCAGGCGGCGAAGGGCACGGGACGCTTGCCGTGTTTGCGCCGCGAGAACCGCTCCTCCTCCGCGGCGGCGACGGTACGGCCGTCGATCACCAGGGCGGCGGCCGGGTCGTGGAAGAGGGCGTTGATGCCGAGAATACGCATGGGCGTGGCCTTTCCATGGCTCCGGGGCCGCCGGGCTACGGGTCGAAGGCTCAGGCGGCGGCCTGCGAGCGGAACCACTCGATGGTGCGGGCCAGCCCCTCGTCGACGGAGACGACGGGCGCCCACTGCAGTTTGCCGCGCGCCAGGGTGATGTCCGGGCAGCGGACGGCGGGGTCGTCGGTGGGGCGGCCGATGAACTCGACGGTGGAGCGGGACCCGGCCAGCCGGATGATCTTGTGAGCGAGATCCAGCATGGAGATCTCGTCCGAACTGCCGATGTTGACCGGTCCGCGGAGATCCGACGCGGCCATGGCCAGAATGCCGCGTACGGTGTCGTCGATGTAGGCGAGCGAGCGCGTCTGTCTGCCGTCGCCGGTGACCGTGAGCGGTTCCCCGTCCAGCGCCTGACGGACGAACGTGGGCACGGCGCGTCCGTCGTGGCCGCGCATCCGCGGGCCGTAGCTGTTGAACAGCCGGACGATAGCGGTGTCCGTGCCATTGGTCCCGGCCTCCGCGGTGGTGAGGGCCTCGCCGAAGCGCTTGGCCTCGTCGTAGACGCTGCGCGGCCCGACGGGGTTGACGTTGCCCCAGTAGCGCTCGCTCTGTGGATGCTGCTGGGGGTCGCCGTAGGCTTCGGAGGTCGAAGCCAGCACGAAGCGGGCCCCGTGGCGGCGGGCCAGGGCCAGCGCGTTGCGGGTGCCGAGACTGCCGGTCTCCAGGGTGTGCAGGGGCAACCGCAGGTAGTCGGCGGGTGAGGCGGGGGACGCGAAGTGCAGCACCAGATCGGCGGGCCGCTCCACGTCGAAGGGGTCGATGACGTTCGCGTGCAGCAAGGAGAAGCCCGGCCGGCCCATCAGGTGGGCGATGTTCTTGGCGCTGCCGGTGGAGAAGTCGTCCACACAGGTGACGGCGGCCCCGTGAGCGAGCAGGGTCGTACACAGATGCGAACCGACGAATCCGGCCCCACCGGTGACGACGGCGTGTGCCCAGGAGCGGACAGGAGCTGCGGAGTCACTGAGCGCCATGACCGATCCCCTTTCCGTTGCGCATGAGAACGCTCAAGTACCCGTACAAAAGACGCGCAATCGGAGAGCGGCGCGGCAGCGGCGCCGGCCGCGGGGGGCTCGTGGGACTACACCACGGACGCCTCGGCGGGTTGCGCTACGGGCAGGGGCGCCGCGCGGCGGCCGTGGAGCAGCGCGCCGACGCCGATCACCGCCACGATGAGCAGCCCGCCGGCGACCAGGGCGCCACGGGACCCCGCCCATTCCATGAGCAGTCCGAGCAGCGGCGGGCCCACCAGGCCCCAGCCGGTCTGTGCGGTGCGCCACACGCCCAGTACCCGTCCGCGCATCGCGGCCGGCGGATCGGTTTGCAGCACCGTGGTCCCGGCCGTGTCGGATATCGACTCCACGACGGCCATCGGTGCCGTGACCACCAGCAGCATCATCAGGGTGGGCGAGAGCCCCGCGACGACCTGCAGGAGCGCCCCCACCGCCGCGAGCGCGGCGACCACCCTCACCGACGGCTGCCGCATGCGCCCAGCCAGGACGGCGCCCACGATGCCGCCGACGGCCAGTACGACGGCGACGGTCCCGAACTCCTCGGAGCTCCCCGCCAGGGGGCCGGTGACCAGCACCGCGAGCGTCAGCCCGTAGTTGCGGCCGAAGACGGCGCTCACCGCGGTGACCACGGTGAGGGCGACCAGCCGCGGCCTGCTGAGGAAGTAGGACAGACCCTCCCGGGCGCCGCCTACGGGCCGCCGGGACCGCCGGTCCGGTTCGGCCGGAGCGTGCCCGGCCACCGGGCGGAGGAAGGGAATGACCGCGGCCACGAAGAGGAACGACAGCCCGTTGGCCGCGTAGGCCACGGAGGTGCCGAGCGTGCCCACCGCGATACCGGCGCAGGCCACTCCGAGGAGCCGTCCGGCGCTGTGCACCACCGAGCCCAGGGCGATCGCCGAGGACACGTCCCGGGCGGGCACCAGTTCGTTGCCGAACAGGGCACACGCCGGTCCCTCCACGGTGGCCACCAGACCGGTCAGCGCGGAAAGGATCATGAGCGCTGCCACGTTGAGCAGGTCGAAGGCGACCAGAGCCGCTGTGGTGAGGGCGATGGCCGCCAGCGCCACCTGGCTGACGGCGGCGGTGAGCTTGCGCGGCCAGGCGTCCACCGCCGCTCCCCCGGCCAGCCCGAGGAGCAGCCCCGGCGCCGCCTGCACCGCCAGTGAGACACCGGTGGTGGCGGCGGAGCCGGTGATGTGCAGCACGAGCAGGTTCTGCACGGTCAGCTGCATCCAGGTGCCCACGTTCGACACCAGGTTCGCCGCCGACCACCACCGCATCCCGCGGTGGCGGAGGCAACGCCAGGGCGAGCGCCCGCTCCGCCCGGGGGTGGGAGGCGCGGGGCGCTCTGGAGAGCGGGGCGCGGGTATCGAAGGCGAGGTCAGGGTCACGAGGCCATGCCGGGTGTAGGTCCGAAACAGAAAGAGAGCCCCGTCCGGGGCCCGGCTGATCACCGGCGACACTGCTACGGCTCAGCGACCGTCCATGTTCACAGACCGAACCCGTGGAAGGGGGCTCCGCACCTGGTGGTTTTCCTCACAGCCCAGCCGGGAAGCCGCCTCGTTCGGGTGCGGCCCCCCGCGATTCCCGGCCCATCGCCGGGTGGGACGGATTCCGCCGGTCCGCGCGACTGGTGTCGCGCGCCTGGCGGCAGCCCTCTCAGTCGGCGCTGGTTCCTTCGACCAGGACACGGATGGTGTCAAGACCGGGGTTGGCCGCGTCGGGGAGATTCATCCCGGCCTCCACCCCGGTGCGCAGATAGTCCAGGACCGGCCGCTTCAGCACCTCACCGGGCAGGACGGCCGGTATACCCGGCGGATAGGGCGTGATCATCTCGGCCGCCACGCGGCCCTCCGCACGGTCCAGGGGCATGTCCTCGACGGAACCGAAGTAGGCGTCGCGCGGCAGACGGGACTGTTCCATCCGCAGTTCGCCCGGTGTCGGCACGGCCACCTCGGGAGCGGGCCGCAGGTCCTCCGCGTGCGCGGCGAGGTCGCGCAGCGCCGTCAGCAGGGCGCCGGTCGTCGAGGCGTCGTCCGCATGGGTCAGCTGGGCGCTGATCCGCCGGTGGTCGGCCAGGTGGGCATTGACGTCATGGTGTTCCCGGAGCCAGTCCGCCGCCCGGTAGCCGCTCACGCCGAGGCCGCTGAGGTCGATGACGACCGGGAGCGGATCGAAGTCGGCGGCCAGCCCGGGGCCCACGTAGTCGTCGCGGCCGTCCACGTGCAGCCCGTCGACGGCCTCGATCTCCGCGCGTACCGCGTACGCCCGGCGCAGCGCGGCGCCGACCAGTTCCTCGCCGTTCAGAGCCATCTGCCGACGCCACGCGTCCATGCCCGCGTAGAGGAGGACGCTGGGGCTGGTGGTGCCGAGCAGATCGGCCCGGGACGTCAGCACGGCGGGGTCGATGAGGTCGCCCTGCAGATGGAACACCGAGCCTTGTTCCAGGCCACTGCCCATCTTGTGGATGCTGGTCACGCAGACGTCGGCGCCCGCGTCCATCGCCCAGCTCGGCAGACCGGAGCAGAACGGCAGATGTGCTCCCCAGGCCTCGTCGACGATCAGGGGGCGTCCGAGGCGGCGGCACACCGCGGCGATCCGTTCCAGATCGGCGCAGGCGCCGTACGGTGTCGGGCTGGTGACCAGAGCCCCCTTGGCCTCCGGGTGACGGGCGAAGGCGCTCTCGTAGGCTTCGGCGGAAGGCGGATGGGCGATGTGGCGTGTGCCGTCCCACTGGGGCTCCACCCAGACGGGGCGGACCCCGGAGATGACCAAGCCGGAGATCACCGACTTGTGCGCGTCACGGCCCACCAGCAGTGTCTCGTGCGGGCCGGCGACCGAGAGCATCGCGGCCTTCGCCGAGAGCGAGCTGCCGCACGTGGAGAAGAACGTGTGATCGGCGTGGACCGCGTCCGCCATCAGCTGCTCCGCGCGCTCCAGCACGCGGCCCGACCTCAGCCGGTCGTCCAGGCCGCCGAAGGCGAGCACGTCGGCGCGGAACACGTCCTCGCCCAGAACCTTGCGGGCCTCCGGGTCGACGCCCCTGCCCTGCTTGTGTCCGGGCGGAGTGAACGGGAGGGACCCACGCTCGTGGTACTGGGCGAGGGCCTCCAGAACGGGAGCCTGCGTGTGATCCATGGCCGACGAGTGCCCCGCTGACCGGGCGGAAAACGGCCAACCGGCGTCCGGGGTCCGGGGTCCGCCGAGTGACCAACGGCACGACGTCGGCGGATTCTTGACGAATCACCACGGTGATCAGGGGCACCCGGCGACGTGCGATCGGCGGGCGAAGCCCCGCCGATCCGGTCAGAAGGGCAACCGCCCAGCGAACGCCGGGCGGTTGCCCGCATCACCACCTCACGGAAGTGGAGAGACCACCATGGCCCACACCGCCGAAACCGGCGAGGCCACCGGTACCAGGGACAAGGACTACAACCTCGTCTGGTATGTCGAGGCGTGCCTGAGCAACGCGCTGCGGATGGAGACCTACATCCAGGACGCGGAACGTGACAAGGACACCCATGTCGCGGAACTGTTCCGCAAGGCACAGGCCGACAGCCGTAAGGGCGCCGAGCTGGGCAAACAGCTGCTGAGGAGCCGACTCGGCAGCTGAGCCGCCACCCGAGGGCGCCGGGCCGGGGCCCTGGCCGGCCGGGACATCACGGAGGCATGCGGCCGTCGCCATGAGCGCCCTGCGCCCGGCCCCTCAGGCCTGGGCCGATGACCGGCCCCACGGCCCGTCAGCCGTCCTCGCCCTTCGTCCGGGCTCATCGTCCCGTGCCACACCCGGCCCCGCTCCGCGGACGGCCTGAGCTGGTCAGTACCGGCCGCTGTCCCGACGCACCGCCACGATCCGGATCGGCGGGCTGTGCTTCGCCGAGGCGGTGGGCGTGGAATACCGGTAGGGATGGACCATGCGACGGATCGTGGCGGCGGTGGACGGCCGGCCGGTGATGGCCTGGCGCAACACCGGGCGCGGACCGTCGGTCGTATGTGTCCACGGCGCCGGCGTCTCCAGCCGGGAGTTCCGGCCGTTTCTCGAGGCGTTCGGCCATCGTCACGATGCGTGGGCCGTCGACCTTCCCGGGTTCGGCGCGAGTGCGGGGCCTCCGTATCCGCTGTGCCTCAGGGCGCTGGCCGACGCGTTGGCCGAGTGGCTGAACACCGTCGGTCTGGACCGTGCGGTGCTGCTCGGCGGGTCCTTCGGCTGTCAGGTGGCCGTGGAGGCCGCCGTTCACCATCCGGACCGTGTGGCGGGGCTGGTCCTGGTCGGTCCGACCGTGGACCCCGCCGCCCGTACCTTCGCCCGTCAGCTGCTGCGGTGGCTGCGCAACTCGCGCCATGCGCCGGCCTCAATGGCGGCGCTGAACGTGGCCGACTACCGCGACGCGCGACGCGGGCCTGCGCCGCGTGTTCGGCTCGTTCACCGAGGCGTTGCGTGACCGCATCGAGGACAAGCTGCCCCATGTCGCCCTGCCGGCCCTCGTGGTTCGAGGAGCCGGGGACCGGCTGGTTCCCCAGAAGTGGGCCGAGGAACCCGGCTCCCCACCGCCGTCGAGATGCCGCTGTCCGCCCTGCTCGGCGTCCTCAACCGGCTGCCGACGGCGGCGCGGGAGCGGGCCTACGCCGCGAGCGGCTGGACCGAGGCCCTGCCACTGCGCCGGGTCGGCGCCGTCCGGTCCGAAGCACTGGCCGCGTGGGTCACCGCCCACTACCCCCGGCGCCGCTATCCCGTGATCTTCATCGGCTCCGCCAACGGAGCACTGGTCCATCTGGCCGCCGTCCACGAGGCGGGCCGGGCCCTGCTCACCGCCAACCCGGACCTGGTCCTGCACCATATGCACGATCCCAACCAGGACCGGCTCATGATCGCCGGAATGACGTACTTCCGCGTCAAATGGCACCGAGTGCCGACCGCCTACCGGCGGTGCGTCCGAGACCACCTGGCGCCCGGCGGCATGGTCATCGCCGTCGACTGCACGCTGCGCTGGCCCACCACGCGCGTGGCCGACCGGTATGTGTTCCAGTTCGGCGCCCTGGGTGACGCCACGCCCGAGGAATACCAGCTCGGCGGCCCGCGCGTCGCCGACCTGCTGGCCCGCTACGGCTCCGCGGTGCGCTCCTGGGCCCGCCCGCCGCCGACGCCGAGAGCCCGGAGGCGGAGCGGGGCCTGCAGCCGGCGCTCCTCGACGACATCTCCGCCTTCGCCGGACGACACCGGATCCGCCTGGGTCTGCTGGCGAGCGCGGACGACTGGCGGCGTATGGCCGCCCCCGCCCGCAAAATCGGTGTGCTGACGGGTGTGGACGCCTGCGCGTATCCGCGCGACTTCGCCGGCCTGGTCCGCTCCCACCGAGAACTGGCCAAGATCCGCAGGCGCTGTCCGATGCCACCGCCGCTCGGCCTCGACGACGCCACCGCGGCACTCACCGGCCGAGACCACGTTCTCTGGCGCCCGGCCGGATGAAGCGCGCCGGACCGGACCGCTAGGGCAGAGGTGTGCCTCCGGTGGCGTTGACGATCTCCGCGGTGATGTAACTGGCCTGCTGTGATGCCAGGAAGACATAGGCGGGGGCCATCTCGGCGGGCTGCGCCGGGCGGTTCAGGGGGCTCTGCAGACCGAAGGACGAGGTGTCCGGCAGCGTGGCGGGGATCAGGGGTGTCCACACGGGGCCCGGGGCCACGGCGTTGACACGGATGCCACGCTCGGCGAGGTTGCCGGCCAGTCCCTGGGTGAAGGTGACGATCGCGCCCTTGGTGGTGGCGTAATCAAGCAGGTGGGGGCTGGGTTTGTAGGCCTGGACCGAGGTGGTGTTGATGATGCTGCCGCCCGCCGGGATGTGCGGAAGCGCCATCTTGCACAGCCAGAACATGGCGTAGAGGTTGGTGCGCATCACCCGGTCGAACTGCTCGGTGGGGATCTCCTCCAGCCCCTTGGGCCGTGACATCTGGTACGCGGCGTTGTTGACGAGGACATCGATCCCGCCGAACGCCTCGACTGCCCGGTCGACCAGCTGTTGGCATGCGCTTTCCTCGCGAATGTCGCAGGGAAAGGTGACCGCCCGACGCCCGGCCGACTCAATGAGACGCACCGTCTCCTGAGCGTCCTTCTCCTCCTCGGGCAGATAGCTGATGAGTACATCGGCACCCTCCCTGGCGAAGGCGAGAGCCACCGCGCGGCCGATCCCCGAGTCACCTCCGGTGATCACGGAGCGCCGGTTCTGCAGCAGCCCGTGGCCCTCGTAGGTGTCCTCGCCGTGGTCGGGCCTGGGCTCCATCGCCTCCGTCTCGCCCGGATGCGCCTGGTCCTGGCTCGGGAACTTTGGCTGTGGGTGCTGCTCCACCGGATGACGCTGCTCCTGCTGGTTCACTGCGGCACCTCCCGTGCCACGGAGATGGGGCAAAATCCTCCGGTTCCGAGTGCCCTGGGACCCATCTGGGCAAACGCCGGTACGAGCGGTGAGGGCGGGTCACGGGGTTGTGCCGCGGGTGAGGATGACGGCGTAGCGGCACTCGGTGTCGGTGGTGTTGGCGAAGGCGCGCTCGGCCGGCTCGCCGAGTTCGATGGTGTCTCCGGTGCCGAGTTCGTGGACGGTGTCGCCGTCGTGGAAGGTCAGGCGGCCGTCGAGGACCCAGACGACCTGGCGGATGAAAGCGAAGGCGGCGGCCGGATAGGGCACGCGGGCCCCAGGGGGCAGTCGGATCTCGGCGATCTCTGCGGGGAAGTGGGGGCCGGTGATCTGGCGGCGGCGGTAGCCGGTGGCGGGGTCGCGCCACTCGGCCGCGTCGGTCTGTCGGCGCACTTCCGCGATTCCGTCTGTGCCGATTCCGTCTGTGTCGTCCGCGCCTCCTTCGGCGAGGGCGAGCAGGGAGGCGACGCTGAGCTGGAAGGCGGCGGACAGTTTGCCGAGGACGACCGCGGTGGGGCTGCTCTCGCCGCGCTCGACCCGGTTGATCATGGCGCGGGAGACCCCGGAGGCATCGGCGAGCTGGGCCAGGGTCCACCTGCGGCGCTCGCGTTCGGTGCGGATACGGGCTGCGATCTGCCCCACCAGAGGATCTACTATGTTGGACATGAATCTAATATACGAGAGAAGCCGAGCCGTGGCGGTACGCCTGGCCCGCCCCGGCGACGCGGAGGCCATACGCGCGCTCCGCAACGACGCGATCGAGCACTCGACGGCCCTGTGGACGCAGACCCCGCAGTCCCCTGCCGAGGGGGCCGGCTGGCTGGCCGCGCACCTGGAGCGCGGATCGGCGTACGTGGCCGAGGCGGAGGGCGAGGTGGCCGGGTTCGCGGCCTACGGCCCGTGGCGGAAGCTGGACGGTTACCGGCACACGGTGGAGGACTCGGTCTACGTCCGCGAAGACAGGCACGGGCTCGGCATCGGCTCCGCACTGCTGGCCACCCTGATCGCATCCGCGCGCGAAGCCGGCCACCACGTCGTGGTCGCCGATATCGAAGCCGAGAACACCGCCTCGATCCGGCTGCACGAACGGTTCGGGTTCCGCCATGTCGGCACGGTGCCGGAGGTCGGTACCAAGTTCGGCCGATGGCTCGATCTGACGATCATGCGGCTGCCCCTGACCTGAACCGCCGAGGCACAGGAGGCACCGGGCGATATGGCGGATCCCTGACGTCTTCCTCCTTCGTTCGCCGGCGATCGACGCGCCGGCGGAAATTCCCTGGCGTGGTGACCGGAAGGGGGCGGAGACTCCTCCCATGGCTGACATGGAGTCGTTCCGCGAGGCGGTCACCGCGTGGGCCGCCGGTGGGACCGGCGACACCGCCCGCGAGTTGGCCGCACGGCTGTCCGTCCGGACGGCCGTCCTGCTCGAGGGGCGGAGCGACGTCGCAGCGGTCAACGCGCTGGCCGCGCGCCACGGGAGGAATCTGGCTGCCGAAGGAGTCTGCGTCCTGCCGATGGGCGGCGCGATGAGCGTCGGGCGCTTCGCTCGCCTCCTCGGGCCACCCGGTCTGGGCCTTCGGCTCACGGGACTGTGCGACGAGGCGGAGCGTGGCTACTACGCCCGCGGCTTGGAGCGGGCCGGTGCGGCGCACCAGGCGTTCTTCGTCTGCGCGGCGGATCTGGAGGACGAGCTCATCCGCGCGCTGGGGGTGACGCGGGTGAAGGAGCTCGTCCGGGCGGAGGGCGACCTGCGTGCCCTGCAGACCTTCCTGCGCCAGCCCGCACAGCAGGACCGCACCTCACAGCAGCAGATGCGGCGCTTCCTCGGCACGAAGAAAGGGCGCAAGATCCACTACGGCCGCGTCCTCGTCGAAGCCCTCGACGCCGACCGCACACCCGCCCCGCTCGAAGACCTGCTCGCCGGCCTCTGACCGCCGGGCGGCGTCGCCGACGGCGTCGGCGTGGCGAGTGCTTCCCCGCTGCTCCACGCAGGTGTGCGATTCCACGGGAGCGGCGGTGGAGGCGGCGGTCGACGGCAATTGAGGTGCCGAGACCCCTGGGGGAGGCTAGAGTCCCGGGTATGCACTTCCATCAGATCTACGGCTGACACGGTCGGGGCAGTGCCCCGGCCTCCCTCCCGCATGCCTCTGTGCGCCTCGCGGCCGAGCTGTTCTCGGAGTTGGCGGCGCACGGGTTTGCTGTGTCCTTTTCGCCGTAGACCTGAAATGAGTGATCTTCCATGTCCCGTCGCCGTGCCCACATCGCGATGGTCGGCATCCCCGCCGTCAGCCACGTCCTGCCGAGCCTTGAGATCATCCGCGAGTTGGTGATCCGTGGCCATCGGGTGACCTACGCCAACGACCCCGCGGTGGCCGACCTGATCACAGCCACCGGCGCCGAACTCGTCCCCTGTGCCTCCGGACTCCCGGTCGCCGACAACAACTGGCCCGAGGACCCCATCGCGGCGATGGGCCTCTTCCTCGACGACGCCATCCGGGCACTCCCCCAGTTGCGCGCCGTCTACGACCACGACCCGGCGGACCTGTACCTGTACGACATCGGCGCCTACGCCGCGCGTGCCCTGGCCGAATCGCAGGACCGGCCCATCATGCAGTTGTCCCCGACGTTCGTGGCCTGGGACGGCTACGACGAGGAGTTCGCGGCGCCCGTGTGGCAACTGCCGGGCGCCGACGCGTACCGGGCGAAGTTCGCACAGTGGCTCGCCGGCTGCGGGGCGTCCACCACCGACGTGGACACCTTCTCCGGTCGTCCCGCGCGGGCCCTGGCTCTGATCACCCGGGCGATGCAGCCGCACGCCGACCAGGTCGACACCGATACGGTGACCTTCGTCGGGCCCTGCTTCGACACACGTGCGGGCGGGGACGGCTGGACGCGCCCGGCGGACGTGGAGAACGTGCTGCTGATCTCCCTGGGCTCGGCGTTCACCCGTCAGCCGGAGTTCTACCGCCAGTGCCTGGCGGCCTACGGCAACCTGCCCGGCTGGCACGTCGTACTCCAGATCGGCAAGTACACCGATGTGCGGGAGCTCGGCGACATCCCGCCCAATGTCGAGGTGCACTCCTGGGTGCCGCAGCGGGCGGTCCTGGAGCAGGCGGACGCCTTCGTCACCCACGCCGGTATGGGCGGCTGCGGCGAGGCACTGCTGGCAGGCGTCCCGATGATTGCCGTGCCGCAGGGCGCCGAACAGTTCATGAACGCCGACCGGCTCGTGGAACTGGGCGTGGCCCGCCGCATCGACACCCCGGAGGCCACCGCCGAGACCCTTCGGGCGGCCCTGAACGACCTGGTCTCCGACGCGGAGGTGGCCCACCGCTCGGCGCTGCTGCGCGCCGGTGCGCGGGCTGAGGGCGGTACCCCGCGCGCCGCCGACCTCATCGAGGACACGCTGGCCTGAGCCTCGGCCGCCACAGCCGGGGGTGGTGAGACAGCGGTTCGCTGTTTCACCACCCCCTCTGTCGCGGTTGAGCGGAATGTTCAGCGAGAAGCGGGAACGGGAAACCGCGGCTACGGCCACGGCGTCCCGGGGGCGTGCCTCGGGGCGGTGGTCCCGGTTGCCGTAGGCGGCGAGCAGACGGCGGAACGGGGCGGGCAGCGCACGGAGGGCGCGCCCGGGGCGGACCACGCCGCCCTGCGTGCGTTTGTGGAGCAGGTGCGGCCGGCGGCTGCCGGCGCGAACGTGCACCTGCTGGCGTACGGCGTACCGGCCCAGGTGTGCGGCGTCGTGGAGCGACCGGACACGGCCGTGCCCGCCCGCCCGCGCCGGCACCACGCGCCCGGCCCCGCGGCGTGGGCCGACGAGGCCCGGCGCCTCCTCGCCGCCGATGCCCCACTCGCTGGTGAGGCCGCGCCGGACCTGCCCCGCCTCCGTGACGCGCTGCTGACCTGGTCCACCACCTGGACCCCCTCCGCGTCCCCCTTCACCCGGATCGCCGCGCCACGCCCCTCCTACGACGCCCCGGCCATCTGCGGCCCCGACAGCGACTCGGATGCCCATCCCGCGCGGGCACTCGGCCACCCTGCTGTGCCGCGGAACACATCCCATGACGCTCCGCCCGGCGCCCCCGTCACCACCGACCCCGTCGTGGGCCTGCTGCGCGAAGCGCTCCTGGCCGGTGGCCACCGGCCAGGTGACCGCGTCCGGGAGGCGCCCCTCGCGGCCCGCCTCGGTCTCTCCCGCCGGGTCGTCCGCGCGGGGCTGCGGGCGCTGGCCGAGGAGGGCATGCTCGATCTGCTCCCGGGTGGCACGACCGCCGTGCCCGACGTCACGGCGAAGGACGTCCTCGTTCTCTACGTCCTGCGCGCCAGCCTCGGGGCGCTGCTCATCCGCCGCGTCGCCATGCTCGGCCAGGAGAACCTCGCCACGGCCTCAGCGGCCCTCGCGGAGGTCGGCGCCGCCGCCCGGGACAACGACCACGCCCGGATACGGGAAGTCGACCTGCGGTTCCAGGACGCCCTCGCCCGTATCGCGGACCTCCCGCAGGCCGCCCGTACCTTCGAACGCCTCACGGCCCGGCTGCGCATGTTCGTCACCGTCCTGGACATGGACTACAGCCAGGCCTGCGACACCATCGCGGGCGAGGACACCGCCGTCCACGACGCGCTGTGCAAGGCTGACGGGAACGAGGCGGCCCGCCGGTGGCGGGTGAAGATCGAACGCTGCGTCCGCTACATGATCGCCCAGCTCCCCGAGGACGACGTCGCCCCGCATCTGTGGACCACCTTGGCGGGCAGGCCTCGTCTGCGTCCGGGGGATCCGCGGGGCGTCGCGCACTGACGCGGGGAAACCTTCGCCCCCTCCGGCGCCTTTCCCACTCGCCGGTGCGGAGGCGGGCTGTCGGCCTCACCGCATCACGGCGCCATGTCAGAGGGCGGCGCGAATGGCCCGTTCGAAGCCCTCGACATGGCTGCGGGCGAGCTGTGCCGCCTGGTCGGGGTCGCCGGCCACGATGGCCTCGATCAGCGGTCCGTGCTCTGCCACGTGGCCGGCCATGTCGGACAGGCGGTCGATGAACAGGCACCAGATGCGGGTGGCCAGGTTGTCGTGGCGGACGAGGGTGTCCTCGAGGTAGGGGTTGTGCGTGGCGGCGTAGATGGCCCGGTGGACCGACAGGTCCAGGTGCATGAGCTCGGCGGCCTCGTGGCGAAGGGGATCCACGCTCTCCAGCTCCCGCCGTACGGCCGCGAGGGTCGCACGGTCCGTGGCCGTGGCGCGCCGCGCCGCCTGGGCGGCGGCCAGGGGCTCCAGCTCCTGGCGCACCTCGGAGATATGGGCCAGGTCGGTGATGTTGACGTCGGTGGCGAAGGTGCCGCGCCGTGGGTAGGTCACGATGAGGCGTTCGTACTGGAGCCGCTTGAGCGCTTCGCGCACCGGCGTCCGTCCGACGCCGAGGGACTGGGCCAGCTGGTCCTCGTTGATCGGCTCGCCCGGGCGGATCTCGAGCATGACGAGCCGGTCGCGGATGGCGCGGTAGGCGCGCTCGGCGAGCGACAGCTCCTCACCCCTGAGCTCGGTCGCCACGTTCTGCATGATGCCCCCTTGACCCGTCCGGCGAGCTCCCATACCTTACCGCAGAGGCTGATATATCAGTTGTTCACTAGACGGCTCTCAGGATGGTGCACAGATGGCAACCTACCCGTCGATCACCAAGGCCACCTGCTCCCTCTCCGTTCCGCTCAGCGAGCTCGACCCGGACGTCGCCGCGGCGGTGGACGACGAGCTGCGCCGTCAGCAGTCGACCCTCGAGATGATCGCCTCGGAGAACTTCGCCCCGACCGCCGTCATGGAGGCCCAGGGGTCGGTACTGACGAACAAGTACGCCGAGGGCTACCCGGGCCGCCGCTACTACGGCGGCTGCGAACACGTCGATGTCGTCGAGCGGTTGGCCATCGCCCGGGTGAAGGAACTGTTCGGCGCCGAGGCGGCGAACGTGCAGCCGCACTCGGGCGCCCAGGCGAACGCGGCCGCGATGTTCGCGCTGCTCGAGCCCGGCGACACGATCCTCGGCCTCGACCTGGCGCACGGTGGGCATCTGACCCACGGCATGCGCATCAACTACTCCGGCAAGCTGTACAACGTCGTGCCGTACCACGTGCGCGAGTCCGATCTGCGCATCGACATGGACGAGGTCGAACAGCTCGCGCTCGCCCACCGGCCCAAGATGATCGTCGCCGGTTGGTCGGCCTACCCCCGCCGACTGGACTTCGCCGCGTTCCGGCGGATCGCCGACGAGGTGGGCGCCTATCTGATGGTGGACATGGCGCACTTCGCCGGGCTGGTGGCCGCGGGGCTCCACCCGAGCCCGGTGCCGTACGCCGATGTCGTGACGACCACCACCCACAAGACCCTCGGCGGCCCGCGCGGCGGTGTGATCCTCAGCCGTGCCGACCTCGCCAAGAAGATCAACTCCGCCGTCTTCCCCGGCCAGCAGGGCGGCCCGCTGGAACACGTCATCGCGGCGAAAGCGGTGGCGTTCAAGGTGGCCGCGACCGAGGAGTTCAGGGAGCGCCAGCAGCGCACCCTGGACGGCGCCCGCATCCTCGCCGGGCGGCTGCTGGCCGACGATGTGGCCGAGGCCGGGATCACGGTGCTCACCGGCGGCACCGAGGTCCACCTGGTCCTCGTCGACCTGCGCCACTCCCCGCTCGACGGACAGCAGGCCGAGGACCGCCTGCACCGCATCGGCATCACCGTCAACCGCAACGCGGTCCCGTTCGACCCCCGCCCGCCGATGATCTCCTCGGGGCTGCGGATCGGAACCCCTGCCCTGGCCACCCGGGGCTTCGGCGAGGCGGAGTTCCGGGAGGTGGCCGACATCATCGCCCAGGCCCTGAAGGACGAGCAGCTCGGCGACGAGCGCGCGGCCCTGCTCCGTGACCGGGTGGCCAAGCTCGCCGGCGCCTTCCCCCTCTACCCTCACCTGAACGGAGACGCGGCATGACCACCGAGCCGCTGCCGGAGCACCCGGACTTCCTGTGGCGCAACCCCGAGCCGCGCTCCTCGTACGACGTCGTCATCGTCGGCGCCGGAGGCCACGGCCTGGCCACCGCCTACTACCTGGCCAAGAACCACGGCGTCACCAACGTCGCCGTCCTGGAGAAGGGCTGGCTGGCCGGCGGCAACATGGCGCGCAACACCACGATCATCCGCTCCAACTACCTGTGGGACGAGAGCGCGGCGATCTACGAGCACGCGCTCAAGCTGTGGGAACGGCTCCCGGAGGAGCTGGACTACGACTTCCTGTTCAGCCAGCGCGGTGTGCTGAACCTCGCGCACACCCTGCAGGACGTCCGCGAGGGCGTGCGCCGCGTGGGCGCCAACCGCCTCAACGGTGTCGACGCCCAGTGGCTGGAGCCGGACGAGGTCGCCGAGGTCTGCCCCATCCTCAACGTCTCGCCCCGCACCCGGTATCCGGTCCTCGGCGCCACCTTCCAGCCACGGGCCGGCATCGCCAAGCACGACCACGTCGCCTGGGCGCTGGCCCGCCGGGCCGACGAGATGGGTGTGGATCTGATCCAGGGGTGCGAGGTCACCGGCTTCCTCAAGGACGGCGACCGGGTCGTGGGCGTCGAGACCAGCCGCGGCCGCATCCTCGCCGGCCGGGTCGGCCTCGCGGCCGCCGGTCACAGCAGCGTGCTGGCCGAGCTGGCCGGCATCCGGCTGCCGGTGCAGTCCCATCCGCTCCAGGCGCTGGTCTCCGAGCTGCACGAGCCGGTGCACCCCACCGTGGTGATGTCGAACCACGTGCACGTCTATGTCTCCCAGGCACACAAGGGCGAGCTGGTAATGGGCGCGGGCGTCGACGCCTACAACGGCTACGGGCAGCGCGGCTCCTTCCATGTGATCGAGCAGCAGATGGCCGCCGCCGTCGAGCTGTTCCCCGTCTTCGCCCGCGCCCATGTGCTGCGGACCTGGGGCGGCATCGTCGACGTCACACCGGACGCCTCCCCGATCATCGGCACCACCCCCGCCGAGAACCTCTACGTCAACTGCGGCTGGGGCACCGGCGGGTTCAAGGCCACCCCGGCCGCCGGCTGGACCTTCGCGCACACCATCGCCACGGGCGAGCCGCATCCGCTGAACGCCCCCTTCGCCCTCGAACGCTTCACGACGGGCGCACTCATCGACGAACACGGCGCCGCGGCCGTGGCCCACTGAGCGCCCCCAGGGCCCGCTGAGAGAAGGACACCGTGCTGCTGATCACCTGCCCATGGTGCGGTCCGCGTGACGAGACCGAGTACCACTACGGGGGACAGGCCCATCTCCCCTACCCCGAATCCCCCGCGGACCTCGACGACCGGCAGTGGGCCGAGTACGTCTTCTACCGCGACAACCCCAAGGGCCCCTTCGCCGAGCGGTGGATGCACGGCACCGGCTGCCGCCGCTGGTTCAACGTCCTGCGCGACACCGTCACCAACGAGGTGCTCGCCGTCTACCGGCTCGACGAGCCACGCCCCGAACTGCCCCAGGCCGGAGGAAATCGATGACCGACCAGCAATTCCGGCTCGGGCGAGGAGGCCGTGTCGACCGCGGCACCGTGCTGCGGTTCACCGTCGACGGCCGGGAGATGACCGGACACCCCGGAGACACCGTGGCCTCGGCGATGCTGGCGAACGGGCTCGTCGAGGTCGGCCCGTCGATCTACCGCGGCCGTCCGCGCGGCATCGTCTCCGCGGGCGTCGAGGAGCCCAACGCCCTGCTGCAGATCGACGGCGTGCACTCGGAGGGCATGCTGCCGGCGACGACGGTGGAGCTGTACGACGGCCTGTCCGCCACCACGCTGTCCGGGATGGGCCGGCTCGACCCGACCCCCGACCCCGCCGTCTACGACAAGAAGTACGTCCACACCGACGTCCTGGTCGTCGGCGCCGGACCGGCCGGACTCGCGGCCGCCGCCGCTGCCGCCGGCTCCGGCGCCCGGGTGATCCTCGTCGACGACCAGCCCGAGTCCGGCGGTTCGCTGCTGTCCGGGCGCACCGAGACGGTCGGCGCGCGGACCGCCCTCGAGTGGGTCGCCGAGGTGCGCGCGGCCCTCGACGCCGCCCCCGAGGTCGTCGTCCTGGGGCGCACCACGGCGTTCGGCAGTTACGACGACAACTATGTGCTGGCCCTGCAGCGGCGCACCGACCACCTCGGAGCCGACGCCCCCGAGCCGGCGGGTGCGTCGGCGGGTGTCTCGCGCCAGCGGCTGTGGCACATACGGGCCCGCCAGGTGGTCCTGGCGACCGGCGCCCATGAGCGTCCGCTGGTCTTCGCCGGCAACGACCGCCCCGGGGTGATGCTGGCCGCGGCCGTGCGCTCGTACCTCAACCGGTACGCCGTGGCTCCGGGCTCGCGGGCCGTGGTGAGCACGACCAACGACAGCGCCTATGACACCGTCGCCGATCTCCACGCCGCCGGGATCGACATCGCCGCCGTCGTGGACGCGCGCCCCGAGCTGTCCCACCGGGCCGCCGAGGTCGCCGTGGCGACCGGGGTGCGGGTGCTGACGGGCCGTGCGGTCACCGACACCGCGGGCGACGGCCGGCTCACCGGCGTCACCGTCCAGCCCCTGGACGAGAGCGGGCAACTGACCGGTGGACCGGAGTCGTTCGACTGCGACCTGCTCGCCGTCTCGGGCGGCTGGAGCCCGGTGGTGCATCTGCACAGCCAGCGTCAGGGACGGCTGCGCTGGGACGAGGACCTGGCCGCCTTCGTCCCCGACGGGGCCGTACGGGACCAGCAGGTCGTCGGTGCGGCCCGCGGGACGTACGGCCTCGACGGCGCTCTGGCCGAAGGGGCCCGGGCCGGTGCGCGGGCCGCCACCGATGCCGGGTTCCCGGTTCCCGTCCCCGCGCCGCCGTACGACCAGGCGCGGCCGCAGGCCGGAGCGGGCGCGGCGCGCGCACTGTGGCTGGTGCCCGCTCCGCACGGTGAACCCGACAGCTGGGACACCCACTTCGTCGACCTGCAGCGCGATGTCACCGTCGCCGACGTCCGGCGGTCCACCGGAGCCGGTATGCGCAGTGTCGAGCACGTCAAGCGTTACACCTCGCTGGGTACGGCGAACGACCAGGGCAAGACCTCCGGCGTCAACGCGATCGGGGTGATCGCCGAGGCCCTGGGCGCGGGCGCCTCCCCCGGAGAGATCGGTACCACGGCCTACCGGGCCCCGTACACCCCGGTGGCCTTCGCCGCCCTGGCCGGGCGTGAGCGCGGCGAGTTGTTCGACCCGGAGCGCACGACCTCCATCCACAGCTGGCACGTCGCCCACGGGGCGGAGTTCGAGGACGTCGGGCAGTGGAAGCGCCCGTGGTACTACCCCCGCCCCGGCGAGGACATAGACACGGCGGTGGCCCGCGAGTGCCGCGCGGCCCGTGAGGGCGTCGCCTTCATGGACGCCTCCACTCTCGGCAAGATCGAGATCTGGGGCGCGGACGCGGGCGAGTTCCTCAACCGCATCTACACCAACGCCTTCAAGAAGCTGGGGCCCGGCCTCGCCCGGTACGGCGTGATGTGCAAGCCCGACGGGATGATCTTCGACGACGGTGTGACACTGCGGCTCGAGGAGAACCGCTACTTCATGACCACCACGACCGGCGGCGCCGCCGCGGTGCTGGACTGGCTGGAGGAGTGGCTGCAGACCGAGTGGCCCGAACTCGACGTGCACTGCACCTCGGTGACCGAGCAGTGGGCGACGATCGCCGTGGTCGGCCCCCAGTCGCGCCAGGTCCTGGCCCAGCTCGCCCCCGACATCGACCTGTCCGCCGAGGCGTTCCCGTTCATGGCCTTCCGCGAGACCACCCTGGCCTCCGGTGTCCCGGCCCGCGTCTGCCGGATCTCCTTCTCCGGCGAGCTCGCCTACGAGATCAACGTCTCCGCGTGGTACGGCCTGGCCGTCTGGGAGCAGGTGTACGAGGCCGGACGGCCGTACGGCATCACCCCGTACGGCACCGAGACGATGCACGTCCTGCGGGCCGAGAAGGGCTACATCATCGTCGGCCAGGACACCGACGGCACCGTCACCCCGCAGGACGCGGGCATGTCCTGGGTGGTCTCCAAGCAGAAGGACTTCGTCGGAAAGCGGTCCTACTCCCGCGCCGACACCTCCCGCACCGACCGCAAGCAGCTCGTCGGCCTGCTGCCGGCCGACGGCAGGACCCGGCTGCCCGAGGGCACCCAGCTCGTCGGGCCGAACGTGCCCATCACCCCGGAGGCCGGGCCGGTGCCGATGCTCGGCCATGTCACCTCCAGCTACCACAGCCCGGCCCTCGGCCGCCCCTTCGCCCTCGCCCTCGTCGCCGACGGGCGGGCGAGGATCGGTGAGACCCTGCTCGCCCCGGTGGGCGAGAAGCTGGTGCCCGTCCTGGTGGCCGACTCCGTCCTCTACGACCCCGAAGGGACCAAGCGAGATGGCTGAGCTGACGACCGACGCAGACGCGGGGACCGCGGCGCTGCGCCAAAGCCCCCTGGCACATCTGGAGGAGCGGATGCGCGCCGCCGCCGTCAGCGGCAGCCGTGGCGTCACGCTGACCGAGTGGCCGTTCATCACCATGGTGAACCTGCGCGTCGACCCCGCCTCCGAAGCGGCCGACCGCATCGGGAAGACCCTGGGGGCGCCGCTCCCGAGGCAGTGCGGGCACACGGCCACCTCCGGCCCCCACACGGCCGTCTGGCTCGGCCCCGACGAATGGCTCGTCCTGTCCCAGGCCGAAGGCACCGCCGTGGCCGCCGAGTTGCGGGACGCGCTCGCGGGGGCACCGGGCTCGGTCGTGGACGTCTCGGCGAACCGCACCACGCTGGAGCTGAGCGGCCCGGCCGCCCGGCAGGTGCTGGAGAAGGGCTGCCCGCTGGACCTGCACCCCCGCGCCTTCGGCCCCGGCCAGGCGGTGTCGACCACCGTGGGACCTGTCGCGGTGCTGCTCTGGCAGGTCGACGACGCGCCGACGTACCGGCTCTTCCCGCGGTCCTCGTTCGCCGACTACCTGGCGCGCTGGCTCATCGACGCGATGAGCGAGTACCGCGGCCCGGAGGTGCCCTGACGCCGTGGCCCGGATGACCGAGCGCGCCCGGCGGCCGGCCGGGCGCCTCTACGGGCCTGGGCGACGAGGTCCTGACCCCGCCTGTCCATCGCCGGACGGGGGGTGTCGGCGGGCACACGTGCGCCACGGGGGAAATCGTGCAGACTGTAAAAGAAGCCTCCCGGAATCAATCCCTGAGCGTCCTGCCGATGTACGGCGAAACCTCCCCGAGGAGCGCTGGGAATGAGCACTTATCGAGCCATGCAGGTGACCGCCCCGAACGGCACGTTCGAACTCGCCGAGCGAGAGGTGTCGAAGCCGGCGTTCGGCCAGGTCAGGATCGGTGTGGAGGCATGCGGGGTGTGCCACAGCGACGCGATGTTCGTGAGCGGCGGACTACCGGGCGTATCGTTCCCCGAGGTGCCCGGGCACGAGATCGCCGGACACATCGAGGAGCTGGGCGAAGCCACTGAGGGCCGTGGATGGCAGGTCGGTGACCGGGTCGCGGTCGGCTGGTTCGGCGGCAGCTGCGGCCATTGCCGACCCTGCCGGGAGGGCGACTTCATCGTCTGCCGGACTCTGAAGGTCCCGGGGTGGACGTACGACGGAGGGTTCGCCGAGAAGGTGACCGTGCCCGTCGACGCCCTGGCCCGTATCCCCGACGGATTGGCCGCGAGCGACGCGGGGCCGATGGCCTGCGCGGGCGTGACCGTCTTCAACGGGCTGCGGCGCAGCTCCGCCCGGCCCGGAGACAGGGTCGCGGTGCTCGGCCTCGGCGGCCTCGGGCACCTCGGAGTGCAGTACGCGGTCGCGATGGGCTTCGAGACCGTGGGGATCGCCCGCGGCCAGGAGAAGGCCGACTTCGCCAGGCAACTCGGCGCCCACCACTACATCGACAGCACCGCGGGCACTCCGGTCGCCGAGGCGCTGCAGGCCCTCGGCGGCGCCAAGGTCGTCCTGGCCACCGCCGGGAGCTCCGAGGCCATCACATCCGCGGTGGACGGGCTGGCCCCCCGCGGAGAGCTGGTGGTCATCGGGGCGGACACCACACCGATGGGCATCAGCCCGGCCCAGCTGCTCATGGGCGCCCATGTCGTCAGGGGTCATCCGTCCGGGACTTCGCAGGACGTGGAGGACACCATGGCGTTCAGCGCCCTGCACGACATCCGCCCGATGACCGAGACCGTGCCGCTGGACCGTGCGGACGAGGCCTACCAGAAGATGCTGGCCGGCAAGGCCCGCTTCCGGATGGTGCTCACGACCGGCTGACACGCGCTCGATCCGTCCGGGCACGACATAGTCGGTCGGCACGGTGCCGGGGCCCTGCGGTGGTGGCCGGGCGCTAGGGTGTCCGTTCCCAGGAGGTGGAGGCGGCCGCCGAGGTGTTGTCCGGACCCGCAGCGGAAACACGCCGACGCGCGATCAGCGAAAGGAACACGCGTCGGCGTGCCAGTGGGAGTCACCCGCCCATGGCCTCGATCAAGCTCTTGGGACGCATATCAGTCCAGTGCTCGTCGACGTAATCGACGCATGATTGACGGTCCGCTTCACCGTGCTCGATCGTCCATCCGGCGGGAACGTCCACGAATGTCGGCCAGAGGGAGTACTGTCCTTCTCCGTTGACCAGGACGTAGAACGTTCCTTCCGGATCGTCGAAGGGGTTGGTCACCGCTGAGCTCCTTCTTCTGGGTTGTGCTTGCGTTGTCCCGTTCGCCCGTGCGGGCCGGGAGTGTGGATGTCGGAGCGAGTCGAGTCGGCAGCGCAGGAAAACGGACGTTGCGGGTGTGAGCGCTTGGCCCGATGGGCGACCACGGGGGTCAGGTTTCCGGCTCGGAGGTGTTCGCCCTCGACGTGTTCTGGAAAATCGTAGACCCACTCTTATGCCAGGTCGAGATCCGCGAGCCCATTCGCCCGCCACTCAAGGCGTCGGCTGTCCGGCCAGCCGTCCGGCGAGAAAGCGCGCCACATCGATCCCGCGCGTACCGGGCCCGAACCCCGCGTCCAGACCGCAGGCGAGCGCCAGCTCGTCCGTCACCTGGGGCCCGCCCGCGATCAGCACCAGGCGGTGGCGCACCCCGCGTTCGACTGCGGCATCGGCGAGTTTGGTCATCATGAGCCGGTGCACGTCCCGGTGGGAGACGATCAGGCTGGCCAGCACCACCTGGGCGTTCTGCTCGACCGCCTCGTCGAGCAGCCGCTCGGCCAGCACCGAGGAACCGATGTTGCGGCAGCGCAGACCGAACCACTCCAGCCCGTGGTGCTTGATGTTGGTGATCTCCTGGAGGCCGACCGAGTGCTCATCGTTTCCCAGGGTCGCGCCCACCACACGGAGATTCAGCGGGCTCAGCTCGGCCCGTATGTGCTCGGGGGGGTTCTCGACGTGCTCCCCCGCCCGGGTGGTCGGCAGCTCCGCTCGGCGCAGCGACACCGCGAAGCGGCCCACGATGTCGTACTGGACACCCTCCGCCGGGTGCAACACGAGCCGGTCCACGATGCGGGGTTCGGCCAGCCGCATCTCCTCGGCCATGCGGAGCGCCGCGGCGTCCGCCACCGTCTCGGGAAGCGGTACGAAGAAGCTGACTGTCACCAGGCCGTCCCCGGCATGCTCGCCCTCGGGGCGGATCAGCTCGCTCTGGTCCTCGAGCGCGGCGAGCCTGTGGTGGACGTTGTCTTCGGGGTCGAGTTCGTCGACGTAACGCACCAGGCTGTCGTCGCAGAGAGTGCAGCCCGGGCAGGCCGGCATGTTCACGGTGTGTCCGTAATGGCTGCAGACCGGGGCCCAGTACCGGTCTGAGCGGGGCACGACGGTGTCCGCGGCGACGCCACCGTCGCGGTTCCGGACGATCCCGTCGCCCTCGCGCCGTGGGTAGGCGGCCGAGTCAACGAACAACCCCGCCTCCAGCGCCGCGAAGTAGCCGCCGACTGCGAGGATGTCGTCGAGCATGAGCACCGCACGCGCCATCAGGTCCTTCATCGCCGGCATCATCGCCTCGGTGTCCGGCTTCACCAGGTCGGAGAGGCCGTCCAGGCCGATCAGTGCCTGTTTGGTCGCACTGACCGCCTGAGTCGAGGTGTGGTGCCACGGGATGCAGCGGGCTTCGTCGGCGGCGATGGTGCTCTGGATGTCTGCGCTGGTGAGTCTTGAGATGACGGTGTCCAGCACATGCAGCACCGTCGATTCGGTGAGGTTGGTAGTGCTGTACCGGGTGTTCTGCTGCGCGCGGATCGCGAACCCCTCGAAGAGGTAGCGCAACGCCACGGCGAACGGCAGGTCGAGTGAGACCTTGGGGGCCGGCGGGGCTGTGGGCGGCACGGTGGAGAGCGCGATGAGCTCTCGTCGTTGACCGGCCAGCTCCGAGGCAACGCAGTTCAGCGCGTGCTGCACCAGGATCTCCGGCCGTACGTTCCACGCCTTCAGCGCCGTGGAGTTCGCGTTGTGCGCGCCGTCGAGCTGCAGGATGCCGGCGTCCGCCAGCACCCGTTTGGCCTCGAAGGCGTCCACCACCGAGCGGACCGGATTCACTCCGCGATAGAGGATGTTGTACTGGAAGTCCTGGTGCGCTCCGGCGACGCCCTCCTCGGCGAAGAGCACGGCCATCTCGCTGCCGGCGATCCCGCTGACGTAGGAGTGCAGGTTGATCGGCCGTCCGACCTCGTCCTCGACCAGGTCGAGTGCGCGCCGGGTGGCCCGCAGTTGCTTGCGGCTGATCGGCACTCCGCCCACCCCCTCCGGGGTGCCCTCGACCAGGCCGTCGTAGTGGCTCTGTCCCAGGGTGCGGATCACCATGATGTGGTCGGCGCCGTGCCATGCGGCCATGCGCATCCGGCGCAGATCGTCCTCGAAGCGACCGGATGCGATCTCGGAGGTGACCGTGCAGTCGGGCTGCGGGTCCAGCTCCTGCATGTACGAAGCCGCCTGCAGGGCACCGGAGCGGGTCAGCGGCCGGCTGGTCTGGCGGTAGGTGAAGGAGGCATCGGCCGCTGCCGACTGCCGCCAGACCCAGCCTCGTCGGCGCGGCCGGTAGCCTTCCAGCCCGGACAGGATCTCCCGTACCGGGAACGGCATGTGCTGCTCCAGCCGCAGCTCGGTCGGCGGCTTGCCGAGGGGAACGCCCGAAGAGGGCATGTCGCCTTCAGGCACCTTCAGCAGGTGCCGGTACGCCTCGCGCAGCGGCAGCCGCCGGTCGGCGGCGTACCGGGCCAGCACACCGCCGACACCGTCGCCGAGCCAGCCCTGCTCCACAGCGTGGTCGACCAGGGCCTTGGCCTCCAGTGAGTCGAACCCCATGCGCATCAGCACGGATCGTTCGATGGACGGCGTGGTGTGGCCGGCGGCCAGGTCGGCCAGCGGCCGGACCACGTCCCGCGCGGATTTCCAGAACCGCTCGCGCAGTTCCTCCAGCGGGAGGGCGCACAGCCCCTGCAACCGTTCCTCGGCCGGCCGCGACACCGTCATCGTGGATCTCCCGAGCCGGTGGCCGACCGGACCCCGACGGGCCGGACCAGGTAGGCGGTCCGGCCGCAGATGCTGACCTCGCCGTGCCGCTCCGCGACCGTGAGCTCGCCGCCGAGGGTTTGGACGGTGACGGGCAGAGCCGACCGCCCCGCGTACCGGCTCAGGACCGCCGAGGCGGCCGCCCCGGTGCCGCAGCACTGTGTCTCGTCCTCCACTCCGACCTCATAGGTCCGCACGCACAGCCGGTCGCCGACCACTTGGACGTAGTTGACGTGGACCCCCTCCGGGCGGCCCAGCGCCCGGCACAGCCCGTCGTCGTAGCGCAGCCGCGCGCCCTCGGTGCGGACATCGATCGCCGAGACATCGGGGACAAAGACGACCAGGTGTGGGACGCCGTTGTAGAGGAACCACCGGTCGTCGTCAAGCTGCTGGACCTCGCGGGAACGGCCGAGTGTCACTTCGGCTCGGCCGTCGAGCATCCGGACGGTCTTGGGGCCGTCGTCGGTGACGATCGTGCCGGTGGCCTCGAGGAGCCCTGCGTCCGAGGCGTAGCGGGTCACGCAGCGCAGCCCGTTGCCGCAGGTCGCCTCCCATGTCCCGTCCCGGTCGAAGAACACCATACGCCGGCCGCTCAGGTGGTCCGGGTAGAAGAAGAGGACCCCGTCCACCCGGCACTGCCGGACGGCTTCGCTCAGCGCCACCGTTGCCTTCGCCTGGACATCGAGCGGTTCGTCGTGGTGCCCGGCCAGTTCCAGTACGGCTATGACATTGCCGTTCCCTTCGAGCAGCGCGCCCTTCCGCAGCCCTGGCAGCAGCGAATCAGTCAGCTGTTCCCGGAACTCCAGGAACAGCGGATCAGAATTCTCCGTCACATCCACATCCCTTCTCTCCAATGGTTCTTCATGAATTCTCTGACACCGTCCTCGTGGTCCTCGCACAGTGACCCCAGGCTGGACAGCAGGTAATTCCGGTCGACCAGGCACTGGTCGAGATCCCTCGGTGCCAGCAGGTGCGGTGGGAGCGTCTTGATACCGGCGATCAGACCTTGTGGGTCCCGAAGGCCGTACCGGAGTGCACCGCCGGTCACCACAACAGTTTTCACCGCGCTGAGATCGGGGCCGCTGACCACATTTTTCGCGGTGACCGTGGCATAGCTCGGCAGTATCCGTCCGCAATGCCGTTCCAGGGCCGTTCTGGCCGCTCGCACAGCAAATTCACCGAGACGGTCCGGATCGGTCAGCGGTTTCTGCGTGTCGAGGACCGTTTCGCCGTCGGCGAGCAGGTTGCGGAGGTTGTGGAACACCCCGAGGTCGCCCTCGACGGTGCGCTTGATGGCCGGCTCGAACGAAGCCTGCAGTACCTCGCCCGCCGTCGCCGGTCGACAGGAGTGCACGTCCGTGGTGGCCCCGCCGACGTCGAGCACGACCAGCCCGCCGGTCACCTCGCCCAGCAGCGTCGCCGCACGCGAGACGGCGTACGGCGTCGGCACGCAGCCGACGTCCAGGCGTCGGCACAGCTCGTCGACACCGGGCGCCTTGACCACGTCCTGCTCGTACGCCCGCCGGACGATGGCCCGCACTTCGTCGAAGCGGAAGCAGTCGTGGTCCGGGTAGACGTTCTCGCTGACAGCGCAGCGGACGTCGTACCGGGCCAGCAGGTCGCGCACCTCGTCCTGAACGGCACCGTTCCCGGCGTAGACGACGGCGGTGTCCAGCCGCGCCGCCGCCACTGCGCGGACGTTGTGCAGGACCGCGTCGGCCTCGCCGTGGTCAGTGCCGCCGCAGACCAGCACCAGCCCTGGGCGGGCGCGCCGAATTCCTGCCACGTCGGCCGGCCGCAGCCGCCCGGCGCTGGAGTGCACCACGACACCGCCGGCGCCGAGGGCAACCTCGACTCCGATCTTCATGCTCAGAGAGCGGGTCAGGCCACAGACCGCGATGCGCAGGCCGCCCGCCGCACTGCTGGACACATAGGTGCGGTCAAGTCGTCCCAGGCCCTGTTCGGCGGCCCGGGCGAGCAGCCGGTCGACGCCGATGCCGATGTCGCCCTCGTCCGCCGTGGTCCGATCCGAAAATCGAGCGACGAATTCGAGCCGGTTCGCCCGCACATGGTAGACCACCATTTTCGTGTATGTGCTTCCGATTTCGATCGAGCCCACAGTGAATGACATGACAGGAAACAGACCTCGCGGGTTTTTGAAGGTGACCCGGGCAGGAGCGTAGCGGCATTCATCAGGACCAGGCAATGTGCGCCTGGGGGCGCTTCATCAAATTCAGAGCATGTCGAGGATCGGGTTGCCGGAATACTTTGCGATCCCAACCCGAGGCGCATGTGTGCCGACTATCGGTGATATTTATCGAGCTCTTGCCGAACCGTCGGATCAGTTGGATCCTCTGGAGACACCCGGGTTTACTGCCGGGCCCCACCGGTCCATCCCTGAAATGGAGTTCCGACCCATGACCTCAGACCTCCTGTCGCGGCACCGCACGGTCATGCCGAGCTGGCTCGGCCTCAATTACGCGGAACCGATCGAAATCGTTTCCGGCCAGGGGTGCCGGGTCGTCGACGCGGCCGGCCGCAGCTACCTCGACTTCTACGGCGCGATCATGACGAACATTCTCGGTTATGACATCCCCGAGGTCAGCGGGGCACTGGAGCGGCAGTTGCGCACCGGAGTGGTCCACTGCTCGACCCAGTACCTGATCCGGGGACAGGTGGAGTTCGCGGAGAAGGTGGCCCGGCTCTCCGGAATCCCCGACGCCAAGGTCTACTTCGTCAACTCCGGCTCGGAGGCGGTGGAGACCGCGCTGCTGCTGGCGACGGCGGCCCGCGGCACCGGCCAGGTGCTGGCCCTGCGAGGCAGCTACCACGGTCGCTCGTACGCCGCCGCCGCGGTCACCGGCAACCGTGTCTACCGCAACACCGCGCTGAGCCCGCTCGACGTCCACTACCTGCACGGCGCGGATCGGCATCTGCCCGCCTTCCGCCGGCTGTCGGACGAGGCCTACGTGGAGGCCTGCACCGAGGACCTGCGCCACATTCTCGCCACCGCGACCGCCGACGATGTGGCGTGTCTGCTGCTGGAGCCGGTCCAGGGCTCGTCCGGCTTCCGCCCCCTCACGCCCGGCCTGGTGTCCGCATTCAAGAAGGTGCTGGACGAGGAGGGGATCCTGCTGCTGTCCGACGAGGTGCAGACTGCCTGGGGCCGGACCGGACGTACGTTCTTCGCCATCCATGACCACGGCGTGACACCGGACGCCATGATCTTCGCCAAGGGGACTGCAAACGGACTGCCCATCGGTGGCGTGGTCGCCCGCGGCGAGCTGATGGACGGCCTGCCGGCGCACGGGATATCCACCTTCGGCGGCAACCCGCTGAGCATGGCCGCCGCCAACGCCACGCTCGACTACGTGCTGGAGCACGACCTCCAGGCCAACGCCGCGGAACAGGGAGCGTTCCTGGCGGACGGGCTGCGTGCGGTGGCCGACCACTCCGCCCTGATCGCCGATGTCCGGGGGCGCGGCCTGATGGTCGCGATCGACCTGGTCGACCCCACCACCGGAACCGCCAGCCCCACCCATACCTCCCGCCTGATGGAGGAGACCAAGCGGCGCGGGCTGCTGGCCGGCAAGGGCGGGCTGACCGGCGAGACGCTGCGGCTGGCCCCGCCACTGACCCTCAGCCGGGCGGAGGCGGAGGAGGGCCTGGCCATCCTCCGCGCCGCGATCGAGGCGGTGGAACAGGCCGGCTGAGCCCGATCTCCCGGCCCGACGGGCCCGGACCCCGCCTCGCCCGTGCCGGACCGCTCCGGCCGGACCGGGCGGGGTCCTCGTCATCGTGCCTCCCCGCCGAGTTCTCGGAGCTTGTTCTCCACCAGCGGGCCTATGTTCCGGAACATCTGCGGAGTGATGATGGTCTGGTGGGTGCAGTCGACTTCATGGTGGTCGATGGTGCCGGTCACGTGCTCTCGCCAGATGTCCGGCGGGATGACATACCCGCTGCGCGAGTGCAGTGCCGCGAAGACCATCAGGTCGGCGGACACCTGCCGGTGCTGGTAGTGCCCGGCAAGCAGGATGTTGTTCTTGATGACGCTCATCAGGGTGGTGAAGCGGCTCTCTTCCAAAGTGCCCAGTACGGTATTGGTGCCGCGTGCCAGCCGGGTGAAGAGCGCGTAGTCGGGGGTTCCGTCGAATGCCTCGTCCGTGTCGACGCCGAGCGCCTCCAGGATGGCGCCGTACATCACCTCCATCTCGTTCTCCACCTCCAGCACCTCGGCCGGGATCGGCAGGGCCGGTGCCGAGTCCAGCGCGACCAGCAGGGCCACCCGCTCTCCGCGTTCCTCCAGTCGCGCCGCGATGGCGTGCGCCACCACTCCGCCGAAGGAGTGACCCATCAGGTGGTACGGCCCTTCGGGCTGCACCGTGAGCATCGCGGCGATGCAGTCGTCGGCCACCTCCTCCACGCTGGAGCGCAGCTCGTCGGGGTGGGCGAGGCTGTGCGCCTGAAGGCCGTAGACCGGGAAGTCCACGCTGAGGTGCGGCAGCAGCGCGGCATAGGCCCAGCTCATCCCGGCGCCCTGGTGAACGCAGAACAGGGGCGGGCGGTGGCCGCGCCTGCGCAGCGGAAGCAGGACTTCGAAGGCGCTGCTGGGCGCGCCGCCGTCGAGGTGGGCCGACAGTTCGGCGACGGTCGGGGCCTCGAAGAGTGCCTGCAGTGGCGTGTCGGTCCCCAAGGTGGCGCGGATCCGGCTGGTCAGCTGGGCGGCCAGCAGCGAGTGGCCGCCCAGGTCGAAGAAGTTGTCGTCGATCCCGACCAGGGGCACGCCGAGGATTTGGGCGAACAGGCGGGCCAGGATCTCCTCCTGCGGGGTCCGCGGTGGCCGGTGGCTGCCGGCCACCTGGTATTCAGGGGCCGGGAGGGCCTTGCGGTCGACCTTGCCGTTCGTGGTGAGCGGAAGCGTCTCCAGGGGAACGATCGCCGCCGGGATCATGTAGTCCGGCAGTTCGGCCTGCAGGGCTTGCCGGAGCTCTCCGATCAGCGTGGCACCGCGGCGCGATCGGACGGGTGTGTTGGCGGGGGCGGCTCCGCCCCGGCCTGCCACCAGGTAGGTGCCGGTGACCGCCGGGGCGGCGGGGCCGCCGCCCGGCAGCAGGATCGCGTCATAGGCCGTCGGCCGGTCGGGGTGCCAGGTCGTGATGGCTCGCAGGCCGTGGGCCTCGGCCCACGCATGCATGCGTTCCGGGTCGACGTCGGTGTCGGTCTCGGAGGGGGCGGCCAGCGCCGAACGGATCGCCGCCAGGTCGTCGCCCCGGTCGAGGGCGACTTTGGCCGCGGCCTCCGCGGTAAGGCGGGGGTTGGCCAGACCTGCCAGACGGACCGGCGCGGCGATGCGGCCGTCGAGTTCGTCCAGGCTCGTCAGGTCGTAACCCCAGTGCAGGGTCGGCAGTTCGGAAAGGTCAGTGAGGCCCTCCGCGTCGCGGTACAAGGTCACCTCGTAGCGGTGGCGCGTCAGCTCGTTGTGGGCGGACCCCCGCTTGAGACGGATGTCCACCCCCACTCCCAGCGAGGCGCCCAGGGCGCTGAAGTACTCCGGGGCGAGCAGCAGTTCTGTCTCTCCCGCCAGCGCCTGGTCGACGGCGGCCCGCAGCGCGGCGGTGTCGGTCGCGGTCGTGGCCTGCACGGCGGTCTGCAGCGTGGGCAGCAGTCCGAGGTGGCGGATGTCGCCGAGGACGACCCTGCCGCCTTCGGCGAGAAGTCCCACTGCGTGCGTGAGAACAGTGGTGAGGTACTCCTGGTTCGGGAAGTACTGGGCCACCGAGTTGATCACGACGGTGTCGAAGAAGCGCTCCGGCAGGTCCGAGAAGTCGTCACCCGGCCTGCAGTGCAGTCGGATGTGGTCCCATCCCCGCGCGGCCACCTGTTCGGTGAGCCGGGTAATCACTTCCTGCGAGAGATCGGTGCCGCAGTACGCCTCCACCTCCTCGGCGAGGGGGGCCATCAGCAGGCCGGTGCCGACACCGATCTCCAGCACTCGTTTCGGAGCGAAGGCGCGGATCCGGTCAAGAGTGGCCCGTTGCCACTCGCGCATCTCGTCGAGCGGGATCGGGGCGCCTGTGTAGGTGCTGTTCCAGCCGGTGAAGTCCTGGCCCAGAGCAGCGGTCGGCTGGGCGTAGAGCGAGTCGTACAACTCCTGCCAGTCCGCCACCTGACGACTGCTGTCCCCCGTGCCACTCTCCGGAACGACGTAGGCGGTCAGGCGGGTGTCGCCGGGGTGGTCCTCGCGAGCGACGACCACGGCCTGGGCGATGTCCGGGTGCCTGGTGAGC
>NZ_JBIBKK010000042.1:0-65983 GCF_042959105.1 Streptomyces sp. NPDC007917
GCGGGTACTTCCTCGGGGCAGGCATCGTCTGGTCTCCTCTCCTGAGACCCATCTGACCCGCTGTCACCTCTCCCCGCATCTCGGGGGAACCTCATATGTAGACGAGGTGCTGGCCATGGTTGAGCAGCAGGTTGACGAGCAAAGCAGCCATGCCGTCGGCGACGTCGACCGCCCATACCACGTCCTCGTCGATGGCGAGGACATCGGCAAGCAGGAGCAGGAGGTCCGGCTCGTCGTTCGGGACGCGGCGCGGCAGCAGCCGTTTGCCCTCCGCATCCAGGACCACGCAATGGTGGTGCGTCTTGCCGATGTCCGTACCCGCCCAGATCTGGGCCACGGGCTCCTCCGGTCGTTCGAAGTGCGATGCGGTTCCGGACGACCTTGCCGGCGTGGTCCTACTCAGCGATGTACGACGAGGTACTCGCGTCTCCTAATCAGCAGTCAGGCCGTCGTGAGACACCGGGCGGCCAGGTTGGCTGAACCATCGCGGGCAACCCTACGAAAGCCATACCCGCCGTCTCTGGGCCTCCAGACCCTACAAGTGGCCTTGATCAACCCGATCAAGAAGGTAGGACCCTACGAATGGCTCGATCAACCCGATCAAGAAGGTAGAGCAGCGATGACTTTTCGAGCGGCACAGGCGTGGCGGCGTGCGACGAGGTTGCGGTGCCAACGCAGTACCGTGTCGGGGCGTACGAGCAGCCGTGACCTTCGCAGGACGTGCCGTGGCAGCCGGTGTAGGAGCGCTGCCAGGAATGCCCGGTCGCTCGGGGTGAACCGGATCTTTTCCTTGCCGATTTGGCGTTCCAGCACGGTGATCTGGTGGCGCAGGGCGAGGATCTCAGCGTCCTTGTCCCGGTCGGTCATCGGCAGCAGGCGAAGCATCGCAAACGCGTTCGACACACCCAGGTAAGCCAGTCGCAGCAGCACGATCGATCATCATGACGTGCTGACGGCAGCTGCGCGAGAGCGTCGGCTCAGACGACCGCAGCCAGATTTCGGGAAACCCGATTCACCGGCCCCTACCAGGGCGGATGAGGTTCCTGGCAAGGGCAGTGTCACGTCACACGAACCCGGGAACCCTTCACCGGGCCGCCGCCAGGCGCTCCGGGAGCCGCGTGATCCCGGCGGCCACGGCGAACCCGAGTGTGACGCCGACGGCGGCGGCGATGGTATTTGCCCAAGCCGCGCCGAGGGAGCCGGGCAGGACGGCGCTGGTGAGCCAGCTCGCGCCAGACAAGATCGCCAGTGCGGCCAGTGCGGCCGGCCAGCGGTGCCGTACCCCTTTGATGATGTCGTCGACGACATTCAAGAGGAGCATCATCGCCATGATGTAGGAGCCGCCGAATTCATCGTCCCAACCCACCGCGGTGACCCCAGCCCCGAAGGCGAGCACCGACAGGCAGAGCCCTATCACCCGCCAGCAGGGTGTGGGTTGCCGCCGTCTCGCACTACGCGGGATCCAGAAGAAGCGCTTGATGTGCTGGACGACCGTGTACTTCTGCATGGCCCGCGTCCCGTCTCCCCGTGGCCGGCTCCTGTCGGCGCTCAAGAGTAGGACGCACGAGATCGCGCAGCGGTTGTGGAGTCTCACTGCGCATCAGCGCGGGCACGGTCGCCCTCACGACCGCGGCAGGAGTGCGGCTATTGGTGGCTGAAGGGTGTCTTTATTGCCGTATGGTGGTTGACCTGGGGCTTTTCGATCGCTCAAGTGTGGGCATGATCAGTGATCGTGGGTCTGCGACCGCTTTACCTGATCTTCTGTCGACTACTGGGCTGCTTCCTGTTGATGGGCCGCTCGACCGCCGCGAACAACGCCGAGATCCTTGCTCTTCGTCATGAGGTCGCTGTGGGTCGTCGGCAGGTCCAGCGGCCGCGGCTCTCATGGGCTGATCGTGCCGTGCTCTCCGCTCTCGCACGGCATCTGCCACCCGTCTTACGCCGCCATCGACTGGTCACCCCGGGCACACTGCTGACCTGGCACCTCCGTCTGGTGCGCTGGAAGTGGCGCCAAGCACCGGTCAGACCCGGTCGTCCACCGTTGCCGGAAGAGACGGTCGCGCTCATCCAGCGCCTGGCCAGAGAGAACCCGACCTGGGGGTACGTCAGGATCCAGGGGGAGTTGCGTCGGCTTGGTCATCGGGTCGCCGCTGCGACTGTCCGACGCGTTCTGCGCCGCTCCGGTCTACCCCCCCCCGCACCGCAGCGCGCCTCCCAGCAGACCTGGCGCTCCTTCCTCCGAGCCCAGGCCCACACACTGCTCGCTTGCGATTTCATGCACGTAGAGACCGTCTTCCTCAGACGCCGCCGCAAAGCCCCCGGTCAAGCGCGTTTGCCGAACGATGGATACGCACAGCCCGCACCGAATGCACCGACCGCCTTCTCATCACCGGCGAACGGCACCTGCGCACGGTCCTTACCACGTACGCGGAGCACTACAACGGGGACGAGCCCACCGCAGCCTCGACCTACGAGCACCCGACGACGACCCGAACGTCGTCCCCCTGTCCTCTGCCGGGGTCAGGCGCCAGCCGGTACTTGGCGGACTGCTCAACGAGTACCACACCATGCCACCCCGGCTGCCGCATCATCCACAGGAAACGCCCAGCTCAGCAGCCTGATTGGAATAAAGACACCCTTCAAGGGACCGTACTCGCCGATCGGCAGGTACGGGCCCGATGAACTCCCACTCCAGGTCCATCAGTTGCAGTCGCGTCACGGAAGAACATCTACCGGTTCAGGCCTCACCACGAAGGCGAATCGACAGATTGATCACGACCCGATACGGGCGCAGGTCGTCGGTGAGCGCCAGCAGGTACTTGCGGGGATGGAACCGCGCCTGCCCGCTCACCCGGACCGCGCCGGCGACCGCGAAGGGCAGTTCGGTATCGGTGACGCACTCGGCCGGAAGACCCGCCTCACGTGCGGCTTCGGCCTCCGCCGCAGCTCGCCGGTGCGCTGCGGATCCTCGGCATAGGTGCAGGCCGCCGCCTCCTGCCACTCGCAGTCGATGCCGAGTTCGTCGACGATCTCGGAGGCGTGCCGGACCGCCGCGGTCTGGGAGCGTGCGCACAGGCGTGCGCCTTCGGGGCCGCGGGGGCGGCGCAGGTGGTCGTATACCAGGGTGGGCGGCCGCCCACCGGCCCGTCCTCCACCTCTGAGGCAGCTCCCGAGCGTTGGCACCGTTCTCCACCGTCGCCTCAGGACGAACGAGGCGAACGCCCGGATTGTGGTGGTGGCGGCCCGGACACCACCTGCTCCGCGGGCCTGCTTGTGGCTGCAGAGAGGCGGGTAGCACGTCGGGGCCAGGGGCCCCGCGGGTGCCCGGCGGTCGCGCGGGGCACCGGGGCACATCTTCGGCTACCAGTAGTGCCGTCGCCCGCCGACCGCATGCCCCACAGAGCCCATGACCCACAAGATCGCTCCAATCACGACCAAGGCGATCCCGATGGTCCACAAAATGGAGATCCCGGCCAGGAACCCAATGACGAGAAGAATGACCCCCAGGACGATCATGGCATCCTCCGATCTCGCACGAATACCCTCCCTTCCACCATGATCCTCGGCTGTCCCCACGGCAACCGCTCGCGGATCAGCTGACCTCCTGGCGCCGCTGCTCGGTCCTCACGCGGTTGGACCGGCACCCAGGGTGGAACATATATGAACAAAGGACCCTAGATACGGTGCCCGTGAGAGCCGCTGAGAGGACTGGTCATGAGGCTGGGCAAGAAGACCGCGCATTCCGCGGAAAAGGAAAAGGGAAAGGTCAAGAAAAAGACCGGAAAGGCCGTCGGCGACCGTTCCCTGGAGACCAAGGGGAAAGGCGAGCAGGCCAAGGGCGGCCTCAAGCAGGCCGCGCAGAACATCAAGGGCGCTTTCAAGCGCTGAAAGAGCACTCCGGATCCCCGGTCGGCCAGAGGCTGCCGGAGGCGATGCCGGACCGGCCTCTGGCCCGGCGGGCCTGCTGGCGGCCGCCGTCCGCGCTGGAAGTCTGCGCGGGCGGCGGCCAGAGCGAGCCCGGGGCTGCGGCTTCGGAGTGCGCGGCGGGGCCGGCGGTCAGGTGTTGAGCAGGCGGTCGAAGAAGGACCGATATTGCTGGAGGGCTATGCGCAGGTCCTCGGTGGCGACGTCCTCGCCGCGGTGCCATTGGCCTTCGAGCCCGTGTTCGTGGTCGGCGAATGTGGTGGCGAGCAGCTGCATGACCTCGGCGACGAGCCCGTCCGCCGCGCGTACGGAGTCCTGTGGGTCGTCGACGAAGCCTTGCTGGATCTCCTGCCACTGGATTCGGAGGTCTTCGGCTTGTTGGATTCGAGGAGTGGCGCGGCATCGGGGTCGCCGGGAAGCTACACAACGCGGTGGTGGACGCGGTTGTGGACGCTCTGATGCAACTACGCCACCGCAGTGCCCAGTCGGCTCGCCGAAGTGGTCGAACGTCACGAGCCTCCCGGACAGTGTGAACGAGGCCACGACACGTGCCACCCTACGGAGCGGTAGCCGGTCGGCCGGGAGCAGCCGAATCGCTGGTAGACACCGGTGGGGCGGCAAGGCTCTGGCGCAAACTGTCCGTGGAAGGCCTGGCTCACCTGGGCGTCAACGGCGGCTGGCCCGCACGTGGCGCGCGCACAGCCGTCAGCCGAGCCGCTCATGCGGAACTGCTCGCACCCCCAAGCTCCAGTCAAACCAGGGCACCGTGCTCGTGGTGGTCGACCAGCCCGCCTCCATCGCGGTAGAGCCGGCGTGATCCTGGCCGGCGGCCAGCCGATCCTCCGCGGACGACCGCACCCAGACGGACGAACTCTGAAGCCGATACGTGACCGCGCCTAAGGCAACCGGCCCGCATCGCGGGCGAGGGCTGGTACTCAGTGGCGGGCTGGGGCGATGTGGATGCGGGTGGTGGCAGTGAGGCGGTCGCTTTCGAGGGCGTGACGGAGTTGAGCCAGTGCCTGGTGGATGTGCCGGTTCGCGGCGCCTGGGTCGGTGTCGGCGGTGAGGGTGACGGTCAGTGTCAGTCGTGGAACGGTGGCGGCGCCGGTGAGGGTGGCCTTGGCCCGTCGCACGTAGGGGCTGGCGGTCAGGTCCTCCTCGAGTGCTTCGGTGGCGGCCCGGGCGGACAGGTGCGTGGCGCCGTGGCGAGGGTCGGGCTCGGCATTGATGTGGTGGATGGCGGTGGTGTGGGCCTGGGCGGCGAGCCACCACAGTGCGAGGAGTGCGAGCAGGGCGGCGCACGTGGCGACGGCGGCCCAGAACCACCACTGGTCCGCGGCGAAGCGGCGAGCCTGCTCGTCGATCAGTGGAGTGTGGGATGCCCCCAGCAGCCCGGGGCGAAGGTCGAGGCCGCGGGCGAGTGCGGCGGCGCCGCCCGCGGTGAGCACGAGGCCGACCGCGAGGAGCGCGATGCGGTTGGCGCGGGCGGTGGGGCGGCGCATCGGCTCACTCCTCTCGCCCTCGTACGGTGGTGCGGACGTGAAGTGGTCTCATGGGTGACAGTTCGTCGAGGCGGTCGGTGACGGCCTGCCGGACCCGCTGGGGAAGGTCGCCGACGTCGTGCAGCGGGCTGTCGGCGTTCACGTGTACCCGCCTCCGGCGCAGTCGTACATATGCGCGGTCGATGCCGTCCACGCCGCCGACTGCGGCGGTCAGACAGCGGCGCAGCCCGGCGCGGGTGATGCCGACCGTTGTCTGGGGATCCTCGGACCGCAAGGCGATCACCCGGGGACGGCCGGGCGCCAGCGCCAGCGCGACCAGCAGTACCCCGACGGCGAGGATCGCGGCGGCTGCGGCGAGCACGGCGGGATCGTCCCACCGCAGATCGCGGCCTGCCCGGGTCAGCCATGTCACCGGCAGCACCTGTGCGTCGCGGTTGATCAGGCTCGCGACGACCTGGATGGTGGCCAGGAGCGCGACGGCGGCCAGCAGGGCTGCGACCAGGACGGCCGGGAGGGTCCGCCTGGGCCGGAAGGCACGTATCGCTGCTCGTCGGCGCTGTCGGTCGACCGCCCGCGGGGGCGCGGACGGCGCTTCGTGGTCCACGGTGGTGCGGGGAGCGGCCGTGTGGGTGAGGCGGGCGACGTCGATGTCGACTTCGCGCACGTCCAGGCCGGTCAGCTCGCCGATGCGGGCAGCGACGCGCTCCCGCACGCGGCGGCTGACCTGGCGGATCGGCGCCGGGTATGCCACCGACACCGTCATCGCCACGGTGGCCAGGTGCCCGTCGACGTGGGCCGTGACCTGGGGAGCGGGCGGGGCCTTGGCACGCCCGAGCGGTACCCCGAGCAGCCGCCGCGGCGCCCCGCCGGCCTGGTCCACTTCGGTGACGGCGCGCACGGCGATCCGTTCCAGCACCCGCTTGGCGATCTCAGTGTGCCCGCGGGTCTCCGGCGGCCCGAGCGCCGCCGGTGGCGTCGGCACCAGATCCGTGGTCACGACCGCCTCCGGCCGCCCAGCCGGCCGCTCAGATCGTGTTCACCGGCCACGGCCCGGCCCGCGAGGAGTCCGACGGCGCCGAGAACGAGCACGATCAAGAAAGCGGTGAAGCCGCCGAAGGCTCCGGCGAAGCCCAGCGCGGTCCCGAATCCCAGGCCGATCGCTGTAGCCCACTGCGTTCCGTCCATGTCACTCACTCATTTCCCTCGTCTGAACTTGTGCCGCATCACGTCAGCGCACGCGCCGCGCTCGACGGCGCCGGTGGCGCCGCCACCACCGGGCGGCCAGCCAGAGTCCGCCCCGGCGGCGGAACACACGCACCCGCACCACCTCGGAACAGCGCGGGGCCGCGACAGCGGTGCGCCAGCGGCTCAACCCCGCGATGAACTCCTCTGGATCACCGCCGACGTCCGGGTGGTGCAGGCGCACCCAGGCCCGGAACGCCTGCCGCTGCGGTGTGGGGTGTGCGCTCACCTGAGCGTCTCCCGAGCGGCGCTGCCGGGGAGTTCGATGTCGTCGATGCACACCTCCACCTGTGTGCCGGGCATCAGCCCGTGGACCGCGGCCCGTACTTGTGCGGCGACCTCGGTCACCGGCGTACCGAAGACCGCGACCACCGCGACCTTCACCTCGGTGTCGCGGACGGCGACCCCGGCCACGGTGCTGCCCGGCAGGTAAGTGGCAACCGGCCCGTCGGCCAGGGCCGCTACCGCCGGGCAGTCGGCCACCGCGGTGGCGATCCGGCCGGCCAGTCGGCCGACCTCGCCCGCATCCCGGCCGGAGGCTGGACGTGTCGGATGTGTGCGATGTGCCGGATGTGTCATTGGACGCGGGACTCCGCCGCCTCGGCCGATTCATCACCGGGCATGTGGATGTCGCCGACAGTGATGTTGGCCTCGGTGACCTCCAATCCGCACATCTTCTCCACCGCGGTGACCACGTTGCGGCGAACCCCCGCGGCCAGGTCCGGGATGGACACCCCATAATCGACGATCACATCGAGGTCGACCGCGGCCTGGCGTTCACCCACCTCGACCGCGACCCCCTGAGTGATGCTTGGGCCGACCACTCCGGGCAGACGCTCGCGCATCGCGCCCAGCGCACGGGACACGCCGGCGCCCATCGCGTACACGCCCGGCACCTCACGGGTCGCCATCCCCGCGATCTTGGCCACGACCACATCCGCGACCGATGTCTTGCCCTGCTCGCTCACCAGCTCCGCGGACCCCCGCGCCGTCACGGAACGGGCCCCTTCGGACTGCTCACTCGACTTGACCGTCGTCTCTTTCATCTGTGTGTTCACCGCGCCGTTCTCCGTTCCGTGCGAGCTCATTACCCGCATCACTAAAGAAGACACAGCCGACCCGGGGATCCTCACGCCCGTCATGGGATGTACCTCACGCGAATGTGGTTCGTAGCCTCCCGCCGGGGCACTCGCACAAGGTGACCTCCGAGGCGGAGGACGGCATTCTTGTCGCCCGCGCCCGTGACGGTGACACCGCAGCCTTCGAGGACCTGGTGCGCCGCTACGCCACTCGCGTATACCGGATTGCGCTGCGCATCGTGGGAGACGCCGACACCGCGGAGGACGCCGCCCAGGATTCCTTCATCACCGCCTGGCGCTGCCTGCACGAAATCCATGCGGAGCAGGCGTTCGCCGCCTGGCTGTACCGCATCGCCGCGACCCGCGCCGTCAACGTCGCCCGCACCCGACGCCCCGAGATCAGCCTCGAAGAGGAGGCCCTGCCGCCATCCCGTGCAGCAGGCCCCGCACAGCAGGCCGTGGCCGCCGAACTACGTGCCGCGCTGACCTGTGCCCTCAGACGGCTCACCCCGGAGCAGCGCGCATGCTGGGTGCTGAGAGAACTGGAAGGCATGTCCACCAACGAAATCGCCCGCACCGTCCACACCAGCCCAGATGCCGTCCGTGGTCGCGTCCACCGCGCTCGCGCCCGGCTTGCTCAGGAGCTCACGCCATGGCGATGAACCATCCAACTGCTGACCAGTTGCCGAGCGGCACCGCCATCGACACACTCCGTGAGGCGACCGCCGCGCTGACCACCGAACCGGTCGAGCGCCCCCCGGGCTTCGTGGCATGTGTCATGGCCCGGATCCGCCAAGAACCGCGCCACTTCCGCAAGCTGCCGCTCCCCGCAGAACCTCCGCACCGTCTGTCCATCACCGAACACGCCGCCGCTACTCTCCTGTCCGCCGCCACCAGCAGCGTCCCCGGCACCACCGGCCGAGGCTGCCGCTTCCCCACCCCTGGAGACCCCACCCACGTGGCCGTCAGCATCAGCCTCCGCTACGGCCAGCACGCCTCCACCACCGCCCACCGGATACGCACCACCCTGCACACAGCCGCAGCCACCCAGCTCGGTCTTCGCCTCATCCGCATCGACATCACCATCGATGACGTCCACCCACGTCTCTGACCACCAGCGCCTGGTGAAGCAGAAGCGGACGCAGCCGCCGTCCACCGACAGGTGCCCGACCCTGACTGTCCGTAGTGACGGTGCAGTACGACAGGTGGGTGCTGGACGAGTCGGAGCTGGCCCCGGAGCTCGCCGAGCACCGGCTGGCCCTCCGCTGGCCGGACATCCCGAGTCCACTCCTCCAGCGGCAACGGAGACCGGATGAGCCAGCCTGCACGTACCAAACCCGCCCTCGAGCACGTCACCGACTGCATCGCCGAAGGCCTCGGCACTCAACCGGACCAGATCGCCCCGGAGACCACGCTGACAGCTCTGGGTCTGGAATCGTTCACGGCGGTGCAGCTGCGCCGAAGGATGCGCGAACACTGCCGGACTCTGTCGCCCGATTCTTGAGAATCGGCTGTCTGGCAATGCGGGTCCCCGCCGAGCTGGGCGTGCTCACGTACATCCGTACCCCCGACAGGGTGACTGTTTCCATGAAGTCGCAGGCCAGCAGGGCATCAGCTTGGCCGCGAAGGAAGGTGGCCCAGGTACTGGAGTTCCGCTCGGGTGCTGGGTCGATGCCGGCCTGTGGGTGCCGGAATCTGTGTCACCCTATGCGACCTGCGAGTATTCGTGGATAAGGCCGCCGAGTCGGTCGCGTCGACGAATGCGAGTGTTGTCCCTGGCGATGGGTGGCTCGGGGCTGGTGAGTTGGTCTGGTGGCCGTTGTCCGAGGGATCGGTGCGGCCGGTGTCTGTTGTGGTGCTTCGCGTACTCGCCGCCGACGAGACGCAGGTGGCGTTCTCCGGTGATCAGGATGCGGTCGGTTGCCTCGCGTCGGCATGATCCGATCCAGCGTTCGGCGATGGCGTTCATCCGTGGCACAGCGGGCAGGGTGGGTATCACGCGTATGCCTTCCGCCTGGAAGGCGGCGTCGAAGCTGGCGGTGAAGTAGGCGCCGCGGTCCCGGATGAGGAATCTGATCGACTCTGCGCGGTCACCGAGGTCCATGAGGTAGTTCCGTGCTTGCTGGGTGATCCAGGGGCCGGTCGGCTGCCGGGTGACGCCGGCGATGTGCACGCGGCGGGTGCCGTGGTCGATGAAGAACAGCACGAACCAGCGCCGCAGGAAGACCGTGTCGATGTGGAAGAGGTCGGTGGCCACGATGGCGGAGGCCTGGGCTTTGAGGAAGACGGGCCAGGACTGGTTGGTGCGCTGGGGTGCGGGGTCGATCCCGGCCTTCTGCAAGATTTCCCAGACGGTCGAGGCGCCGACTTTGCGTCCCAGGCCGAGCAGTTCGCCGTGGATCCGTCGGTATCCCCACCCCGGGTTCTCCCGTGCGAGGCGCAGGACCGGCTGCCGCAGTGCTTCCGGCGTCGGCGGTCGGCCTGGACGGCGGCGTGGATGGTCCACTTCCGGGCGACGAGGCGTGTGTGCCGGCGCAGGACCGACCGTGGAGTGACCAGCAACGCGAGCCGTGCACGCTGGTGCTTGTTCACCATCCGGAGCAGCGCTGCCATGACAGCCCGATCGCTCCAGGAAAATTGAGGTCGTGGCTGGATGCGCTGCGCGACAGTGAGCTGGTGCCGGAGCATCAAGATCTCGACGTCTTTCGCCGCACTCGACCGGGTCGGCAGCGCAAGCCATCGGTAGAGCTGACACGCGAGCTGATAGATCAGACGTATCGCCACGACCCAGCATGATGCCGCACAGCCACTCGCCGGCTTCCTGTGCTCCGGCAGATCCGAGCCCGCAGGTCACCTCGGGTGACACAGTTCCGGCACCCACACCGTCCGCGACACTGCGCGACCCCCATCGGACCCTCTACGACCTGCGACGACACCCTTTCTGAACGGCGCGGGCTCGGCTTCCCGGCCGACCACCCGGCTCTTCGGCCTCACCGCCGATCTTGACACCGGCTGTGGCCCCCTCGACGCAGGCCTCGGACGTAACGCGATTAGTGATGAGCGCGTATATAATAAACTGGCTCATCATTGGTTGGAGGTGTGTGGTGGACAAGCCGGTGGGGATGTTCGACCGGGATTTCGAGTGGGAGGAGCTGGTCCGGTTCGCCTCCTATGCGGGGGTGGAGGCGACGCTTGGCGTGGTCTCGGGGCGGCGGCGTCAGGGTAAGACGTTCCTGCTGGATGGGGTGTGCCGGGCGGCTGGTGGTTTCTTCTTCGCGGCGAGTGAGGCGACTGAGGCGGAGTCGCTGCGCCAGTTCGGGGCGGCGCTGGCACGGTTTGAAGGGCGTCGGGCGCCTTACCGGTTCGCGCACTGGGAGGAGGCGGTCTCCGAACTGATGGCCCTGACGGGACCCGGCGGTGCGCCCCTGGTGGTGGTACTGGACGAGTTTCCCTTCCTGGCCAAGGCTTCGCCGGAACTGCCCTCGCTGCTGCAGCGGGCCCTGGGCCCACAGGCCCGGCACGAGAGCGGTCCGGTGCGCCTGCTGCTGTGCGGCTCGGCACTGTCGTTCATGGGAAGCCTGCTCGCCGGAACTGCCCCTCTGCGGGGCCGGTCCAGCCTGGAACTGGTGGTGCCGACCCTGGACTTCCGCCAGGCCGCCCGCTTCTGGGAGCAGACCGACGACCCCCGGCTGGCGCTGCTGGTCAACTCCGTGGTCGGCGGGACCCCCGCCTACCGGCGCGAGTTCGTCCTCGGCGACACCCCCGCCGGTCTGGACGACTTCGGCCCGTGGGTGATGCGCAACGTCCTCAACCCGGGGCGCCCGCTGTTCCGGGAAGCCCGCTTCCTGCTGGCCGAGGAGCCCGACCTGCGGGACACCGCCCTCTACCACGGCGTGCTCGCCGCCATCGCCCAGGGCAACCACACCCGCGGCGGCATCGCCGGCTTCCTGGAGCGCAAGTCCACGGACCTCAGCCACGCGCTGACAGTGCTGGAAGACACCGGCATGATCGTCCGAGAGCCGGACGCCTTCCACGGCAAACGCTCCGCCTACCGCATCGCCGAACCCATCCTGACCTTCTACCACGCGCTCATGCGCCCCGAATGGAGTGATCTGGAGCGTCCCGGCCAGGCAGCCGCCGTATGGGAGCGCTCGCAGGCCACGTTCCGCAGCAAAGTCATCGGCCCCCACTTCGAACAGCTCTGCCGCACCTGGACCCGCTGGTACGCCAGCCCCGACACCCTCGGCGGACAGCGCACCCGCGTGGAATCCGGCACCGTCCCCGACTCAACCGCCAAAACCACTCACGAAGTCGACCTGGCAACCTTCGGCCGTGACGAGGACGGCCGCGAAATCCTGCTCGCCATCGGCGAAGCCAAATGGAACGAGACCATGGGCATCGGCCACCTCCAACGCCTCGACCGCATCCGCACCCTGCTGCGCGCCCGGGCCGGTGTGCATGCTGAGCGCACCCGGCTGCTGTGCTTCAGCGGCGCCGGCTTCACCGGCGACCTGCGCGACCTCGCCCACCGCGATCCCACGGTCCAACTCGTTGATCTGTACCGCCTCTATAACGGAGACTGATGCCCACCTTCCCTGACGTGCAGGTGCTCGCGTGTCGCCTGATCTCCTGGTGCGGACCGCGGCGAGGGGGAATCAGTTGCCGCGTAGGCCCGCAGTTGTCGGTGTGAGCTCGCTGGCGCTGGCCCGGCGGGCCTGTCCTTTACGGGCACAGCAAGCGTAAACTGGACGTATGTGCTGCATGGTCAGGCTGTCAATTCTCAATCTGCCAGGAGTGCAGGGGCCGAAAAGCACGGACTCCTTTACTCGGCTGATTTGGCTTGACCGTGACCTCGATAAATGGACTGGAGCACGCCGCTCAGACGCATTTGAGCTGGGGGTCAAGGGGTCGCAGGTTCAAATCCTGTCGTCCCGACCAGCATCATCGCAGGTCGGAGGCCGTTTCCGCGGGTAGCGGAAGCGGCCTTAACCATGTCCGGGCTGGGAGCAAGTGGGAGCCCTCTGGGAGCCCTCGTGCTCCCAACTCGCAGACGTGTCAACGGTGCCCGATTCGTCCGTCACCCGATCCGGTAGACCTACCGCGCCGTACCGAGTCCCTGTGCGCCGTCGTCAACTGCAGGCCCCCGGGGTCACTCGATCGATTTGGATGCTCTCTACGTCGAGAGGCATAAGAACCCCTTGTCGGCTCTCGAGCACCTTTCGCGGTGGGAGCACGATGTCGTGCTCCCCATGCGACAGGGGGAAGCTATGGGCTGAGGGCCTCGGTAGGCGTGTTTCTGCAGGCAGTCGGTGCTCGGGTGTCCCGGCCGCAAGGTATCTGCCGCGTCAAGACGAGGTAATGCCCCTTGGCGTCCGCCGGCAGACGGGGCACTCCCAGGAGGTGAGCGCCCTATCGGGCTCTGTAGCGCCGTAGCGAGACAGTCGGCAGGTGCCCTAGCACACTAAATAGTGTGCCAAGCGCTGCTGGGCTGACCACAGAGGGGTCTCCGCAAGGGGGAGGCAAGGCTTCGGCCCGGTCGTCCTTGGGATGGAAGGTCAGCGGGATGGCCAGGCCGTGCCTGGGCGGTGGCGCGCGAAGTGGGCGCAGGTGCAGCGCCAGCACCTCACTTCGGTCACTCAGTCGATCGCCTTCTCTGTCAAGTTCAGCATGTTGAAGTCTTGGAGCCTGCGCGGACTCTGGCGTGGGTCGCCCATCCAGGTGGTGCCGTCCAGCCTGCGCCGAGGATTCGGACTACTCACACAGACAAGAACAGGGCACTCGCTTTCTGGTCTGCTCCAGATGGAGCATGGATAGTGACCAGCCCCTTCCATACGCGTTGGGGCCGTCGTGCCGAAGAATGCATCCGACCCCAGCAATATCAGCGCCGTCCCAGCAACAACGCCGCAGCCGTTCTTGCTGAGTTCCCAACAAGGAGAAGCCGCGTGAACGCTGATGAGTTACGCGTCCTCCCTCGCGCTGCCTGGCCCTGACGCCCAGCTCGTCGCCGTGGTGGTGGCCATCCGGGCCGCACGCGGTGGCGTCGGCAACCTCACCGGGGCGGACCTGGCCGCTCTGCGGCTCGGTGATGCACGCGAAGCCGTCGACGCCCTTCGCGGCCTGGGCTGGCAGATCGGCGACGCTCTCTTCGGCGAAGATCCCGCGACCCCGGTCCCGATCACGGTCCCCGACCTGACCCGGACAGATAATCACCCGCTGCCCTTCGGGAAGAACGTCCGCTTACGGGTGTCCGGATGGACCACGCGCGCCCTGTCCGCCAAGCCAGTCAAGAGACTTCCCCCTGCGGCACGGCTGGCCGCCCTGTTCCTCGCGGCACACAGCACGTCCAAGCTCCTCGGGCAGGTTCCGCCCGACTTCCCGGAAGCCTGCCGAGCCGCCCTGCCCGACCTCCTACGGAAAGGGTTCGTCGCGGAGGTGTCCAAGGACCGATACCGCCTCGACCCTGCTGTACGCCACTTGTCGGGACTGCGCCGTCCCCTGGAAGGCGAGCGGACGGCGGAGGTCGCGAAAGCCGAAGGCCAGGTCGAGCGCCCCGCAAGGTCGGCGGCTCGGTTCGACGCCGCCGCCTGGATTCAGTGGAAGAACGCGGCGACCCCCGCGCTGCGACGGCACGCCGAGGCCGTCGAGTACTGCGCCGTGTGCGCGCGCGAACCAGGACAGGTCGCTGCCGCATTCATGGAGCGGGTCCACCCGCAGTTCATCCCCAAGTGGATCAAGAATGCCTACGGCGAGTGGAAGGAGGCCCACCCTGACCGTGGCCCGCAGGCGGCCGAGTTCACCGTAGTCTTCCGGGCCGAGCACGGCCACGGCCCCTCCTACAACCAACTGTGCTCGGGCCTGGGTTGGGACGTGTACCGCTCAGTACGTAGCTTCATCGTGCGGCGACTGCTGTCGAACGAGTGGCTGATGGAGACGAGTCCGGTGCCGTGGACGCTACGGCCTGGGGTAATGGCTCAGGCCCAGGGCATCGTGCTGCCGAAGGCGCGGACCACGGCCGCCGCGGTGCGCCCTGGCCCGTAACCCGGCGAGAATCAAGGTGAGGCGGCGTGGACTGTCGGCTAAGAAGTGCCGTCGACCTGCTGCGTCCGGGCATGCTCGAGCACGGCCCTCGGGAGTTCGGTGCCGTACCCGCGGGTTTCGTTGAGGAGCTTCGTCAGGCCGGCGGGGGCGTGGTGCCAGTGGTCGGCCAAGCTCACTCGCGTACTGATGTCGGCCATGAGCTGGGAGATGACCCAGGCGGCTTCCGTGGGCCGGTCCCCTCCGCCAGGGCCCCACCATAGGTGGTCGCCTGGGGTACACGGCCCGGGATGGATCCGGCCGTCCGCGGTCTGTACCCACACCGTGTCTTCCAGGATCACGGACTCGAGCCGGGCAGCTTGGTCCTCTAGCTGCAGTGGGGCCAGGAAGACCCAGGTGCCGTCGCGGGAGGATCCCTTGCGGACGATGGGAATGCCGGTGGTGCGGTCGGTGTAGAAGGTCACGTCGTGGGCGTCACCGGCGAGGACGGCGTGCACGGCGGTAGGTGTGCACGCCGTGAGCTGCTGCCCCCATCGGCGGGCGGCGGGGCCTCGCAGGCGCACTTTGGTGCGCGGGCCGTACGGCAGGAGATCGGCGGCGTAGTGCATGCCGATCTCCATGGGTTCGTAGGCTTCGAAGAGCTGGCTGGAAGCGATGGCGCGCCAGCCTGCAGCGAGCAGATCACGGTCATCGGTGCGGGGCAGGGGGTAGCCTTCGGTGCGGTGTCGGGCCGCAATGAGGAGCGGGTCGCCGTGGGGGTGCCCACCGTGTTCGGCGAAGATGCGAATCTCGCTGTCGAGGCTGTCGATGTCGTGATTGCGCAGGGAGTTGGCCAGGTCCACAAGTGCCGTCTTGGCGGCGTCATCAGGCCATCGGACGGTGGCTGCCTGCCGCAGGGTAGTCTCCTGCTCGTCGGGCAGGACTTCGGCGAGGGTGACGGGTGCGCCCGGCGACCACTGGCTGATCACGTCGGAGCGTCGCAGCGCACGGGGCCACCAGGGCAGCGGCTGGCCGACGAGCCGGGTCACAAGGCCCCACTGGGTCTCGTACTCCAGGAACGGCTGTGCGGTGTCGGCCGCGATCAAGGCCGGTCCCGAGAATCCGATATCACCGAACAGGGCGCATACGGTGATCACGTCCTGGGCTCCGAAGTCCTCGGCCAGTTCTTCGGCCATAGCGCAGGCTGCGCCATGGCGAGTGGTGTGGACGATGCGCACGATGCCGAGGTCGGTGTCCCAGTCCATGGCCGGGCCCTGCGAGGTGGGCTGGAATCCGAGCCACTTGCCGGGCGCGACGGACCGTGTGTCCAGGGCAGGATCAAGCAGCACAGCACCTCGCTCACGAAACCGACGTGAGCGGGCGGCCCAGATGTAGACCGAGCCGCCGTCCCACGTCACGGAGGGCTCCTTGCCGAGTGCCTGGTCGAACATGTTGTGATGATCCCGGGACCCTTCAGGGAAGTCTTCGTCTTCCTCCAGCAGTCGGTCCAGCTCACCTTTGTCCAGGTGGAGGAGCTTCTCCACCTCGTGCCTGTGCAGGTACGCCATGTTCCGTCCGGCCAAGTCGCCCTCTCCTTAGTGCAGTTGCTTCTCGCTGGCACGCGTACGCCGGCCGTGTCCGCCACCGGACCTCGATGGGCCGCATCCATGAAATGCTGCGACCGCCAGCTGCTACCAGCGACATTGCGTCAACTTTCTTCCTGCCGCGCCCTTTGAGCATGTTGCTCCTACGATGCTGCCCTGGTCCAGGCGTTCCGCACGGGGCGTAAGGTGTCAGCCCCTTACGGTTTCCCGTCGCTGTCGGGCCGCGGGATGCATTCGCTGCTCAGAGGAAGGCATGGATGCCGAGCGGAATCTGGCACCTGGAGCCCCGGCGGATCCGGCCCTGGTACAAGCGTGCCGTTACGGCGTCAACCGAGCACCCAGAGATCCGGGCGTATCTGGACCTGGACCGGCCCCAGATCACGGACGAGCACTTGCGGCAGGCCTTCGACCAGCCCCGGATCATCTCCGAAGTGCTGCGGGCCGATCCCTCCTACTTCGATCTGCGCCGCAGAGCGGCTCGCGTCGACTCCTTGCGTCAAAGCCTCATCGAGTCCCGGGAGCGATGCCGCACCACGCCCTTCCTGTCGCTCGTGTTCTTGGTGGCGCTCGTCTACTGGCTGGCGGATGCAATGGTCGGGATGCCCTGGTGGGTGGGTATCTCGGCCCTTATCTGGCCTCTGGGCTACAGCGGCGTCAAAGAGTTCAGAAACGCGGATAACCGGAACAACTTTGTCAACCAAATACGGACCGCCCTATTCGGCGTGCTGTGGGCCGCATGCGCGGCCGACGCCGAGGTGCGCCTGGGCTGGTGGGCGCTCGTCAGGCTGAAGAAGACAATGGACCCGATCATGCGGCGTGAGATGACGGCGCTGCTCGGACCTGATCACGAGTCACTGCTGGTGGCCCGCAGCCATGACGGTCTCATCGACGCCGGCAACTCCCGGTACTGGATATCGACGCAGGTCGAGGCCACGCTGCAGCGCAAGCTCGATCAGATGAGCGGTGGGGCGATCGCGATCTGCGGGCCACGGGGCGTCGGCAAGAGCACCCTGCTGAAGAAGGCCTGCCAGGGCCGGCTCGGTCCTTTTCCCGAACTGCATTTCCACACCATCGTCCAGACGCCGGCCAACTACCGCCCCGAGGAGTTCCTGCTCTCCCTGTTCCAGTCGGTGTGCCGGGACTACCTCGCACTGTACGGCCGCCGTCCGCGTACCCCGTTTCTGTTCCGCTCGCGGGCCCGCGCAGCACACCGCCCCCGGCGCCTGTACTACTCGGCCCGCCGGTGGGCCCAGCTCCTGGCCGGGCTCAGCCTGGTCGTCCTGGCGATCCAGAGGGAAGTCCGCGATCTCGTCGATGCCGTCTACCAGTCCACTCGCCCCGCCGCCGCGGGATGGACGGTGGGTCTGTGGGGGTGGACGCTGACCGCATGGCAGGAGCATCCCGTGATCTCCCGCCTGGTGCTGCTCGTGGTGGGGGCGCTGTTGCTGTGGTGGGCCGATCCGAGGAGCTGGCTCGCCGGGCGGCCGGTGCGGCGCCTGGTGCACGACTGCCACAACTACCTGAATCTGCTGCAGCACATCCAGTCTGTCGGCACGTCAACCTCGCTCGGCGCGTCGGCCCGCGCGCTCACCCTGGGATTCGGCCGTACCAGCGGCAGCAGTTCTCGCACCTTCACCTACCCGGAGCTGGTGTGGGAGTTCCGGAGTCTGCTGTCCCGCATCAGCGCCATCGAGCGCCAGGACAACTGGAAGGTCTTCGTCGGCATTGACGAGCTCGACCGGCTGGGCTCCAGTGAGCAGGCACGCGCGTTCCTCGCCGAGATCAAGGCCATCTTCGACGTACCGCGCGTGTACTTCGTGCTGTCGGTGTCGGAGGACATCGGGTCGGCCTTCATCCGCCGCGGACTGCCCACCCGCGACGTCACCGACAGTTCCCTGGAGGACGTCCTGGTCATCGAGGCGCGCACCCTGGAAGAGTCCAGAGCGCTGCTGCAGATACGGGTCCCGGGATTCACCGACCCCTTCGTCGCACTCGTCCACGCGCTGTCCGGCGGGCTCCCACGCGACCTCATCCGCTACACCCGCAAGGTGACAGAGACCCACCGGCGCACCCGGCAGCCCGGACTGGCGGCCCTGGCCCGTGAAGTGCTGTGGGAGGAGGCCGCACAAGCCCTCGTCGGATTTCGCGCGCTACTGGCCCGCCACGACGATTCAGCCGCCACCGCGCAGACCGTGCACGACCTGCATACCCTGATCACCCTGATCCGCGAGGCCGACTCCAGTCGGGCCAACCCCGAACTCGAGCAGCGCGTCCTGCACCTGGCACACGCCGTACGCCCTCCCCACGCCGAAGGCACCGACCCCGTCGGCGAATCTGCCCAGCGGTGGGAGGAGTTCTCCTGCTACCTCTACTTCATCGGCACCCTGCTCGAAGTGTTTGCGCGACCCAACTTCGCGGCCCGCAAAGCGGCCTACACCGGCCCCGACAAGACACCCGGCGACCTGCAGCGACTTGCCGAGGCGCGCCTGGAGATGACCGTGTCCCCGCACAGCGCCCGAAAGATCCTGGAACAGTTCCGCGTGCACTGGGCCCTGCGTCCCGCCGCCCTGCCGCGGATCGTGCCACAGCCCGGACCGGACGCCGAGCAAAGGCGAGCCGTCGTACGCGACCGTTCCTGACATGTGCCGCCCGGTGCAAGGGGGACGTACCACTGAACGTCCCCAGTCGCGTACAACTCCGTCCTGCACCATCGCGTACGGGATGCACCTAGGTCACATGCCCTCTTAGCTCCGGGCCGGGAGCCAAGGCAGGCCCGCACGCGGGTGCGGCGCCCAGGAGAACAGGCAGCCAGAGATTCCGCTTAGGGCCGTACGCGGAGTCGCAGAGCCGTGTCGGCCTCCCGCGTGGTGGCCGCCAGCCCGGCAGCTGACGCGACGACGTTCTCGCCCATGTGACGAACACCACATCACCTCCGGCGCGTCCGAAGCGGCTGCTGGGTGTGGTGCGGGGCGGCCCGATGCGGAACCGTGCACCCCTCCTCACCAGGGCTTCGGCTGCTTTGCCCCGTCCGTGACTGTGGCGGAGCCCTGCCGGAGTGCCCTCCGTTGGGCGACGAGCGGCTGGCACGAATCGCCAGGGAAGGCTCCTCCCGCACTGAACTCCTGCCGGGTGGGCAGCCGACACTCCGGCATCTGCTCACTGCCCCAGGCGCCAGGAGAGCACCAAGGAGAGTCCCTCCGAATGCCCGCGCCTCGGGGCCTTGGGCTGCACCTCGCCCAGCGGGACACTCCACCGCGGAACAGGCCAGCCGCACCTGGGATCAATCTCGTTGGGAATTCTGCCGCCCAACTCTGCGCGTTCGTGTCTCGCCGGGCCGGCCCGCGCAACCGCGCATTCCTGTGTGGTGTTTCGAGGGCACGGCCATCGGCTTCGGGGCGTCCCCGTTCGCTTCGGGAGCACGCTGCCGGGCTTCGAGGCCAGCCGGTCTCGCGGGGCAGGTCTCGGTCTCGCCTAAGTCTTGTCCCGTAAATGATCTACGGCGTGCTGGCTGACTCCCGTGGTGGGCTGACGACCAAGATCCACCTCGCAGCCGATGCCCGCTGCCGACCTCTCGCGTTCGTCCTCACCGTCGGCCAGGCCGGCGATGCACCGGCCTTCACCGACGTCATGGCTCGCCTGCGCGTTCCCCGACGGCGTGGCCGGCCGCGCACCAGGCCGGACGTGGTCCTGGCGGACAAGGCCTATTCATCCCGTGCGATCCGCGACCACCTGCGCAAGCGCAGCATCCGGGCGGTGATTCCGGTCCCGGCAGACCAGCGGGGCCACCGGCTGCGACGAGGCAGCCGTGGCGGCAGGCCACCGGCCTTCGACCGCGAGACCTACAAGCAGCGCAACACCGTCGAGCGGTGCATCAACCGCCTCAAGCAGTGGCGCGGCATCGCCACCCGCTACGAGAAGACGGCAACCATCTACCTGGCCGGACTCCACATCGCCGGCATCTTCCTGTGGTCCGCCCGGTGATCCAAACGAAAGCCCCTAACCCTTCCCGGCCCGTCTCGGCCGCGACGACCGCCTTGGCGCGGTCGCCGCGGCCGATGTCGTGTCGCCCCGCGGCCGCCATCGCGGGGGCGTTCCCGCCAACTACAAGCCGGAAGACCCGCCACCAAGCTCCCGGAGTTCCGTGGCACGCTGCGGCTATCCGTGCCTCGGCCGCCAACTGTCGGCCGGAGTCACAGGTGTTAAGAGGGGTCCGGCTGGGGGAGGTTTGCGATGACAAGGGGAGGGACGCTGTGGGGAAGCGGAATGGTGCGCGCAAGGGCGCCCGTCGGTCTGGGAATCCGGCGCGTCGGGAGGCGGAGCGCCTGTACTCGGGGAACGAGCTGGGTGAGCGCATGTACGATGCCGCAGCTGGGCGGGGTGCAGCCGGGTGCCGTCATTCCTGTGCGCGTTCCGGCGCTGCCGGACGGCATCGTGATCCGGGACGCGACACAAGCTGACGTGGCGCCGCTGGAGCCTGTGATCCGGATGGCCGACCCGGACAACCCCGACGGTTCCTGGCGGGTGCTTCCTTCCACGATCGGCCAGAGCCTCGATCCTGAGAAGCTCACGCACGTACGCGTGGTGGAGGAGACGTCGTCAGGCGCGCTGGTCTGAGGCATGCTCGCGTTGCCGGCGGCGTGGGCATTCACCCACCCCATGCTCATGGGGGTCGCCCAACGTGCACCTCATCGCCGGTCTCGTCGCCAGCCTGGACTCCCTCGCGGTGGTCGAGGAGTGGCGCGGGAAGGGCATCGCGCGTGCCCTGGTCGCCGAAGCGGAGAAGGCGATGGGCTCGCGCCCGGAGGGGAAGCTGGGCGCGGCCGTCCTGTCCGCCACGCACAAACCGGAGCTGACGGACTTCTACGCAGGGCTCGGCTTCACTCTCTCCCCCGACGGCATCGGCATCCCCACGCCGGCGGGGTTCATCTGCCACGGCCCGACCAAGGGCTACCGCTACTCGGTGAAGCCGCTGCGGACCGGCGTCCAGATGCAGCCCATGCCCACCCCCTACGGCCGGCAACTGGTCATCCAAGGAATCCTTCCCCTACCCGCGCGCTGACTTCAGCGGCGGGTGACGGCGAAGCCCGCGTCGTTGACTGCGCGGGTCCATACATCGCGGTCGAACCACTTGCTGATGTTCGGCTGCATCTCCGTGATGGTGCGCATCCGGGCTTCCCAGTCGTGTCCGGCCGGGCCGCGGCTGCCGTCGCACCCGGCACAGCCGTCCTCGCCGTGGATATGGCCGGCCATCCACGCGTTGACCGCCACGTTGAGGATGACCGCGTACAGGTCGCCGCCGGTCTGTGTCAGGGAGTCTGGGACACCCGCGAGGAGCAGCGCGAGTTCGGGGTTGTCGAGCGGCGGCATCGGGGCCTGTCCCACGCCCTTCTCGCTGCTGCTCTCCTCGTAGGAGGACAGGCTCTGCGCGAGGTGGTCGGCTGTGGCCTTGGCGTCAAAGTATCGCCAGGCGGAGCGAACCTGGATCCGGAGCCGCTCGGCCACGGTGTTGATGTTCTTCTCGATGGTGTCCTCAACGGTCGACGGCGCGAGCGTCACGCCCCGGTGAGCCAGCTCCGTGAGCGTCTGGGCAACGGCTTCCTTGAATGCCTTTGTGTTCCGCACGACGGCATCGTAGGGGCGGCGGCCGCGCGGTGGGACGCAGTAAGGGCAGCGGTTCAGCTTCCGGCGTCGGGATTGCGGGAGGCGATCAGCCGGTTGGTGAGCTCCACCGTGGCCATATACCACCAGAAGATCTGGTCGAGGAACGCTTCGTCGTACTCGCCTTGCTGGTCGGCCCGGCGGTGGCGCAGGTTGAATCGGTTGGCGATCTCGAACAAGGCGCCTTCGTCCTTCTTGAGGTGCTCCTTGATCAGGGCACGACGTTCCTCGAGGATGCGGGCGAGGTTGAAGATTGCTGATCTCTTGCTCTCGGCCGACGTGTCACGTCCTCGGAAGAGCGCGATGGCGTGTGTCCCGTCTCAGCCAAGTTAGAAGCCATTTCTTATGGTGAGGCGCTGGTAGAACTCCGTCATGACCTATCGGTTCGTTGCGCGTGCGGCTGGCGCGGAGATAGACCCCGACGGTGACTTCATCGAGGCCGGTGTCGCAGAAGGCGTGGACGGCAGCGGCTTCGTCATGCTGTTCATGTGCGACGGTAAGGAGCCGGACGACCAGGAGGTATCCCTCGGGATGGACACTCATTGCTTGGTCACGGCCAATCAGGGCACGGCGTACGGATGCGTGCGAGCGGCAGTGCTGAGCGGGAACGTCCTGCGAGTCTCCCTGGAGCCCTCGGCACTGCCGGCCCTGGGCTTGGAGGACACAGAGATCGAGGCGGTGCTGGAAGCGCCAGCCGAGGACATCGCCAGGTTCCGTGAGGTCCTGCCCCAGGTGCTGGCTTACGGGCGGGAGGATGCACGTCCAGATCCCGTTGAGGTCTGATGACCTGCGCCGACAGCGAGGCGCCGGTAGCAGATGAGGGCGGCAGCGATACCGACGAAGGCGAGGAAGTGCTCGGGCTTGCGTTCGTAGCGGCGGTGCAGCCGGCGGCAGCCGGCCAGCCAGGACACGGTGCGCTCGACCACCCAGCGGTGCCGGCCGAGGCGGTGTGAGGACTCGACGCCTTTGCGGGCGATGCGGTGGCGGATACCACGTTGGCGGAGCCATACCCGCAGGTGGTCGTAGTCGTATCCCTTGTCTGCATGCAGTTTGGCCGGCCGTCGACGCCGGGGCCCCCGGTGGGAGCGGATGGGCGGGATGCCTCGGACGAGAGGCATCAGTCCCAGGCTGTCGTGGGTGTTAGCGGCGGAGATCCCCAGAGATAGGGGCAGTCCGTTTCGGTCCGTGATCAGATGGACCTTCGATCCGCTCTTGCCTCGGTCGGTCGGATTCGGTCCGGTCAGTGGCCCCCTTTTGCCGCTCTGAGGCTGACGGAGTCGATCGCGCACCGCGACCAGTCCAATTCGCCGCGGGCGCCGAGCTCGTCCAGGAGGACGCGGTGGAGCCGGCCCACACACGGTCCCGGCTCCACTGGGCGAAACGTCGGTAGACGGTGGGCCAGGCAGGGCCGAAGACCGGCGGCAGCTGTCGCCAGGTACAGCCCGAGGTAGCCACGAAGATGATCGCGGCCAATGCTTCGCGGTCACCTGCTCGAGCTCGCCCACCGCCCTGAGGGCGCTTGACCTCTGAAGGCGGCACTACCCGCCGGAACAGCACCCACAACTCGTCTGGAACCAACCGCTCAACCAGCTCTCCCACGAAGCATTCAACGACCCGCAGGCACCAAAAGAAACGGCGTCTACTGATCTTTTCGTTAGTTCCGTGGGGGTGACGGGCTTGTTGGTGAGAGTCTGTTGTCGTGTCCTTCAAGCCTTCGCCTGTTGCCTCCGGAACTGTTATTCCTCCTTTAACGCGGCCGCAGTTGGCCGAGGCCCGACGTGTGCGGGCAGCCGAGTTGTTCGGGCAGGAACGCTCGAATGTCGAGATCGCAGGGATGCTGGGGGTCAGCGACGAGAGCGTGCGGCGGATGCCCAGGTCGAGCAGGTGCGGATTGCGCTGGAGCGGGGCGCCCAGGCACATGGCTTCGAGGCTGATCTGTGGACGCTGGAGCGGGTCGGTCTGGTGGTCGAGCGAGTGACGGGAGTAGTCCTGTCGCGGGCGTCGGTCTGGCGTCTGCTGACCAGTCGATTGGGATGGAGCCTGCAGCGGCCGGAGCGTCGGGCGGTGGAGCGGGACGAGTCCGAGATCGCCCGCTGGGTCGCTCATGAGTGGCCGCGCATCAAAAAGGGCGATGAACAAACGTGCCTGGATCGTCTTCCTCGACGAATCAGGCGTTTCGCTGCTGCCTCAGGTCCGCCGCACCTATGCACCCCGCGGCCGCACTCCGCTCCTGCGGCACCGGCTGAACTGGAAGCGCGCCTCGATGGCCGCAGCCCTCGGCTACCACGCCGCCGACCCCGACCGCGGGCCTCGCCTGTGCTTTCACCTCAAGCCCGGCAGCTATGACACCGCCGCCCTCATCGGGGTCCTTGAACAACTCAAGGTGTTCTACAGCGGAGAGCGGGTGGTGCTGGTCTGGGACGGACTGTCCGCCCACTGGAGCCGGACCATGCGGGCCTGGGTCGGCGAACAGGACTGGCTGACCCTGGAGCGATTACCGGCTTATGCACCTGAGCTCAACCCGGTGGAACTGCTGTGGTCGTCGCTCAAGAAACGCGAACTCGCCAACCTCGCCGGCAACCACCTCGCAGACGTCGCCGACGCCACCGAACAAGGCATCCACCGCATCAACCAGAACGATCGACTCCCCTGGTCCTTCCTCGCCCACACCGGACTCACCATCCACCCACTCCCACAGGACTAACGAAAACCTCAGTAAGCAATACGTCGACTCCCTGAGCCTGGCGTCCGGCGGCTCCGTCAACGGGCCGCTCACGGTGAACCAGACCTCCGGCTCTACCCCTCCGCCGCTGGGCATGGCGGGTGCCCTGCACACCGGGATCAACCTGATCTCGTCGTATGCGGCCGGGGACGACGACGGGACGGGCACCGACTCCACCAGCCGGCTCAACCTCTACTCGTTCCAGCGCGCCAACGTCGGCTCGTACGGCGAGAACATCCGGCACTTCCTGTCTCCACCGGCATCAACTGGAAGCCCGTGGTCTGGCAGGGCGCCCACTACGAGGCGAACGACCACGGCTCGATCCACGGCCACTGGGAACTGGAGGTCGCGGACGCCACCGGGGCCCTTCAGGGGCGCCTGGAGATCCCGTTCATCGACCAGTCGAAGCTGAGCAACGCGGTCGACACCACGATCGGCATCGCGTACACCAACATCCGGACCAACCTGGCCGACTTCTCCGTCCGAGCGCAGAACATCACCACTGGCGACTACGCAGGGCAGAACACGGCCCTGCGGGTCGGTGGCAACAACACCGTGAACAAGGACATCCTGCTGTCCATCTCCTCGGACATGCAGAACTCCGGCCGCCGGTGGATCATCCGCGTCAACACGGACACCGAGTCCGGGTCCAATCAAAGGCTCGAACTTCCAGCTCATCCGCTGCGCTGACGACGGCAGCACGCTGGGTACCCCGCTGTTCATCCAGCGCTCGGACGGACAGATCACGATGGGCGCCACGGCGGCCAAGAGCGCCCGTCTCGCGCTCGTGTGGGGTACGTCGGGCATCCAGGGCTTCTCTGCCCAGCCGACTGCCTCTCCCGGCGCCGCTGCGGGCTTCGACGCCGTCATGACGGCCGCCACGGACCGGGCCTTCCAGGCCAACGTCACCGGCGACGCCAACCGGCGCCTGGTTGTGTACGCGGACGGCAAGGCCGAGTGGGGTGATGGCGTCGGCAGCCGGGATACCAACCTCTATCGCTCGGCCGCCAACAAGCTGAAGACCGACGACATGCTGATCACCGTCATCGGACTCGGCGTCGGTAACAGCGCGGCGGCCACCACGTCGGTCGGCACGCTCGTCCGCAAGATGGAGGTCTTCGACGCCTCTGGGGCGAGCCTCGGCTTCGTGCCGATCTACAGCTCCATCACCTGATCCACACCCCGAACCACACCCTGGAGTACGTCATGCAGATGACCCCTGACCAGCTCATCGCGGAGTTCAAGGACACCGTCCTGGACCTGCACTTCGCCCGGCGCCACATCGCGGCCCTGGAGGCCGAGAACGCCTCCCTGCGGGCCCAGCTCGCCCCGGCCGAGGAGCACGGCCACACGCACCCGCACGACGCGGAGGACGGCCACATGCACGGCTCCTGACACAAGCCCCCGGCTCCGGGAGTTCCTGGGTGTGGTTCGTCCCGAGGCCGGGTCTTCTTAAATTCCATCGCCCTGTAATACAGGGGAGGTTACCGTCCTGGCATGGATGGTTCGCTCTCCTTCGAGAGCCTCCTTCGCGGTGCTCGCAAGTTCGCGTGGTCTGCGCACGAGGCGCACGGCCTGGGGGACGAGGAGGTCTTCCTCCTCCACGCTGGCGTGAGTATTGAGCGACTGGCGAAGGCCGCGCTGGTGAGGAAGAGCCCATTTCTTCTGATGGAGATGAAGGGCAAGGACGACACGCTGTTTCACCTCACCGGAGTCCGCCAGGCGACGAAGCTCAGAACCGTGGGCGCCAGCCAGGCCATCAGTCGCCTACGAGACATGGCTGTTCTGCCCCGGCAGGACGCCGATCTTGACCAGTTGATCGAACTGCGGAACGGCGTCGCCCATCTGATGGCCTCAGCCGACGAAGCATTCGACGGTCTCACCGTCTTCTGCCGAGTGACCAACCAGCTCTTGGACCACTTGGTCCAAGAACAGGATCTGTACTGGGGCTCCTGGTCCAATCTCGTCAGCATCACGCTCAACGATGCGCAGGAGAAGGTGGAGCGGGACGTCGCACGTCGTATCGAACAGGCCCGGCGTCTACTCAAGAAGCGCTTCGACGGTCTCCCGGAAGAGGCACTGGACAGCTACGTGGACACGCGGCCGTCCGTGGAGTACGGGCTTCAGGTCTCCGAGAAGCACGGCCCCAAGGTCTTCGTGCCCAGGCTGTGTCCTGCCTGCGAGAACCTGGCCCTCGTCATCGCCGGACCGCCGTACTACATCAAGCGTGACGAACCCGGAAAGTCCTTCGCCGAAGGCTTCCTCTGCCTCGTGTGCCGGTTCGCTTTGGAGCGCCACGAGCTTTCAGCAGCGGGCATCCCTGAGAGTTTGCGCCTGGTGGACGAACTCGGCCATGCGCTGCTCACCGTGGAAGAGGAACTTCGCTGGCACTTCGATCCAACAGGTGAAGGAAGCACAGCGGAGGATTGACCCCCTTTCGACACCCGCTCCCAGGCCCCGGCCGGGGAGCCGGGGCTTGGGGCTCTGAAACCGATCGCCCTGTAGTACTGAGGCAGCTACCGTCCCACCATGGACGATTCCCTCTCCTTCGAGAGCTTCCTCGCGGGCGCCAAGAAGGCCGCCTTCAAGGCCATGGAGGATCACGGGCGCCGCGAGTACGACGAGTTCGCCCTCCATGGAGGCGTCGCCATAGAGCGGCTCGCCAAGGCCGCTCTGGTCAAGAGAAACCCGGTCTACCTCTTGGAGATGGGCAACAGGACGAACCCTGACCTGCTGCTCTACTTCGGTGGCCACTTGGACATGGAGCTGGACAAGATCAAAACGGTGGGCGCCAGGGACGCCGTCAAGCGGCTACGCACCCTGAAGGTTCTCCCCTCAAGCTCTCAGCTCGACAAGCTGATTGAACTCCGCAACGGCACCGCTCACACGAGTGGCGGTGACGAGGCCAAGGCGCTCCTGCCTACACTCGCCGAGACCATCGCGATCCTGCTGAACGACGTCGGCTTGTCCATCGAGCAGTTCTGGTGGCGTTGGACAAGCGCCGTGAACGTGGCGGTCGACAAGCAGCGGGACAAGATCCAGCGGGACGTCGAGATTCGGATCAAGCAGGCCCGGCATTTCTTCGAGGACAGATTCAAGGACCTGCCCGAAGACGCTATGACGCAAGTGCTGACAGCGTCTGAGCTGCACCTTTCAAGGTTCGATCCAAGTCTGGACACGAGGTGGCTGGACGAACTTCCCACAGGTGGTCATTACTACCACGTGGCCACAGTCGACTGCCCCGCATGCAGGGGTCCCGCCACGGTCCGGCTCCTACCCTCCGAGAAGGGCACCGTCCCCACCAGCATGGACATCCTGCACTGCAATCTTTGCGATCTGTACCTGACAGGGCTGGACGAGGTGAAGGCTTCCGGCGCGAGGAGCCCATTTCAGAGCAGTACATCTCCTCGGCTCATAACGATCACCGGCGTTTAGACGCCGTTTCTTTTGGTGCCTGCGGGTCGTTGAATGCTTCGTGGGAGAGCTGGTTGAGCGGTTGGTTCCAGACGAGTTGTGGGTGCTGTTCCGGCGGGTAGTGCCGCCTTCAGAGGTCAAGCGCCCTCAGGGCGGTGGGCGAGCTCGAGCAGGTGACCGCGAAGCATTGGCCGCGATCATCTTCGTGGCTACCTCGGGCTGTACCTGGCGACAGCTGCCGCCGGTCTTCGGCCCTGCCTGGCCCACCGTCTACCGACGTTTCGCCCAGTGGAGCCGGGACCGTGTGTGGGCCGGCTCCACCGTGTGGGTGCCGGAAAGTATGTCACCCAGGTTGACCTGCTGGTTCGAGTTTGCCAGAGCTCGGGTGGCTGCAGGCTGTTCTGGGGCAACATGCGGGGCGTGGTGATACGGCTGATCTACCTGCTCGCCTGTCAGACGTTCCGATGGCTTGTCCTCCTGGCCCGCTCGAGTGCGGCGAAGGATGTCGAGATCTTGATGCTCCGGCATCAGCTCGCCATCGCGCAGCGCAACCGGCTTCGGCCTCGGTTCTCCTGGAGCGACAGGGCCGTCATGGCAGCTCTGCTCCGGATCGTGAGCAAGGAACGGCGTACCCAGGTGGCCTTGCTGGTCACTCCGCGATCGGTTCTGCGCTGGCACGCACGGCTCATCGCCTGGAAATGGACCTATCCCTCCCGTCGTCCCGGTCGACCACCGAAACCAGAGGCGCTGCGGCAGTTGGTCGTGCGTTTGGCGCGGGAGAACCCCGCATGGGGATACCGCCGCATCCAAGGAGAACTCCTCGGCCTGGGACGCAAAGTCGCCGCCTCGACCGTCTGGTCGATCCTGAAGGAGGCCGGGATCGACCCGTCGCCGCAGCGCACGGACCGCTCCTGGGCTACCTTCCTCAAGGCCCAGGCCTCCGCGATCGTGGCCACCGACCTCTTCCCCATCGACACCGCCTTCTTGCGGCGCTGGTTCGTGCTGTTCTTCATCGACCACGGCACCCGGCGGGTGCACATCGCCGGCATCACCCGACACCCGACCGGCCCGTGGATAGCTCAGCAGGCATGCAACTACCTTATGGACCTCGGCGACCGCGCGGAGTCGATCAGGTTCCTCATCCGGGACCGCGGCGCGTACTTCACCGACAGCTTCGACGCCGTCTTCCAAGCGGTCGGCGTGCGGGTCCTCCCGACACTGCCCCAGGCACCCCGGATGAACTCAATCGCAGAACGTTGGATCGGATCATGTCGCCGCGAGGCCACCGACCGCATCCTGATCACCGGACAGCGACATCTCCGCCTCGTCGTCAATGAGTACGCGGAGCACTACAACAGACACCGGCCACACCGATCCCTCGGCCAACGGCCACCAGACCCGCTGATCACACCTGAACCGCGGCCAGCCAGCGCCTCCACATCGGTCTGCCGGCGTGATCGACTTGGTGGCCTCATCCGCGAATACAAGCAGGTTGCATAGGTTGACAGCGTTTCCGGCACCCACAGGGATCAGAGTTCCGTCCACGATCAGGACGGTGTCCTTGCGGAAGCGTTTGCGCTGCTGGAGCGCGAGCGAAGGGCCGATGTGGTCGATGATGCGGTCGGCGGCCGACTTCGACACCCCGAACAGCGGTGCCAGCTGCCGCAGCGTGAGGTTGGTGCGCCAGTACGCGGCGACCAGCAGGACCCGGTCCTCCAGCGGCAGACTCCACGGCCGGCCCTTGCGAACCGGGTCCGCGCCTTCGCGACGCAGCGCGGTGATGAGCTTGCCGAACTGGCGTGGGCTCAGCCCGGTGAACGGGGCTGTCCAGGAAGGCTCCGACGCCGTGATCACACCAGACACGACAAGATCATGTCACCCATGACCGGCAGGCTTCTTCTCCTTGCAGGGCCCGATGTCCGACCCTCGACCTACGATGCCCGGATGCAGCCACACTTCACCGGTACCGCCCTGATCACCGACGACGTCCCGGCCCTCGCCGCCTTCTATGCCGCGCTCCTGGACGCAGATGTCGAAGGCAGCGCCCCCTTCGCCCGCGTGACGGTCCCCGGTGCCGCCCTGTCGTTCTTCTCCACCCAGGGCATGGAGTCGATGGTGCCCGGATCGATGGCCGCCGCTGCGAGCGGAGGCTTCACCCTGGAGTTCCAGGTCGCCGACGTGGACGCACGCCACGAACGGCTGCGGGCTCGGGGCATCGAGATCCTCAAGCCGCCGATAACCCAGCCCTGGGGACGCCGCTCGGTGTGGCTGCGCGACCCCGACGGCAACATCGTCAACCTCTACCAGGACGCGTGACGACCGGTTCCCTGCACCTCGGCTCGCTCATTGCGGGACAACCTTTAGCTCACAAGCCGAAGATCATGTATCCGCAAGAAGGATGGTACCTGATTAGGGCGTTGCTGTCGAACTGGCTGCTGCTGGTCATGGGATTGGTTTTCCTGACCGGTGCGGTTTTCATGGCGCCGCGACCCGCCTGACCAAGTGGCAGGTCACCCGAGGCATCCGGCACCTGCGGGACGTCGGGGCCGCCGAGCACCTCACACCGATCATCTGGCACCGCCGGCACGGATACATGTTCTCCGAGGATCCCGCGGACTGGATTGAGTATGAGAAGAAGCAGTTCCAGCAGATCCTCGGCCGCCTCACCCGGATGATCACGGGCACGCTCGACCCGCACCTGGGCCGTCGAGCAGTACGACACCGCGCTGGTGCCCGCCGGCTGACAGTGCGGGTGCCGACAAATCATCTGCGCAGCTCAGGCGGCGTGCTGGTACTGGTGGAGGACTCCGCCGAGTCGGTCTCTGCGGCTGACTTCGAGGTGGGTGAGTTGGGCTTGTTGGGTGATGGGTGCGGGTAGCGGGCGGCATGGGGCGGCTTGTTCGAGTGCCCTGTGCGGGCGGTGTTCGTTGTAGAAGGTCTCGTACTCGCGCAGGGTGTGCATGAGGTGGCTCTGGTTCCAGATCAGGGTCCGGTCCAGGAGTTCGGTGCGGCAGGTCTGTATCCAGCGCTCCATGAGCGAGTTCATCCGCGGTATGCGAATGCCGGTGGTGACGACCTTCACGCCGGCATCGGCCATCAGGGTGTCGAAGGCGGCTGTGAACTTCGAGTCGCGGTCTCGGATCAGGAACTTCGCCTTGCTGTCTGCGTCATCGAGGTGCATGAGGAGGTTGCGCCCGAGCTGCATGATCCAGTCCGCGGTGGGGTGTGGGGTGGCGCCGAGGATCCGGATGCGCCTGGTGGTGTGCTCGATGGCGGCGAAGGCGTACAGGCGCGCACCGGTCAGCGTGCGGACTTCGAAGAGATCGCAGGCGAGTAGAGCTTTGGCCTGGCTGCGGAGGAAGTTGGCCCAGGTGGTGCTCTGCCGTTCGGGTGCGGGAGGGATGCCGTGCTGGCGGAGGATTTCCCAGACGGTGGAGGCGGCGATCTTGATCCCCAGGGCTGCGAGTTCGCCGTGGATCCGGCGATACCCCCACGAGGCGTTCTCCCTGGCCAGGCGCAGGACCAGGGCGCGGATCGACCGGATGGTGCGTGGGCGTCCGCATCGTCTGGGTACGCAGGTCGCGGCATGGCGCCGCCTGGGCAGTTCACGATGCCAGCGCAGGACCGTGTCGGGGCGGACCAGCAGCAGAAGGTGCCGCAGTCTGTCTTTGGGGAGGTGGTGGAGCAGCCCGGCGAGGATGGCACGGTCTGTGGCGGTGAAGGTCGGCTTGCCGACCCGGCGTTGCAGGATCAGCAGCTGGTGCCGGAGTACCAGGATCTCGACATCCTTTTCTCTGTCGCTCATCGGCAGGAGACGTAGGAACGCCAGGGCGTTGGTCGCGGCGAGGTAGGCCAGACGCAGCAGCACGACAGATCATGATGCCGCCGGGGTCCTGCGCAGGTGAAGACCCTGGGGTGAACGTCGAGGAGAACCGAAGATCCGTGATCAGTCTCCCGACCTGCGTGGATGATTTATCGGCACCCGCACAGTTCCCGCAGGGCCGCGGCCGGTGAAGGCTTCGTTCGGGTGCGGGTCGACGTTTATCACCAGGTGGTGACACTCGCACCTTCGAGCTCCCTTGTGGGCGCCCGGCCCTGCCCGCCCATCTGATCGGCGACATCATCGCCATGGTCTGGCGCGTTCAGGAGGCCGCCGACGCCTGCCCGGAGCGGTGGGCGACCGAGGCGGGCTTCGCCGACCGAGCAGCCCTCGACCTGCTGTGCCTGCTCGCCCTGCGCGCCGGCCGCACCGACCTCGCCCTCGCAGTGCCCGAACCACGTGTCGGCACGCTGGTCGCCGCTGAGCTGTTCCGTGAGCCGATCTGCGTCCGCCAGCGCGTTGTGGGCCTGGTCGGGTTGGCGGGCAAGGGCGTAGGCGCGGGCGACGATGGCTGCTGCCAGAGTCGCGGCGGGCTTGCTCGGCGAGGTCGGCCGCCGCTTGGGGCGCGCCGTAGTTCAGGGGCACCATCGCTTCGCGAGCGAGGATCCAGGCGTGCAGCTGGCAGTCTCTGGATTCGCGAGCCGCGCGGGTGGCCGTGGCGAACCAGGCGCGGGCTTGTCGTCGGCCGCTGAGGTCATGGAGCACGATCGCGGTCATACCCGCCATTTGCCCGGCTGTGCGGCACAGCCGGATGCGGGTGGCGACCGGCTGGGGGGGGGCGAGCAGCGGGCCGCTGTGGCCTTCCGCCGGTTCATCGCCCTGTGGCAGGATGATCGGCGTGACGGACGTCTGGTGGCCGGACGGCGAGTTATCGCGCGTTGTGCTCCTCGGGACCGCCGAGTACCAGTCCGCCGAGTTGACCTCGCTCCCTGCCGTGCGTGGCAATCTCGCAGGGCTTCGCGCCGCGCTCACCGACCCGGATCGTGGCCTCCTCCTCCCGTCGCACTGCCGCGTGTTGGGCGACGGTGAGCCGGTGGCCACACCCGCTGTCGGTGCTGCCCTGGCCACTGCGGCGCAGGAGGCCACTGACCTGCTGCTGGTCTATTACGCGGGCCATGGCCTCCTCGACGAGGACGGGCGGCTGTACCTGTCGCTGACCGACACCGACCCCGACAATGTCGGCTTCAGCGCCATCCCTGTGGAGCTGATCCTGCGTCTCGTCGGGCGGGCTCGGGCGAAGGCGCGGGTGCTCATTCTGGACTGCTGTTTCTCCGGGCGGGCGGTGGCGGCGATGGCGTCGCGGCGCAGTATCGTCGCTGGTCAATTGGAGCTCTCGGGTACGTACACGCTGACCTCCACCACGCACACGGCGCCGTCGTTCGCCCCGCCCGGGGAGCCGCACACCGCGTTTACGGGCGCGTTGCTGCGAGCGCTGACCGGCCCGGAGCCGCTCACGCTCGATGGGATCCACGCGTTCATCGACGCCGAGTTGGCCGGCCGGGGCCTGCCCCGCCCGCAGCGCCGGGCGGTGAACGCGGCCGGCACCTTGACGCTGGTCCGCGCGCCCGTACGGACGGCTGTGGAGCCGGCGGCCGGGGCGCCCGAGCTCGCTGTTCCGGGGGAGGCCGCCTTCGGCAGGCCACCGGTCAGGCACTGGGTCCGACGGCTGTGCAGGCTGCTTGCCGGGGGGCTGGTGGCGGCCACTCCTCCGATGACCTACGCCGCGTGGGTGCCGCTGAAGGGTGGGCCATACGCCCTGATCATCCCCCTGTTCACGCTGCTCATGGCGGGCGTTTGCCACACCACCCTCGACCACCGCCCACACCTGACGGTGAACGCCACCGGGCTGTCTCTCTCCTCCGATCCGGCTACGGGGGACCGCACCGACATCCCCTGGGAAGATGTCATGTATGTCGGACTCCTCCACCGTGCCGAGCTGGGCTACGGGGACGGTAAGAAGACGTACGAGAACATCCTGCTGGTGAGGCCGCGGCCAGGCGCCTCCCTGTGGCTGGTGTCGTCGCTGGGCAGAGGAGAGCTCGACAACCTGGGCTACCACGCGCTTGGCACCCTGAACGAGTTCGACGCCGACCCGGTCCTCCTGCGTGAGGCCGTGCTCGGCTTCGCCCCTGCCCGCTATCGCACCAACAGCCAACTCCTCGACCTCGATCCACGCCTCAGCGCCCTGGCCTGACGCGAACGCCGCCTGGGCACGACCCGCTTATGCGGGCGGCTCGCCCAGCTCCACGGTGAACGCCCACAGCGTGATTCCCGGTACCGGCTCCCAGTAGTACCCGCCGAAAAACCAACGGGGTAGCTCCTGGCCTGGCCATGCCCAGGCGGCCGCCACCACGGCCGCCAAGACCCTGGCTGCCAGCACGGAGACGACAGCCGTGCGGATACCGGACTTGCCAGGGTTGGGAATGCGCATACTGCATGACACCGCAAACGAACTGCACATGCTGCGGACTTGAGCGACCTCTGAGAGGGCGGCATGAGGGTTCATGCCTGATTGCTGCTTCGTCGAGGGCGAGCGGACTTCTGAGGCCGGAGAAGAGCCACGTCACCGTGATGGCTCTGACCAGCTCCAAGGGGTAGAAGGTGCCCGAGGACGTCTGAAACAGATCGTCGGCCTCCAGGTTCAGGCCCGTGGCTGTGTCGGTTTCTGAGGGAGTCGTTTCGGTGTGACTTCGGGAGTCGTTCTGCGGTGAGCTTCAAGATCAATGTCAGTGACTTTTGATGTCGCTCTGGAGCTGTGGGCCGCCCCCCTTAGCCTTGTGCTTTCACGGAGCGGGCGGCGACTAGGCTTTTCCTGTGATCACGTACACGACCGTCCCCAGTGTCGACGCGATGCTCGACGACCTAAGGACACTTGTCGAGACAGAGTCGCCCTCCCGCCATCTCGATGCGCTGGACGCGTCGGCCCGAGCAGTCGCCGGTGTCATCGAGAACCGCTTGGGGGGCAGGGCCGTGCTCGTCCCGAGCGAGGCCGGGCCGCATGTGCACTGGTCGGGCGGCGGGGAACCGAAGGTGCTGATCCTCGGGCACCACGACACTGTCTTTCCGCTCGGCACCCTGGAGCGCCGCCCCTTCAGGGTGGAGGACGGCCGGGTGACCGGCCCGGGTGTGTTCGACATGCTGGGTGGTCTGGTGCAGGCCATCCACGGACTGGCGCTGCTCGACGATTTGTCGGGCGTGGAGATCCTGGTGACCGCCGACGAGGAGGTCGGCTCCCGGGCCTCGCGGGCCCTGATCGAGGAGCGTGCTCTCGCCTGCGGTGTCGTGCTGGTGTTCGAGGGGGCGGCCGACGGAGGGGCCCTGAAGACGGGCCGAAAGGGCTGCGGCACCTTCGAGGTCTCCATCACCGGGCGGGCCTCGCACGCGGGTCTGGAACCCGCAGCTGGTGTGAATGCCCTGGTCGAAGTGGCGCATCAGGTACTGGACATCGTGGCCCTATCGCGGCCCGAGATCGGTACGACCGTCACGCCGACCGTCGCTTCTGCTGGCACCCAGGACAACGTCGTTCCCGCTGGGGCGACCGTGTTCGTGGATGTCCGCGTTGAGTCGCCCGAGGAAAAGGAGCGCGTCGAGTCGGCGTTCGCCGCCCTGACCCCCCATGTCGACGGAGCCGTCATCTCCGTACAGGGAAGTGTCGGTCGCCCCCCCATGCCCGAGTCGGCGTCGATGCAGCTCATGGCCCTTGCACGGAGCCTGCAGCCGGGCATCGAGGGCAGGGCAGTCGGTGGTGGAAGTGATGGCAACTTTACGGCCGCTCTAGGCGTGCCGACGCTCGACGGCCTCGGGGCCGTTGGAGGAGGTGCCCACGCGGACCACGAATACCTTCTCGTCGAGACCATGGCCGAGCGAGCAAGTCTTGTCGCGGGCCTGGTGAGTGCGATCCGGACGCAGCATAAACCTTGACGCGCGTTCCCCACCTGAGCCTAGTCACTCAGCTCACCTTGGTTTGCTCGGCCTGGGCCTTGGTGTGGGCGAGGCGGTAGGACTCTGTGCCGGTCTGGATGATGGCGCCGTTGAAGGTCAGCCGGTCGACGATGGCCGCGCAGAGCCGCGGATCGGTGAAAGTCTTCGTCCACCCGCTGAAACTTTCGTTCGAAGCGATGGCGACGCTGTTCTTCTCCTCGCGCTCAGTCAGAACCTGAAACAGCAGCTCAGCGCCCCTTCGGTCAAGCTCCATGTAGCCGAGCTCATCAATGCACAAAAGATCGACACGGCCGTAGCGGGCGATCGTCTTCGTCAGCTGCTTCTCGTCGGCCGCCTCGACGAGTTCGTTGACGAGTTTGGTGGCCAGCACGTAGCGGACGCGGAAGCCGTGCATCGCGGCTTCAGTGCCGAGCGCGATCAGCAGGTGGGACTTGCCGGTGCCGGAGTCGCCGATCAGGACGATCTCCTCGAGGATGCCTCGAGTCTGGTGGCGGTCCTTGAGGTCTGTGTGCGCGAAGGGGCCCCCATGGTCTTCTCCTGAACGCGGCAGCCTGCAAGCCTTCCCATGAACTGAGGAGAGCACGGCCATGTACGCTTTCTCCTCGCTCCCGGTTGCGGCTCACCTCCGCCTACGCGGAGAGCACGGCCTACTCGTAGATCCGCGCGGCTGAGAGTTGTAGGGCTACGGATCTCCAGGTGACGGGTTCGAGTTGCGCGTGGAATGGCGAGTTGGCACCCACCCACGCGGCCCAGGCGTCGAGCCAGTCGTAAAGGGTGCTGTGCGCCCAGCTGCCTCCATCGCCTGCCCATTGACCACGGTCGAACTTTGCCTGGCTCTCCTTTTCGTCCCGAGCGAAGTCAGTGGCGAGCGTCGCCACGTACCTCCGCAGGTCGCGGGGTGTGTCGACCTCGTCCGGCTCAGTTCCGGGGGCCGTGAGCATGCAGTCGAAGCCCGGCGATGTGGTGCGAACGGTGTCCAGTTGGTATGCCAGTCCTTGCCAGCCGGGTCGACCGGGTGCTTCTTCGTGAAGCAGGTCGGTGCCGTCGAGGCGGTCACCGAGCAGGCGGACCCACCCCCACAGGAGACCGTTGATGGTCTGGTTGGTCCAACGGTTGACCGTCGGCGGCTCTGCGTCCTGGCCGCTGCACGCCTGCTCGCAGTCGAAGGCCAAGAAGCGGAGGTAGGCAGCGAAGTCCTGCCGGGACTCCACCTGCTGCCAGGAGTCGATGCTTCGGGATGCGGACACATCGAGAGGGTATGGGCCGCCCTGGCCTGAGTCGACCAGATCGCTGGAGACGTCTCGCCGTGATCTTCCGCGGCTGACCAAGAGCGGCTGGCCACCCAGAGCTGGTTCAGTTCAGCACGTCCGAGCCGAACCAGATCTGCTGAGACGAGGACGAGCATCCGCCGCCGACCCATATCGTCTGAGAAGTCGACTCGCAGCGCGTCTCAAACGATCTGGTCACCGCAGGTCACAGCCTGTACTGGGAACCAGACCCTTTGAGACGGGACATCACCGACACAGCCAGCTCACCTCCGCTCGCGCTGAAGAGCACCGGTCCGATGACCACCGCTGCGGCCGGGCAGGCGGCTCACCTCCGCTCGCGCGGAGAGGGCGCCGCGCGGGACATGGGGAGCGGGTTCAAGGACGGCTCACCTCTGCTCACGCAGAGAGGACGTCGCCTCTTCCAGCTCGACGGTGTCCAACCGCGGCTCACCTCCGCTTGCGCAGAGAGCACACCGGCGGCAGCATCGACCGGCTGTTCATCGCCGGCTCACCTCCGCTCGAGCGGAGAGGACGTGGTCGACGTGGCACCGGTCTTCTTGAGCCCCGGCTCACCTCCGCGCGCGGAGAGGACGTTAGAAGCGAGCGTTCCCCAAGTGCCGTCGGCTCACCTCCGCTCGCGCGGAGAGCACGGACACCGCCCACGTTGTCTCCCACGGTGTTGCCGACATCGTCTGGTTCGGAAGCTTCGCGCGTCGGGCACCCTGCCCAGCAACACACCGAGGCGGGCCGCGCCATCCTGGTCGGCGCAGCGTCGGGCAGCGGGGCCGGGAAGACCGAACGGAAGGAATGGTTCGTGACTGAGTTCTGGATTGGACATCGTCGGTACCGGACGAAGGGTGAGGCGAAAGAGGCTGTACGCGAGGTGCTGTACCGGTACACCGTGGGGAGCATCGTGGACCAGGAAGACGACCATCTGCTCCTGCTGGACCTCCTCGACATGCACCATGAAGCGGACGACAAGATCGGCCCGGGCGTTGCAGTCTTTGCGATCGCCCCGCCACAGCGCGGGCCGTACCCCGGCTTCGAGGTGATCCGCACGGACGGGAGTCGCATAGATTTTTCCTACCAGACATGCCTGAAGCCGCCGACCTACCGCCAGCAGGTCATGAACGTGATGCGGGACGAGGTCAAGTCGGCCATCAACGCCTACTTCGAGTCTCGGAGGGCGGTCGGCTCCCTGGTCTCGGACCAGTCCTGTACGCCGCTGAACAGCAGCAACACCGCCGTCAGCTACTTCCGGGGACCCTCGTTCGTGGGAATCGCCGAGGAATTCGCCAAGACAGTCGGCGGATGGGAAGCGATCGAACTGACTCCGTCGACAGAGCCTGGACTCGGAAGGTTCAAGGACCGCGACCTGGCCGAACGATGGTTCAGCCACCCACCAGGAGCGCGCCGTGCTCGGACTTCTGTCGTCGCAGGAGAACCAGCGCCGCCCTCGCAGGTGAAACTCCCATGCCCTGTCCGCGACTCCAAGTTCGCTCCAATCGCATGGTCGCGGATGAGGAGCCCGGCGATCCGTATCCCTGCTGCCCGCGGCCCTGGCCAGCCCGGCACCGAACCCGACACCTCGGTGTCGGACCGGCGCTCGCGCGGACTCCCTGGTCCGGCTCACCTCCGCTCGCGCGGAGAGCCCTTGCCTTCAAGGCATGTGACCTTGATCTGCCGCGGGTCACCTCCACTCGTGCGGAGCGCACCCGGTGAGGAAGGCGGCGGCCATGTCGACGCCCGGCTCATCTCCGCTCGCGCGAGGTGGGACGGGACCGTCGGCATGCCGTCCAGCGGCTCACCTCCGCTCTCGCGGAGAGCACCCCAACCGGCGGTAACGCTGCTGCGCGGCCTGCGGCTCACCTCCGCCTGCGCGGAGAGCACTGTCCTCACCCTATGGGCGGCCGGGGTGGGGGCTTACGGGTTGCCGTCGAGGTGGATGCAGGGGGCTTCGCACATGTCGTCGCAGACGTGCGTGGTCTGCCGTACGTGCCGGTCGGCCAGGTCCCCCTGGCGGGTCGCCGCGTCGCTGGACGGGCGCACATCCCTGCTGTTCGTGGCCGCGGAGATGGTGTGTCGCCTGCTGGTCATGCGTGCCTTTCTCGATGGTGTGGTGCGTTTCGGCGGGGCTCCGGCGCGGATGCCTGGCCGGTGCCGAAGTCCCGCCTCCGTGTGGCCGACGTCCGAGTAGCCGACCAGAGGGGCTGAGAGGGTGGGCCGCTGGCTCGCGGCTGCTGTCCGGCACGGAGGGACCGGACGCCAGCGACCCACCGGTCTATCGGGCAGGGCCGCCCAGTACGCACAGGGCGACGGTCATTGCCAGGAGCGCGGCTGCCACGGTGAGGACCAGACCGGAGCGGACAACCCGGAAGGCGCACCAGGCGGCCCGCTCGGTCGAGGACGGTCGGCGATGCCTCATCCGGCCTCCTCCGCATGGATCTGCCGCGTGGTCGCCTCGTAGGCCAGCAGCAGCTGCTCTCCCTGACTGCAAGCGCCGCCGGGCGTCTTGCAGGCCAGGCAGCCCGCGGCGTGCTCGATGGCAGCGCGCCACTTCGCCTCGGCGCCCGAGTCGGGGGGCGTCACCGGACCCAGCCCTGCTGTCGGGCGCGGCGCATGGCCGCGAGCTCGGCGAGGATGTCGCGCTGCTTCGGGAAGCTGGGCGCGCAGCCGGGGCAGGCGTAGGCAGTGCGGCCGCCGGCGCTCGCCCCGTGCTCGATCGCGACGACGACCGGCTCGCTGGTGGGTTTGTCGCAGCGGGCGCAGATCTGGGAGGTCACCGCTGGACCTCCGCGCGGGGGCCGAGCGCTTCGCGGGTCGCGGTCTCCAGCGCGGCGAAGAGGGCCGCGGGGTTGGTCAGGTGCTGGCCGCCGTTCCTGAGCGGTACGCGCCAGCGCACGCCCGGACCCGTCTCGCACCCCACAGGGGGCACTTCGACGTAGGCGGTCGCGCCCCACACCTGGACGGAGGGCAGCAGGCCCATGTCCCACTCGGCAGCGGCGCCCGGTGCGATGAGCCAGTAGAGCACCCTGTCGATCGGGTTCTCGATGACCGCGCCCGTCGCCTCGCCCAGGAGGTCGAGGGTGCGTTTTCCGATGCCGATGGAGAAGGGGACGCGCACGACGTCCCACGATTTGCCCGCGGGCTGCAGCTCCGCGCTACGGCCGGCGGGCGGCGTCCACGGCAGGGCGGCGCGGGTGTCGTTAGTCGTCTCCAAGGGAGCCCCCGATGTCCTCGGTGGTCAGATGACAACTGACCGTAAAAACACCGGGGGTAGAGAAGGGGCAGAGATTCTGCCCCTCGAACGCCGGTTCAGCCGGCCAATACTCCGATCTTCACCGCCAGTTCGGCGGCGCGTCGTCGATGCTCAGGAGACTTCGACTCCGTCTCTTCCAAGATGATGCGGCGCGCATAGCCGTTGTAGCGGATCGTCTCCGGCGCTGCCTCGTACGCCTTATCCAACGTCGCCAGTGCAGTCTCTGACTGTCCGTTCAACTGATAGCCCCGGGCCTCCTCGATCCGGTGCCGGGCACGTCGAGGCCGTGACGGAATCGTCTTGGCGTCCGCCTTCGCAGCCTGCCGTACCGACTCCCCGCCCGCGTGCAGCTCGACGGCGACCGTGACCGCATGCGCGCCCATGATGGCTCGGGAGAACGAGGTCACGGGGTGGTAGTAGTCGGCAGGCAGCTTCTTGGCCATCTTGCGGGCGGTGTCCCAGTAGCCCCAGGCGGTGCCAGTGTCGCCGCGGCGGGCGGCGGTGTATCCGGCTTCGAACTGCAGGGCACCGGCGATTGCTCGAACGTCATCCGGCGCGTCAGGGAGCAGCGGAGTGAGGTAGCGCAGTGTTTCCATGGTGATCGCGTCGGCTGCGTCGTAGTGGCCGGGGCCGCTGTCGCGGTGGGCTTGAGCGGTGAGCCATGCGGCTACGCCGATGGCGTGCGGGTCCTCGCTCTCCTGGGCGGCGACCATGCCACGTTCGGCCACGCGCCACAAGAGAGCGGAGTCGGGCTGGTAGGCGATGAAGAACTGGCTGAGGCTGTAGACCTCGGACAGCACCGCTTGCGCTGCTCGCCGGTCGGCAGCGCGGTCCGCCTGCCGTACCGCGAGCTGTGCGTCCAGGATGAGGTTTGGCAGGAGACTGCCGATCACCTCGCGGTGGTTGGGTGCGGAATGACGGGCGGACCAGGCGCTTTCGAGACGTGCGCTCAGATGCGCCGCGGATGGGGCCTCGCGATCAGCGGCCAAAGGGAATGTATCGATCGCTGCCCGCACCGCGGGCAGCTTGGCGTGTCCTGGGCCGATGAAGAGGTCGATGTGCATGGTTTGGTCGCCAGTGAGCTCGCCGAGGTTACGGACGCGTAGGACCTCGGCGATACGCAAGATCATTGGGAGTCCGGGGGTGTGGAGGGTGCCGTTTTCGATCTGCTTCACCCAGCTCGGGGACTTGCCAAGGAGTCCGGCGAGGACCGTACGGCTCATTCCCCGCCGGAGGCGGAGGACTTCCATGCGCTGGCCGAAGACCAGCGGGTGCTCCTGTGGGTCCGGGGTAGCATCAGATGGCATGGCCTTGCCCCTCTCTGTCCAGCTCGTCACTGCCAGGGTATGGGGCAGGGTCCTTGTCATGTGAGGGCGTTCACTCCCGAGCATGACGAAAGCCCCCTCGCCCGGCCCGGAGGCCAGACGAGGGGGCGCCGGGTAGAGCGTCAGCGAGCCAGCACGACCGTGATCTCCATATCGGGACAACCAGCCGCGACCCGCCGGAGCGCCGCCACCTCGGCCGCGTCAGCCGACAGCTGCCACCGGGTCTTCACCACAGCCCAGTCCGCGATATACCGGCAAGCAGTGGACCCCGGCGTCTGCTGGCAGCCACTCCGACACATCTTTGTCGGCCTTCTGCCTGTTCTGCTGCGCAGTCACCGCATCCAACGCCCGCGGGTCGTCCAAGTCGTTCGCGTAGTCCTGCCGTTCCTGGGCGGTCCAGGCTCCCGCTCCCGAGTCCCATGCCTCAGCCAGAGGCACCTTGTGATCAATGTCCAGACCGGAGGGACCATCCACCGGCTTGCCGTCGTACCACGACAGCCACCTCCCTCCGGAAAGCCTGCACCCGGCGCTCACGGTGGGCGGCTCGACGGCCTCGGCCAGAAGCACCTCAGATCGGGTGCTGCATCCATCGTGGTCGGCGTCCACCCAGTGTTTGAACTTGCTCCGGTCGTAGCCATCCCGGGACTCGTCCGCGACGGGCAGGTCGGTGATCGCCTGGGTGAGCGTCGTTGTCACCGTGTCACCCGGCGCCGCCGACGCTGACGGAACCGAGCCGACGAGAGCCGCCACTACCACGCCGCCGACCATCAGTGCCTTCAGTCTTATGCCGCTCCTCCGTAGGGGACCGGCACCGTAGCGGCCGCCACCCGAGGACCACTCGACCGACGTACACGCGAGTCTTCGAAGACCGGACATATGACCCAGCCGCGACAGCCATTGGGTGACATCGTCACCTGCCACGCCAAACGGCGCTCTCGAACGACTCAACCACCTGCAACCGATGGAGACGGAACGTCAAAGATTAGGCCACTCAGGGTCAACGACACGCCTCCCAAGGTCCGCCAGGATCGAGGAAGGAAGAAGCTCAGGAAGGAGAGAAGTGCGAGCGTTCAAATTTCGTAGGGCCGCCGGTGCGGCTGCCGTGTCTGCCGTGCTCATGGGAATGTGCATTGCTCCCGCAACTGCTGCACCTGTGTCGACGTCCGACAAGGCCGACTGCCCGATAAGTAACCCCAATGTCTGCACGTGGACGCAGAAGAACTACGAGGGGACACTAAGCGTCTCGGGAGGCAATCCTGGGGTGTGCTACCACGGTCTTACCATTCGCTCATTCAAGGTGAGTACCCCTGTGTTCTATGCGTTCTACGAAGGCTCGAATTGCACGGGGCGGTACTTCGTGAGCAAGGGGTCGTCTGCGGATGCCACGACCCATGGCTATGTGGCTCACAGTTACAAGGCGCGCTGATGCCATAAGGGCAGCCCTGCTGCAGGTTCCGTAGGCGGAACCTGTGGAACAGCCTCCGAGTGTCTGAGTTCCGGCCGCTCAGGGGCGACGGCGGTCCGGCGCCAACACGGCTGGCGTCGTCGGCGTTGGCGTCGGCTCGCTCGGCTGGGGCGCACCGTCGCGGCGGCACACCAGCGCGTCAGGGTCCCAGCTCGGCGCCTGCAAGGAGTATCCATCCGGGCAGGTCTGGCCGTCCCGGCCATCGACCCCATCCCGGCCGTCCTGCCCGTCCGCACCCGGCGGTCCGGCCGGTCCCTGCGGGCCAGCCGGACCAGGCTCACCCTGCGCCCCCTGCTCGCCAGCCGGGCCAGCACTCCCGGCCGCACCGGTCGGACCCGGAGACCCCGACGGGCCGGACTTCCCCGCCTTGCCCGGCTTCCCGTCCGTTCCATCCTCACCCGGTGGTCCGGTCGGCCCCGGCGAGCCGGGCCTGCCTCGAGGGCCAGGCGGCCCGGAGGGCCCGACATCGCCGCGGCTACCCGGCCTGCCAGCCACGGGCGTGCCACCCAGGTCCTGCACCTGGCGAGCCAACGCGTCTCGATCCTTGTTGGACGCCCGTAGATCGGCGCCTTGCTGCTGCACCGTGAGCACGATCCACGCCAACACAGCGCCCAGCAGCAGGGCTCCCGCCACCGCAAGGGCATCCCCGCGCCGGCGGCGCCGCTCCTCCGTGCGCAGCTGCCCGCGCTTCATGACCCCACCCCCCCCGCGTGAGCATGAGGACGATGGGAAGCAGCACGCCGATCAACGGCACCACCACCGCTCCGATCAGCCATCTGCGCGTGGCGACGATGCGCTCGGCGTCTTTCTCTCGCAGCGTCTCCAGAGTGGCCACGCGCTGGGCGAGCGCCTCATGCCGCAGGTCGTATACCTGCTGGTCGACCTTGCTGTCGAGCCGTGCGCCGAGCTCCCGCATGTCGTCCTTGAGGTCGATGAACCCCTGTTCCATGCGTCGCTGCACCTCGCCCAGCGTCGGCTCGTCAGCCATGAATCACCCCTCAGAGATCAGACAGCAGTCGGTCCGGCCGGGCGACCGGGCAGGGCTGGGGAGACCTGCCCGCGGGTCACGAACATCAGCATGCTGAGCATCGCCGCGTTGATCGCGGCCACGTGCGTCGGCGCCGCCTCGTACCCGAATGCGGCGACGGCCGAGGCGATCGTGGCCACCGCGGCACGTTCTCGGCGAATGCGCTGCAGACGAGTTTGGAGCGGGGTTTGCCGGGGTTGGTGGGGGAGCGGGGTTCGGGGTTGCTGCTGGTGACGGCGCCGACGGGGGATGGGAAGACGGAGGCGGCGTTGCATGCGGCGTCGGTGTTGGGGCGGGTGTCGGGGGTGGGGGGTGTGTTTGTGGCGTTGCCGACGATGGCGACGGCGGATGCGATGTTGTCGCGGGTGGAGGAGTTTGCCCGGGTGAATGTGGGTGGGGATCGGGCGTTGGTGTTGTTGCACAGCATGGCTTGGTTGAGCCGCCATGGTGGGTCTGATGAGGGTGATCGCGGTGCCGTGGTCGCTGATGGGGTGACGAGTCTGGAGGCGGGGCGGTGGCTGAGCGGTGGGCGTCGGGGGTTGTTGGCGCCGCTGGGGGTGGGGACGGTGGATCAGGTGCTGACGGGTGTGTTGCCGGTGCGGTTCAACGTGCTGCGGTTGCTGGGGTTGGCGAACAAGGTGTTGGTGGTGGATGAGGCGCATGCGTATGGGCCGTGGATGCATACATTGCTGGTGCGTTTGCTGGAGTGGCTGGGGGCGTTGCGGGTGCCGGTGGTGTTGTTGTCGGCGACGTTGTCGGGGCGGGTGGCGTCGTCGCTGGTGGAGGCGTATCGGCGGGGGTGTGGGTTTCGGGAGCCGGTGGGGGTGGAGTCGTGTTATCCGGGCTGGCTGTTTGTGGATGCGGCGTCTGGTGAGGTCTCGCGGCCTCGGGCGGTGGGCAGTGATCGGCCGCGGACGTTGCGGGTGGTGGTTGAGCCGGTGTCGTGGGATGTGCGAGAGCCGGCGGGCGCCCGTGTGGTGGTGGGCTCTCGTCGCGCGGCCCTGGTCGAGTATCTGACGCCGGTGGTGGAGCGGGGCGGCTGTGTGCTGGTGTGCTGCACCACGGTGGATGAGGCGCAGCGTACGTTTCGTTTTCTGCGGTCGGCGTTTCCTGATCTGGCGGGGGAGGAGGGTGGGCTGCGGTTGTTGCATGCGCGGTTTCCGGCGTGGCGGCGTGAGGAGATTACGGGGGAGTGTGAGAGGGCGTTCGGGAAGCCGGGGGGTGTTGGGGTGGGGCGGCCGGTGCGTTCGGTTTTGGTGGCGACGCAGGTGGTGGAGCAGTCGCTGGATTTGGATTTCGATCTTGTGGTGAGTGATTTGGCGCCGTTGGCGCAGTTGCTGCAGCGGGCTGGTCGGTGTTTGCGTCATGAGCGTGGTGGGCGGCCGGGGTGGGTGGGGGCTGATCCGCGGTTGGTGGTGCTGGATCCGCTTGGGGAGGGCGGTATGGAGCCGCCGCGGAGTTGGGGTGAGGTGTATGACGCGTCGCTGCTGATTCGGACGCGTCAGCTGCTGGTTGAGCGGGCGGGGGAGGGGATCGCGGTTCCCGGTGACGTGCAGCAGGTCGTGGATGAGGTCTATGCGGAGGATTTCGGTGAGCGGCTGGACCAGGCGGCCCGGGAGGAACTGATACGCCGGGATGTCCGGCGGGTCGCGGGCGAGGCGGCGGAGAAGCAATTGGCGAATCTGACGGCCGTCCCGTCGCCGTATGCCTCGTCGCTGCGAGACCTGTCGCTCCTCAGCGGTACTGGGGAGCTGGTGGATGAGGCGTTGGTGACGACGCGGCTGGGTGCCGATTCTGAGCGCGCGGTGTGTGTATACGAGCAGCCTGATGGGTTGTTGACGCTGGATCCGGAGGGGGTGCGGAGGCTGCCTGGGGCGGATCGGCGGCGGTTGTCTGTTGAGCAGGTGGCTGAGGTGATGCGGCATACGGTTGCCGCTGCCCGAGCGGTGGCTGGTGGGGCGGGATGAGCGGCATGCCGCGTTGGACGCGTGGTCTGGCCGGCCGATGCTGGCGTCGTTGGTGGTGTTGCGATTCCGTCTCGGGACGGGCGGAGAGTGGTCGTGTTCGGTCGGCGATCGGTCATTGCTGCTCATTGATCTCGGCATCAGTGAGCGATAGTGGTCAATCTCCGCGACCGGTCTGTTTTACCCACTTCCCACTTCTAATGTTCAGCATGGCCGTCCCGCCCGCGAGCTCGGGACGGGACGACTCGGGCCCCCGCTTGCGCGGGGAGAGCAGGTGCCTTTGAGCGGGACCTTTGCCCACCTCCCATGGCTCACCCCCGCGTCAGCGGGGTCCTGCCGCGTCGAAGGCTATCCACTCACGCGTCTGAGGAGGCGATATGGAACGGAAACCACCCGATGATCTCTACGACCTGTTAGCTTGTGATTTAACGTCTGCTTCGATGCACGGCCGGCTGGGTGGTGCTATCCATCGACGCGTCATCACTCTTGGGCGGTCACCCCGAGATCATGGCGCATCGCGGTCCTCATGACCCGGAGCATGTCCCAGATCTCTGCCTGGGCCTGGACAGCGGTGGCCACCGTCTCCCCAGGTTCGGGTTCTTGTCGCTCAAGGCGTTTGACCTGGCCATAGACCTTGTTCAGGGCCTGATTGACTTCACTCGCGCGTGCGAGCACCTCGTCGGGGGCGATCATCTGCGCTTCGGAGTATCTGTCGCGATGGGCTCCTTTTGCCTCATCGAGTGCCTCGCTGTCGGTCTCCTCGACACTGCGTTCTCGCATGACGTGCAGATGGCGATTGAGCGCTGTTGTGAACTGACGTGCATCCCGGTTGAGTTCCACGTAGCAAGTGCGTCGGAGGAGCAGGTTCTCGCGAACCTCCTCTTGGTCCCGAAGAAGCTCTATCTCGCGACGTTTTGCCCGTTCGGAGGCGCGTTGGGTGAGGAACGATCCCCCCAGTGTTCCGGCCACACCTGCCACCGCGATGATCACAGAGCCAAGATCCACAGATCCCCCCTCGAAGCCGCTTGCCGTCACATCACCCACTGCTCGCTGCCTCACTGTCAAGCACCAGACCGCTGGTACGTCGGGGTTTGGTGCCCTTCTTGTGGTGGGCGGGACGGCTGTAGACCTCGCCGGTGGCGAGGACGCGACCCACGTCGTGACGGGTGGCCGGACGGCGGTTCTTCGAGCCTTGTGGCCTTCCAGGCCCGGGCCGAGAGGGTTTCGGTGCACCAGCCGGAGAGCCGGCCTTCGTCCACAGGTTCCGGAACCCCCGGCGGACCCGAGCGGGCGTGAGCTTGTTCGGCTCGGTCGCCTTCTCCCAGGGCCGCCGTAGGTCGACGGCGAGTGGACGGGCGAGCCGGAGCTGGGTGTGCGCGACGATCACCAGCCAGGTCCAGCGGTCGGCCGCCTGCGAGCTCCGCAGCCGCGGCTTCGTCCAGCCCAGCGTCTGTTTGAACAGGCGAAATGTGTGCTCGACGTCGAAGCGCCGGAGGAAGGACTGCCAGCAGCGGTCGACATCGGCCATGGTGGCGTCCGTGCCCGACCACCACAGCCACACCGGCTTGTTCACCCCGCCCGACGGCAGGTGCTCGACGACCAGGCGGATGACGGTTCCCTCGATGATGGGCAGCGGCCCCTCGTAGTCGCTCCAGGCCGCCCGTCGGGTTAGCCGCGGGTGCAGCCGGTCCCACGCCTGCGCGATGACCTTTCCGTAGAGACGGGTGCCGGTGACCGTCACGACCTGCTCATCACCCCAGGTGGCCGGGTCGCCGAAGACGAACTCGCTGCCGTGCTTGGGCGGACGGCCGTGTGCCGTTCAGAAACGCGTCACTGCTGGTCATGCCGCGTATCTGTACTCATTGATCAGGCCACCAAGGATACGGGTCTGGAGTAGCCGTCCTGGGGTTTTCAAGTCGCTCAGCGGTGCAGTGTGGTGATCGGCGAGTGGAGGTAGTTGCTCTCGGGCCTGATGCGGTCGATGCCCGTTGTAGTGTCCGGCGTAGGTGCTGAGAACGTGGAGAGCGTGGCGCTCGCTCCAGAGCAACAGGTGGTCGAGGGCCTCGCGCCGTAGCGTCCCGATAACTCTCTCGCAGTGTGCGTTCATCCGCGGGGACTGCGGGGCGGTCTTGAGGGTTTTGATGCCCTCAGCTTCGAAAACCGCGTCGAAGGAGTCGGTGTATTTGTCGTCCCGGTCGCGGATCACAAAGCACAACGACTCCAGGCGCACGCCCACTTCAAGCGCAAGGTTGCGGGCCTGTTGGGTCGTCCACTGTGCGGTCGGATGCGCGGTCACCCCGGCGATGTGGAGGCGGCGTGTGCCGTGCTCGAGGAAGATCAGTGCATAGACGCGGCGAAGATCCACCAGATCGATGTGCAGGAAGTCGCAGGCGATGATGGCCTCGGCCTGGGATGTCAGGAACTCACGCCATGTAGGCCCGCCGCGGCGGGGAGCAGGGTCGACTCCGGCTGCCGTCAAGATCTTCCAGACCGTGGACGCGCCGATCCTGTGGCCCAGCCGGGCGATCTCCCCCTGGATCCTGCGGCAGCCCCAGCGCGGGTTCTCCCGCGCCAGCCGCAGCACCAACTCCTTCACAACTTCCGCCGTCGCTGGCCGACCCGGCTTGCTCCGGCACGCACTGTAGTCCCACCTGCGTGCAACAAGACGCCGATGCCAGCCGAGCAAGGTCCCCGGTGTCACGGGGAACACCTGCGCCCAGCGACGCCGAGGTATCAGCGAAGACAACGCCGCGAACCACAACCGGTCCGCCCACTCATACCGCACCGGACTCGAAAGTTGCCTGCGCAGCACCGCGTTCTCATGCCGGAGCACGAGCAACTCAGTGTCCGTGGCCATCCGCCGACGCAGCAGCACCGCTGGGACCGACAGAAGCTTCCGCGTGACCTGATACACCAATGAGACGATCACCTGCACATGGTCCCAACGAGCCCTCAGATCCCGCCAGACCGCCTACGACCTGCAGCGACGCATTTCTGAACGGCACAGGCCGTGGCTGTCGCAGGCGTGAGCGAAGACCGACTCTGCCAGCAGGAAGATGTAGCCGCCGTGCGCCATCCCAGGGTTGTTGATCACGCTCGCCGTCATGGTCATGTGCAGCTGTGCGCTGGCCTTACCCACGTCCAGCATGTCAATTCCGAGCAGTCGCGAAGCACGGTCCTCGTCGCACATACTGCCGCCCTGTAGCTATGACGAGCAGCCCTCCCTTCGCGCAAACCGAAGATTCGGTTAGCACGTGGAAAGGTAAAGCAACCAATGGTCGATCCTGCTTGTCAGCGCGTCCGCAGACAGGGTCCGAGGGATCAGGTGAGGCGGCGGCAAGGGCCGAGGGCCTGCTCAATGCTCCGGACGTGATCGTGGAACGGATCGGCCCTCTCTCATGCGCAGGATCAAGGTGACCGCATCCTCCGAGCGGGTTCCGGGAGTCAGGACTTCCTGCAAGAGGAGGCCGCGAATCGCGGCAACGGTGACGGTGGCCACCTCCCGCGCTTCCTTCGGTTCGAGCCCTTCGCGTTCCGCGAGTGAGGACAGCATCACGGTCAGGTCGCCGATCGACTCTACGAACTCCGCGAAGTCCTCGGGGCCGTACGCGGCCAGTCCGACGACGTAGAAGAAGCCGCGGACACGCGACAGCTGCTCCGGCCGGGTGTACGCACGCCAGATCGCCACAACGAAATCGTTGAAGGTGCCCTGCTGGGCGGCCTCCAAAAGTGCCTCGTTGTCACGCGATCGCTGCGCCTTGAGCATGGCGGCCAAGACGCCCGGGAGTGATCCGAAGTGGTATCGCAACAGGGCGTGGCTGGTCTCGATCCGGGCGGCGATCTCACGGAGCGACATCTCCGGCGGGGGAAGGGCCTCGCCGAAGGCGTCGAGAAGCCGTGCCAGGAGTCGCTCGCGCGCGCTGCCCTTGCGTTCCGAGGTTGACAGGATCACTCCCACAGTTTATCCATTGGAAAAGAAAGACGCGGTTCCGTGTTGCTTCACACATGATCGCAGTCAGCTCGCAACGGCGGAGGATCGACTATGGGACCTGCTCATGTAGTCGGCGCGGCGGTCATCGACGGATCGGGGCGCGATCCCAGCAACCTCGACATCACTATTGAGAACGGCCGCATCACCCAACTCGGTGCCTCCAGCGCGCACGGCGAGCGTCTCGATGCCGAGGGATTGACGATGACGCCCGGCCTGATCGACGCTCACGTCCACCTGGGCCTGTCGAGCCCGATCCAGCCGCACTTCTCGTTCCAGATAAGCGCCGCCGAGATCGCGGCGGACATCTTCGCCACGGCCGGCGCGACGCTCGACGCCGGCTTCACCACCGTTCGCGACACCGGCGGGATCGACGGCGGTGTTGTCACCGCGATCGCGAAGGGCAAGGTCAGAGGGCCGCGCGTCCTGTCGTGCGGACCTGTTCAGTGCCAGATCGGCGGGCACGGCTACTACGGAGCCGAATGGGAACCCACCGAGCTGTGGAGCAGCCACCACATCCCGGGCCTGTGCGCCCTCTCCATGATGGCGGGCAACGCGGACGAGCTGCGGCACAACGTCCGCGAAGCCTTCCGTCGCGGAGCCTCCTTCCTGAAGCTTTGCGTGACCGGCGGAGTGGTGGGCGCACATGATCGACTGACCGACACCCAGTTCACCGTCGAAGAGATCGCTGTCGCCGTTCAAGAAGCTGCGGCACGGAACACCTACGTGACAGTCCACGCCCACAACAACGAGGGCATACGAAACGCGGTCGAGGCCGGGGTGCGCTGTGTCGAGCACGGCATCAGCCTCGACGAATCCACAGCGACCCTGATGGCCGCTCGCGAGGTCGCCTTCGTGCCCACGTTCGCTGTTGTCGAGCAACTGCTGCACGACACCGCCGGAGCCGGTCTCGCCGAGTCGACCCGCGACCGAGCCAAGGGCGTACACGAGCAGATGACGAAGGCGCTCGCTGCCGCCAAGCACGCAGGAGTACGGATCGGGCTGGGTTCCGATCTCATCGGCCCGGCCCAGGACCGTCGCGGCAAAGAACTCAGCCTGCGCGCAGCCCTCGAGACGCCGATGGAAGCGCTCGTGGCGGCGACCCGGACCAACGCCGAGATCCTCGGCCTGTCCGGCCAGGTGGGCGTCATCACTCCCGGCGCGCAGGCAGACCTCGTTCTGTGGAACGGCAACCCGCTCGAAGACCCGGAACTGTTCTCCGACCCCACCAACGCCGTCCTCGTGATCCAGGCTGGCCGAATCGTAAAGGACCTCAGATGAGCACCATGTGGCAGGGCTGCCTCCCCCACACCGACTACTTCGAGATGCGCTCCAGCGGTGGGCACGACTACGGCGTCTGGGTCACCACGCCACCGGGCTACGACCCTGCCGCGGCGCAAGCGCCTGTCGTGTACGTGCTCGACGGCAACTGGGCCGTGGGCATGACCGCCCCACTCATCGTCACGCAACTGGACCCCATGCAGTCGATTCAGCCCTACGTCCAAGTCAGCGTGGGTTACGCAGGCGAGGAAGCAGAGCACTGGTCGCGGTTGCGCAACCGCGACCTCGTGCCCCCCGGCGAACCCATCGCGCAGGAGTACATCGATGCGGTGGAGATGGGAATCGAAGCGGGGACGATGACTCGCGAGCAAGCCGACGCCTACCTCGCTGAATTGAGCGACAGCCGCGGGGATATGTTCCTGAACTTCCTTACCGACGACCTGCACCCGCGGATCGAACGCGACTACGGCACAGCCCCGAGCGGTCACGGCCTCTTCGGCTACTCCTACGGCGGACTCTTCAGTCTCTACGCCTGGCTCACCAGTAGCACCTTCTTCGAGAGCATCGGCGCGGGCAGCCCCGGCATTGTCAATGCAGACAGTCAGGTCTTCGCTCGTCTTCAAGCAATGGGTGACACGCTGCCTGCTACCAAGCTTCACGTGACCTTCAACGACCGAGAGCTGCTCGGGGACCTGGCGGTCTACCAGAATCTCGCGAAGAACGCGGCCACGTTCCTTCACCGCCTCACCTCACGCAGCGGATCCGTCACCAGCGCACTCATGCACGAAACGCACGTGACCGGGCTACAGGCATCGTTCCTCAGCTACCTCAGGACCTGCCGTGCCCAGTAAGCCTGGACGCCGCGGCTCTGCCTGACCGCCGCGCCGGGCGGCAGCGCTCCTGGCCAGTGCCGCCGCCCCGAGTGCCTGGCACCACACGCCGCACCCGACCATGAACCCGCTGCCCGGTGGCGTGGTGCCATCTGTGTCGCATTCATATGTGAGTCAACTTCTCTGGAGGTGTGTGGGTGGCCGAGCGGGACTTCGTCAGCACGACGCCCCCTGCCGTGGGTATCGCCGAAGTACTCAGGCGACGGCTGCCCGCCTGCCGGGTGGTGACTGATCCGGACATCGTCGCCGGTCTCTCCCACGACCAAGCGGTGTGGGCGTCTGTTGGCCGAGCGGTGGCCGTCGTGCGCGCCAAGAGCACCGACGAGGTCCGGACCGTGGTTCGTGCGTGCCTGGAGCAAGGAGTCCCGTTGGTCGCACGCGGCGCCGGTACTGGATTGTCGGGGGGCGCCAATGCCGTCGAAGGCGGCGTGATCCTCGCGCTGGACGACATGGATCGGGTGCTGGAGGTCGACGAGCTGGAGCGCCTGGCCGTCGTGCAGCCCGGTGTGGTCAACGACGACCTGCGCGCCCACGTAGCGACGCTCGGCCTGTGGTACCCGCCTGACCCCGCTAGTTCGCCCTGGTCGACCATTGGAGGAAATGTCGCGACGAACGCCGGCGGAGTGTGCTGCGTCAAGTACGGCGTCACTCGCGACTATGTCCTCGGTTTGGAGGTCGTGACCGGCACGGGCGAGGTGGTCCGGCTCGGGCGCCGTACGTCGAAGGGGGTCGCCGGCTACGACCTTGTGGGCCTCATGGTGGGTGCCGAGGGCACTCTTGGTGTCGTCACCGAGATCACGGTCCGGCTGCGACGCCTGCCTCCGGTCGGCGTGACCGCCGTCGGCTACTTCGACAGCGTCGGGCAGGCCGGTGACGCGGTGCGTGCGACGGCTGCCGCCGGGCTGCGGCCGGCCGCGCTGGAACTCGTCGACCGGCACTGTCTGCGCGCGGTCGACGCCTGGAAGAACATGGGACTCTCCGCCGAGGCGAACGTGGTCCTCCTGGCCCGTTTCGACGATGACGGCCGCGCCGCCGAGGAAGGCGCCCGCCGGATGGTCGACTGCTTCCGCGGGGCTGGCTCTACTTGGGCGGACCGGTCGGAGACAGAGGAAGAGGCCAAGATGCTCTTCGCGGCCCGCCGGCTGGCCTTCCCCGCGCTCGAGCGGCTGGGGCCGGTACTCACGGAGGACGTCTGTGTGCCCATCGGGGCGGTGGCGGAGATGCTGGCCCGCATCGACCGGACCGCGGAGAGGCACCGGATCACGATCGCTAACATCGCGCACGTCGGCGACGGCAACTTGCATCCGCTGCTGGTGACGGAACGCGGTGACGCGGCGGCTCAGGTCCGGGCCCGCGCGGCGTTCGACGACATCATCGCGGACGCCCTCGAATTGGGTGGGACGGTGACTGGTGAGCACGGTGTGGGACTGCTCAAGCGGCCCGGCCTCACCCGTGAACTCGGCCCGGCCGTCCTGGAGATGCATCGCGCGGTGAAGCGTGCTCTCGACCCGGCCGGGATTCTCAACCCTGGCAAAGTTTTCGGGCAGGCATGACCCCTTGGCCAAGTACAAGACCGGGCCGCGCACGACAGAGCTCCCAGAGCCGGAGTTCCACGCACGGTACTCCCGCGTCAGCGACGTGCCTTGCGCGTCGGAGGGTTCCAGCTTAAGGGCCACCTCATGTGGCGAGTCTGCGGTAGCAGATGAGGGTGCAGGCGATGCTGGTGAAGGCGAGGAAGTGTTCGGCCTTGCGTTCGTAGCGGCGGTGGAGTCGACGGCATCCCGCGAGCCAGGCCATCGTGCGTTCGATGGTCCAGCGATGTCGGCCGAGGCGCTGTGAGGTCTCGATGCCTTTGCGGGCGATACGGTGTCGGATGCCTCGGCCGCAGAGCCATTGCCGCAGGTGGCAGTAGTCGTAGCCCTTGTCGGCGTGGAGCTTGCCGGGCTTGCGGCGGCGAGGTCCACGGCGGGATCGAATCGGAGGTATGCCCTTCACCAGAGGGAACGGGGCCTGGCTGTCGTGAACGTTAGCGCCGGACATCCCGACGGAGATGGGCAGACCGGTCCGCTCGGTGATCAGTACGCAACGCGCTGGCCGAGGCCGCCGCCACCGCCTCCCCCACTAGCCGATAAGGGACCTGCTGGCCGCCCTGGAGGCTGCCCGACCCGAGCCGGTCAGCACTGCCCACTACCTGGACCCGTGGGCGACTGCCTGCCGCGTGTGCGCCGCGCGGCGCCCCTACCGGATGAGGATGCCGGTTCGTGCGGCCAGGCCCCGGAGTTCTGACGTGGTGCGGCCGCAGACCAGCAGGCCCGAGACGAGCCTGCGAACCGCAGGACGCCCATAGACCTCCTGGGGAGCGTGGTACTCCGCAGCCAGCAGGGCATCAAGGCATTGCTGGCGGCGTCCCCACCGGGCGTAGGCGGCGGCAACATCGACGTAGTAACGGGCGCGGCGCTCGGTGCTGGGCAGCGCCTGTGGCGTGAGCTTGTTGGCGGCGGCGATGGCGGCGGAGGGGTCGCCAGCACGGTCCTCGGCCGAGACCAGGTGGAGCTGGACAATGGCGCGGCTGAACCCGCCGTTCGGGCGCAGCCGGGTTCCGCCGAGTTCGTCGGCGATGGTGGCAGCTTCGGCGGTCAGCTTTCGCATTCCGGCCTGGTCGCGGGCGCGGGCGGCTGTGTAGGCGGCGGACTGGATCAGCAGGCCGCGGGCGGCCGCGCCGTCGGGCCCGGCGTCGCGCAGGGCTGGCGCGTCGGCGGTGGAGAGGGCGATCGTCATGGCCTGGTCGGTCCATCCGGCCCGGCGGGCCAGCACCGCGAGTTGCCGGGCTGCCTCCGCAATCGCCAGGGGATCGCCAGCGGCCTTGGCGAGCTGCCGCGCGCGGTCCGCGATCACCCAACCAAGCTGCCAATCGTCGTCCATTTTGATCAAAATGCGGGTGGCCAGCAGGTAGCTCTGCGCCAGCACGCCGCCAGCCGCTGGGCCCCCGTGTGCAGCATGGGCTGCGCTCAGGAGACGTGGCAGCCGTACGGCGAGCTGGCTGTACCGGCAGTTGTGGGCATCGGCAGTGGCTCGCGCCAGTTCCCCGTGCAGGTCGGGCGTGGACGGGCCAGCGGCCGGGTGGAGGCCGAGCATGGCGTCTCGCAGGCGACCTGCCAGGACGTCGCCGGGCGCGGCCTCGCTTATCGGCGTCCCGGCGCCGACCCGGGTGGGAGCCGCTGCTGTTGCGGCGGCCGTCAGTGCCAAGGACAGCACTTGTCGTCGCTGCACCGGGTCGTCTCCGTCCTCGCGCTCTGGCGTGGGGATGGCGCTGGTTCTTCTCCGAGGAGGGGCTACGCCGTAGCGTTAACGGGCCAGCGCGGGCCGGTGGCGGGGTCCCGGCACCATACGTACTGCCGGCCCGGCTCGACCGTCATCCCGAAGTCGTACAGCGTCGGTTCGCCCTCGCGCACCCACCAGTCCCACGCGGGCTCCAGCTCGTCGGCGAGGCGCCGCGGGCCGCCCTGGTACGCGAGGGCCTGACCGTCGGGGAGTGTGGTGAGCGTCGCCCACGACGAGACGCCGTCATGGAGCCACACGTTCACCCCGTCGTCGTCCACGCCCGTAGTGACCTGCACGTCGGGCAGGTAGATGCGGAGTGCGAACAGCAGGTGGGCGTCCTCCCGCAGCGGGCGCAGATTGCGCCCGAAAGGCCGCTCGTCGTCGGGTGGGCCGTCGCCGTGGATCTGCCGCCAGCCCAGCGCCGGTCGGGTGCCGCGGGCGGGCATGAACATCGCCAGCCCCTGCATCCACCCTGTGGCGGAGCGGCCGTCGTCAGCGACGGTGAGGGCCACGTGTCCCATGCGGCCCCATGGAGTGACGATCCGGCCGCCCGGCCGTGTCTGCTCCACCCACACCCACGGCACCGTGGACACGGCATAGGTGGAGACCAGCCGGTCGTACGGCGCGCCCGGCGGCCAGCCCGCTGCGCCGTCGCCGACCTCAACGGCCACGTCCGCGCCGGCCGCCTTCAGCCGCTCGGCCGCGGCCGCCGCCAGCTCGGCGTCCACCTCGACGCTCACCACACGCCCCGGTCCCGTACGCTCGGCCAGGAGGGCGGCGTTCCACCCCGTGCCCGCGCCGAGTTCCAGCACGCGGTCACCGGGCTCCACGAGAAGCGAGTCGAGCATGTCCACCACCACGCCCTGCGCCGACAGGCTCGACGACGGCACGCCGTCCGTGACCTGGGTGACCGCAGCTGCGTCCGGCGAGGCGTAGACCTCGGCCGCCCACTGTTCGGGGTCGGCATCGCGGTCGACCGGGATGTAGGCGCGGCCGTTCCAACGCCAGAGCCGGTCAGGGGCGAAGCGGTGCCGCGGCAGGGCGTCGACGGCCTGCCGGATCCATGGAGACCGAGCGGGCCATGCCCCACGCTCATCCATCGCTTCCGCCAAGCGGCCTCGCTGCTCGTCGTACTCCGTCACTTCTTGTGCTTGCCGTTCCCAGGGGGCGGCGCCGGTACCTGGCCGTCGCTGTTCCCCGGCGGCGGTGTGCCCTGGCCTGGGTCGGGCTCAGGCTTCTCATGCTTGCCTGCCATGGCTCCCCCCTTCGGTCCAGTGTGGATGCGAGGGTCAATGGTGGCGTGTGGATAGGTCGTGCGGAAGGGCGCACAGCTGTGCTCCAGGTGAGCGCCCCGGAGTGCGTGCGCCTGCCTGCGACTGCACGCTGGAGGTATGGCCGGGATGCCGCGCGTCGTCGTCCAGCCGCCAGCACCGGTCGGCGGTCGGCGGTCGGCGGGTGCGAGTGGACGGCAATCCTCGGCATCGCATACGGGACGGCCCCCCTGAAGTTCCTTCCTGCGCCGGCCTTGAGGATGCAGCCGAGATGGACCTCGCGGAGTCACTGTTGATCAAGTGGCGTGGCGGTGGGCTGGACGCATGGTGATGCGTCCAGTTTGCAGAGAGGCGTATCCCTTTGGCGTCGAAGGACCGGTCAGTGTTTTCCGTTTCCAGTCGGCGGCCGAGCTGGTTGAGAGCGGCAACGAGGTAGGCGTCCGCGTGAGTGCCGACTCCGAGGGTCACGCTCGTGTGGGAACTGACGGGCCGTGCTGCCCGCTGAGTGACCCACGCGGCCAAGGCGGCGGGCTGGCCGTGTGAAGGGTCGATGCACTGACTGGTCGATGTATCAGCGCCGGGTGAGCTCTTCAGTACGATCACTGCGGCGAGAGTCCAGACCAATCCAAGCCCTGGGGCATGATGCGGGCGGCACCGCCTCGGTGAAGTGACCGCCGCCTGGCCGTGATTCGCTCGGGCGCGGTCGGCCAACGCCGGATCATGTGTGAACGGTTTCGATAGCCTGCCAGGGTGAGTGATCAGCAGAAGGCACAAGGCGAGGCCCCGGCCATCATCGGGCAGGCTGACGCGGCGATATCCGCGCCTGGCACCGACGCACCGGAAGGGGGCCCGGTGCTCCTTGACCAGCGCATTCAGCGCCGCCGAAAGGTGCGTGACCGCCTGCTGATGCTCGCCGCACTGGTGGCAGCGGCAGCGATGGGCGCCGCAGTGTTCGCCTTCGTGAGCGATGGTTCTGACGGCAAGCAAGCCGGTAAGGACGTCCCCACGCCCAGCGCCACGTCCAGCTGGTCAGCGGACCGGACAACTGGTTCCACGACGCCGACGGTTGTGCCCACGCCGCGCGAGGTCGAGGACGGCGTTCCTGTGGGCTACCCCCACACGCCCGAGGGCGCGGTTTCGGCCATCGCACGCTTCAACGACGTCTTCGATCCGCTTACTCCCGACGCCGCTGAGAAGCAGGGGCGGGTCATCGCCGTCCCGCGGGAGAAGAACTTGCTTGGCTTGGGGCTGCGGGATTCGTCTGAGCGGCTCCGAAAGAAGTACCAGCTGCCTGTCGACGGGGAGTCGGACGATGGCACCTACTACATCAGTACCTCCCGGGCCTATCAGATCAGTGGGGCGAGCGCCAATAGAGTCACCGTGTGGTTGCTGTCGGACGTTGAGGTGTCGGTCAGGGGCGTACCCCGGTCTTACACCGAAGTGACGGGAAGCGTCTTGATCTGGGCCAACGGTGATTGGAAGCTCAGCGTGGTGGAGGAGACTACCGGCACGGAACCTGCCAAGGCGACCCCAGACACTTCGGAGGCCGCTCAAGCTGGGTGGAAGACCCTCGTTTACGCAAAGTAGAACGCCCGGTGTCGACGTGCGAGAGCTCGTTGGCGTGCCGTTTGGGCGATGAAACAGGCGACGCGACGCAGGCCGTACACCACGTCTGACCAGCGGTGACGGTCGTTGTGGCGCGTGCCTCGCAGGTGGACTGTCAGCGCTGAACCCTGCAGGTCAGCGATTCCGCTCTTTGCATGACGACGCGATCTCCCGCACGTTGAGCTGTCCATTGGCGACCTGCTGGACGAGGTCCGCGGCCTCCCTGGCCGTCACGCTCGCTGGGATCCCTGAGGCGCTGAGGTAGGCCGCGGTCACCGTGGCACCGACGCGTAGGCCGCCGACTCGTACTGGGTGGTGCTCGCACTTCGGGGCAGACCGCCGCGGCAGGGCCGTCGGACATCGGAGGGAGTAACGGCTCAACTGCCAGCAGCGTTCGGCGGTCATCCACGCGCTTCCAGCAGCTGCCTACCGCTGCGCCGTCTGGGAGCCCCGGTTGTAACCTGGTCGGCCGCTGCTGTTGGATCACGTGCGTGGAGCTTCAACAACAGAACGCGGACAGCCGGTACGGCTATCCCGACTGGCGCAGCGTCCCCTACGTGGGCGAGCGCCGGGGTGTCGGGCCGGATGAGGATGCGGTGGGCCGTTTCGGTGCCCGCCTGGCCGCCCGCGTGCTCGACATCGGTGTCCTCGTTGCTGCGGTGTTCCTGGCGAGTGTGCTCGCCGATTACACCGGGGACGGCTTCCTGGCGCTCGCCTTCGCAGTTGTGGTCGGCGGGTATGAGCCGGTGCTCACCGCGGTGTACGGAGCCACGCTGGGCAAACAGCTGTGTCGGCTACGGGTCGTCCGGCCGGGCGACGGCGGCGGGCTGGGCTTCGGCCGGGCGCTGTGGCGCTGGGCCTGTGTGCTGGTCGGGTGCGGCGTGCCGGTCCTGGGGATCGTCAACTTGCTGCGGTGCGCTTGGGACCGGCCGTACCGCCAGTGCCTCCATGACAAGGCCGCGGACACCGTCGTGTGCCGCGTCCAGCGCTGACAACCCGCCTCGATGGCGCTGATCTTGCAGTCGATATCGTGTTCGGCATGGGGTTGCGGAAGACAAAAAAGCCGGTCGTGCAGCAGCCGGTGTGGGGGTGGCAGGCATGGCACTGGCAGGAGTGGCAGCCGCCCAGTGCCATCGAGCAGCGGTTGCTGGAGGCGAAGTCGCGCGGCGACTGGGCCGGATATCTCGAGGTCGCGACCCATACGGACCTGTTCTTCGCCGATCAGCGGGCCCGCGCTGACGCCCGCCCCGACACGGTCCGCTTCAACCCGCAGTGGAACCCGCATCTACAGGCCGAATACCTGGCCCTGTTCACGGAGGGAATCCTCCCCCCGCCCGACCCGGAGATGGTCTTCCAGTCCATGACGCTGGAGTGGTACGCGAGCGCCTGGGACGAGCGGGAGGCGCCCTGGATCGCCATCAACCCCGGCACCCCCACCGAAGCCTTTCTCCCCGCCGGCACCCCGGAGGCCAGGGCCGTCTGGCGACAGCACGCCGACGACGGAGACGGCGGCACCGGCGGCTGCGGCCACGCCCACCCGCACGACCAACTCCGCGGCCTGTCCGTCGGCGGCCCCCTCCAAGGTCCGGTCGCGCACGGCCTGGCCTGCGCGGCACTGCTCTTCGTCCACAACGGCGAGCTGTGGAACTCCATGGCCCACCACGGCAACGGCTACAACGAGGCGAAGCGCAGACTCAAGGAGTGGTGGGGGGTGACCTGCCGGGAGGAGTGGGCCAGCACCCAAAGGCGCCTACTCGACGCCGACATGGTCAGCCGGGTGTGGGAGTTCACGCTGAGCATCCGCCGCTCCCTTGCCCACGACTTCGCAGGAGCAGTCGAACTGGATCACTGGCGGCAGGTCGCCGAGCGCGTACTGCGCCACAACGCCGCCCAAGCCGCGGAGCCCCGGATCACCCCCGACGGGGTCCTCCCGGCGCGCCCTGACAGCGCCGCCGAAGTCGAGGCCCAAGTCGTCGGAGTACAGCGGCTCATAGGACGAATCGCCCGCTACGAGGCCAGGTTCCGTGCAGACGGCCTGCTGGCTGACAACGCCTTCGTCCGCTCCGTGGAAGCATGGGACTACGGACGGGCCTCCGCCATGGCCCGCTGGGGTCTGGCCACCCGCTACTGCACGCTCCAGGAGGCCGAACAGGCCGTGCTCGCGGCTGGCCGCGCCTGCCGCCAGAACTACCGCTCCTGGCAGGACTTCTCCGCCTCCTACATTCTGGGACGCTGTCTGCACTTCGACGAGGAGGAATTCGGCAGCTGGTACGAGGACATGCTCACCGCGCACCGCGTCCTCACCACCGACCCCGCCAGCCCCTGGCTCACCATCCCCTGGAACTGAGTGCGTGTTGTCGATCCTCGAAAAGGCAGGTCACCGGTCCGTCTTTGGCCTCAGAGGCAAGGCGATCCGTTCGCGGAGGCGTCACGGTGACGCTTCGGCGAACGCGTCTCAGGGGTCGGCTGAGGCAGAGCCGGGCCGCTCTGCTGGTGCCCACGTCGTGAGGTCCAGCTGTGGGTCAGTGTCGATGAGCAGCCGTCCTCAGAAACGCTCCGGCCAAAGGCGTTGCTCATGAAGGCCTGCCACTCGTCCGGATTGGTGCAGTCGGTGACGACGTCGATGCTCATGTCGGCACCGTAGCGTCGCCTGATGGGCTGAGCGTCGGTTCGGCAGACGCGGCAGTCGCTGGCTGCTTAGGCTGGCGAAGTGACGGAAACGGTGGCGGCGGTCCTGTGGGACTTCGCCTGGACTCTCATGGCCCCCGAGCCGGCGGACCGTTGGCTGGCGAGGGGCTTGGCCGAGGCCGGCGTACGGGTGCGGGCGGAGGAGCAGACGGCGTGGGCGGCGAAGGCCGCGGCAGCAGGTTTCCCTGGCCCGGCGACACCCGTGCGGGATCTGACACCGGACCAGCTCGCGGCGTGGCGGCACCGCGCGCTGGGTCCGGAGATCCATGCGGCTGCTACCGGGGTCTCCTGGAGCGGGCCAGGCTTCCGTGGCCCCAGGCAGCGCAGGCCCTCTACCGTCGGCACATGGAGGCCGATGGGTGGGAGCGGTACCCGGATGCGGTCCATGTCCTGAAGCGCCTGACCACAGCCGGGGTGGCCCGCGGCGTTGGTGAGCAACATCGGATGGGACATCCGTGTGCCGCTCGATCCCGCCGGGCTACTTCCGCACCTTGGCACGGTCGTGTGCTCCTACGAGGAGGGTCTCCGCAAGCCGGATCCGGTGTTGTTCGCCATTGCCTGCGAGCGTCTGGGTGCCGACCCGGCCAGGACCTTGATGGTCGGCGACAGTCCGCGCGCAGATTCCGGGGGCGAGCCGCTGGGCATCCGCAGGCTCGTCTACCGAGTCGATGACGCTCTCCGGTCCCTGGACGTCAGTCGCGCGGCCGAAGACGACGGACCGTCTTTGTTCAATCGAACGGATACTTCGCGTCTGTGCCCGAGAATACTCATGGATTGCGCCCGCGGGCATTCAGTTGGATACCTGCCAAACCCCTGCGCGAGATTTGACATGTGGCGTCTGCTTCCAGTCGTCACGGATGACTACGAGGTGCTTCATGCAGCCGTACCTACTTCTGACATCGCGTCCGGCCATGACGGGGAAGACAGCAGACAGCTTCCGCTGCTCCTGGACGATTTGAGCAGACTCGTTCGTACTGAGTCGCCCTCGACGGAACTGGACGCGGTGAGCCGCTCTGCGCGAGTGGTTGCCGGCTTGGTCGACGAGCGTATAGGGCGGCGGCCAGAGATCCTGAGCGTCGACGGAGTCGACCATGTGCTGCTGCGCGGGGCGGACCCGAAGGTCATGCTTCTCGGGCATCACGACACTGTCTGGCCGCTCGGCACGTTGGACGAGCTGCCCTACTCCGAATCCGACGGCGTTGTACGTGGTCCGGGCTGCTTCGACATGAAACTTGGCCTTGTCCAGGCGATCCATGCGCTCGCGTGGCTGCGGCAGCGCCATGGCACCGAAGTCCTCGACCAGGTAACGCTCCTCGTCACGGGCGATGAGGAGTTGGGGTCCACGAGTTCGCGGTCGCTGATCGAGCAGGAAGCGTGCAAATGTGAGGCAGCCTTGGTGCTGGAGGCGGCCGGCCCGGGCGGCGCTCTGAAGACTGGTCGGAAAGGTGTGTCCCGTTACCAGGTCGAGGTGATCGGTCGTGCCTCACACAGCGGTCTCGATCCGGAGAAGGGAGTGAATGCGACCATCGCAGTCGCCGAGGCGGTGCTGGCGATCGCCCAGCTTGCAGACTCAGCCGCTGGCACGACCGTCACCCCGACGGTGATGAGCGCTGGTACGACGCCCAACACCGTGCCTGCGGCGGCGACTGTGGCGGTCGATGTCAGGGCGAGCAGCGCGGAAGAGCAGGATCGCGTGGACCGGGCGATACGCGCTGTCAGACCGGTTCTAGCGGGAGCGGCGATTCGGGTGCAGGGCGGAATCAACAGGCCGCCCATGGAATCGAGCGCGGCGGCGGAGCTGTTCACTCGGGCACAAGGAATCGCACGCCGGCTCGGCCATCCTCCGCTCGAGGAGATGACGGTTGGCGGGGCATCGGACGGCAACTTCACCGCAGGTATGGGAGTGCCAACCCTGGACGGGCTGGGCGCTGTCGGCGGCGGTGCGCACGCCCGAGACGAGCATGCTGAGACCAAGTGGATCCTTGCTCGCACACAGTTGCTCAGCACTCTCATCGAGGAAATAACAGGCGGGGTTTCACCGTCGGTCTGAGATCACCTGGCGCGCGCGCTCGCTGCTCGCTGCGAGCTCGTACAAGACGGTGATGCATCCGAGGAGATCCGCGGCGGTTGTGAGAACTGTCGACACCGTCCGATCGGCCGTCCGGGTACAAGCAGGAATGCATGCGGCGAGCTCGGCAGCCACTGGCGAGGGCATGTCGACCTCGACCTCGAAGGACGTGGGTGGCGGCGGACAGCTCAGCGCTGACGCGCGTGCCATCGCGTCCGCCGCTCCTTCCCGCACGAGGTCCCTCGCGACGCTCGGCGCGACAGAGTCCGTGGCCGAGAATCCGTGGGCGTTCTTCACGGTCACGATCGTGGCCTCGGGGAAGAGCTCGGTTGCGATCGCGCCGATGACGTCATCCCCGGTCACCAGACCCTGTGGGGCTCGAATAATCCTTGCTCCTGGTCAAGCGGCCTACCTGTACTCGTTGATCAGGCCGCCGAGGATGCGGGTGCGCAGGGCTTGGCGGCTGGTCGGCCCAAGGGCTGGGGGTGGCTGTTCGTGGGCTTGGGGAGGTAGTTGGCGTCGGGCCCGGTGAGGGCGGTGCGTGTTGTGGTGCCTCTGGTATTCGGCCAGGACCTGGCGGGCGTGAGCTTCGCCGAGTATGAGTATGTGGTCGAGGACTTCTCGGCGGAGGGTGCCGATCACTCGTTCGCAGTGGGTGTTGGCTTTGGGTGCGCGGACTGGTGACTTGATGATTTCGATGTCCTCGGCCTGGAGTACGGCGTCGAAGGCGTCGGTGTACTTGCTGTCGCGGTCTCGGATGAGGAAGCGTAGTGAGTCCGTGCGGGTGCCCAGGTTGATGGTGAGGTTGCGGGCTCGTTGGGTCGCCCAGGCTGCGGTCGGTTGTGCGGTGATACCGGCGATGTGCAGGCGCCGGGTGTGGTGCTCGAGGAAGACCAGGGCGTGCAGACGTTGCAGGCCGATGGTGTCGATATGGAGGAAATCACAGGCGATCACGCCGGTAGCCTGTGCTGAGAGGAACTCGCGCCAGGTTGGGCCACTGCGGCGGTCTGTGTGGGGCGGCCGTCCGGGACCGCGGCGTCGTCGGGAGTAGTCCCATCGGCGGGCGACGAGTTTGCGGTGCCAGGCCAGCAGCGTGCTGGGGGTGATGGGGGAGACCTTGTCCCAGTGGCGGCGAGGGATCAGGGAGGACAGGGACGCGAACCACAGGCGGTCCGCGGGTTCGTACCGTACTCGGCCTGTACCTGGCGTCGTAGCACGGCGTTTTCGTGACGCAGGACGAGAAGCTCAGCCTCCTTCGAGGTGTCCCGCCGTACAAGCACTGCCGGGACGGAGAGAAGACGCCGAGTCACCTGGTACAGAAGCGACACGATCATCCACACATGGTTGCAGCTTCTGTATGCCGGGGCAGGGCGTTTGACCAGCAGCGATGAATAACCGAGCCCCACACCGCTCCGCCGTCGCGGTCGAGGCCGCCGCCACCCGCCCGGCCACGCAGGAACTGACCGTCGACAAGCCGCGGCTGTGGTCGCTCGACGAGCCCCTGCTGTACACCCTGGCTACCCCGGCAGCTACACCAGCCCCAACGGCAGCGCCGGAAAACTCCACCTCACTTGGAAGGTTCCGTTCACACCGGGCGAGCTCAAGGCCGTGGCCCGGCGCGATGGCCGGGTTGTGGCCACCGATGTGCTGCGTACGGCGGGACGGCCGCACGCCGTACGGCTCACCCCCGGTCGCGGGACTGTGGACGCCGACGGGCCGGTCGCTGTGTTTGGTGACCGCCGAAGTGGTCGACGCCCACGGCGTGGTGGTGCCCGGCGCCGACCACCTGATCTCCTTCAAGGTCACCGGAGGTTCACTGGCCGGTGTCGACAGCGGGCGCCAGGAGAGCGCGGAGCGCTACCAGGCGAGTTCCCGCACCGCCTTCCACGGCAAGGCCCTGGCCATCGTCCGCTCCGGCACCAAGGCCGGCCGCTCACCGTCACCGCCCGCTCGGCGGGGCTGCGCACGGCGACCGCCACCGTCCGCGCCACCGGCGGGACCTCGGCCCGGTCACCCCGACGCCGCCGTTCGCCCCCGAGCCCGGCGCCGAAGACCCCGCCTGCACACGGGCCGACGCCGGCTACTCCGGATCGCTCACCACACTGCCCGCCGCCATGCTGGACGGGGATTCGGCCACGGGCTGGTCCAACGCCACCGCCAAGGCGGCCACCTCGCTGCTCCCCGCTTTCAACGGGGCCCGCCCGGCCGACTGGGTCTCTGTGACCTGGGCCAAGAGGCGCCGCCTCGGCCGCGTCGAGGTCTCCTTCACCATCGACGCGACGCACTCCCTCCCCGCGTCGGTCGAGGTGTCCGCCTGGAACGGACACGCGTACGTCCCCGTGCGCGAAGCGAAGGTCACCTGGGCCACCTCCTCCGACACCCCCACGGTCATCACCTTCGCCCCGGTACGCACCTCCCGGCCGCGGCTCGACCTGACGAGCGCGCGTCCCGGGGCCGCGGACGGCGCCCAGCGGATCAGCGCCCTTTAGGCCAAGGCCATGAAGTTACGGGTCTGGGCGTGGCCGCAAGTGGGTTGATCTGGAAGAGCGGCGGACGCGAGAAGCGGAGCCCCGGTAGAACTG